>NZ_JBBNHG010000031.1:0-575245 GCF_040094675.1 Coprococcus hominis (ex Arizal et al. 2022)
AATCAGCAATGTTTGAACACGATGTTCAAACAAGCCGCCACTGAGCCACGGATGGCGAATTGGCGGCGATTGCGTACGATAGAAGTTATGTAAATCAGAACATTTAGAACTTCTTGTTTCAATACATCACATAAACAACTACAACTATTTTTATATATGCTCTTTTTACGCACATTTTACAAAACTACGATAACGCACTTTACTTACATTCTGTATATTCTCATTTGTAAGTTAAATCAAAAAGAAAATCTTTAAGAGAAAAAGGAGACAAAGAAAATGAGAAAGTTAAAGAAAGCAATCATTGGAGTTTTAGCATCAGCCATGCTTATGGGAGCAATGACAGGATGTGGTAAAGCAGCAAGTGATGATATCACCGTAATTTCCCGTGAGGATGGATCCGGTACAAGAGGCGCATTTATCGAACTGTTCGGTATCGAGGAGAAGGATGCAGATGGTAATAAGATTGATAATACAATCTCTACTGCAGATATCACAAACTCAACATCCGTTATGATGACGAGTGTAGCAGATGATGAGGCAGCGATCGGATACATATCCCTTGGTTCCCTGGATGATTCTGTAAAGGCATTGAAGATTGATGGTGCAGAAGCAACCGCTGATAATATCTCAAACGGAAGCTACAAGGTATCCCGTCCGTTCAACATTGCAACAAAGGGTACACCAAACGAAGTAACACAGGATTTCATCAACTTCATCTTGAGCGAGGATGGACAGAAGGTTGTTGAAGATGCAGGATATATCAGCCAGGGCAATGCAGGTGCATTCAAGGCTGCAGGCGTAAAGGGTAAGATTAATATTGCAGGTTCATCTTCCGTAACACCGGTTATGGAGAAGCTCAAGGAAGCATATGTTGCAGTCAATCCGGATGTACAGATTGAAGTACAGCAGAGTGATTCTACAACAGGTATGACAAGTGCGGCAGAAGGTGTCTGCGATATCGGTATGGCATCCAGAGAGCTGAAGGACAGCGAGCTTAGTGCAGGTCTTACACCAACAGTGATCGCAATTGATGGTATCGCAGTTGTTGTAAATAAGAACAACGATGTCGATGGTCTTACAAGTGATCAGGTAAAGAGCATCTACACAGGTTCTATCACAAAGTGGTCAGAAGTAAAGTAATAGCTTGATAAAAACTTATCAGAAAGAAAATACGAGGCATACTATGACGAAAGTAAAAGAAAGAACAATGCATATCGTATTCCTGGTGGCTGCCTGTATGTCCATACTGGCAGTCGCCATGATATGTCTGTTCATGTTTGCCAATGGCGTACCAGCCATCCGGCAGATTGGATTTGTGAATTTTATATTTGGTAAAACCTGGATGCCGGGTGCAAATAAATTCGGCATCTTCCCTATGATCATCGGCAGTATCTATGTGACAGCAGGTGCAATCATCATCGGTGTTCCAATCGGACTTTTATGTGCCGTATTCATGGCAAAGTTCTGTCCACCGAAGCTTCATAAGATTATGAAACCGGCTGTGGATCTGCTTGCAGGTATTCCATCTATTGTATATGGATTCTTCGGTCTGGTTGTGATCACGCCGATGATCCGGAATACATTCGGCGGAAGCGGTAAAAACATTCTGACCGCCTGCATCCTGCTTGGAATCATGATTCTGCCAACCATCATCAGTGTATCGGAATCAGCAATCCGCGCGGTTCCGGAAAGCTATTACGAAGGAGCATTGGCACTCGGTGATACGCATGAGAGAAGTGTCTTCAAGGCAGTACTCCCTGCAGCAAAATCCGGAATCCTTGCAGCCATTATTCTTGGAATCGGGCGTGCGATCGGTGAGACAATGGCAGTCATCATGATTGCCGGAAACCATGCAGTTATGCCGGACAGCCTGTTGGCCGGTGTGCGGACACTTACATCGAATATTGTACTGGAACTTGGATATGCAACAGATTTGCACAGAGAAGCATTGATCGCAACCGGTGTGGTTCTGTTCGTATTCATCCTGATTATTAATCTGTTGTTCTCAGTTGTGAAAAAGAAAGGGGCGAAATAGGCATGAGTGAACAAGCTGTAGCAGCAAAGGCAGATATGGAAGCAATCAGGCCGATCAATGTCGTCACCTGGAAGGATAAGCTCGCTGCATACAAAAAACGGCCGCTTTCCATGTTTTTACTGATGGCAGTCACGGTATCTGCAGTCATTACGGTTGGTGTGCTTGGCGCACTTGTCATCTATATTCTGGCAAACGGTATCATGAATCTTTCTCCGGAGCTTTTTGCCTGGAAATATACAACCGAAAATGTATCGATGCTTCCTGCAATTATCAATACATTTCTTATGACAGCGCTTTCCCTGCTCATCGCAGTACCAATCGGTATCTGTTCTGCTATTTATTTGGTAGAATATGCCAAGCGCGGAAATAAACTTGTGAGTATTGTCAGAATCACAACCGAGACATTATCCGGTATCCCTTCCATTGTCTATGGTCTGTTCGGATATCTGATGTTTGTGATCGCATTTGGCTGGGGACTTTCATTCTTCGGTGGTGCGCTTACACTTTCCATTATGGTACTTCCAACCATTATGCGTACGACAGAAGAAGCGCTCTTAAGCGTACCGGATTCTTACCGGGAAGGAAGCTTCGGACTTGGAGCCGGCAGACTGCGGACGATATTTAAGGTTGTACTTCCATCTGCGGTACCCGGTATTTTATCCGGAGTTATCCTGGCAATCGGACGTATCGTCGGCGAGACGGCAGCTTTAATCTTTACATCCGGTACAACTGCCGAGATACCAAAGAGCTTATTTGATTCCGGATGTACACTGGCTGTTCATATGTATAAGCTGCTTTCGGAAGGACTCTACACAAAACAGGCATATGCAACCGCAGTTGTGCTGCTTGTAATGGTTGTCATAATCAATGCAGCATCCGGAAAGCTTGCCAAAAAACTGCAGGCAAAATAAGTACTGGAATTTGGAGGAAAAAATGGGTAATTTTAAAATAAAGGACATGGATTTATATTACAGTGATTTCCATGCGTTAAAAGATATCAACTTGGACATTCCATCGACCAAGATCACTGCATTCATCGGTCCATCCGGCTGTGGAAAATCCACACTCTTAAAAAGCCTGAATCGAATGAATGATCTGGTCGAGGGCTGTAAGATCACAGGTGAGGTAACACTCGATGGCGAAAATATATACAAAGGAATGGATGTCAATACATTGCGCAAGCGCGTCGGCATGGTGTTTCAGAAACCAAATCCGTTTCCGATGAGCATCTACGACAATATTGCATATGGACCGCGTACACACGGAATCCATAAAAAGGCGGAATTAGATGAAATTGTGGAACGTTCCTTAAAGCAGGCTGCTATCTGGGATGAAGTCAAAGACCGTCTGAAGAAAAGCGCGCTCGGTATGTCAGGTGGACAGCAGCAGCGTCTGTGCATTGCGCGTGCACTTGCAGTAGAACCGGATGTGCTTTTGATGGATGAGCCGACATCTGCCCTCGATCCGATTTCCACCTCAAAGATTGAGGATCTGGCAGTTGATCTGAAAGATAAATATACAATCATCATGGTAACACATAATATGCAGCAGGCTGCACGTATCTCAGATAATACAGCATTTTTCCTGCTCGGAGAAGTTGTGGAGTTTGACAATACAGAGAAACTGTTCGCAAATCCAAGTGACAAGCGGACAGAGGATTATATCACAGGAAGGTTTGGTTGATGAATTATGAGAAATGAATACGAGAAGCAATTAGAGAATCTGAATGTCGAACTAATCCGTATGGGTGCACTTTGCGAGAAGGTGATCGCGGGCACTACGAAGGCACTCTTTAGTGGCGATGCCAAATACACATCGAAATCCCATGCAGTCGAAGAAGAGATCGATAAAAGCGAGCATAATATCGAGCATATCTGTATGAGCCTGCTTTTAAAGCAGCAGCCGGTCGCATCGGATTTCCGTTTTGTATCAGCTGCATTAAAGCTTATATCTGATCTCGAACGGATCGGTGATCAATGTGCCGATATTGCGGATATGATCCGTTTCACAACTTCTTATGACTTAAAGGATTTTAAAGACCTTGAAGAAATGTCAGGTGCTGCGAAAGATATGCTGTCAAATGCTGTGGAGGCATATGTCAAAAAAGACAAGGATCTGGCAATCACTGTAATCCAGGCGGATGATAAAGTCGATGCATTATTTGATTCGGTAAAGAAACGTCTCATTAAAGAGATCGGAAAAAAAGCAGAAGATGGCGAATTTTATATAGACATTATCATGATTGCAAAGTATTATGAAAGAATAGGAGACCATGCAACGAATGTTGCGGAATGGGTTTATTATTCAATCACAGGAGAGCATATATAAAATGATTTATGTTTTAGAAGATGACAATAGCATACGTGAATTTGTAGTTTACACATTATGTCACATGGATTTGGAAGCAAAAGGCTTTGAACGTCCATCGGAATTCTGGGCAGGGATGGAAGAAACACTTCCGTCCCTGATTCTGCTTGATATCATGCTGCCGGAGGAGGATGGACTATCTGTCTTGAAAAAGCTCCGGGAACATGCTGATACCAAAGAGGTTCCGGTCATTATGTTAACTGCAAAGGATAGTGAATACGACAAAGTACTGGGGCTTGACAGCGGAGCGGATGATTACGTACCGAAGCCGTTTGGCATTATGGAGTTAGTTGCGAGAATCAAAGCTTTGCTTCGCCGGACAGAAAACCGTGCAGATACGACCGATGACGGTGAGAAGCTTATTGCCGGAAGCATAGCCTTAGATACCAAGCGCCACATTGTTTTAGTGGATGGAGAGCGCATCAATCTTACATTGAAAGAGTTTGAACTTCTGCATCTGTTTATGGAAAACCAGGGACAGGTGTTTACACGTGACCAGCTGCTAAACCGCATCTGGGGATATGAATTCGATGGGGAAAGCCGTACGGTTGATGTCCATATACGAAGCCTCCGGATGAAATTAAAGGAAGCCGGGAATATGATTGAAACGGTCCGCGGTGTCGGCTACAAGATCGGAGATTAAAATGAAAAAGAAGATATTCAAGAATACAATTTTAATCATCTTGCTTTTGGTCGTTCTATGTGGCGTATCCATCATCGGTGTTTTATACAGCTATTTCAACAAACAATACGTTTCCTCCCTGAATCAGGCGGCAGGCTATATTGCGGAGGGGGTGAACCTATCCGGGCTGGATTTTCTCACCGATTTGAATGAGAATGAAAAGCGTATCACATGGGTTGCGGCGGACGGAACAGTTCTTTATGACAACAAAGCCGACCCCCATACGATGGAAAATCACAAAAATCGTACAGAAATCAAACAGGCAATGACGTCTTCGGCAGGCACAAGTGTAAGATATTCGAAGACACTTTCCGAGGAGACAATCTATCATGCCATCCGTATTGCGGACGGAAGTGTAGTCCGTGTCTCCGTAGTCCGTAAATCGGTGCCGGCACTTTTGATGAAGGTGCTGCTTCCGATTATTCTCGTATTACTGCTCGGTGTTGAATTCTCCGCGATTCTTGCCTACCGCTTATCGAAACAGATTACAACACCGTTAGAAGCGATTGACTTAGATCATCCGGATGAATCGACGGTTTATGACGAGCTGTCACCGTTTATCCGTAAAATCCGCATCCAGAACGAGCAGATTCAAAAGGCGATGACACAGCTGCAGACACAGAAAAATGAGTTTGCACTGATTACGGAAAACATGCAGGAAGGTTTTCTTGTTGTGGATAAAAAGGAAATTGTTCTCTCACACAACCGGAGTATCTCAACCTTATTTGATGTGGATGAATCGGTAGATGGAAAACATGTGTTAGAGATTAACCGGTCGGAAGAGTTTATCGACTGTATCAAGAAGGCGATCCAGGGAATCCACAGCGAGTATATCTGCCCGGTTAAGGGACGTTTTTATAATATCTATGCGAATCCGGTATTCCGGAATAACGAGGTTGCCGGCGCGGTCGTTATCATCACGGATGTCACAGAGAAGGAAGAACGCGAGAATTTGAGACGGGAATTCTCGGCGAACGTATCGCACGAATTAAAGACACCGCTAACTTCCATATCCGGTATTGCAGAAATTATTAAAAATGGAATTGTTGACGAGAAGGATGTCAAAACATTTGCAGGTAAGATCTATGACGAAGCACGTCGGCTGATCCATCTGGTAGAAGATATCATTAAGCTGTCTCAGCTTGATGAGGGAGAGCAGGCAGTAGAAAAGACTCCGATTGATATATATGACCTATCAAGAATCGAAATCCATCATTTGGAGCCGGTAGCAGAGGAACGGCATATCAAAATCAATCTGCAGGGTGAACATATGATGATATCCGGCATACACTCTGTGTTAGAAGAAATGGTATACAATCTGATTGAAAATGCCATTAAATATAACAAAGAGGATGGAACCATAGATGTCATGATCAAAAAGAAAAAACATCGTTGTGAGTTTTGTGTCAAAGATTCCGGCATCGGAATTCCGGCAGACCAGCTTGACCGGATATTCGAACGCTTTTACCGGGTTGATAAGAGCCATTCCAAGGAAATAGGCGGCACGGGACTTGGACTTTCTATTGTAAAGCATGGCGCAAAGCTGCACAATGCGGAGATTAAGATTGAGAGTGCATTAAATGTCGGTACGGAAATAAATTTAATCTTTCCGATATAGGTGTCTTGTCACCTGTCAAAACATGTGCTATACTGCATGTACATTCGGAGCAAAAACGCAGGCGGAATGTCTGCGTTTTTGTTATGGCGACGAGGAAAATGCACGCATTTATGTGGTGCATTTGACGACCGCTAATCAGAGCACGATGCGCAGAGCACATCGTGTCTTTGTATTATGTACAGGTATAAATTCAAAGGAGACAGGAAGATGCGAGAATTACATTACGATGTTGTGATCGTCGGCTGCGGTGTCGGTGGATTATATACAGCATTGAATTTACCGGAAGATAAACAGATTTTGATGCTCTCAAAAGCAGAGCTTGAAACCTGTGATTCGATGCTGGCACAGGGCGGTATCTGCGTGCTGCGGGACGAGGATGACTATGATTCGTATTTTGAGGATACGATGCGTGCCGGTCATTATGAAAACCGCAAGGAAAGTGTCGACATCATGATCCGTGGCAGCCGGGATGTCATCAATGATCTGATCGGATATGGTGTGGAATTTGAGAGAAACGCAGACGGAAGTCTTGCTTATACAAAGGAAGGAGCACATTCTAAGCCGCGCATCTGCTTCCATGAGGATATAACCGGGGAAGAGATTACGACCCGTCTATTATCTGCTGTGAAGCAGTTGAACAATGTTACCATTTTTGAACATACAACCATGACCGATATTATAGAAGATATTAATCATGCCTGTGTGGGTATACTTGCAAAATGTGCGGATGGTGAAGAATTAGAGATCTATGCAGAAAATACAGTCTTCGCAACCGGAGGTATCGGTGGACAGTACAAACATTCCACGAACTTCCCGATCCTGACTGGCGATGGCTGCGAGATTGCACGAAAGCATAGTGTGGAATTAGAGCATATGGATTATGTTCAGATCCATCCAACCTGCTTTTACACAGAGAATCCGGGCAGAAGCTTCCTGATCTCAGAATCAGCCAGAGGTGAGGGCGCGATCATCTTAAATCACAAAAAAGAGCGTTTCGTCGATGAATTGCAGCCACGTGATGTCGTGACAAAGGCAATTCAGGCTGAGATGGAAAAAGAGGGCGTAAAATACGAGTTCTTATCCTTTGAGAATGTTCCACGCGAGACAATCCTGAACCATTTCCCTCATATCTATGAGCATTGCATGAAGTATGGCTTTGATATTCTGATGATGCCGATTCCAATCGTTCCGGCACAGCATTATTTCATGGGAGGTATCCATGTAGATAAGTTTTCGCACACAACGATGCCGCATTTGTATGCCGTCGGCGAGACAAGCTGCAACGGGGTGCACGGGAAGAACCGCTTAGCCAGCAACAGTTTGCTTGAAAGTTTAGTGTTCGCCAAGCGTGCGGCAAAGCACATGATTGGTGAGCTTGTGTAAAGTTTATAGATCATTGTGCATGATTATTCCATTACGTAGATACATATATTTTATTTTTGAATATGTTCGCATATACAATATGTTTGGAACTTAGAAATTCTTGATGTTCTGTACTATATCAGCAATGATTGAACACGATGTTCAATCAAGCCGCCACTGAGCCATGGATGGCGAATTGGCGGCGGTTGCGTACAGGGTCATAATTTATATCAGAACATCTTAGAATTTCTTAGTTTCAATACATCGTATATGGAACAATTCAAAATAAAATATATGTACTACCAATACCAAAAATCATGTACAATGATCGTGTACATTTAATAAAAAAGGAGATTAGACAGACAAATGAATGAGATTACAATGCAGTTAGTTGCAGATAAGTATATTAAGATGGCACTTGAGGAGGATATCAACAGTGAAGATATCAGCACAAATGCCGTGATGCCGGAGTATAAGAAGGGCGAAGTTACATTGCTTGCGAAACAGGACGGAATCATAGCCGGATTGCAGGTATTTAAGCGTGTATTTACGATGTTGGATCCGAATACGGAAGTGATTTTTGCCGAAAAAGATGGAAATCAGATCAAGGATGGCGATGCCGTGACAAACGGACAGGTGCTTGCAACTGTGGTCGGTGATATCCGTGTGCTGTTGTCCGGTGAGCGTACGGCACTGAATTACCTGCAGCGCATGAGCGGTATTGCAACCTATACGAACAATGTTGCAGCACTTTTAAAAGGGACAAATACTAAATTGCTTGACACAAGAAAGACAACACCTTGCATGCGTATCTTCGAGAAATATGCGGTTCGTGCCGGCGGCGGAAATAATCACAGATACAATCTGTCTGACGCCGTCATGCTGAAGGATAATCATATCGACGCCGCAGGTGGTGTGGCAAAGGCAATTCAGATGGCAAGAGAATATGCATCGTTTGTCTGCAAGATTGAAGTAGAAACCGAGAATCTGGATATGGTCAGAGAAGCCGTAGAAGCAGGAGCCGATATCATCATGTTAGATAATATGTCTCCAGAGCTGATGGCAGAGGCAATCAAGATCATTGACGGACGTGCCAAGACGGAGTGTTCCGGAAATATCACAAAAGAAAATATCGAGACGATCACAAAGCTTGGTGTCGATTATGTATCGAGTGGGGCGCTGACACATTCCGCTCCAATCTTAGATATCAGCTTGAAGCATCTGCATCCGGTTGACTAATTATGTTACCACAATCTATTTCAATCAAGGAGGAAATGCAGATGGAGCAGACAATTTTATCCGGAGATGAACGCAGAGAGAAGCTGCTTGCGTTGTTGCTGCGCTCCGATGAACCATTATCGGGTGGAAAAATCGGAGAAATCTATCATGTCAGCCGTCAGGTTGTCGTACAGGATATCGCATTGCTCCGTTCAAAAGGGCATTCGATCGTATCAACTCCGCGTGGTTATGTGTACGAGAAAGCTGCAGGCAGCCAGAATTGCCAGCGGATTGTAAAGGTCTGTCACACCGATGAGAAGGCAGAAGAAGAATTAAGTACGATTGTCGATTTCGGAGGAATCGTCTTAGATGTTATGGTAAACCACCGCACCTACGGCAAGGTCACAGCACCATTAAATATCAAGAGCCGCCGCGATATCCGTAAGTTCGTGGAAGATCTGAAACAAAGCAAATCGTCCCTTTTATCGAACACAACCTCCGGCTATCATTTTCACACGATTGAAGCCGAGAGCGAAGATATCCTCGATGAAATCGAAGAAGCCCTGAAGGAAAAACACTTCCTCGTCGACTTCCTCGACTACGAAACCACATTCAAACAATAACCCCAAGGCCAAATTTTTGAGGTAATTAACACAGATATTGTACACAAATAAACAATAAAATAAATCAATCCAACGATTATTGTAAAAAGTGATATTTTCAAATAACTGTCAATATGTTACAATAACAATCGTGTATAATTTATAAAATAACGTAAATAGCGAATTGTATCCATTCAATCAAATTGTATATTGTGTTGTCTGTAATTATTAATTTGTTTGCAGACCATTGGAACACGCTGGTACTTAATAAGCGGCAACTTGTTGGCGCGAATTTAGTACCACTGCGTGTGGAAGTGAGCGAGAGCGTGTCTGCAGGCAATTATATAATTACAGACAACACTTAGATAACGTGCAGGATACAATTCGCAAACCACGCAATTAAAATCAGGAGGATAATTACAATGGCAAAAATTCAGATGAAGACTCCACTGGTAGAGATGGACGGAGATGAGATGACACGAATCCTTTGGAAGATTATCAAGGATGAATTGATCTACCCATTTATCGACTTAAAGTCCGAGTATTACGACCTTGGTCTGGAGTACAGAAACGAGACAAACGATAAGGTTACTTTTGATTCTGCATACGCAACACAGAAGTACGGTGTTGCAGTCAAGTGTGCAACAATCACACCAAACGCTGCACGTATGACAGAGTACAACCTGAAGGAAATGTGGAAGAGTCCAAACGGAACGATCCGTGCAATCTTAGACGGAACCGTATTCCGTGCACCAATCGTTGTCAAAGGAATTGAGCCATGTGTAAAGAACTGGAAGAAGCCTATTACAATCGCAAGACATGCCTATGGCGATGTGTATAAGAGCGTAGAGATCGATGTACCGGGTGCTGGTACAGCAGAGCTTGTATTTACAGGCGAGGACGGACAGGTAATCAAGGAGACCATCCACAAGTTTGATGGTCCGGGTGTGATTCAGGGACAGCATAACATCGACAAATCCATCGAGAGCTTTGCAAGAAGCTGCTTTAACTATGCGCTTGATACAAAGCAGACATTGTGGTTTGCAACAAAGGATACAATCTCCAAGAAATACGACCATACATTTAAGGATATCTTTCAGGAGATCTTCGATAACGAATACAAAGAGAAGTTTGACGCCGCAGGCATCGAATATTTCTATACTCTGATTGATGATGCAGTTGCCCGTGTTATGAAGTCTGAGGGTGGATTCATCTGGGCTTGCAAGAACTACGACGGCGATGTTATGAGTGATATGATCTCATCTGCATTTGGTTCTCTTGCCATGATGACATCAGTACTTGTTTCTCCAGATGGAAAATACGAGTACGAGGCAGCACACGGAACTGTTCAGAGACATTACTACAAGCACTTAAAAGGTGAGGAGACATCAACAAACTCTGTTGCAACGATCTTCGCATGGACTGGTGCTTTGAGAAAGCGTGGCGAGCTTGACAATATTCCAGAACTGATGGAATTTGCAGACAAGCTTGAGCAGGCAACGATCAAGACAATCGAAGACGGCAAGATGACAAAGGATCTTGCACTTATTACAACGATGAAGGATGTCACTGTATTAAACAGCGAGAACTTCATCAAAGCAATCCGCGAAACACTTGAGGGAATGTTAGCTTAATGAATATATGGGATGTTCTGAAAATTGAACAGACGAAGGATAAAGACGCATTGAAGAAAGCCTATCGAATGCGTCTTTCTTCTGTCAATCCGGAAGATGATCCGGAAGGGTTTATGGAGCTTCGGAAAGCCTATGAGGAGGCGGTGCACCTTGCCGATCAGACGGAGGAGGAATTCGACGTTGCCATTCAAGATACACCGGAACAGCAAATGCTTGCTTCATTAGAGGCTCTCTATGATGATTATGCCCGTCGTATCAATCCAGACGAATGGCTTGCACTCTTTAATTCCGATTATTTTGTATCGCTCGACACAAGTGAGGATGCATTGTATGGACTGTTGCGGTTCTTGATGAATCATGTGCTGGTTCCGAAAAAGGTATGGAAATGCATCGTCGGATATTTTGATCTTGAAGGGCGCAGAAGCGAGCTTGCAGAACAGTTCCCGGAAAATTACCTGGACTATATCACGAACAATGCGACCTATGAGGATATCATCAATTATGAGGCGTTTGAGCATGCAGAGATCACAACCTCCGCAACGATCGATGCCTATATCCGTGATTACATTGAATTAGATCGCATGGTTCGCAGTCAGGAGCTAAAAGATGCCGGAGAAAAAATCCGGCAGATGAAGGAAAAATATTATATTTCCAATGTATATATACATCTGGAAGAGATGCGTATCCGTCTGCAGACCTGCCGGTTGGAGTTTTCAGAATATATTCAGACATCCATGACGGAAGAAGAACGGAAAACACAAGATCTGGATGCATTATACGCCGAGCGGTATGCTTCCGCATTAGCAGCGATCCGCGAGGAAGCGGAAGGACTGTCTGCAAAGTATCCGGATGATATCACTCTGCTTCATTTTTGTGGAGATGTCTGTATCCTGAACAATGATCTGGAACAGGCAGAACAGTATTTCAACCGGTCCAAGGAATTGGACCCACAGAATTATCTTATGCGCGCCAAACAGGCAGAACTTGCATTCCGCAAGGGAGATTATAAAGCTGCCAGAGATGGCTATATGGATCTGCTCAAGGAAAATCATTATGATGATTCTGTCCGCATTGGTATGGTGCGTGCCAATCAGATGATGATACAGGAAAATCTGGAGAAGTTAAAGAAAAATCCAGATGATATACAAGCAAAGATGGACGTTGGCTGGAGCTATTACCAAAGCTATCAGTTTCAGGAAGCAATCGCCTTTCTGACTAAATTCCAGCCAGAAGGAGATCGGAAATTTGAATACTATAATGTTCTTGGACGTTGTTATCTGGGCGTTCGTGATTATGCGCATGCCAGACAATGTTTTCTTGTCTGGAAGAATCTGATTGAGCAGCTCCCAGAGGAAGATACAAGTGCAGAAACAGAGAAAAAACGCGTCCGGTATCCGTATGTGAATTTCCTGATTGCCGATTGTTATATGAAGACAGAGGATTACGAGAATGCCAGACGTCATCTGGATATAGCATTATCCAAAGATCATGAGGAAATCATCCTTTCATATGAGGCGGATTGTGAACTAAAGTTCCTGACCGGCCAATATACGGATTGTCTGCGTGCCTGTGAACACCTGTTAGAGCGGGATCCGCACGACTACGTGGCATATCTGTTTAAAGCAAAAGCCTGCAAGGCGATGAATTATATTCAGGAAGCTTATAATGCCTGCGAACAGGCAATCAATCTGTATCCGTATCTGTCTCAGCCTTATGCGTTAGAGGCAAGCTTATTTATCCGCGCACATCAATACGAACAGGCGCAGGATACGATCAAACGTTTTGACGCATTTGAAAATGAAAGTGACAGCATTGATTACTACCGGGCACGGCTTTCCATGTTAGATAACAAGATTGATCCGGCAATCCGGCAGCTCGTAGCAATTGTCAGTCGTTCAGATGGTAAGACAACCGATATGGAGCATTTTGAGGATGTCCATATGCTGTTAGCGCTTTGTTACCGCTACAAGGGCATGTATGATAAAGCGCTTGAACAGTTCGAGCAGGTAAAGAAACAACACACACAATATCCATTGATTGATATGTATATCGGTTCTTCCTATGCGAAACTTGGGAAAATCGAACAGGCATTGGAGGCATTTGGTACACAGCTTGCAATACAGGCAACCGCGCAGGTTTACAATGAGCGGGCGATCGTATACAGTCTGATGGGCGAATACAAAAAGGCTGTTCGCGATTATCAGGCTGCATTACAGTTAGAACCAGATAATTATTTTGCGTATCTGCGGATTGGGATGATACAGGAACTGCACAAAAGCTATAAAGCGGCTGCCGATGCATACCGAAAAGCATATGAAGTTTCTGAAACAGACACCGAACAGCACAAAGAGAGCTTGCAGAGTTTAGCACGTGTCTACCAGTGCATGAACTGGTTTCCTGAAAGTCAGCAGCTCTATATCGATTATAAAAAGCAATATGAGTGGAATGCAGATATCGCCTACGATTATGCCGTCCTGCTTGTTCGGATGGATGCGGCAAAGGATGCCATTGCCGAGTTGCTTCCTTTTGTGGATGATTCTGCCTGTGCAAGAAAATTGCTTGATATCTACGGAGATGCCGGCTTCATTGATCTGGCGCATGAGACATTTGAATATATCATAAGCAAAGATCCGGAGAATCACCGGGTGTATGGTGCAATGGGAGATATCTTCCGTGACCATGCCATGTATGCGGACGCAAAGCCGTTATATGAGCGGGCGATTGCGCTTGACACAAACAAGGAAGCCAATTATTATAGTGAATGGCTGGAATGTATGATCCAGCTAAAAGAACTGCGAAGCTTCAAGAAGAACAGTGCGATAGCAAATGCGGCTGCCGCTTATCCAAAGGATCAGATACAAACGCCGCCACAGTATATCAAGATGGCACGTTTTGCACGACTTTCCAGGAACTACAAAGAATGTAAAGACTGGTTAGAACAGGGTCTGCATGCCCGTCGTTGTCGCGGCTGTTTCTATAGTGTCTGTCACCGGATATTATATGAGAAAGCGTTGCTGTATGAGAAGCAGCGCAATTATGCGATGGCACGCAGTATGTACGAAGAAGCAATCCGTGTCTGTGGACAGAATGCTTTCTATGAGGCATGTCTGAAGCGGATTGAAGATAAAAAATAAGAAATTAGGATTAGAAATGATAGTAGGAATTGATTTAGGAACGACAAACAGTTTAATTGCATATTTTGATGGCGACCATGCAAAGGTCATTCCGAACCGTCTGGGAGAAAATCTGACTCCTTCGGTTGTAAGCGTGGATGAGGAAGGAATTGTCTATGTCGGCAAGACTGCGAAGGAGCGGAAGATGCTGTACCCAGATCAGACCGCGGATGTGTTCAAGCGGAACATGGGCAGCTCGAAGGTGTTTACCCTTGGAACCCGCAAGTTCTCTGCGGAAGAGCTTTCCAGCCTTGTCTTAAAATCTCTGAAAGAAGATGCAGAGCATTATCTTGGCTGCACGATTGAGGAGGCAGTCATCAGCGTACCGGCATATTTTAACGATGCACAGCGAAAAGCAACAAAGAAAGCAGGAGAACTTGCCGGATTTGTGGTAGAACGTATCGTCAGTGAACCAACAGCCGCAGCAATCGCTTATGGTTTGGATAAGAAAAATGCAGACACGAAATTCCTCGTATTTGATTTGGGTGGTGGTACATTTGATGTATCAATCCTAGAGCTTTATCAGAATATTATGGAAGTGCGCGCAGTTGCCGGAGATAATTTCCTTGGCGGAGAAGATTTTACGACAGTATTGGAACAGATGTTTCTCCGGGAACACGAGATTGACGAAGATACTCTTGATCAGAAAACCCGTGCACATATTCACAAGCAGGCAGAGATTTGCAAGCTTGGATTTGCAGATGCAAAAACATCAGTTATGAAATGTAATATCAACGGAGAAGTCGTAGAGAGCGAAATTGATATTGACGATTATGAAAAATCCTGTCAGGTATTGCTTGGACGTATTCGTAAGCCAATCGAGCGAAGCCTGAAGGATGCAAATATCAAGCTCAAAGATATTGAGGAAGTAATTCTGGTTGGTGGTTCGACAAAGCTTTCCATCGTACGCCGGTTTGTGAGCCGCCTGTTTGGACGTCTGCCGAATACAAGTATCAATCCGGACGAGGTGGTTGCTGTGGGCGCGGCGACACAGGCTGCTATGAAAGAACGGAATGAAGCAGTGAAAGAGATTATTTTGACGGATGTCTGTCCATTTACACTTGGAACGGAGGTTGTATCCCGCAGATCCGGAGGTGTGTTTGAGGCTGGACATTATCTGCCATTGATTGAACGAAACTCCGTGATTCCGGTCAGTCATACGGAACGTCTCTATACCGTCAGTGACCGGCAGACACGGATCAAGGTCGATATCCTGCAGGGCGAGAGCCGTCTGGCAGCAAATAACGTCTACCTTGGCAGCATTGAAGTTATGGTTCCACCGGCACCTGCCGGCGAAGAATGCGTCGATGTCACATACACCTATGATGTCAACTCTATCTTAGAGGTGATTGTAAAGGTAATTTCTACAAATGTGGAAAAACGACTTGTGATTAAGAACGAGGAAACCGATCTGACCGATGAAGAAATCGATGCCAGATTCGAGGAGCTTTCTTCCCTGAAGATTCATCCACGGGAACAGGAGGCAAACAAATTATTGCTGCTTCGTGCGGATCGCATGTATGAGGAATCCATCGGAGATACCCGTAAGATTCTCGAACATGAGATTAACCAGTTTGAAGATGTATTAAATAAACAGAATCCATCGGAAATCAGCAGTGCAAGAGAAGCTTTCAAGGAATTCCTTGACAATATGGAAGAAGATTTATTCTAAAAGTATTAAAGAAAAGGGCTGACGCTTTAAGAGAGCGCCAGCCTTATTATATGTCGTGCATATGCGTGCAAAAGATCTAAGTCCTGCAGGAACGAATCCGTCAGTTCAATAAAAGATTCTTTGTCTTCATAATCCCGTTTGTAGCCAGATAAAATTCCATCATCAATCTGGGAGATGAAATATCCTTTTTTACGCAGATAACAGGTTTCCTTCTTCGCCGGTTCCCGGTAGTTTTTATCCACATAGCTTGCCACACTTTTGTGAACCGCCATATCCTCTGCCGGAAGATAGTAGTAATCCCTGTAATTATCAAAGAAGAACTTCAATTCCTCTGTATAGATCGGGGCATTAATCGTTGCTTCCTTCTGGAATCCAGTGATGATGATATCATTCAATCCGATCGTCAATCGTTTTGGAAGCTGGTATTCCAGTTCCAAAGAGAAAAGTAACCGGTTCTTCCGCACAGACATCTTGCGGACGAGCAGACAGCCAGCTTTGAATTTACAGTAAGCAAGCATGCTTGTGCAGTCCAGAAGTCCTTCGAGATCCTCGTAATTGTGCTGTAACAACAACTGCTTGTTTGTCTTTACCGGAAGCTTTACATATTCCTGATAGACCTTAATCAGATCACCGCCGGAATATTTATCTAACCGATGGATACCAAGAAACCGTTCCACGCTTTTCTGTTTCATATTTTCCATGTGCAGCACATCTTTTAAAAAACGGATCTGCTTATAAATATCAATGCTTTCCATATGGGCGAGTGTATTTTCCATCCCATATGCCTTTGCCTTTTTTGTGATATACGGAATATCAAATCCATCTCCATTATAGGTAATCACATATTTATAATTCATCGCAAAGGAAAGAAACTGCTCTAAAATATCCGCTTCGGATCTGCCATCCTGATTAAACCACTGGCATATATTCCACTGACGGTTTTTATAGTAAGCACAGCCGATCAGATATAAGGCAGTATGTTCGGCTGTAAATCCGGTCGTTTCAATATCAAAAACAAGCAGATCTTCCGATGTATAAAACTGTTCCAATGTCTGAAATTTACTGCGATGAGCCTCATTTACAACTTTTTCCATAGGTGCCTCCTTTCCGACATCGTCCGATAAATTCGTCTAAATTGGTTTAAATTATAGCATAAATACCATAGAAGTAAAGAAATGCTTGTAATTTTTGGTCAATATGTTATAATTTTAGCTAAAGTATGATGTACGGAGGAGATAGAATGTTACGACCAGACGATATTAGATCAACAGCTTTTAAAAAGGGCTTATTCGGTTACAAAGCCGCAGATGTTGACAGCTTTAAAGACACTGTATTCAGAGCGTACAGCGACCTTTCCAAAGATTATGAGGAAACAAAGGACAAATTTGATAAACTCACAAAGGCAATGGAAGATACCAGACTGAAATTATTTGAACTGGAGAACAAGCTGCAGCAGGCAGAAAATGTATCAACTGATGCCGGAGAAAGTGTAGAGGCAAAGAAGCGTGCAGACCAGATCATCAAGAATGCTGAAGCAACTGCCGCTGATATTATTGCAAAGGCAAAGGCTCAGAGCGAGAAGCTTGAGAGCTCCGCAAAGCCAAAGGCAGAAGCACCAAAGGTTGAGCCAGAACCAGCGAAAGAGTCTGCATCATCCAAGTTCTTCAAGAAAGCAGACGAGGATGTACATACCGCTGCAACAAGCAACGATGATGACGATGAGATCTTTGTTGGGGAAATCGAAGATGCAAGAAAACCAGATCGAATGATGATCGGAGATGGCGAAGAAGAGGACGAAGGCTTCGAATTCTTATAAGATTAAGCCAGATCGGAGTTGTCGTAACAACGACAACTCCTTATTTTTTGACAGGAGAACATTATGTTTGCATATATAAAAGGAACGGTAACTGAGATTGGAACCGATGAGATCATCGTAGAAACCGGCGGAATCGGATTTTCTGTATTTACATCCTCACAGGATTCTGCCAGATTGACAAAAAATAAACAGGCAACGATCTACACCCATTTAAATGTGCGGGAAGATGATATGAGTCTGTTTGGATTTCTGACCAAAGAGGAACGGTCTGTGTTCCGTATGCTGATCAATATCAGCGGAGTGGGACCGAAAAGTGCGCTTTCTATCCTGTCATGCCTGTCGGTCGATGAACTGCGCATGGCTGTGTTATCGGATGATTATAAGGCGATTGCGAAAGCAAACGGAATCGGTCCGAAAACAGCCCAGCGATTAGTTATTGAATTACGTGACAAATTTCATCTGGAAGATGTACTGGGAGAATACGATGAGGCTTCTCCAGCAACATCTGCACCGGAGGATATTGTATCCGAGACAGCGATGGCATTGAGCAGTCTTGGATATTCCAACGTGGAAGCTTTGCGCGCAATCAAGAAGGTTCCGGACAGCGAATCCATGACCGTAGAACAATTATTAAAGGCTGCATTAAAGCATATTATTTAGACATTGGAGAAAAAGATGGAACGAATCATTCAAGCGGATATTATTCCGGAAGATGATAAAATCGAACAGGGACTGCGACCAAGTCATCTGTCTGAGTATATCGGACAGGAGAAGGCAAAGAAGAATCTTCGTGTCTTCATCGAAGCTGCAAAAAAACGTGGCGAGCCGCTCGATCATGTGCTGTTGTATGGCCCTCCGGGACTCGGTAAAACGACACTGGCATCGATTGTAGCGACTGAGATGGGAGTCAATCTGAAGATCACATCCGGTCCGGCGATTGATAAACCGGGCGATCTGGCTGCAATCTTAAACAATCTGTCCGAAAATGATGTTTTATTTATTGACGAGATTCACCGGCTAAATAAGCAGGTGGAAGAGGTATTGTACCCAGCGATGGAAGATTTTGCAATTGATATTGTGATCGGCAAAGGTGCTGGTGCCCGTTCAATCCGCCTGGATCTTCCAAAATTCACACTGGTTGGTGCAACCACACGCGCTGGAATGCTGACCGCTCCGCTACGTGACCGGTTCGGCGTTGTCAATCGGCTGGAATTCTACAATGTAACCGAGCTGATGCAGATCATTCTCCGGTCTGCGGCCGTGCTTGGTGTCAGCATTGACGACGAGGGGGCGTTGGAGATTGCCAAGCGTTCCCGTGGTACGCCGCGGCTTGCCAACCGTCTGTTGAAGCGGGTACGTGATTTTGCGCAGGTAGAAGGTGACGGTGCGATTGATTACGATGTTGCAAAAACCGCGCTCGATCGTCTGGAGGTAGACTCTATGGGACTGGACAATACCGACCGCAATATCTTAGAGACGATGATCCACAAATTTGGTGGAGGTCCGGTTGGTCTGGATACCTTAGCAGCAGCCATCGGCGAAGATTCCGGCACACTGGAAGAGGTATATGAACCATATTTAATAAAAAATGGCTTTATAAATCGGACGCCGCGTGGTAGAATTGTTACGGAACATTGTTACAGACATTTTGGATTGGAAAATCTGATAGAATAACAAAGGAGATTTTGTATTATGGCAAACAAAGTAGATATCCCGGTAGTAATCAATGGGAAAGTATATACATTAAGCGGATATGAAGGGGAAGATTATCTTCAAAATGTTGCGACTTATATCAACGGCAAGATTGCAGAATGCAAGACTTCCGATCAGTATCGTCGGATGAATACCGAATATCAGGGAATCCTGCTTGCTTTGAATATCGCAGATGATTATTTCAAAGCAAAGAATCAGGCGGATTCTATGGTAACTGAGGACAGCAACAAAGAGCAGCAGTTGTATGATCTGCGTCACGAGGTAATCGAGTCCCAGATCAAGCTGGAAAGCTCTGCACGTATGATTGAGGAATACAAAGAGCAGATCAATGCATTACAAAGAAAGATTATTCAGTTAGAGGCAGAGAAAAACCGCAATGAATAACAAACATTCCAAAATTGAAGTACTCGCACCTTGTGGTGACTACGATATTTTAATTGCCGCTGTACATGCAGGCGCAGATGCCTGCTATATTGGCGGCAATTCTTTTGGTGCAAGAGCATATGCGACGAATTTCGACGAAGAAACGATAAAGCAAGCTGTCACCTACGCGCATCTACATGGGGTGAAGGTCTATCTGACCGTCAACACCCTGTTGAAGCAGGAGGAGCTTCCCGCATTATATGAATACATTCAGCCATTTTACGAGATTGGCGGCGACGCTCTGATCATTCAGGATCTTGGCGTTTTTTCTTATGTCCGGGAACAATTTCCCGATATCGCAATCCATTGCAGTACACAAATGAATATTACATCCCGGTATGGCGCAGAATTTATGAAACAGCAGGGTGCCACCCGTGTTGTGACCGCGCGCGAAATGTCTCTAGCTGAAATCCGTGCGATCAAAGAGCATGTCGATATCGAGGTCGAGACATTTGTGCATGGTGCGATGTGTTACTCTTACAGCGGCCAGTGTCTGATGAGCTCCCTTGCGGGGGGCAGAAGCGGCAACCGGGGACGTTGCGCACAGCCATGCCGGAAATGCTATGACAAAAGCTATCTGTTATCCATGAAAGATATGTGCGCCCTGTCGCTGATCCCGAAGTTGATGGATGCCGGGATTGATTCGCTAAAGATCGAAGGCCGGATGAAAAATGCTTACTACGTTGCATCGACGGTGCACGCTTACCGAACGATCGTAGATGATTGTCTGCATGGTAAATTTGACCCGAAAAAAGCAGAGGCACTCACCTTTGAGCTTGCCAATATCTATAACCGTGGTGGATTCTCGGACGGATATTTCTTCCACCACAATGGTGCGGAAATGATATCAAAGGATCGCCCGAACAATCAGGGTGTGGCAATCGGAAGTTTGGAGCGTGTTGAAAAGGGAACGATCACACTCCGTCTATCAGAAGCCGTATACCGGCAGGATGTGTTGGAGCTGACGACAAAAAACGGCGAAGCGGTGGAGATTACATCCTCAAAGGACGGAACTCCCGGACAGCATCTGACTTTGAACTGTCCGAAGACCAAGCTTCTGCAGAAAGAGCAGACCGTCTACCGTACCAAATGCCCGAAGATCTTACAACATGTGCAGGATGATTATATTAACTCTTATAAGAAGCTTCCGATTTCTGTCTCTGTTACAGCCCGAATCGGAGCTCCGCTGACCGCGATTGTAACCTGTGAGCTTGATAACCAGACTTACACTGCAACCTGTACGGATATGCTCGTGGAGAAAAGCAAGCAAGGAGAAACCACAATAGAGACAGTCAAAAAGCCATTGGCACAGCTTGGCAATACGGAATACGAATTAGCATCGTTTACCTGTAATCTGGATACCTGCGCGTTCCTGCCAAATGGTGTGTTAAAGAATCTCCGCCGTGCATTGCTTGCAGCCTTAGAAGCGGAGATTGCTAAGGCACATACACGTGTCGCCGGAAAACAGCTGTCGTGGGATACCGTGTATGAATCTATGATTACAAAGTCCCCTGCGAATGCATCTGACACCCAGAGTTCGAAGCAGGAGCAGATGATCTTTAGTGCTGTAACACAAGAACAGCTGCGTATCATCTTAGAAGAACTTCCACATGTGGAGTCCCCGGTGACAGGTATCACAATGCCGCTTGCGCTATACAACCAGTGCAGGAATATGATCCCGGATTCCATCCGGCTATACGCGGAGCTGCCGCCTGTAATTCATGACCGGTTCTGCGTCGATTTGCAAGAATCCGGAATCCGTGGTATATATATTAGAAATATAGATGCACTGGCAATTCTTGCCAGTCAGAAGTTGCCAGAAGACTGCGTGATTTTATGTGATGCCAGCCTTTATTGCTACAATCGTCTGGCGCATGCATTTATCCGGCGATTTTTTGCGGACACAGACATTTCATTTCTGACGCCGCGGGAGTTAAAGCTAGAGGAGCTTGACGCACTTGCAGGCGAACCGCTTTGTCTCACATTATATGAGTATCAACCGGTTATGCTGACTGCGAATTGCCTGCAAAAGACAAAATACGGCTGCAAAAAAGAGCCGGTTACCCTGACCGTGACTGACGAGATGGGGAATCGTTTTTTTGCAAGAACCAACTGTGATGACTGCTATAATATCATCTACAACAAGGTTCCTTATTCTATATTGGATAAATATAAAGAGCCTGCTTTTTCCAGACTGCATCCCCGGGGATATCTGGTTCGTTTTACAATCGAAAACGAGCAACAGGTTCGTAGGATTCTGCAGATATTATCTGGAAAGTCCTATGATTCCTATGAAAAAACAGGCGGACATTTATATCGAGGTGTATTGTAATGATCAACATTATTTGTGAAGTATCAAAGTATCTCGTTTTGCTTTTCATGGTACTTTATACCGTCAAATGTTTTTCGGTGCTATCATCGAAAAACGAAGAGCAGAAGCGTAAAAAACTAAACAAACAAATCGGATATGTATTTGTAATCCATTTCTTATGTTACCTGATCCTGTATCTGCGGCTGGGGCAGTTGAAGATCCTGATCTTTTATGTGGCACAGATTTTTGTCGCCATCTTGTATATGGTGCTTTACCACAGCATCTACAAGGATTCGTCCAGATTGCTGACAAACAATGCATCGTTTTTGCTGTTAATCGGCTATATTATGCTTACGCGTCTGAATTTTAACTTGGCCGTGAAGCAGTTCATCTTTGCCACCGTCGGTCTGATCATAACTGCATTTATTCCATATATCATGTTGAAATGGAAGAAGATGAAGGATTGCGGCGTGTTGTATGGCGTGATTGGTCTGTTGTTCCTGCTCACAGTATTTATTCCGGGGCTCGGAAGTGAGAAATACGGTTCGAGAAACTGGATCAACCTCGGGCATCTGTCCGTACAGCCAATGGAGTTTGTAAAGATATTATTTGTATTCTTTGTAGCATCCATGCTTGTAAAGGCAAGCACGTTCAAAGAGCTTTTTGTAAATGCGCTGATCTCCGCAGCATTTATGGGTGTGCTTGTGTTAGAGAAAGACTTAGGTGCGGCAGTGATCTTCTACATAACCTATGTTTTGATGGTGTATGTTGCAACTTCCCGTCCAGTTTTTCTGGTCGGTGGAATCTCGCTTGGTGCAGGTGCCGTCATGCTAGGCTATGCACTGTTTAAAAATTCGCTGTTCCAGCATGTTATGGTGCGAGTCCATGCATGGCAAAATCCGTTTGCAGATATCGACGGAGGCGGTTATCAGCTGTCCCAGTCGCTTTTCGCAATCGGAACGGGCGGATATGCAGGTTCTGGACTGACACAGGGAGCGGCTGGAAGTATTCCGGTCAGCGAAAGCGATTTTATCTTTTCAGCAATCTGCGAGGAACTGGGTGTAATCTTCGGACTTGCAATGATCCTTGTAATCGTGAGCATCTTCCTTTCCTTTGCCAATGTGGCAATGAAATGTAAGGAGCCATTTTATAAATATGTCGCACTTGGATTTTCAAGCATCTATATTGTGCAGTGCTTCTTAAATCTCGGTGGTGTGACAAAATTCATTCCTTCCACAGGTGTGACACTTCCACTAGTCAGTTATGGTGTCAGTTCGGTATTAAGTACCCTCATTATATTTGCGATTGTGCAGGGGGTATATGTAATAAGTAGTAGTGAGGCAGTGAAGTATGAAAGAGAAAAAGAAAAAGCAAGACAGAAGCTCCGCGAACAGGAGTCAGCCGTTAACACCGGAAGAAGAACTGATCGCGAAAGAAAAACAACGAATTAAAAAGAACAAGATCAAGAATCGTCCGATCGTTGTAATCACCTATCTGATGGTGACAGTGTTTGTCGGCATGATTGCGTATGTGATCTATTTCATGCAGTTCAAGGCTGAAACTGTGATTGCAAACTCCCGGAATGTCCGGCAGGATTCCTTTGCCAAGACGGTAGAACGGGGCGATATCATCACGAGTGATGGTGTTGTGATTGCGACAAGCGAAACGGACGAGGCTGGAAATACGAACCGTTCTTATCCGTACAGCAACATGTTTTCCCATCTGGTTGGCTATGATGAATACGGAAAAGCAGGACTGGAGCTTGCCGGAAATTTCTATATGCTACGGTCGCACATCAACATCTTTGAACGTGTTTACCGCGAATTAAAAGAGGAGAAAAACCGTGGCGACAATGTTATCACGACCGTAAATTATGATCTTCAGGCAGCCGCGTACAATGCACTCGGAAGCTGTAAGGGTGCCGTGATTGCAATCGAGCCATCCACCGGAAAGATTTTATGTATGGTATCAAAACCAGACTATGATCCAAACGATATTGAAAATGTCTGGAGCTATCTGCAGACGGAGGAGGGATCGGAGAGTACGATTCTGTTAAATCGTGCAACACAGGGACTCTATGCACCGGGGTCCACCTTCAAGGTGGTATCCCTGCTGGAATTCATGCGTGAAAATCCAACAACCTACAACAGCTATCAGTTCCACTGTGATGGCAATTCCATCTTCTCCGGCGTCGGAATCCGATGCAGCAACAACAAGGCACACGGTGATCTGTCGTTAGCAGATGCACTTGCTTATTCGTGCAACGTCAGCTTTGCAACAATCGGAGAGACTTTAGATAAAGGTTCCTATCGTTCCACAGCCGAAGAGCTGTTGTTTAACAAAGATTTACCATACGATGGCACCTATAACTCATCACAGTTTCGGATTACAGCGGACTCGCCGGACGATGCGATTCCACAGACAGTGATCGGACAGGGCGATACGAAGATCACGCCGCTTCACAATGCGATGATCATGTCCGCGATTGCAAACGACGGCGTCCTGATGAAGCCGTACACGATCGACTCGATTGAAAACGACGATGGTGCCAAGGTAAAGACATTTCGTTCTAAGGAAGCAGGCACACTGATGACCGCAGATGAAGCAAACATCCTGACGGACTATATGAAAGGTGTCTGTGAATATGGTACCGGTTCCGGGTATTTTTCCGGACTTTCTTACTCGGTTGCCGGAAAGACTGGTACAGCAGAATTTGACAACGAAGGAAACTGCAATTCCTGGTTTGTCGGCTTTTCTGATCCGGATGATCCGGACATTGTCGTCTGCGCAATTACCGAACAGTCCAACGTGACTGGTGTGACAGGTGCATGGGTTGCCAGACAGGTGTTTGATGCATATTACAGAAAATAGTTTACCTTGCGACATACCACAGAATCTGCTATAATAAATTTAATTTTGGGACACACCAATGGAAAAAGCAGGAGGAATTGCAATGATTGAAGCAACAAGCTGTGGTGGTGTGGTAATCTTTCGAGGAAAAATCCTGTTGTTGTATAAGAATTACAGGAATAAATACGAAGGCTGGGTTCTGCCGAAGGGAACAGTTGAAGAGGGCGAACAGCACAATGAAACTGCACTTCGGGAAGTGAAAGAAGAAACCGGCGTGAGCGCTCAGATTATCAAATACGTTGGAAAAAGCAACTATACGTTTAACACCTCTTATGATGTCGTTAACAAGGATGTACACTGGTATCTGATGATGGCGGACAGCTATTACAGCAAGCCACAACGGGAAGAATATTTTATGGATTCCGGATATTACAAATATCACGAGGCGTACCATCTGTTAAAATTTCCGAACGAAAAACAGATATTGGATCAGGCGTACGAGGAATATACTGCTTTGAAGCAGAATAATCTGTGGGGAAGCAAAAAATATTTTTAATGAGCTATGAAAAAGAAAAAACGTATCGTATATAATTTATGTCTGGCTGTATTGATCTGTATTTTCCTTGGTTCTGCGGGGTATCTTGCCTATTATTTCCTGCAGAGCAAGAAAAGTGAAGATCAGTTTCAGGAGCTGGAGGCTATGATTGACGCTCCGGTCAACGAAGAGGAGATTGTCTACGTGGCAACAGATGGCGATGCAGAACCGGGATTAGAATTTGTGAATATCGATGGAACTCGCGTCCAGAAATCTTTTGCTTCCCTCTATCGGGAGAATCATGATTTTATCGGCTGGCTGTCCATCGAGGATACGAACATTGATTATCCGGTTATGCAGACACCAGAAGAGGAAGAGTATTATATCCATCGGGATTTTTACGGCGAATACAGCAGTGCAGGTACGTTGTTTGTTGATCTTGAAAGCAATGTGCAGAAGCCTTCCGACAACATCTTGATCTACGGACATAATATGAAAACTGGAAAGATGTTTCATGACTTATTAAAATATGAGAATGAATCATTTTATAAAAATCACAAATACATTCAGTTTGATACCATTTACGGAAATGGCACTTACGAAGTGATTGCCGCCTTCCGTACCCACATACTGACAGAAAAGGAAGATGGGTTCCGTTATTATCAGTTCTTTAACGCGGAGGATAAATCCGCATTTAACCAGTATGTATCCGGCTGCAAAGCATTGACCGGATATACGATTGACACGGATGCTTCTTACGGTGATTCGCTGCTTACTTTATCGACCTGCGCCTATCATACAGACAACGGAAGATTTGTTGTAGTTGCGAAGAAACTGACCCCTTAATTCTATGAAAACAGGCGAACAGAAACTGTATTTTATTATTGACAAGTAAAATGTTCTATGATATAGTATCAAATGTTCCGCCGGTGTGTCGGAATTGGCAGACGAGGCAGACTCAAAATCTGTTGATGGCAACATCGTGCGGGTTCAAGTCCCGCCACCGGCATTGAATGTAAAATGCGAGAGTCCTTAAAATTTAAGGATTCCCGCATTTTTTGTTACTAAAAACATGGTAGGTGCGCAAAAGGTGCGCAAAAATATCAAGTATCATCCAAGCCGGATCATTTCTTTTCGCAACCGACGAATGATCTTCTTCTCCAGTCTGGAGATGTACGACTGTGAGATTCCAAGCAGATCTGCAACCTCCTTTTGCGTCATTTCCTCATCATCATGGCCAATCCCATATCGAAGCTCGATGATCGTGCGCTCCCGGTCACTTAAAATGTCCATTGCCTGTTCCAACAGGTTCAAATCGACTTCATCTTCGATATCCTTGTACACCAGATCTTCCTCCGTGCCAAGAATATCGGAGAGCAGCAGCTCATTTCCATCCCAGTCCACATTCAGTGGTTCATCGATGGAAACCTCGGTTTTGATACGGGAATTGCGGCGTAGATGCATCAAAATTTCATTTTCGATGCAACGGCTGGCATACGTTGCCAGTTTGATATTTTTGTCCGACTTAAAGGTATTGATTGCTTTGATCAGTCCGATCGTACCGATCGAGATCAGATCCTCCACGCCGACACCCGTGTTATCAAATTTCTTTGCAATGTAAACGACCAGACGCAGATTATGCTCGATCAACGTCTGTCTTGCCTCTAAAACATCATCATCCAGATGCGTCAAGAGCAAGGTTTCCTCCTCTGAGGAGAGTGGTGCCGGAAGAATCTCCGCGCCTCCGATATAATGCACTTCATTTTTTGGAAATAAGAGATAATTCGCTATGCTCTTGATATTGAAACGGATCATATTGTTGCTGACGATGCTAATCATGTTGGTTCCTCCTTCTTAGGTTGTAATTTTTCATGCAGTAATACGTCATATCGGTTTTCAAAGAAGATTTCCCGGCTGATTCCAGCTGTGACCGCATAGAATGTTGTGCGCGATTGCGTATACACCAGCTTTGGAATCGTAATTGCCGGCATCAGGGAAAACCGGTTTCCTATGGTATGGTAAGAAATCGGAAAAAACGTGATTTCTCCGGTTTCGTTCATTTGTAAGTACGGAAATTGTCCGGTTTTATGATACTGTTCGAGTTGTGCGTAGCTTTGCTCAGACAGAAGATTTTTCAATAAACGATAGTTTATAAGGATTGCCGGTTGTTTTGTATAGGGATTTTGAAGCCGGTTTCCAGTATCCACAAAGGCATTGGCAGAGAGTGTCCTTGCAGGAAACACAAGTTCTACTGCATATGCGTGGGCTTGCATCTGCTTTCGGTCATATATCCGCCGGGCAATCCGGCATACCAATACCGAAGCGATACATGTCAGATAAAATCCGGGGGTCCGAAACGCTGTGCCGTCCGCTATGTAAAATAATTGCAGCATTCCAGCCAACCATATACAACCAGCAAGCACGACCAGTATCATTTTCCACATTGGAATCGGATATGGCACGTGTTTTGTAAGAAAATATGTCATAAAAAAGTAGCTTGTGGCATATAATACATAATAGAGAGTACATAAAGATATCGTTATCAAAAAAATACCTGTCGATAAAGCTGCCATAAAAATCGTCCACATACATGTGCGGAGGATTTTTATGGACTGCCCAAGTATCGTCTGTATCATGCAGAGCAGCGTCACATTCACAAGACAGTGATACAGAAACAATACATCGGCGTAGACAACATAGGTCATGTTCACCTCCTTTGATCATTCCTCCGTATTATATATAATTCCGCATGAAATAAATGTCATAATTCGTATTCTGATTTCGTAAAATTCCAAGCATTTTCGACATCGCCATTCGACCAAATACAAGCAATAGGAGAGAATTATGGATAAATCTGTCTATTCTACCGAGAAAATCAGCACCGGGCTGGCAGTGTCCTTGGAGACAGACCAAAGTTCCACGCGGCAGTTTACCATTTTGATCCGGTATCTTGGTGCATTTGATTCCTTACAGGAAATCGCTGTTTTTCCAATAGTTCCGTTATTGAACCGTTTTGCAGTTGGAACAGCCTCCAAAGAAGAGATTCTTCGTCTGGCATATATGCCAGAGGTTTTATACATCGACCTGACACGGCAGATGGAGTACGAGCAGGCAGTACAGGCAGAAGACCGGATTGCTGCATGCTTTCCAATGTATGACGAACAGGAAAGCGTTTTACGCGGCAATGGTATCCTGATTGGAATCGTAGATTCCGGACTGGAGTTTATGCATCCTGCATTGATTACCCAAGACGGCAAAAGCCGGATCGTTGCTTATTGGGATCAATCACAGACCGGTATTCCACCGGAACCCTATGGATTTGGTACAGAATATTCTGCGAACCAGATTCAATCTGTTGTTTCAGAAGGAACGGATCGCCGCTATGATACAAGTGGACATGGAACCGCAGTCGCAAGTATCCTGACGGCATTCAGTACCGGAGCTTCTCTGATTGGCGTAGCCTCCCGTCCAAATACCGCCGCATTTTTGTGTGCAGTCGACTATATTGTCCGCTATGCCATGCAGCAGCGCCTTCCACTTGTTTTAAATCTGAGCTATGGAAATAATTACGGCGATCACTATGGAAATTCAATCGTAGAGCAGTATCTGGATGCCCTGCGCGCAAACGGAAAAGTCACAATCGTAACCGGGATGGGCAACGAGGGGAACACCGGGCGACACCGTTACATCGGAGGAAATACTGCACAAACCGTTGGAATCCTTGTCGGAGATGGACTTCTTACCTTCTCTTTACAACTGTGGTTTGCACCTGCGACCGCCTTTCTTTTTCGCATACAGGCTCCAGCTGGGCAGGCAACCACCTACATACCTTCCCAAAATGCCGGAGAATTTTATTCTTTCGTACTTGCCACAACACAGATTTCTATACAGATCGGGCAGGCAACACCTTTTAACCCAAGAAGAGAGATCTTTATTGTTTTTCGTGGAACGGTAATTCCGTATGGATATTGGAGTCTTTCCATCCAGCCGTATTTTGATCAGCCCTATCAGATTGATGCATGGCTCCCGGTTGCCTCATCCACACAGGCAACTGTAGAATTCGAGGTTCCAACAACTGACCTTTCCCTGACAATTCCAGCATCTGCCTCAAACGTGATCAGCGTTGGTGCCTATAACGGGGCAAGGCTCAGCGTGGCACCATTTTCAGGAAAAGGAAGTACATCTATCCAAAAGCCGGATCTGGTCGCCCCGGGTGTTGATATCCTTGCCGCCAATGCCAGCGGTGGATACCGGCTGGTAAGCGGCACCTCCTTTGCGACACCATTTGTTGCCTCTGCCGCAGCCAATCTGATGCAATGGGGCATTACCGATGGAAACGATTCTTTCCTGTACGGTGCGCGGGTAAAAGCCTATCTGATCAACGCAGCACGCGCCTTACCTGGCAGCAAACAGATTCCAAATCCTTCCGAGGGCTGGGGGAGATTATGCGCCAATGCCAGCGTCCCCAGATACAATCCACCGATTCTGTCCTAGATTTCCGGTGTCGACGATTCCCGGAATCTGTGCTATGATAGATTTCAGTGTAATTAAACGAAAAACAGAAGAAAAGTGAGGGCGTTTCGATGGCAGAAACAACCGCAGAAAAAAAGCATATTACAATCGGTATTTTAGCCCACGTCGATGCTGGAAAAACAACGCTTTCGGAAGAACTCCTCTATGAGACCGGCGTCCGGAAGCAGGCAGGACGGGTCGATAACGGTGATACCTTACTCGACCATGACGAGATGGAGCGAAGCCGGGGCATTACGATTTTTTCCAAGCAGGCAGAGCTTTCCACCGCTGAAACAGATATTACCCTGCTAGATACACCCGGGCACGTGGATTTTACCGCTGAGATGGAGCGTACCTTACAGGTACTTGACTATGCCATCCTTGTGATCAGTGCCTCTGACCGGATTCAGGCGCATACAAAGACAGTCTGGCGATTATTAAACGAATATCGGATTCCAGTATTTTTATTTGTCAATAAAATGGATCAGCCTGACAATCTCCAGTCAGAGATTTTGACTGAATTACAGGATTTTTCTGATAAAATCGTCGCATTTTCCTGCTATGAGCAGGGTACTATCCATACATCGGAGGATTTCTATGAATCCATCGCAATGGCATCGGAGGATGAAACCATTTTAAATACCTATATGGAACAGGGGGCACTTTCTGATACCTGTATCCAGACTATGATCAAACAGCGGCATATCATCCCGTGTTATTTCGGAAGCGCGCTAAAAGGAATTGGTGTGGATGCACTTTTAAACGGTTTAGATGCTTACACAACCGATGCGTACCAAACCCTGACCGAAGCACCGTTTGGTGCCCGCGTCTATAAGATTACCCGCGATGAAAAGGGAAACCGGCTCGCCCATATCAAAGTGATGCAGGGATCCTTATCTGTCCGGGATACCGTCGGAGAAGAGAAGGTTACACAGATCCGTATCTATAATGGGGAACATTATCAGACCGTTCCAACCGTAACCGCAGGACATATCTGCAGTATTACGGGGCTGGAAACCGCACAGGCAGGGGACGGCATCGGCGATTACAGTGATAACCCGATGGCGTGCATCGAGCCGGTGATTTCCTATACGATCACCTTTGACGAAGCTGTCAGCACACGTTTGATGTATACAAAAATAAAAGATCTCGATGAAGAACTTCCAGAGCTGCATCTGTCATGGAACGAACCGACTGAAACAATCCAGATCATGCTGATGGGCCCGGTTCAGATTGAGATTCTGACACAACTGATCAAAAACCGCTGTGGTGTTGTGCCGACTTTTGACAGCGGTAAGATCCTGTATAAAGAAACGATCGCCCAGCCGGTGATCGGTGTCGGACATTTTGAACCACTGCGTCATTATGCAGAGGCACATATCCGTATTGAACCGGCAGAACGTGGAAGCGGCGTGGATGCATCCCTTGACTGCAGCGAAGATATCCTTGCCAAAAACTGGCAGCGTCTGGTCTATACCCATCTGCTGGAACGGACGCACCGTGGCACAAAGATCGGTGCACCCTTAACGGATGTACATTTCACTGTAATAAACGGACGTGCCCACACGAAACATACCGAGGGCGGAGATTTCCGTCAGGCAACATACCGTGCAGTGCGGCAGGGGCTGATGGAAGCTGGTACGATTATTTTAGAACCGGAATATGATTTTACATTGGAAATACCTGCTTCGATGATTGGACACGCCATGACAGACCTGCAGTCTATGTATGCGGTCATGGAGGCACCGGAACAGCTTGGCGACCGTGCAATCATACGCGGACACGGACCAGTTGCAACGTTGCGGGATTACCAGCTTCATGTACGCGCATTTACGAAAGGGCAGGGCGAGTTTCAGGTAAGCTTCCGCGGCTACATGCCGTGTCACAACGAGGAAGAGGTCATACAGACCCATCCATATGATCCAGAAGCGGATTTACGCAACCCGACATCCTCTGTATTCTGCGCACATGGTTCCGGTTTCCTTGTCCCGTGGGATCAGGTAAAGGCATATATGCACGTCAGTGATGCAACGGACACTGAGCAGGAACAGGCAGAATATACCGTTCACAGCCGGGAAAACTTTGATTATTCGATTGGATTAGACGAGATCGATGCGATTTTGTCCGGGCAGACTGCAAACCAAAATGCGAAAAAACAGATCTATAAAAAGAAGATCGTGCGGCACACAGAGACTTACACCGGAAAAGCATCCAAGGTAATCGTCACGCCAAAAGAAAAGCGCCTGATCGTAGATGGCTACAATGTTATTTTTGCATGGGAATCCCTGACGGAGCTTGCAAAAACGAATCTCGATGCGGCAAAGGATAAGCTCATTTCCCTGTTATCAAATTACCAGGGGATCACCGGTGTCAAAACCCTGCTTGTCTTTGATGGCTATAAGGTAAAGGGCAATCATGGCAGTACGACCGTGCAGGAGGATATCGAAATCGTGCACACAAAGGAAAACCAGACTGCCGATCAGTTTATCGAAGCCTATACACATGAAAATGAAGGACAATACCAGATGACCGTTGCCACTTCAGATGGTCTGATCCAGACGATCACACGCGGTGCCGGCTGTCAGATCATTTCCTCCAGAGAGCTATATTCTGCGATGGAAGCAGCTGCAAAAGAGCTGCGGGAAATGTACGATATCAAATAGAGCATAACTGTACCTGTAAATCAACAATTTATGGGTGCAGTTATTTGTATTTATAGGAAATCTATGCTATAATTTGAGTAATTATGACTAGAATAGATATAGTTTGACATAACAGGAGGTTTCAATGAGAGAATATACAACACAGATGGATGCAGCCAGAAAGGGCATTATCACTCCGGAACTTACAAAAGTTGCTGAAAAAGAACATATGCGGGAAGATGAATTACTCCCACTTGTAGCAGAGGGAAAAGTTGTCATTCCTGCAAATAAATTACACACCTGTCTGAATCCAGAAGGAATCGGGTCCATGCTTCAGACGAAGATCAACGTCAATCTCGGCATCTCCAGAGATTGCAAGGATTACGATATTGAGATGAAGAAAGTCATGGAAGCTGTCAATCTCGGTGCACACGCCATTATGGATCTGTCTTCCCACGGAAATACAGAACCGTTCCGTAAGAAGCTGATTGCTGAATGTCCGGTTATGGTTGGTACCGTACCAATCTATGATTCAGTGATTCATTACCAGCGCGATCTTGCAACACTGACCGCGAAGGATTTTATTGATGTGGTACGTCTGCACGCAGAAAATGGTGTGGATTTCGTAACACTGCACTGTGGCATCACAAGAAAGACAATTGACCAGATCAAGAAGCATAAACGGAAGATGAACATTGTATCCCGTGGTGGCTCCCTCGTCTTTGCATGGATGACAATGACCGGAGAAGAGAATCCATTTTACGAATATTACGATGAAATCTTAGATATCTGTGCTGAGTACGATGTAACCGTTTCCCTTGGAGACGCCTGTCGTCCGGGCTGTCTTGCCGACGCAACCGATGTCTGCCAGATTGAAGAGCTTGTACGACTCGGTGAACTTACCAAGCGTGCGTGGGAGAAGCATGTACAGGTTATGGTCGAGGGACCGGGACATGTGCCAATGGATCAGATTGCAGCCAACATGAAGGTGCAGCAGACGATCTGTATGGGTGCTCCATTCTATGTACTTGGTCCTCTGGTAACGGATATTGCACCGGGCTATGATCATATTACTGCCGCTATCGGTGGTGCGATCGCCGCACAGGCAGGTGCCGCGTTCTTATGCTATGTAACACCGGCAGAGCATCTGGCATTGCCAAATGTCGACGATGTCAAGCAGGGAATCATCGCATCGAAGATTGCCGCACATGCAGCCGATATCGCGAAGGGCGTGCGCGGAGCACGTGATATCGATGATAAAATGGCAGATGCCCGTCGCGTATTAGACTGGGACAAGCAGTGGGAATGCGCTTTAGATCCCGAAACTGCCAAAGCCATCCGGGCAGACAGAAGCCCGGAGCATGAAGATACATGTTCGATGTGTGGAAAGTTCTGTGCTGTACGAAGCATGAATAAAGCGTTAGCAGGAGAATACATTGACATCTTATAAAAAATGGGAGGGTACTTATGGAAAAAAAAGAAGTTTGGGAAAACATAAAGAAATATGCAAAAGTATTTTTTCAGGGTGTAGGATTATTTTTTGCATATGTCTTTCACTACATTGCGGTATTTGCAAAGTTTGTCTATAAGCATTTGAAAAAGCTGTTCAAAAAGCTTTACCGGATTATCCGCAGACATATCCGCAGAGTGAAAAAACATATGAAAGCCGGTGATTACAGTTTACTATTTTATACCGTGCTTGGGGTTGTGATTTTTATTGTATTGCTGGTTTTACTGATTCACGGAATCTCTGGCAAGAAGAAGACTTCCACCGCTACAACGACGGAAGCAACCAGCGAAGCTTCCACTACGGAAGAAGTTGATCCACAGGCTGTTCTACGCGAGCAGGCAACGTATATCTACCAGAATAATCCAGATTACCTGATGCTTGTCAACGATACAAACCCGATTCCGGATGGATATACCTTTGAACAACATACTCTGAACAGTGGTTATATCGTAGATGAACGCATCTACAACGATCTGCTTGCAATGCTGGAAGCATGTAACGCTGCCGGAAGTGAGTATACGATCAAGGGTGGCTATATCAGCGCCGATACCGAGGGTAGTGGGGAATATGCAACCGGTCTTGCATTCGATGTAACAGCGCATGATGTTGCAGAGTTAGACCCTGCTGTTGTATCACAGCTTCCAACAAACCAGTGGCTGATGCAGAATTGTTCTTCCTTCGGTTTCATCGTCCGTTATCCAGAAGGTAAGGAAAGCATTACCGGACATAATTTTGAGCCATGGCATTTCCGCTATGTCGGAAGAGATGCGGCTGTCTTTATGACGACGAACAACCTGACATTAGAAGAGTTCTACACTTTGGTAAATGGTGGTTCCGTATCCACAGCCACAGCAACCTCTGCCACACCGGCAGTTGATCCAACCGCTGTGACAGCCGAAGATCCTAGTGCAACAACAGAAGCTACAACGGAAGCAACAACCGAAAATCCGCTGGATATTTTAAATTAGAAATAGAAAGATAGAAAGTATATGAGTAAACCAGATAAACATATGAAAAAAGGACCATACGAACGGGAGATGGCGCGCCGCAGACGGGAACGAAAGCGACGCATCCGTCGTTTCCACCTGATCTGTCTTGGCGTTATGCTCCTTGCATTTATTATTGTGTGTGTAAATATATTTTCGCACAAAAAGAGCATCCGCAAGGAAGCGGTTTCTCTCTATGAAGCGGGAAACTATCAGGAAGCTTTGGACAAATTCAAGGAAGCTTATGCGGAGAAACAATGGTTTTCAGACTCCATCAATGTAGATATTCTGCTATATGAGGCAGACTGCATGATGCAGCTCCAGTTGTTCTCCGATGCGGAGCTGACTTATCTGGATATCCAGAAAAAATACCCGACTTCCAAGTATGACAAGGAACAGCTTTCCTATCTGTCCGACCTGTCTCATGCGCTTGGCAATTATCAGCGCGGAGATTATGTTTCAACTGTCGCGACTTTCACAAAGGCAGTGGAAAACGGACATAAGGATATCAGTATCTATGCAGCCATCTGTTATGAAAACCAGAAAAGCTATGATAAGATGAAAGAATATCTGGATATCTACGCGAACTATCATGGAATCGATGCATATGTGAATTATAAATATGCATCCTATTATTATGACACCAAAGACTATAATCAGGCATTAACCTATCTTGCACAGGGAGAATCCGCAGGAGACAGTGACTATCTGCAGGAAATCTTATATGCAGAGATCATGTGCTATAAAGAGCTACAAAACTATACCGAAGCATTTTCACGTGCCACTTCCTATATTGCCAAATATCCGGAAGATCAGAAGGGACAGGATTTATACGCCTATCTGGATACCCGTGTGAATGTAAATGAAGTTCCTGTCAATGATCGTTACCACCTGTATTCAGAACCAGAGAATTCCAGCGCAGTAGAGTAACAATAATTTATTTATGTAAACTAAAAGGACATTCTATGTACGAAAATAAAGAAGAAATTGAAAAAGTCATTCTGTTTGCGGTTGATTTAGACAACGGCGAACAGGTTCCAGCCAATCTGGATGAATTGGAAGAACTGGTAGCAACCGCCGGTGCTGAGACACTTGGACGCATGATCCAAAACAAAGATTCCATCGAGAAAGCGACTTATCTCGGAACTGGTAAAGTCGAGGATCTGCGAGACATGGTGGAGCGTCTTGGTGCGACGGGTGTCGTGTGCGATGATGAATTATCGCCGATCCAGATGAAGAATCTGGAGCAGGAATTGGACACAAAGGTCATGGACCGGACGATGATAATCTTAGATATCTTCGCGAAACACGCAACAACACGGGAGGGTAAGCTTCAGGTAGAACTCGCACAGCTCAAATACCGCAGCAACCGTCTGATCGGTATGGGACAGGTAATGTCCCGTCTTGGTGGTGGTATCGGTACGAGAGGTCCCGGTGAGAAGAAGCTCGAGGTCGACCGCCGTCTGATCCGTGAACGTATTTCAAAGCTGTCTGCTGACCTGAAAGACGATATTGCGCACCGCGAGGTAATGCGCAAGCAGCGTCTGAACAGCCATATACCGATCGTATCGATCGTTGGATATACGAATGCCGGCAAGTCAACACTGCTCAATCATATGACACAGGCGGGTGTCTTAGAGGAGGATAAGCTGTTTGCAACCCTTGATCCGACCTCCCGGAACTACAAGCTCCCGAATGGACAGGAGATCATCCTGACGGATACGGTTGGTTTTATCCGCAAGCTGCCACATCATCTGATTGATGCATTCCGTTCAACATTAGAAGAAGCAAAGTTTGCCGATATTATCCTCCATGTCGTTGATATCTCGAACCCACAGGCAGATCTGCATATCCTGACTGTATATGATACATTGCGTGAGTTAGGCGTAAAGGATAAGCCGGTTGTCACATTATTTAACAAGATAGACAAAGTGGACGAACTCCCGGCTGTCAAAGATTTTCAGGCAGATCATACGTTATATATCTCTGCCAAACAGGAGACCGGATTCGAGAAGATCACGGATATTCTCGCAGAAATTATCAACCAGAGCCGCATTTACATTGAACAGACGATTCCATACGCCAAGGCAGGCGTGATCCAGCAGATCCGCAAATCAGGCAATCTGTTAGAAGAAGAATACCGCGAGGACGGCATCTTCGTCCGTGCGTATGTCGATGCAGGCACGAAAGGGCTATTATAACATGGAATTACCGATTACTTTTGAACAAAATATGCGAACGCTTCTTCAGGACGATTATGATTCGTATGCGGCATGCCTCGAACAGCCGATGCATCACGGCATCCGCATCAACACGATGAAGATATCTGTGGAAGAATTTCTGAAGATCAATCCATTTCATCTGCGCCCGGTTCCATGGTGTGAGAATGGATTTTATTACGATGAGACACTGGATAAGCCATCCAAGCATCCATATTATTTTGCAGGGCTTTACTATATTCAGGAGCCTTCTGCCATGACACCGGCACATGTACTGCCTGTGGAGGCAGGAGACCGGGTGCTCGATATCTGCGCCGCACCGGGTGGCAAATCAACCGAGCTTGCGGCGAAATTACACGGAACCGGCTTGCTTGTATCGAATGATATCAGTGCTTCGCGCGCGAAGGCATTGCTGAAGAACTTAGAGGTTTTCGGCGCAGAAAATGCGCTGATTATCAGCGAAGCACCTTACAAATTAGCCGAACGCTTCCACGAATATTTTGATAAGATCCTGATCGATGCGCCGTGCTCCGGAGAGGGCATGTTCCGCAAATCCGTATCGATGATCACCGCATGGGAGAATAACGGCAATCAGTTGTTTGCCGACCTGCAGCGAAGCATCTTAGATCAGGTTGTCACAATGCTTAAACCCGGTGGCATGCTGCTTTATTCGACCTGTACATTTGCGCCCCTTGAAAATGAGCAGTCCATCGAATATCTGCTTTCGTTGGATGATCGTCTGGAGCTGGTGGATTTCCACCCGTATGAGGGCTTTGACCACGGACATCCGGAATGGGGCAACACCGGAAATGAGACACTGAAGCGCTGCGCCAGACTCTGGCCACATAAGATCGAGGGCGAGGGACATTTTGTATGCCTTGTCAAGAAGCAGGGCGATCGGGATAACCGCGCCAATTATGGCGATTATCCGGTCAAGCGCGCAAAGCTGCCGGATTCCGTCACCGAATTTTTATCACATACGACGCACGAATTTCATCCGGAACGGTTTGAAATCTCAGGCGATAAACTATACTACATACCAGAAAGCTTCCCAACAGTCCGCGGACTCCGGATCTTACGGTGTGGCTTGTATGTCGGCGAGATCAAGAAGAACCGCTTCGAACCGAGCCAGTCACTTGCAATGGCGCTTACAAAGAAAGAATTTGATAACTGTCTCGATCTTCCTGCGGATGATGCAAAGGTCATCAAATACTTAAAGGGCGAGACGATTGATTTCGATGATGCATCGGTCAAAAACGGTTACGTATTAGTATGTGTAGATGGATATCCACTTGGCTTCGGTAAAGCAAACCAAGGAGTTTTGAAGAACAAGTATTTACCTGGATGGAGGTTGATGTCATGAAGATAGCAGTAATTACAGGTGCCTCTTCCGGTTTGGGAAGAGAGTTCGCCAAACAGATCAATCAGCATTTTGTCACACTTGACGAGGTCTGGCTGATCGCACGAAGAGAAGAACGATTGAATGAATTAAAGGAATCCCTGCACGGTGTCCATGTACGGACAATTCCGATTGATCTGTGCGACCGGGATGCCGTTGGGACTTACGAGGAAATGCTGCAGAAATTCCATCCACAGATCCGCGTGCTTGTGAATGCTGCTGGATATGGAAAGATGGGCTATGTCGAGCAGATCTCCGAGGAAGATTTGGCGGGCGAGATCCGGTTGAACTGTGAATCCCTGACACGTATGACGAAGATTTCCCTTCCATACATGGCGAAGCGTTCGAATATCATCAATATTGCAAGCTCCGCTGCATTTATGCCGCAGCCAAACTTCGCGGTCTATGCAGCAAGCAAATCCTATGTGCTTTCATTCTCCAGAGCCTTGCATCAGGAATTGAAGAAGCATGGGATCGTTGTAACCGCTGTCTGTCCGGGACCGGTAAACACGGAGTTTTTTGATATCGCAGAAAGCTATACCAAGACCAAAGGATATAAGGTTATCCTGCGTGCCAATGCAGGCAAAGTCGTTACACTTGCAATAAAGGATGCAATGAAAGGAAAGACCGTATCAACGTATGGAGTTGTCATGAAGGCATTCCGAGTTGTGACAAAGATTATTCCGCATGGCTTAATTGTTCCATTCATACACTAAACAGCTTGATATATCTAAAATAAAGGACAGACTTATTGCAATGAAAAAGAAAGAAAAAGGCCAGTATGGCTATATTAATTATTACAAAAAAGGAAAGCTGCTTGTGACGTTGATCCTTGCGATCATGATTGCTTCGATCATTCTTTCCATGCTGCTTGCATTTGGTGACACCGGACGTATCGGTATTATATTCGCGATACTCCTTGTTCTGCCGTTTGCAAAGTTTCTGATTGCCTATATTATGTGTGCGAAATTTCAGACGATGCCGCAGGATGTTTATGACGTGGTACACGGGCAGACCGATGAGACGGACATGATCTACGATCTTGTGATTACACAGTCCGAGGGGATGCATTACTACGATGCGGTCTGTGTCAGAAACGGAAGTGTGTACGCGCTTGTATTAGATAAACATTTCAAGGAAGAGAAGAAGGAATACGAGACATTCATGCAACAGGCACTTGCAAACAGCAAGTACAAATACATTGTTCACCTGTACACGGATACGGATGCCTTTGCGAAGAAGATTCATAGCATCGGTGAACCGAATGACAAGACAAAATTAATTGACCAGTATATGCGGGAACAGATACTGACGTTCTGCGTGTAGCAAGGAGGAACCCGGGTATGCAGGAGCTAACCATCACAGATTTAGAATCCGGACAACGCTTAAATAAATACATGATGAAATACCTGAATCAGGCACCTTCTTCCTTTATCTACAAGATGCTCCGAAAGAAAAACATCACCAGAAACGGCAAGAAAGCATCCGGTGATGAAATCCTGGAATGTGGCGATGTGATCAAAGTATTTCTGGCGGATGAGACGATTGAGAAGTTTCGTGTTGTACATACCGGGAATCCACACTTTGATAGTGGCTCCAAACAACATGATATCGTGAAATCCGCAGGTTCGGCAACTTCCGATGGTTCAGCACAGGCCTCCGGACAGAAGCCGGGAATCACGCTGCAGATCCTCTACCAGAATCCGGATATCTTAGCGGTGCATAAGCCCGTTGGTGTCTTATCGCAGAAAGCAAAAAAGGATGATTACTCCATCAACGAAGCAATTCTTGATTACTGCCTTTCCATGCGGATTCTAACCGCGAAACAGCTAGAGACGTTTCACCCGTCGATCAGCAACCGCTTAGACCGGAATACCTCCGGCATTATCCTCGCCGGAATCTCGTTGAAGGGCAGTCAGACGTTAGCCCGCATATTAAAGGGACATACCTGTGAAAAATATTACTACACGATCGTAGCCGGAGAGATGAAACAGCGCATCCACGAGAAAGCCTACATCGTAAAGGATACAAAAAAGAATCAGTCTAAGATACAGAAACTCGAAAGTCCCGGTGCGTCAATGATCGAGACTGCATTTACACCGCTTTGCGTAAAAAATGGCTTTACCTTATTGCAGGTACAGCTTTTCACCGGAAAATCGCATCAGATCCGTGCGCATCTGCAATCACTCGGCTATCCGATGGCAGGCGATACGAAATACGGCAATCCGGCGGTAAACCGGAAGCTTCGCGAGCGATACCATCTGAACCATCAGTTACTTCACGCAGGCAGACTTGTATTACCGGATATCCCGGAAATCACAGATCCTTTGCCAGCAGAATTTCAGAAAGTAGCGGATGGGCTGGGGTTGAAACTACCGGCAAACTACTAAATATCATGGATCAATGAAGATAAAATCCATAAATATTTACATTTCATAATATAGCACAACAAATAGAAAGCAAAACAACATGCCAACATGGAATTCCAGAGGATTACGCGGTTCCACCTTAGAGGAACTCGTCAATCTGACCAATGAATTATATACAGAGAAAAACTTAGCGCTCATGCAGAAGATTCCGACACCAATCACGCCTGTCAAGATTGATTCGGAAAGCGGGCAGATCAAGCTTGCTTATTTCGAGAAGGATTCCACCGTCGACTATATCGGGGTGGTACAGGGCGTTCCGGTCTGCTTCGATGCAAAGGAGTGCGCGACAGATACATTTCCACTCCGGAATATCCATGAACACCAGATTCATTTCATGCGGCAATTTGAGAAGCAGCGGGGCATAAGCTTCTTGCTTGTGATGTTTACTGCACGCAATGAATTTTACTACCTGCGGCTGTGTGAGTTAGAAACCTATCTTGCCCGGACCGAGCAGGGACATGCAAAGAATTTTAAGTACGAGGAATTAAATCCCGCCTATTTTATAAAGTCACAATCCGGGGCACCGATTCATTATCTGAAGGGGCTGCAGCTGGATTTGCAGGAAAGAGAGGATTAAACGATGTATCAATATTACCGTATAGCGGCCGCAGTTCCGGACATGCGTGTTGCGGATACTGCTTATAATGTCGACCAGATGCTTCAAAAAGTGGAAGAAGCAAAACAAAAAGGCGTCAATCTGATTACATTCCCGGAGCTGTCTGTCACCGGATATACCTGCGGGGATTTATTCCTGCAGCAGACACTGCTTACAGAAAGCAAAAAAGAAGCTGCCCGTTTTGTACAGACGACCGCAGATTGTGATATGGTTGTTGTATTCGGTATGCCGCTTTCGATTGCAAATGCGCTCTATAATGTCGCTGTGACCGCATACCGCGGACATATCTACGGCATCACCGTCAAGACATTTCTTCCGAATTACAACGAATTCTATGAGAAACGCTGGTTTTCTTCTGCACGGGAATTATCAACAGATCATATCTATGCCTCTGAATTACTTGGCTCTGAGGAGTGTGATTATGCTATTCCACTCGGCAATAACCTGATCTATCATCTGCCGGATGCGTTCTGCTTTGGTGCAGAAATCTGCGAGGACTTATGGGCACCAATCCCCCCATCTGCATTTATGGCAATGAGCGGGGCAGAGCTGATTTTAAACCTTTCTGCAAGCAACGATACGATTGGAAAGCGTGAATACCGCGAGAAGCTTGTAAAAGAGAAATCAACCTCTCTGATGTGCACCTATCTCTATGCGAGCGCCGGAGCAAACGAGAGTACAACCGACCTGATCTTCTCCGGTCACTGCATGATCTGCGAGGGCGGAAAGATGCTTGCCGAAAACAGCGAGATTGCTGAAAATAACTATCTGCTAGTCGCAGATATTGACATCGAACGGATTCAGGCAGACCGCCTGAAAGGAAAGACCTATCAGGACTGTGCCGGCACCTACGGCAGCACGGTTTCGATGCATCAGATTCTGATTCCGGTATCCGAAGCTTTTGAAAGCGACGGAAGTCTTCGCAGCGTCAATCCACACCCATTTACACCGGGCGATACAAAGAGACGCCAGAAGCGTTGTATGGATATCTTCCATATGCAGATCGGCGGACTTGCAAAGCGGCTTTCCATCTGTGGCGGAAAGATGGTGATTGGTGTGTCCGGTGGTATGGATTCCACCTTGTCACTGCTTGTGGCTGCACAGACCTTGAAGAAGATGGGGCTGCCTGCTACGAATCTGACCGGAATCACGATGCCAGCCTTCGGCACGACGAATCGCACATATCAAAATTCCCTAACCCTGATGCAGACTCTTGGCATTACAGTCAAGGAAATCCCAATCAAGAATGCATGTATTACACATTATGCGGACATCGGACATGATATGGAGATCAAAGACATTACTTATGAGAATGTGCAGGCACGCGAGCGGACACAGGTGCTGATGGACTATGCCAATAAAATCGGTGCCATCGTCGTCGGAACCGGAGACCTGTCAGAGCTTGCCCTTGGCTGGTGTACCTATAACGCCGATCAGATGAGCATGTACGGCGTCAATGCCAGCATCCCGAAGACACTTGTCAAATGGATGATTGCCAGCGTGATCGAATGTAATATCTTTCCAGAGAGTACCGAAGTCCTGAAAGATATCATCGATACCCCGATCAGCCCGGAGCTTCTTCCTCCGGATGAACACGGCAACATCGTGCAAAAGACCGAAGATTCGGTTGGTCCTTACGAGCTGCATGATTTCTTCCTGTACTATGTCATGCGTTTTGGATACAGCCCGGAGAAGATCTTCTATCTGGCAAAACGTGCATTTGCAGGAACCTATGATGCTGCAACCATCTTAAAATGGATGAAAATGTTCTATCGCCGTTTCTTCGCCCAGCAGTTCAAGCGGAGCTGTATGCCGGATGGCGTGAAGGTCGGTAGTGTATGCTTATCCCCACGTGGCGACTGGCGTATGCCAAGCGATGCATCTGTACAGATCTGGATGCGGCAGTTGGAGGAAATTGTAGATTAAGAATTTATTTTCAAACTATATGCAACCTTTTGTCTGGTTGTGAAGTGTTATATATAGTAAAGGATCGGGAGGAACTGTAATATGGATTTGGAGACAATTGCACTTATTGCCATGGGAGGATGCTTATTTCTCTGGCTTGTTGTGAATTTCATCATCACACTTCATAATGTACGCATAGCAAAAGCGGCGGGGCTTACCGTACAGGTACAATGCGAAAAATGCGGAACGATATATGAAGTAACCGGAAAAGAGGCTACACGCCCGGCTATGGTGAAATATAAGAAGAGCAGTCGTACCCATATATCAAACGGTGCTTTTGTAAATACGCAAAATTACAGCCATTATGCAAAGAAATTTCATTGTCCTTGCTGTGATAAGAAGACCTACGGCAAGGTACTTGATATTCAGGAACTGCAATATGAGGGACAGGATAGTACAATAAAAGAACTCGGAAAAGGCTTTTTGCGTATGGTCATTGGCTGCACAATTATCCTGATTCTTGCACAAATCCCATTCCAGATTGGGAAGAAACAACGGGAACGTGAAGTGCAGCAGATGAAGGAGTAGCAATATGAAGATCTTAAGAACAAAGCAAATAATCGAAAATAAAAATGTACAGCATTTAAAATTTGTACAATATATTCTGACTTTGTGTTTCCTGCTTTTTGTAGTTGTGGGCATAACCGGCTGCACAAAAGAGTATACCGCGGACGATATCAAATCATATGCCAAAGAAACGTTATCCATAAGAAGAGTTACTGTGGATATAATCCCCCATGAATATAAAGATGAGGATGGATACACGGATATTTTATGGACTGTGAAAGATAAGAAAAACAACATTACATTTCATGTATTGGATAACACCTTCTATGGTGTGGAAAGCGTAACCAATATGCTGTTGGATGATTACGATGACTGCGTATTTGCCGCGTATGCAGATAAGCTTCCATCCAACATTTTATCCTATGAAATCACAGAAAATGACCAAACGCATCTGACAAATGTCGAAATCGTTGCTGATTATACAAACGAGACAGAACTTAACGCATGCCTTTGCGCTTTGCAGGATGTATATACATTCTATGAAGAAAAAGGGTTTGATGATCTAGTTATTGGATATACATTACATTATCAACCACCAGAAAACAACATGGATGCGGAACCGGATACCGAAGGAAAAGAATACACCGGTATTCTTTCCGATATTCCAACTTTATCTGAATTCAAATAATGAATCCCTGAAAAGCGCAGTTTATACTGCGCTTTTTTTATAATAAACCTGTTCAACCCCCCTACCCAGAAAAATCGAACATTTATTCGAAAAAAGTATTGACAAAAGAACAGATGTTCTGTATAATTCAATCATCGAACAGATGTTCATCAGATGAAACAGCAACAGGGAGGAAACAGATATGAAACATAAATTAATTTTTGGACTTAGTCTTGTACTTATCATTTGTATAATATTTGGTGTCAACAATAAAAAGCAGAACCCGGAAGCAGCAACATCCAATCAGAAATATTATGCCTGCATCACGATTGATGAAGACGAAACACTCTGGACAATTGCAGAAGAGCATTATTCCGAAGAATATAACAGTTATCAGGAATACATCGATGAAGTCAAGTTTATTAACAACCTGACCGATGATACGATTTATCGTGGAGCCAAGCTGGTAATTCCTTACTACGCAGCCCCATTATAAATAAATTCCATACCATACCTTATTTGAAACCGGAACGTAAAACCTTCCGGCTTTTTTCAACAAATTTCCTGCCATATCGGTTGAAAGTTAAACCGATTTCTTATATAATAATTTAATTGTGGGATTGGAATACATACACCCACAAATTATATAAGAAAGAGGAAATACAAATGAACAGCGTGTCAATTCCAACTATGGAGCCGGATAGACAATACTATTTCATGAACCAGTGCAAAACACTTGTACTTGAGAAAAAGGCAGCATTGAATCGACCACTTACCTACAACATCCAGACCTTTGGATGTCAGATGAATTCCCACGACTCAGAGAAGCTCAAAGGCATCATGGATGAGATCGGATATGAAGAAGTGGACGACGAGGCAGCTGACTTTGTAATCTTTAATACATGTACGATTCGCGAGAATGCGAATCAGAAATTATACGGACATCTCGGCCACGTCAAGACATTAAAGAACAAAAACAAAGACATGATCGTGTGTCTGTGTGGCTGCATGATGCAGGAGCCACATGTCATTGAGACATTGAAACAGAAGTATAAATTCGTAAATATTATCTTCGGCACACATAACATCTACAAATTAGCAGAGCTTATTTACAGCTATTTAGAGACAGGCAAGCAGACAATCGAAGTCTTAGATGAGACAAAACAGACCGTCGAACAGCTTCCTAGAAAGCGGAAATATACATTTAAGTCCGGCGTCAATATCATGTACGGATGCAACAATTTCTGTACGTACTGTATCGTGCCATATGTACGCGGACGTGAACAGAGCCGCAAGAAAGAAGAGATTCTGGCAGAGGTAGAAGCACTTGCCAAGCAGGGAATTTCCGAAGTTATGCTGCTTGGTCAGAATGTAAATTCCTATGGCAATATCTATGAATACAAGGACGGAAAGATTGTTGAAGTGGACGAGAAAGATCGTGTAACATTTCCACAGCTGCTTACGGAAGTGTGCAAAATTGACGGCATCAAGCGTGTACGCTTCATGACCAGTCATCCGAAAGATCTGTCAGATGAGCTGATTGAGGTAATGGCAGAAGAGCCGAAGATCTGCAAGCATCTGCATCTGCCTGTACAATCAGGTTCCACTAACATATTAACACGCATGAACCGTCGCTATACGAAGGAACAGTACCTTGCGTTAGTTGACCGGATTCGTGCCAAGATGCCGAACATCTCCCTGACAACCGATATCATCGTCGGATTTCCGGGTGAGACAGAAGAAGATTTCGAGGATACACTGGATATTATCCGTAAAGTAAAATATGATCAGGCGTTTACATTTATCTACTCCAAGCGCACCGGAACACCGGCTGCAACAATGGATAATCAGGTGCCGGAAGATGTCATCAAGGAACGTTTTAACCGTCTTCTGACATTAGTCAACGAGATTTCGAATGCACAGATCAAGCGGTTTGCTGATCAGGTAAAGCCTGTGCTTGTGGAGGAAGTAAATCATCACGATGCATCACTTGTAACCGGACGAACCGAAGAGAATGTAACGGTACATTTTCCGGGAACTGCCGATATGATCGGAACGACTGTCGATGTAAAGCTGACAGACTGTAAGGGATTTTACTTCATGGGTGAAAGGATTGGGTGATTGGCGTGGCAAAGCTATCTCCTATGATGGAGCAATATGTTGCAACTAAAGAAAAATATAAAGACTGTATTTTATTTTACCGTCTCGGTGATTTCTATGAGATGTTCTTTGATGATGCAATCTTAGCATCCAAGGAACTTGAAATTACACTAACCGGAAAAGACTGCGGTATGGAAGAGCGGGCACCGATGTGTGGGATTCCATTTCATGCAGCAGATACTTATATCAATCAGCTTGTAAAAAAAGGCTACAAGGTAGCAATCGGCGAGCAGGTCGAAGATCCCAAGCTTGCCAAAGGACTTGTAAAGCGTGAGGTCATACGGATTGTAACACCGGGTACCAATTTGTCTTCCGAAAGTCTGGAAGAGTCCAAGAACAATTACCTGATGTGTATTTCCTATGTTGGGAAAAACTATGGTATCTCCGTTACGGATCTGTCAACTGGTGTATTTAAGACCTGCCAGATACAACAGGCAGAAAAGGTCGTTGATGAGATCAATAAATTCCAGCCATCCGAGGTATTATATCAGGCTGGCGTAGAACAGGTAGAAGAGATTCACGCCGTATGTGAGCGGTTGCAGGTATCTCATACCGAAGCACCGGACTATTATTTTAACTTAGAAACAGACGAAGAAACATTAAAGCGTCAGTTTCACATCAACAGTATCGAGGGACTCGGGTTAAAGGACAGCCCGGCTTGTGTTGCTTCCTGTGGTGCATTGATGCAGTATCTGCATGAAACACAGATGAGTTCCCTGTCACATATCAACCATATCGAGACGTATTCTGTGGATTCCTTTATGATTTTGGATTCCGCAACCAGACGGAATCTGGAACTTACTGAAACCTTGCGGGATAAGCAGAAGCGTGGTTCTCTGCTTTGGGTACTCGATAAGACAAAAACTGCAATGGGTGCCAGAAAACTGCGTGAATTTGTCGAACAGCCACTCTTATATAAGGATGCGATTGAAAAACGTCTGGATGCAATCGAAGCGATCAACAAAGAGCTGATCGTTCGGGAAGAACTGCGCGAATATTTGAATACGATTTACGATCTGGAGCGTCTACTGACACGAATCGCACTGAAGACTGCCAATCCAAGGGATTTACTCGCTTTCAAGACATCCATTCAATATCTGCCGGATATTTATAATCTGCTCCGTGAGCTTCCTTGTGAACGTATCAATGAAATTTACGAGGATTACGATAGTCTGGAAGATCTGTATGATCTGCTCGAACAGGCAATCGTGGAAGAACCTCCGGTTTCTATCAAGGAAGGTGGTATCTTCAAACAGGGATACCGCGACGAGATTGACGAGCTGCGTCTGGCAAAAACCGAATGTAAGACATGGCTGGCGGATCTGGAGTCAAAAGAACGGGAAAAAACAGGAATTAAAGGTCTGAAAATCAAATATAACAAGGTCTTTGACTATTATTTTGAGGTGACAAATTCATTCAAATCCTTAGTTCCAGATTATTTCATCCGCAAACAGACGCTGGTAAACGCCGAACGTTTTACGACAGATGAATTAAATACTCTTTCTGGCAAGATTCTTGGCGCAGAGGATAAGCTATATGCGCTCGAATACGACTGCTATGTGGAATTAAGAGAAAAACTTGCCGCAGCCCTTGTCCGTGTACAAAAGATGGCTGGATACATTGCAGAATTAGACGCCCTTTGTTCTCTTGCATATGTCGCTGACAAGAACAATTATGTCCGTCCATCCTTAAATACCGATGGCGTGATTGATATCAAAGGCGGCAGACATCCGGTTGTTGAGAAAATGCTTGCAAACGACAGCTTCGTGGAAAATGATACTTACCTGAATAATGCCGAAAGCCGTATCTCGATCATTACCGGACCTAATATGGCAGGTAAATCCACCTATATGCGTCAGACTGCATTGATCACGCTGATGGCCCAGATTGGTTCCTTTGTCCCTGCAGAGTCGGCGAATATTGGACTCTGTGACCGGATATTTACCCGTGTCGGTGCATCGGACGACCTCGCAAGCGGACAATCAACATTTATGATCGAAATGAATGAAGTTGCAAATATCCTACGCAACGCAACGAAAGACAGCCTTCTTATCTTAGATGAGATCGGACGTGGTACATCCACTTTCGACGGTCTTTCGATTGCATGGGCAGTTGTTGAATACATTGCCGATCCAAACATATTAGGCGCAAAGACATTATTTGCAACGCATTATCATGAGCTGACAGAATTAGAAGGAAAGCTTTCCTCCGTCAATAATTTCTGTATTGCTGTACAGGAAGAGGGCGACGACATTGTGTTCCTCCGCAAGATTATCAAGGGTGGTGCAGACCGGAGTTATGGTATACAGGTAGCCAGACTTGCCGGTGTGCCAGAACCAGTTTTGAAACGGGCACGCGAAATCTGCAATGAGCTGATTGACTCCGATATCACAACGAAGGTAAAAGATATCGACATCAAGCCGGCACTTTCTGAGCAGCCAAAGAAAAAAGAGACAAGATCTTCGGACTATGAACAGCTTTCTCTGTTTTCTTCCCCTGTGGAGATGACGATTGCCAACGAGTTAAAAACGATGGATCTGAATAATATGACACCGATCAAGGCAATGTTATACTTGCAGGAATTACAGGAACGTCTGAAACAGCAGTAACCGATGCCATTGTTTATGAACAACTATGAGGGTACATAACATATGATTAGAGTATTAGATAAAGCGACCATCGATAAAATTGCAGCCGGCGAAGTTATTGAACGTCCATCCTCTGTCGTAAAGGAGCTTTTGGAAAATGCCATTGATGCTGGCTCCACCGCAGTGACCGTTGAGATTAAGGACGGCGGAACTTCCTTTATCCGCGTGACCGATAACGGTTGCGGCATTCCAAAGGAAGAAGTGCGCATGGCATATATGCGTCATGCAACAAGTAAGATTGAACATGCGGAAGACTTAAATTCCATCCTGTCGCTTGGTTTCCGTGGTGAGGCACTTTCTACGATTGCAGCCGTCTCACAGACGGAAATGATCACAAAAACCGCGACCGACCTGACTGGAATCAAATATGTCATCCACGGTGGAAAGGAAATCGAATACAAAGATGTCGGTGTGCCAAACGGCACCACGATTGTTGTTCGGAATTTGTTTTTCAATACACCGGCACGTAAGAAGTTTTTGAAGTCTGCCATGACAGAAGGTTCCTATATTTTTGACCTTTTGACGCGAATTGCACTGTCACATCCGGAAATATCCTTTAAACTGATTGCAAACGGACAGACACGTATTGATACTTCCGGAAACGGAAAGTTAAAGGATACGATCTATCAGTTATATGGCAGAGACATCACTGCCAATCTGATTCCAATTGATTACACTGACGGTGATATTCATCTGTCTGGATTTATCGGCAAGCCTTTTATTGCAAGAGGAAACCGTGGACTTGAAAATTATTTTATCAATCACCGGTACATTAAAAGCAACGTCGTAAACCGCGCGATTGAAGAAGGCTACCGTACCTTTGTGATGCAACACAAATTTCCATTTACCGTGCTGTATCTGGATCTGCCACAGGAAAAATGCGATGTCAACGTCCATCCGACCAAAATGGAATTCAAATACGATAACGAGAAGAAGCTGTTTGAGGTCTGTTGTACAGCCGTAAAGTTGGCTCTGACCCACAAGGAGATCATACCGAAAGAGGGAGAAAAACCAATTGTCTCCCCTGTGATTTCCCACCCGGAGCAAAAACCAGCAGAGCCTTTTGAGGTGAGACGAGCACAGTCACAGACGATTCCACAGAAAAACGTCCGTGCCGGAAGTTACAGTCCGACTTACAAGATTCTGGAATCTCTTCGGAAAGCAGAAGAGCAGGAAGCTGCCAAGAATGGGACACCACTCCCGAACATCGCTGATATGGTTGCCGACGATGGCGTTGTATATGCACCATCTGCACAAGCACCGCAGCCGAACAAATCAACTTCTTCAGCTCAGGCAGTACGGCAGGACAATTACGCAGCAACCGCGTCTCAGACTGTGCAACAGAATAGTACAACGTCTCAGCCAGACAATTCTGAGCCAACACAGGTCCAGCCAGCGGAACCATCCAACAAGCTGGATCTGTCTAAGATGGACAAAAATTCAGCAGCCTACAAATACACAGTTGGCAAGCAGGAAACGCTCTTTGACGATGATTTTCTGACGGAAAAAGCGCGGCTTTCGCACCGTGTGATCGGTCAGGTATTTGAGACATACTGGCTGATTGAATACAATGACAATCTTTATATCATGGATCAGCATGCCGCACATGAGAAGGTAAAATACGAAGAACTGATGGAAAACCTCAAAAATAAACAGGTGTTTTCCCAGCAGCTCTTACCGCCTATGGTAATTACCGTTACCTATGCAGAGCGGCAGGCAATCTTAGATAACTTTGATTTGTTTATGAAAATTGGCTATGATATCGAGGAATTTGGCGGCAATGAATTCAAGATCAACGCAATTCCATCCAACCTTTTTGGTCTACATGGACGGGATATGTTCTTAGAGTTTGTCGGCTCCCTGATTCAGAATTCCGGTTACATGTCGAATGATATTTTTGTCAAGAAATTATCTACTATGGCATGTAAAGCGGCAGTAAAGGGAAATATGAAGTTATCCTTTCAGGAAATTGATGCCTTGGTTGACAAGCTGCTCAGTCTGGAAAACCCATATACGTGTCCACACGGCAGACCAACCATCATCTCTATGAGTAAGACCGAACTGGAAAAGAAATTCCACCGTATCGTTTCATAATCCCTGCGGACGAACACACAAAATGAAACAATACCTACATCAATTATGACAAATACAGAAAAAAAGAACAATTTAATTATACTGACCGGTCCAACCGCAGTCGGAAAGACAGCGCTTTCCTTAAAGCTTGCAAACGATGTAGGCGGAGAGATCGTATCCGCCGATTCCATTCAGGTGTACAAACATTTTGATATCGGTTCAGCGAAGATCCTGCCAGAAGAAATGCAGGGCATCCCGCATCATCTGATTGATATCTTAGAACCAAAGGACAGTTTTAATGTTATGGAATTCAAGAAATATGCAGAAGAAGCGATGGCTGGTATCTATGAGCGCGGACATATCCCGATCATCACTGGAGGAACGGGATTTTATATTCAAGCTCTTTTATATGATATTTCCTTTGATGAAGAAACCGAGGATGGCTACCGAAAAGAGTTGGAAGCCCTTGGAGACGAAAAGGGAAACGATTATCTGCACACGATGCTTGTAGAATGTGATCCGGAATCTGCCGCAGCAATCCATGCCAATAACCGGCAACGTGTGATTCGTGCATTGGAATATTTCCATCAGACCGGAAAGAAATTTTCGACACATAACGAAACAGAGCGTGAGAAGACGTCTCCATTTAACTTTGCATATTTTGTGCTGACAAGAAACCGTGCAGCCTTGTATGAGACAATCGAGCAGCGCATTGACGAAATGCTTGCCTCCGGGCTTGTGGAAGAAGTTCGTTCTTTAGTCGACACCTACCATTTAACCACAGAGGATACAAGCATGCAGGGGATTGGATATAAAGAAATCCTTGGATATCTGAACGGCGAATACGATCTTCCAGAAGCCATCCGGATATTAAAACGCGACACCAGACACTTTGCAAAGCGTCAGCTTACCTGGTTTCGGCGGGAACGGGACGTAATCTGGCTCGACAAGGATATCTTAAACGCAGACCAGAAGCTGGAAGATGCAATCATGACGCATCTTGCAGAGAAAAATATACGATAATTTTGCAATGATCAATTACAGGAGAATATTATGAGTGCAACCGATGAAATTAAAAACTATTATTTAAGTCTTGGCATCAAGGAATCGGTCTACGATTTCTGCGAAGCAACCGAACAGGCATTGCTTCCAAGATTTCAGGAGATCGACCGCATTGCAGAACAAAACCAGATTAAGGTAATCTCTGCTATGCAGAAAGCTGGATTTTCAGAGTCCCATTTGAATGGTACGACCGGATACGGCTACAACGACCGCGGAAGAGAAGCAGTCGAAGAGATTTACGCCCATGTATTTCACACCGAGGACGCATTGGTACGTCAGCAGATTACCTGTGGTACCCATGCACTATCCATTGCCCTGTCCGCGAATTTGCGTCCGGGCGATGAAATCTTGTCCCCGGTCGGAAAAGTGTATGATACTTTAGAGGGAGTTATCGGCATCAGGGAGTCCAAGGGATCTCTTGCCGAATTCGGCATTACATTCCGCAAAGTTGATTTATTGCCAGATGGCAGTTTTGACTATGATAACATTAAGAAAAACATCAACGAGAAGACAAAGCTGATCGAGATTCAGCGTTCCAAGGGATACGATGTACGTCCAACCCTTTCAGTCGAACAGATTGGTGAACTGATTGCATTTGTGAAATCCATCAAGCCAGACGTGATCTGTATGGTTGATAACTGCTACGGCGAATTCGTTGAGACAATTGAGCCATCCGATGTCGGTGCAGATATGGTTGTCGGTTCCCTGATTAAGAATCCGGGTGGCGGACTTGCTCCAATCGGCGGATATATCTGCGGTAAGAAAGAATATATTGAAAACTGCGCGTACCGTCTTACAACACCAGGACTTGGAAAGGAAGTCGGTGCATCTTTGAACGCAACCCGTCCAATCGCACAGGGACTGTTTTTAGCACCAACTGTAACTGCAGCTGCATTAAAAGGCGCCATCTTTGCCGCTAATGTCTATGAACGCCTGCATTTTAAATCTGTTCCGAATGCCACAGAACCTCGTTATGATATCATTCAGGCAGTAGAATTTGGAAAACCGGAATATATCCAGGCATTCTGTGAAGGAATTCAGGCGGCTGCACCGGTTGACAGCTTTGTAACTCCAATCCCATGGGATATGCCAGGTTACGACAGTCAGGTCATTATGGCTGCCGGTGCATTTGTATCCGGTGCATCCATTGAACTTTCTGCCGATGCTCCAATGAAAGAGCCATATGCCGTATATTTTCAGGGTGGACTGACCTATCCCCATGCAAAGTTTGGTATCATGATGTCCCTTGAAAAAATGGTAGAAAAAGGACTTGTAGTATGTTAGACTAGGCGATGATAAGCCTCGCACCCGGAGAGGTGGAAGGAGTGCTTATGCATATATTAGTCAAAGATTTAGCTGTCTGCGAACGCCCTTACGAAAAGGCAGAGCGGTATGGTGTTTCCGCACTTTCGGATGCGGAACTGTTATCCCTGATCATGCGAACCGGCACCAAAGAGGCCAGCGTGCTGGATCTGGCAAATCAGGTATTAAATGCACACGATACGCAAAAAGGATTACTTGGATTGCAGTTTTTGCTGCCACAGGAGCTGACGAAAATCCCTGGTATCGGGAAGGTCAAAGCCATCCAGCTACTTGCACTGGCAGAGATATCCAAACGGATGAATCTCGAACAATTGCAAAAAAAACTGGAATTTCATACTCCTGACACAATTGGAGCGTATTATAGGGAGAAGTGCAGATTTTTATCCGTTGAAAAAACTTTTTTATTGTTACTTACAAATGCGCATACTTTAATCAAGGAAGTGGAGTTATCCTCTGGCACGGTCAATCAGACTTACCTGTCACCACGCGAGATATTTATTCACGCGCTGCGCTATGAGGCAGTGCATATCGTGCTGGTACATAACCACCCATCCGGTCGCGTTACACCAAGTGAGGCAGACATCCAATCGACGCTTCGCATCCGCGATGCAGGGCAGTTGCTTGGAATTCAGGTATCTGACCATATCATCGTCGCTGGAGATCATTATTTAAGTATGCTGGAAAGAGGCATTTTATGAGATTTGATCGAAGAAAAGATATCCATCCAAAATATCTGTTACTTACATTTACGATTATCGGCATCGTGCTGATCGTATTGTCATATGCAGCTGCACCAAAGGTCGCAGGCATCAGGCGCTTTACAAGCAAGCTGATCACGCCAATTCAGAAAGGAATCAATGAGATCGGTCTGTGGACGGATTCAAAAATGAAGAATCTGAACGAAATCAAAACACTGACCGACGAAAACGAAGCTCTGCAAGCAGAGCTTGCATCCTGTAAGCAGGAGATCACAAACTATCAGAATAAAATGCTGGAACTGCAGGAATTGCGGGATCTGTATAATCTGGATGAATCCTATCCGGATTATGAGATGACGGCTGCCCATGTATTTGCAAAAGATTCCACTTCGTGGTTTTCTACATTCTATATTGACAAGGGAACCAAACAGGGACTTTTTAAGGGTGCTAATGTCTTGTGTGGCGATGGCGTCGCAGGCATCATCACGGAATGCTTTGATGATTACGCCAAAGTGCGTGCAGTCATCGATGACAATTCCAATATCAGTGCGAAGGTCATGCCTGCAAATGCACTCTGTACTGTCGAGGGAGATCTGAACCTCTATGATAGCGGTTATCTGCTTGTTGAAAATATTGATAAGGACGCCAATGTATCAATCGGAGATAAGGTTGTAACCTCGCCGATTTCAGACCTGTATCATTCCGGTCTGATCATCGGCTATGTGGCAAAGACCTCTTATGACACAAACAACCTGACAATGACTGCCTATATTACACCCGCAGTTGATTTTTCAAACATCACAGATGTGCTTGTCATTACGGCAGAAAAAAAGACCGTCTCCCACGAGTAAGCAAATGTAAGGGAAGCAGCAAATTATGAAACATAAACTGAAACGAATCATAACTTTGGCAATTCTGATTGTCATAAATTTTGTATTACAATCGACGGTGTTTGGATTTCACAGTTTAAGTGTGATCACACCGAATCTTCTTCTGATCCTCACAATGTCCTTTGGACTGATGCGCGGCAGAAAAGAAGGTCTGCTGGTCGGTGCATGCAGCGGTCTGCTGGTGGATATATTTTTCTCCAGCATCCTTGGACCCTATATGCTTTTATACATGTTTATTGGTTATATTAACGGTTTCTTTCACAAAAACTACATGATTGAAGATGTATTACTGCCTTTGATCGTAATTATTGTGGATGATTTTCTGTTTAACACGATTATCTATATTGTCAGTTTCTTATTAAAGAATAAAACGAATTACGGTGTATACCTTCTGCATGTGATTCTGCCGGAGATTTTATGTACCGCTTTGTTAACGGTGATCATTTACAAGCTCTATGTAAAGATCAACAAACGTTTAAAGGAAGATGAGTAATCTATGTTACGTGAGATATTACAATCAATTAAAGAGATTATTGTCGACTATGTAAAAAGCCGTCTGTTTCCGGTTACAGTTGTCGTCCTTGTACTTTTCTCGATTCTGGTACATCAGCTTTTTGTGTTGCAGATCAAAGAGGGAGAAGAGCATATGGAGAATTTCGTCTACAAGTCAAAGAAGACTTTAACGATCGATTCCGTGCGTGGAAATATTTACGACTGCAATGGAAACCTGCTCGCCTACAATGAGCTTTCTTACTCGGTTGTTTTCAGTAATGACAACGCACAGACAACGATGGCAAAGAACCTGAAGATCAGCGAGAATGAATTGAAAAACCAGATTGTCGACGAGACAATCTCCATATTAGAGAAAAACGGCGACTCCCTGACATTGGATTTCCCGATCAAGCTCGATGCAAATGGGAACTTCCAGTTTACAGTCAAAGACCAGCAGTTGAAAAATTTCCTGAAGGATGTCTATGCAAAAACCGATTATGATTCCATGCCTGACGAACAGAAAAATGCAACTGCGGACGATATCATGGAATATCTGAATACCAAAGTATTTGATGTTTCAGATTCTTATAGCAAAGAAGCAGATTTAAAGATTGTCGGCGTACGTTACAAGTTGTGGATGAACCGCTATCAGCAGTATGTTCCGGTTACCATCGCTTATGACATCAGTGAGACAAGCAATGCAGCGATTACAGAGCATGCAGATGAGCTTCCGGGCATGTCTGTCTCCGTCAAATCCCTGCGCCGCTACAACGACGCCAAATATTTCGCCCATGTCATCGGCTATATCGGTGCCATTTCCGATGAGGAAATGAAAGAAAAAAATGCAGAGCTTTCAGATGAGGAGCAGTATACAAACGAAGAAATGATCGGAAAAACCGGTATTGAGCAGTATTGTGAGTCCTATCTGCGCGGTACAAATGGCCTTGAGACGATGTATGTCGATAACCTTGGTAAAGTTATTGACACTGTTGAATCCAAACCCGCAACAGCCGGAAACGATGTCTATCTGACTCTGGATTTAAATCTGCAGAAATACTGTTATGATACGCTGGAAGATGAGATTACCTCGATCATTTTATCGTATCTGACACCCGCCTATAACGTAATTGCCAAGGAAAATGCCAGCATCGCGATCTCTGATGTTTATTTTGGATTGTTTAATAACAACATCCTGTCACAGGATGATATGCGCGCAGAAGATGCAACGGATACTGAAAAAGCAACGATTCAGGCAATCGATGCCCAGAGACAGGCAACCCTTGACAATCTGTATACTATTTTGACATCTACCTTCACGCCGCTTTCTGAGCTGGATGAAAACTATCAGCATTACATGGAATATATCTGTGAGGTTTTGAGCGACAACAATATTTTCCATACCTCCATGATTGACAAAGACGATCAGGAGTTTATCGATTATACAAACAATGTAACGTCTCTGGAACATTATCTGAAATATGCAATCAGCCAGGAGGCGATCGACCTGTCTGCTTTGAAGGTTGAAAGCGATTATTATGATAATGACGAGATTTATAACGCATTATGCGATTATATTATTGAATATTTAAGTACAGACAGTGAATTCGACAAACTCGTGATCAAAGTTATGCTACAATCCGGAATGATAACCGGAGATGCAGTTGTACAGCTTCTGTATGATCAGGGAATTTTGAACGTCGACGGTGACACCGAGTATCAGGAATACCTCGCTGGAAATTACGGTGCCTATGACTTTATGCGTAAAAAGATCCAGAATCAGGAGATTACGCCTGCCATGCTGGCACTGGATATCTGTTCCGGTTCAGCGATTGTGACTGACGTCAACACTGGAGATGTCAAAGCATATGTCAGCTATCCAAGCTACGATAACAACTATCTGACCAACGAAGTAGATACCGCTTATTATAATCAGCTGTTAGCCGATAAGACAACGCCTCTATACAACCGTGCCAGCCAGCAGCGTACCGCGCCAGGTTCCACCTACAAACCGCTTGTTGCGATTGCAGGACTCACGGAGGGAGTAATTGACACCGGATCGATTTACTTCTGTAACGGACTTTTTGAAAAGATCACACCGTCTCCAAAATGTTGGGGCAACAGTGCACACGGAGGATTGAATGTCGTGGGTGGTATTCAGCATTCCTGCAACCTGTTCTTTTACAACCTCGGATATGATCTGGCGATTAAAGATGGCTCCTATAACGATGCCTACGGTGTTGAACGGATTCAGAAATACGCAGAGCTGTTCGGCCTTGGAGACAAATCTGGTCTGGAGCTTCCGGAAATCGAGCCGCATATCTCTGATAACGACTCCGTTCGAAGCGCCATTGGACAGGCAAAAAACATCTATGCACCCGTCCAGTTATCCCGCTATGTGACAACCATTGCCAACAGCGGAACCTGTTATAACCTCACATTGATCGATAAAGTAACCGACTACGAGGGAAATGTCATTTTGGACAATCATGCAGAAGTGAAAAATCAGGTGCAGCTTGCCAGCTCCACGTGGGACGCCGTCCATCAGGGTATGCGAAACGTGGTTGCGTATTCGGCTGGTTCCGACGAATTGATCAACCGGATCAATGTTCATGTCGCCGGAAAAACCGGAACCGCGCAGGAGAGTGAAGACAAGCCGGATCACGCGTTATTTGTATCCTACGCACCATATGAAAGTCCGGAAGTATCCGTAACCTGTGTTATCCAAAATGGTTATTCCTCCGCCAATGCCAGAGAATTGGCTGGATTCATCTATGCATACATGTATGATCCAGATAAATTAGTTGGTGCCGAAATGAGCGGCAACGCAACGCCGTCCCAAGATTAGTCAAAGAGAGGTGGAGTATGATTAGTCCCGTTATGATGAAAGGTAACAAAGCGGGGATTCGACTGATTATATCGCCGGATGCTACCATAAGTCAGGTGGTTACCTGTCTTTCTGATAAGCTTCAAACAACCGGAAGATATTATGCGAACATCAAACCGATTACCGTTACCTTTGAAGGTAAGGATCTGACAGAGGACGAAAAACAGCAAATCATCGATACACTAAACGACAAAGGCATTCGCATCGGACGCAGACCGCGTTCCATCGAAAAGCCTAAGAAGAAATCAATTTACTCCGATAAAAACGGTCTATTTTATATAGGCAACTTAAAGAACGGACAATCCATACAGGCAGCCGCCAGCATCGTGATTGTCGGAGATGTGGAATCAGGTGCCAGCGTTGAATCCGAGGGCAATATCATTATCATCGGAGCACTCCACGGTGCTGCAACCTCCGGGTGCAAAGGGAAACCTGATACGTTCGTATATAGCCTGAAATAGACTGGAGGATTTATCATGAGTGAAGTGATCGTTGTTACATCAGGAAAAGGCGGTGTCGGAAAGACTACGACAACCGCAAATATAGGATACGCCCTTGCCAGACATGGATTTGAAGTTCTGCTGATTGATACCGATATCGGACTTCGGAATCTGGATGTTGTCATGGGGCTTGAAAACAGAATTGTTTATAATCTGGTCGATGTCGTAGAAGGAAATTGCCGCCATCAACAGGCAATCATTCGTGACAAGCAGTGTGATACGCTATCTCTGCTCCCGGCAGCCCAGACGCGCGACAAAAGCGCCGTCTCTCCAGAGCAGATGATCAAACTCATCAATCAGCTCAAGCCAGATTATGATTACATAATTATCGATTGTCCGGCAGGCATCGAACAGGGATTTAAAAATGCTATTGCTGCTGCAAAACGTGCGATCGTCGTGACCACACCAGAGGTTTCTGCTATCCGGGATGCTGACCGCATCATTGGAATCTTAAATGCAAACGAGATACCACGGATTGACCTTGTAGTAAACCGAGTACGACAGGATATGGTCAAGCGGGGCGAGATGATGTCTGTAGAAGACGTTGTAGAAATCCTTGGGGTCAACCATATCGGAAGCGTCTACGACGATGAGAATATCGTCATCGCAAGTAACCGTGGAACACCGATTGCAACAAAAAACTGTGTTGCAGGACGTGCCTACGACCACATTGCCATGCGGATCTGCGGGCAGGATCTCGCAAAAGAAGAAAAAAGGAGCCGCTTGTTCGGCTGGTTAAAGAAGAAGGATAAAGATGTTCACAAGATTCAGTCTCAGAGACTATAATTTCAAATTACTGATTACCGTCATCATTGCCATGATCTGTGGCGTTGTCATGATCAACAGTGCAGACAGTTCATTCACGCCCAAACAGACCATCGGTATTGGGCTTGGCGTTATCATTATGATTTTTGTCTCTCTATTAAATTACGACTTTGTGTGCCGGTTTTACCGTGTGTTTTTCATCATTAACGCGGTTATATTACTTTCCGTTATCTTTTTTGGTGTGGAAGTCAATTACGCAAAACGATGGATCATGATTGGCGGAAGCGGAGGTATCCAGTTCCAGCCATCCGAATTTTCCAAGATCCTTATGATCTTATTTACTGCAACCTTTCTGGATAAACTGAAAGAAGATAATAAAATCAATACACTTAAAGGACTTTGCCTGTTTGTGCTTCTGATTGGATTATCCCTGGCACTGATCGCAGTAGAACCGGATCTGTCCACGACTCTGTGTCTGGCTATGGTTCTTGTCACAATGTTATATCTGTCTGGATTAAGCTATAAAATCATCGGAATTGCACTGCTGGTATTTGTTCCACTTGCAGGAAGCTTTCTGTGGTATATTCAGAGACCAAACCAACACTTGCTGCGTGATTATCAGGTGAACCGAATCCTGCAGTTTATCTATCCAGGGCAGTACGGCTCCGACTATACACAGCAGAATAACTCCGTTATGGCAATCGGTTCCGGACAGCTTACCGGAAAAGGCTTAAACACTTCAACCATCGCCACAGTAAAGGATGCAAATTTCATTTCGGAGCAGCAGACAGACTTCATTTTTTCTGTCATCGGCGAAGAACTTGGTTTCGTTGGAAGTGTAATAATTATTGCAATTCTACTGTTAATAGTGTTACAATGTATCCATGTAGCGAGAAATGCAAAAGATACAAAAGGCATGCTGATTGCAGCCGGAATGGGCTGTCTGATCGCATACCAGACATTCATCAATGTCGGTGTTGCAACCGGTGTTATACCAAACACCGGACTACCGCTTCCGTTTATCAGCTATGGGCTCAGTTCCCTGATCAGTATCTCGATTGGAATCGGAGTCGTGCTAAATGTCAGTATGCAAAAAACAAGCTACTAGGGAAGACTATAATGTTACTTAAGGAGAACCGTACATGAACATCGGTTTAATCGCACATGATGCGAAGAAAAAATTAATGCAGAATTTCTGTATCGCTTATCGGGGGATTATGTCTCATCATGAACTTTATGCAACCGGAACGACAGGACGTATGATTGAAGAGGTTACCAATCTGACTGTCCACAAGTTCCTCGCCGGGCATACCGGAGGAGAGCAGCAGCTCGGTGCCATGATTGAGAGCAATGATCTGGACATGATGATATTTTTACGCGATCCACAGACCAAGAAGAGCCACGATGTAGATATCAATAACATCTTTTCGCTTTGTGATATTCACAATATTCCACTTGCAACCAATCTTGCAACCGCGGAATTGCTGATCAAAGCGTTGGATCGTGGTGACTTAGATTGGCGAGAACTGTTTAAGCACTAAAAAACTATGCGAAGTAAATATTTAACGAGAAATTTAATAATACTTGTACTGTTGGTATTGTTTGTATCTATTGTCTGTATTGTCAACAATCACGTAAAGGCAGCGTATCCTGATGTTGATTCCGCTACTTACGTGATCGACCACCTGGTTCATCAATCGGACAATGTTGATTTCCATCAGGAGGACACGATTGTTTATCGTGACGACCGTACCCAGGCGGATTTGTTTCCCGAAGACTATTACGCACTTTTAATCAATGAATCCGACCAGACGGTACTTGCCGCCAAAAATGTACATCAACGTATGTATCCGGCAAGTATGACGAAGATGATGACTGCAATTGTTGTGGCTGATGCCATTGAAGCCGGAACCATTTCACTCGATGATATGGTTGAGATCACACAAAACTATGATCTGACAGCAGAAGATGTTGCCCCCAGCCAGTTGCATCGTGGATATACCATTTCCGTAAAAGACCTGTTGTATGGGCTGATGTTAGAATCCAACAATTATTATGCCCTGTATCTGGCAGAGTATGTGGGTGGGGATATCCAAAGCTTCTGTGACCGTATGAATCAGAAAGCCCTGGAGCTCGGAGCTACAAACACTCATTTTATGAATCCACACGGACTGGACGATCCAAATCACTATTCGACCGCATATGACATGTACCTCATTGTAAAAGAAGTCCACAATCATCAGATTCTACGGGATATTGATGGTTTTGATACATATACTTATACGTTTTATGATTCCAATGGCGCAGCAATTGATACCGAAAGCACCGCAACAAATTTATTTGTTACGGGAGAAGTGTCTCTGCCAGCGACCTTCCATCTGGAATCCTGGAAAACAGGAACGACCGATGGAGCTGGTAACTGTCTTGCCATGTATCTGACCAAGGACGGTAAGGACTATGTAGTTGTCGCATCATCCGGCAATTCCAAAGCGGACTTATACAATTCTATTATACGTTTATTATGTTTAACAGACTAAGGAGGACATGAGATGCTGGAACTAATTATTGGAGCAAAAGGAAACGGTAAAACACGCAAAATGGTGGAAAGAGCGAACAACGAAAGCAAGCGTACTAGCGGTTCTATCATTTACATTGATAAGAGCAACAAGCATATGTATGAACTTTCTAATGTCATCCGGCTCGTCAATCTGCACGAGTACGATATTCAATCCCCAGATGCCTTTATGGGCTTTATTCAGGGACTGATTTCTTCCAACCATAATGTAACTCACATCTTTTTGGATAACTTCATGATGATGTGTAACATCGAGGCAGATGCACTTGGCGCTGCATTGAAAGAGATTGATAAGATTTCCGAAAAATACAATGTTACATTTGTCATCAGTACTGCCGTGGAAGAATCCATGTTGCCAGCAGAATATGCAGCCAATGTTGTCTGTAAACTGTAAAATACACACAATCAGGTGAGGATATGAAACAACCAAACCGTATTATACAACTGAATAAAGAGATACGTGCAAACGCTGCAACCATAGTTATTGCAGCGGTTTTGCTGTATGTCGTAATCAGCGTCGTATCTTCGCTCAGCAAAGAATCCGTTACGATCTATCAGGTCAGCAAAGGCGATGTCAGCAATGATATTACCTTACAGGGACTTGCAATCCGTGACGAGGTTATCGTAAACACACAGAAATCCGGTTATCTCTGTTACTATATCACCGATGGAGAAAAAGTAAAAAAGAACTCTACTGTATGTACCATTGATGAGACCGGAGAGATCTATAATACTGAAAATAATTCTGACAGCAATTACAACGCACTGTTGTCAAGCAATGACTATGCAAGCATCCGTTCCCTGATATCTTCTTACAAGTTATCATACAGCGATGTAACCTTTTACAACGCGTACAGCTTCGAGACAAGCGCTAACAACAAGGTATTCGAGCTGACAAACGAAGTACTGATGCAGCAGGCAGGCTCCTCTGGACGCGGACTGTCTTCGGTCAGTGCCCCAGACAGCGGGCTTGTAACATATTACATTGACGGATATGAGAATTATCAGATTTCTGAAAAGATCAAAGCTTCCGATTTTGATAAAGCCGGATACGATAAAAAGGCGATGAAATCCGGGGATTATGCAGAAGCCGGTTCCACTATCGTGAAGATCATCCCATCCGAACAGTGGAACATCGTTGCGCCGATCTCACAGGATCAGCTTGCAGAATTGGACGGGCAGTCATATGTGAAGTTCCGTATCAACAATTCGAACTTTACGATTACGATGCCTTTTACAATTATTGAAGGTTCCGATGGCTCTTATATCAACATTGCCATCGATAAATATATGTCAAATTATCTGTCCGAGCGTTTCGTGACTGTGGAACTGATTCAGTCCGATGAGAGTGGTCTGAAGATTCCTTCGTCTGCACTTGTAGAAAAGCAGGTCTATCGGATTCCACTCAGCTATCTGTCTGCAGGCAGTAACCAAAGTAACGAGAACCGTCTCAACCTGCAGCGGACCGATGACAATGGGAACAAAACTATACAGCAGATGCAGCCAAAGATTTATAAGACAGACGAGAAATACGCCTATGTTGATCCAGAAGGCTTTGAGGATTCTGACATTCTGGTCAATATTACCTCGAATGCTACGATTGCAGCATCGTTGTTAGAATTATATCCACTGACCGGTGTTTATTTTGCCAATCAGGGTATTGCAGAATTCCGCCGGGTAACTGTGATTAAAACAATCGACGAATTTGTTCTGATTGAAAGTGGCGAAGAGCTGAAAGCCTACGATAACATCGTGCTGGATGCACAAAGTGTCACAGAAAATCAGCTTATATATTAAAAATTAGAAAGGTCTTGATCAAGATGCTATACGAAAATTATGAACAGGTAGTTGCAAATGTCAAAAAAGCGTGTGAACGCTCCGGCCGAAATTTTCAGGATATTACGATCATTGCAGTCAGCAAAACCAAACCATTATCCGATGTAGAGGAATTACTTTCACATGGTGTGATGGAATTTGGTGAGAACAAAGTGCAGGAGATGGTTGATAAATACGAACATGTATCCAAACCGGTTCACTGGCACTTAATCGGACATCTGCAGACAAACAAAGTAAAATATATTGTAGATAAGGCATGTCTGATCCACAGTGTGGATTCGGTGCATCTGGCAAAAGAAATTGAGAAGGAGGCTGCTAAAAAAGGGGTAGTTGCAAAGGTTCTTCTCGAAGTCAACATTGCACAGGAAGAAACAAAATTTGGAATCCGGGAGGATGAGGTTTACGCTTTGATTGACGCGATCAAGGATATGCCGCATGTTCATGTTATGGGACTCATGACGATCGCTCCATTTGTGGAAAATCCAGAAGAAAATCGTGTTTATTTCCGTAAAATGCATCAATTATCGCTTGACATAAAATCCAAATGCATTGATAATATTGATATGAGTGTTTTATCAATGGGAATGACCAATGATTATGAAATCGCCGTCGAGGAGGGCGCGACTATGATTCGTGTCGGAACCGCTATTTTCGGTGCGCGAAATTATAATATTTAATTAAGGAGAATAAGGTTATGGCAAAGGATGCAGGTAAAAAGAGTTTTCTGGATTTTTTCAAAGTCAAAAATATAGATGATGATGAAGATGAGTTCGATGACGATCTGTTTGACGACGATGATTATGATGACGATGACGACGATGATTACGAAGATGTAAAACCACGTGCATCGAAATCAAAACCATCTTTCAGCAAGCCAGCTGCACGTTCCGCTTCCAAATACGAAGCAGCTACACAGCAGGCATCAACTACACATCGGAGTACAGCAGGCAGTTCATCCAGTGGCAAACTGGTTGATTTCAAGGACTCCCAGAAGTCTTACAGCAGAAGCTCAGATTTCCGCAACCGTAGTGAAGTATTTGTAATTAAACCACAGGAGACAGATGAGGCACAGTCCGTCATTGATTTCCTTCGTGCAAACAAAACAATCGTGATAAATATTGAGGGCTTGGATGTCGCAGTCGCACAGCGAATCATCGACTATGTTGGCGGTGCATGCTATGCAATGGGAGGCTCTTTGAATGTGGTATCTTCCAACATATTTATTGCAACACCTCAGGATATCGAAGTATCCGGAGATTTGAGAGAGGAATTGGTTGGTCAGGATGCCCTGACACCATACGTACAGTACTAAACGAATAGGGGGGTTGGAAAGTTGCTTACACCAGTTGATATTCAACAGAAGAAATTTCATGTCGGTTTGGGTTACGACAAGAAAGATGTAAACACATTTTTTGACAGTGTTTCAGAAAGCTATGAATCCTTGTATCGTTCAAATGCGGAGTTAAAAGAGAAGGTCTCCATATTAAACGATACATTACAGAATTATCGTTCCAAAGAATCACATCTTGAGAAAAGCTTGAAGCGTGCGGAAAAAGACACCGTAGAGACTATCTCCAATGCAACAAAGGAAGCAAAGGAGATTATTCGTGATGCCAAAATTCAGGCAAACAACATTGTGTCTGACGCAGAGAAACGTCTGGAGCGTCTGGAAGATGAGATTGCATTATTAGAAGCAAAATACACCGCTTACAAATCTAATTTCTGTTCGTTACTGAAAAAGCAGTTTGAGTTCTTAGGCGAGCAGGATTTTGATCCATCCTCTATGATTGATGATCGTGCATGGACACTCATGGGTGGAGAGGAGAAACAGGCTTCCGCCTCTGCAGGTGACGGGTTTGGTGCCTACACCGGAGATCCTCAGTTGCGCGATGAATCTACATTGGGTGGATTTAATGGTGGATTTGGCAGTGGCGATACAACCAGCACAAGCGCTGTATATACACAATCTTTAAGTGCCGGAGAGAATTTTGTTGATCCTTTTAAGCCAAAGGAGCAAAAGGATTATAATCCATTTGACGCAAAGGGAAAAGGTTCAGAAGAGAAAAAATCTTCCTTGAAGGTTGCCAATTCCGCGGAAGAACGTAAAAAAATGAAGCGGGCAACTGTCGGAAGCTCCGAAGCTGCAGCAGCAGTTCAAAAAGCAAGGGAAGCCGCTGCTCAGGCAGCCAAAGCGCCGAAGCCGGAACCAAAACCAGAACCAAAACGGGAAGCGCGTCCAGAACCAGAACGTGCTCTAGAGCCGGAAGCAAAACCGGAGCCGACACCGGAACCAGCTCCAGAAAGAAAGCTGGAACCGGAAGTAAAACCAGAGCCAGTTCCAAAAGAGCCAGATATTGATGAGATTCCAACGATTTCTCATTTATCAGTGTCCGACGATGATACAGATACAGAAGAATCTGCAGAGAGCATCGAAGGCGAAGTAGAAGCAAAAAAGAACAACGGACCAGCGTTGATCGGAGAAGGCGAAGACGATGATGCCGAGACCGACGATGATGGATTTGAGTTCATCTAATCAAATATCGTATTACATACAGAAAGAAGAGTTACCATGAAGAATTTAACTGTCCATCTTGATGATAAGCCAATCTACGATATCGTATATGAAGAGAGCTTTGATGCCCTTCCCAGTATGATAAAAGAGCTTGGCTACAGTAACCGTAAAATCTGTGTGGTATCCGAAAGTCATGTAGCATCCTTGTATTTGGATGCTATATTGCTTTCTATCAAAGATGCCTGCACATATACTACATCCTTTGTCTTTCCAGAAGGAGAGGCAAGCAAGAATCTGAATGTTGTCAGAGACCTGTACACCCATCTGATTGAAGAGAAATTCGATCGAAATGATGTACTGATTGCCCTCGGCGGCGGTGTGGTCGGTGATCTGACCGGATATGCGGCCGCAACCTATCTGCGCGGTATCGACTTTATCCAGATTCCAACCAGCCTGTTATCACAGGTTGATTCCAGCATCGGCGGAAAAACCGGTGTGGACTTTGACTCCTACAAGAACATGGTCGGCGCCTTTCATATGCCGAAACTGGTGTATATGAACCTGTCTGTGTTAAAGACATTATCGAACCGCCAGTTTTGTTCGGGTATGGGCGAGATCATCAAGCATGGTCTGATCAAGAATGCCAATTATTTTACATGGTTGAAGGAAAACGAAGCACAGATTGCAGCGCTTGATCTTCCTACCGTTGGAGAGATGATCTACGAAAGCAACGTCGTAAAGAAAAATGTCGTCGAAAACGATCCGACCGAAAAGGGAGAGCGTGCACTGTTGAATTTTGGACATACTCTCGGTCATGCCATCGAAAAATACATGAATTTTGAATTTTTGCATGGAGAATGCGTGCTGATCGGATGTGCACTTGCCAGTATCATTTCCTACAAAAAAGGGAATATTACACAGGCAGAGCTGCGAGATATCCTACACAGCATGAAACCGTACCATGTACCAAAGCTGCCAGCCGACGCGAATTTTGCAACAATCGTATCCTATACGAAAAACGACAAGAAAGCCATCGGTGGAAAAATCAAATTTATTTTGTTAGAGACGATCGGACACGCGTATATCGACATGGATGTAAGCGAGGAAGATATGCTTCTGGCACTCAAAGAATTACAGGAAAGATATCAGGATGAATACTAAAAATAAAATCAAAATCTATATAATACCGATTCTTTGTATCGGTTTGCTTGTTGCATTCGATCAGATCACAAAATTCATCGTACGCACATCCTTTGCGTTATATGAATCACATCCGCTGATCAAGAATGTATTTCATTTAACATACATTCAGAATACCGGAATCGCATGGGGCATGTTCAAAAACGGCAGAATAATCTTCCTGATTCTGACCGTCCTTGTGTTGCTTGTCTGTGCAGGTATTTACGCAAAAATTCCAGAGAACAGGCGCTTTACCCCAATTCGTGTCTGTCTGGTGTTCCTTGTATCTGGCGCAATCGGAAATATGATTGACCGTATCTCTTTACATTATGTAGTGGATTTCTTTGATTTCCGGCTGATCAATTTTCCGATTTTTAATGTCGCGGATATCTATGTGACCGTGAGTATGATCGTGTTGATCTTACTGTGTGCATTTTACTATCACGACCACGAAATTGATGTGTTATTCTCAAAATCAAAAAAAGACTAAGATATTACAATATGGAAACTTACGAATTTACAATCGACGCAGCTTCCACAGACATCGGCACGCGACTGGACAAATATCTGACTGAACAGATACCTGACCAATCGCGTTCGTATATCCAGAAGCTGTTAGATGATAATTTCATAACTGTAAATGGCAAATCTGCCAAATCAAATTATAAGCTCCGGGCAGGCGATACGATCACAGTAGAGATACCGGAAGCAGAAGAATTAGACATCGAACCGGAGAATATTCCACTCGATATCGTCTATGAGGATGATGATATCATTGTCATCAACAAACCGAAGGGCATGGTTGTGCATCCGGCACCGGGACATACAAGCGGAACACTCGTCAATGCCCTGATGTACCATTGTAAGGATTCCTTATCCTCCATCAATGGGGTATTACGACCGGGAATCGTTCACCGGATTGATATGGATACGACCGGACTTTTAGTTGCCTGCAAGAGCGATCAGGCGCATCGTGTATTGTCCGATAAGTTCAAGGTACATGATATTCACCGTGTCTACACAGCGATCGTCTACAATCAGTTTGCCACAGACGAGGGAACGATTAACAAACCGATTGCCAGACACAAAACCGACCGCAAGAAAATGGCAATCGATCCAAACGGCAGACATGCCGTCACACATTACCGTGTGATTGAACGGCTAAAGCAGAACTTCTCCCTCGTGGAATGCGAGCTTGAAACCGGACGGACACACCAGATCCGTGTCCATATGGCAAGCATCAATCATCCATTGCTTGGGGATGAGGTGTATGGGCCGAAGCAGAAGCCTTTTGCCACACAGGGACAGGTATTACACGCAGGGGTACTCGGGTTCGACCACCCAATCACCGGAGAATATATGGAATGGCATGCAGACCTTCCAGACTATTTTCAGGAGATTTTGAAGCGGCTTCGATAAACGGACTTTTTTGACGCTTATAGGATATAAGAAGGGATTTTTATGAACACAATTATCCGGTAACGATTTATAATTTATAAAAAATTTTTCTTGACCTAAAGCTAAGTTTAGGTTGTATAGTAAACACAGAAAGGATGAATAAAGATAGTATTCATTCTTTTTTGTACGAGAAATAAGAAGAAATTTTCAGGAGGAACAAACGTTATGTACATTGAGAAAATCAACGGTCCAGAGGATGTGAAGAAGCTTTCAAATGACGAACTTACAAGCTTAGCGGCGGAAATGCGTCAGGCGCTCTTGAAGCGTGCGAGCATCCACGGCGGACATTTCGGTCCAAACTTCGGTATGGTAGAAGCAACGATTGCTTTGCACTATGTATTTGAATCTCCTAAGGATAAATTTGTGTTTGATGTATCCCATCAGACCTACCCACACAAGATGCTTACTGGCAGAAAGGATGCGTATCTTTACGAAGACCATTACGACGATGTATCCGGCTACAGCAACCCGGAGGAAAGCGACCATGACCATTTCGTGATTGGGCATACATCTACCTCTATCAGCTTAGCATGTGGTCTTGCAAAGGGACGTGATGTGCGGGGTGAGAGTGGAAATGTAATCGCAATCATTGGCGATGGTTCCTTGAGCGGTGGTGAAGCGTTAGAGGGACTTGATTTTGCATCTGAGCTGCAGAGCAACCTGATCATTGTCGTAAACGATAACGATATGTCGATCGCTGAAAATCACGGTGGCCTCTACCAGAACTTAAAGCTCCTGCGCGAGACAAACGGACAGGCAGAATGTAACCTTTTTAAGGCGATGGGACTTGACTATGTGTATGTTCATGCTGGGAATGATATTCCGGCGTTAATCAAGGCGTTTGAGAGCGTCAAGGACAGCGTAAAACCAGTTGTGGTACACATTCGTACCTTGAAAGGAAAAGGCTACAAGCTCGCCGAAACACACAAGGAAGAGTGGCACTGGCATCTGCCGTTCGATATCGAGACCGGCGAGGTAATCGCAGATTTTGGTGGTGAGGATTATTCCAGCGTTACCTGTGACTACTTGATGAAAAAAATGAAAGAAGATCCAAGTGTTGTGACCATCACATCTGCCACACCGACGGTAATGGGCTTCACGGAAGATAAGCGAAAGGAAGCGGGCAGACAATTCGTGGATGTCGGAATCGCCGAGGAAACAGCTGTGGCACTCGCCTCCGGTATTGCGAAAAGCGGTGGCAAACCGGTCTACGGCGTATACAGCACATTTATCCAGAGAACCTATGACCAGCTGGCGCAGGATCTGTGTGTAAACGGCAATCCGGCAACGATTCTGACATTTTCTGCGTCCATCTATGGTATGAACGATGTCACACACCTCGGCATCTACGACATCCCTATGATGGCAAATATCCCAGGACTTGTCTACCTCGCACCAACGACAAAGGAAGAGTACCTTGCCATGTTAGACTGGAGCATCGCCCAGACAGAGCATCCGGTTGCCATCCGCGTACCAGGTGGCGCATTTGTCTCTGACGGTAAGGCTGTCACAAAGGACTTCTCGAAGCTGAACAAGTACGAGATCACAAAGCAGGGCAGCAAGGTTGCAATCATCGGTCTTGGTTCATTCTACGGACTTGGTGTAGAAGCAGCCGAAGCACTGAAAGAATCAACTGGCATCGAAGCAACCATCATCAATCCATATTATATTACCGGTCTTGATGAGGCTATGCTCGAAGACCTGAAGGCAAACCACGATGTGGTTATCACACTCGAAGATGGCATCTTGGACGGTGGTTTCGGTGAGAAGATCACCCGGTTCTACGGAGCTTCTGATATGAAGGTATTGAACTTCGGTATCAAGAAGGAATTCCTCGACCGTTACGATGTAAATGACGTATTAAAGGACAATCATCTGACTGTGGAACAGATTGTGGATGATGTGAAGAAGTGTCTGTAATGTAAATAACGATACACACGGAAAGAGATAATTATTTCTATTGGAATGATTATCTCTTTTTTATTTCATTGCACCAGCAAGAAAAATGGCTTATAATTAAATTATTATTGATTCTGAAGCAGAAAAGCAAGCAAGAAAAACACATATAAATGGAGAACAACATGGCAGATATCATCAGAAAACATATCATATTTCACGGAAGCGTACAGGGTGTTGGCTTCCGGTATTATTCCGAGCACAAAGCAAACCAGCTGCGGCTTACCGGCTGGGTAAAGAACCTCTATAACGGAGATGTCGAGATGGAAGTGCAGGGATCGGAAGCAGCCATCGATGAGCTGGTCACATTCCTCGCCGGACGACGCTTCGTCCAGATCACAGGGATGGATGTCAAGAAACTGGATGTGGTGGAAGAGGAGCGGAGTTTTGGGATTGACTAATCCGCATCCAAAATTAATTTAATCACACGCAATAAAGCTGTGTATCTGTTATGGGTACGCGGCTTTATTGTATTTATGAACTTATTGTGTTCCATGGATATTTTTATTGTTTCTTGTAAATATTTGTAGTAAAATTATTATATTGGTGGGGATTATTATTGGGGAGATTTTATAATAATCTGAATTTTCTTAAATAAAATCCAAAAAAATGATTATAAGTCCGTTTTTATGTACAGTTGATAGTGTATTATACTCAAAAAGAGGATAAAGTAAACAAATCAAACGGATATTTTTACAAACGCTATAAAATTATATTTCCAATATGGTTAAATTAAAAATGTTAAATAGAATATATTTACTTAACATTTCAATATGATTATACATTTGGATTATATCTATATCAATCCTCTCTGTCAAATTTATTTTTGTTTTAATAGAATATATTTAAGGTGATGTATTGACTTGATGTGATCTATGTGATATACCATAAATACAATCAAACGAAAGGAGGATTTTAAAATGAAGTTTCAATTATCATTCAACTTAAAAAGCTGCGTCTTACCAATTGACTACCGTAGATGCATATTGTCATTCATCAAGCATTGCCTGTCAAACGCAAATGGTGGCAAATATTTTGCTGACTTCTATGGACCAGCCAAAGAAAAAGCTTTTTGTTTCTCGACTATCTTTGACCAGCCAAACTACACATCAGATCATATTGAGGTTACAAGCCCGAAAATGTCAATGGTATTTTCCACCCCAGATACGAGAACCGGATTTATTCTGTATTCAGCATTTGCGGCACAAAAGGGAAAATCATATCCTTTACCATTGGAAAATCGTATGACTTTAACCCAAATAACCCAATTAAAAGAAGATGTCGTTCGAGGCAATAAATTATTAGTCAAAATGAGCGAGCCATTGTGCATTCGGAGTCATAATCCTGAAACAAACAAAGACTGGTACTATTCCTGTAAAGCCGGAGACCAGTTTATGTCAGAATGCCAGAGAGTAATTTCATATGAATTACAGCGTGCCGGCTTCTCAGAGAGCTTATCTCAAGTATCAATGATACCGATAAATGCCAGAAGCATCGTTATAAAAAATTACGGAATCAACATTGAGTGTTCTATCGGAGATTTTGAATTAACTGGGAATTCTACGGCTTTGGACTATCTGTTGAAAGCAGGAATTGGTTCCCGCCGATCCAGTGGCTTTGGAGTTGCAAAAATAATCGCTCAGGAGGAGGTGTGACTAGACTATGAAAACAACAATAGAACATCCGTTATATGACACATTGCTTCTTCCAACCGAATGGCGCTATTCCGCGGCAATCGTTGGTTTAATTCGTTTTTTTGATTTCATCGAAGAGACGGAAGGCAAGAAGCTATATACATATACAAATAATGAGGATAAAGATCGATATGCTGTGTATTCCGATATATGCGGCTACATACAGGGGATTCTATATAACAGCACAGATCTGACAGAAGAACGATACTTACTATTTTGTGAAAACTGGTATGACAGGGAATTTCAGCACCGAAATGTAGAAGCGTTGTTAACACATATCCAAAAATTTTCACAAGATAATATAAATGATATTAATTCTTACCTAAATGGAACTTCTTCGAATACCGTTATGAAGAAGATATTTAAAGGCATAAAATTCGATGGGACAAACACGGACACCATCCTTAATCTAATCGATGAACATCGACTGGAAATAATTAAAGAAACCTTTCGTTATAAAACAACGATGTATCGAAATTTTGCGAACACAAATAAACTGATGTCTGACACGAATCCACATTGTCGTTTACTTAGCTATGATCTTGATGAAAATAGAAAAAGCAAAGCTGCATCTTACTATTTTGATACTTCTACATTTATAGCAAGCGATATATACGAATTTGATTTTATACCATTTGCATTTACTTATACGAAAATAGGTTTTTTCGTAAACAGCAATACTTCCATTGAGGCACTTGTCAAATGTAATAATCAATTAAAAGAAAAAATGGATGTAGAAGAGCAGATTATCAACAACCGAGTGATTCGCGATGGCGACCAGACGAAACTGATTAAGGCAATGTTACACTCAAACGATTTCTTAAATTGCGATGTGGAGATTATATGCAAAGACCGTGAACAGGAATCTTTTGATACAATGCTGATTCGAAAACAGGCATTGCAGAGATTGAAAAAAATATACGATAATTATAATTTACGCTATGTACATAAATACAACTACAATTATTGGTTAAATGTTGAGGAGGAACTTATCCGCTGTTGCTTAAATTATACATATTTGGACAAGCTTCTTGAACAGCTATTATTGCTTAGTCGTATAGATACAGAGAGCAGAACGATTCAGATTATACAACCATTGGTACAAATCAATATGGAATGGAAAGGAGTGAACCAAACTATGCAGGATACAATTGAGCGAGCAAAAAAGGTAGGGTATTATATTGGAAAAACAATCAAAGAGAAAAATGGAGAGAACAAAGTGAAAAGTTACAAGAACAAATTGATAAATGCTACGGTTTCCCACGATCGTGAGCGTGTTCTCGAAATTATGCTTCAGTTATCTGGTTATACAGACGGTGAAATATCTACTATTTATGATATTCTTGACAACCCTGACAATTGGTCAGATATCGCAATCAGTTTTACAAATGCTATGATTCCATACACCAAGAAAGAAAAGGAGGAAAATTAATATGAAGAAAAACGCTTTAACATTAACAGTTGTTGCCAACATGACAAGTAATTATGGTGAGGGACTTGGTAATGCATCCAGTGTCCAGAAAATCTATAAGAATCAAAAAGAATATGCTATGCGTAGCAGAGAAAGTCTGAAAAATGCAATCTGCGTACAAGCCGGATTGTATGATGACTTGGAGACATCTTTGGACAAGGTAATGCAGAAGAAAGTTACGGAAGAATTAAATGCTTCCAATTGCCGTGCCTTAGAAGGCGGTTATATGTCTACACAGGGATTGACTTATGTTCGGAACAGTTCTTTCTATTTGACAGACGCTATTGCGGTTGATTCCTTTATAAATGAGTTACGTTTCCATAATAACTTATATCTGGCAAGCACACATGCCAAAAACAATAATCTCAGCATTCAAAATGATGCAGCAGAAACAGGTCTCATGCCATATCAGTATGAATACGACAAATCACTGAAGGTTTATAGCATTACAATTGATTTGGATAAGATCGGCGTTGACGAGAATTTCCACGCAGAAGCTGATAATTCAGAAAAGGCATTTCGTGTAAATGCTATCTTAGATGCAATTGCCAACCTTTCTTTGGTCGTAAAGGGAAATCTTGATAATGCTGAACCATTATTTGTGATTGGCGGCTTATCCTGCAGAAAAACACATTTCTTCGAAAATGTGGTCAATGTAAAGAACGCATCCCTGATTCTTGAAGATGGCATCAAAGAAAAGTTGCACAGTGAGAAGGGAGATTTCCATGCCGGCGTTTTGAAATGCGGTATCTTTGCAAATGAGAATGACATTGTCAGAGAATTAAACGCTATGCAGACTGAAGATTTCTTTAAGCAGCTTAAAGATCAGGTTAACTCTTATTACGCATAGTAAGGGGGAGTTTTTATGAAAGCACTACGCATCAGGCTCACACAGACTTCTGCGAATTACCGAAGAGAAGAGACGATTGATAACCGTATGACATATCCATTGCCTCCTTATTCAACCGTTATTGGAGCGATTCATAAGGCTTGTGGATTTACCTCTTATCATCCTATGGATATAAGTATCCAAGGAGATTATCAGAGCATGCAGAAAGAAGTCTATCTTGATCATTGTATATTAAATTCTCTGCAAAACGACAGAGGTATCCTTATCAAGATGTGCAACAGTCAAACTGTATCAAATGGATATGTGAAGGTCGCTGCTGCAAAAAAATCGCAAGGGAACGATTTTCGCAAAGGAGAATATATCGACGTATATCATCCTGAATATTTAGACGAATACCGTGCACTCAAAGATCTGGCAGATAAGATAGGAGCTTACAAAAAAGATAAATTAAAACCTTTTCTTGAGCATGTAAAAAAGCACCGGCAGTATTTAAGCGATTTGAAAAAGGTTCTGAATCCTTCTACTGAGCAGACAAAGATTCAGGCGCTATCAAAGCAGGAAGCCAAGTGGAAAACCATAGAGAAGAATGTTAAAAGGAATGTAGAAACGTATGAGAGAGAACATTACAAATATCCTATATCTCTTTTTCGTACTCTGACTACTGCACCAAAAACGTACGAGACACTTTATGGAATCACATTGATTTTACATATTCACGCAGATGATGATACCCTTGCCTGTATCTATGATCACATCGATGATCTTACATCAATTGGTAGAAGCGAAGATTTCGTAAATGTAGAAGAGTGCAGTTATACAGAATTAAAGGAAATTGATGATAACTACACATGTGACATGCATATGTATATTCCTTCAAATGCACTTTCAGAAGCTATTGATTCAGATAGTATCAATTTGAATGGACAAAACGGAATTCCCGGCTGTGGAACTAATTTTTTACTCAATAAAGATTATGTCCTTGCAGACAATAAACGTATCTTTAATAAAAAATTAGTATGCTATGTCTCAAAATTCAACATATTTGATGCAGTCAGCGGAATATATGCAGATGATAATTCAAATATTGTAGCACTTGTATAGTAATTAATAATTTAACCAAATTGGAATTTGAATCAAAATCTGACAGGAGGTAATGCATTTATGGACAACAACGATTTTCAAAATTTGCTGGATACTTATTGGGCTAAATCTCCAGATACAAATGGAGTAGCAGAAACCATATCAGAACACACCGAATGTGTTCTAAAAGAGGCAGATTTGCTTGTTCAGCTTGGTTACATCTCTGACGATTTATCCAATCTTCTGCATTATGCCTGCGAAAAACATGATTATGGTAAGGTAAATGAACATATGCAGACGCGCCTACATAATAAAAGCATCCACTTTGATCCTGATTCAGAGGTACAGCATAATCTTTTATCAGCGTTATTTATCGACGACCACGATTTCGGTAATTCGGAAGATTTTATTTCCGTTTTATATGCTGTTTTATACCATCATGATAACCATTATGATAATTCATCCTTTGCCTATATATTATCGCATTCGAATCAATTAATAGATGCATTTCATGAGAAATATAAAGATGTTTTACCTAATAGCATAAACCGAAAAGCACTTACCATTATAAATAAATTTATTCAATTGCAGGAAGATAATACAATGCAATCCATACCTATCGATAAAGTAAATTTGTACAATAAAATGACACTTATGAAAGGATTACTTCACAAGTGCGACTACAGCGCAAGTGCGCATCTTCCATGTGAATATAAGAATGATTTTCTTACAGGTTCGCTGAACGATTTATTACACACTTGGGGTCAATCTGCATCCTGGAATGAATTACAGATATTTATGAAGGAAAATTCCGATAAAAATGTCATTGTAACTGCACCTACCGGAAGTGGAAAAACAGAGGCAGGATTATTGTGGTCTGGAAACAATAAATGTATCTTTGTGCTTCCATTAAAAACAGCACTCAATGCCATGTATGAAAGAATCGGAAAAACTATATTGCATAATGATAATCTCGATTCCAGACTTGCCTTACTGCATTCTGATACACAAACCTATTATCTTACAAATAAAGATGACAACACAGATATTGATAATGTACTTACTTATGTAACAGCAAGTAAGCAATTATCGCTTCCAATTACCATTTCAACGTTGGATCAGATATTTGATTTTGTACTAAAGTATTATGGATATGAATTAAAGCTGAGTACATATTCATATTCCAAAATCATCATTGATGAAATTCAAATGTACTCACCGGATCTGCTTGCATATCTGGTTCTGGGCGTCAAAAAGATCATAGAATTCGGTGGAAAAGTAGCAGTTCTGACCGCAACGCTGCCTCCATATGCAAGAAAGAAACTGGAGGAAGTTATGGGAGAAGACGTAGTATGTAATAGCTTTATTGACACAGTAAAACCCAGACATAATGTGAAGGTTATAGACTCTACCTTAAATGCTGATGATGTTTTAAGATTTTGGGAACAAAAGAGAGTCGCGGAGAGTTGCAAAATTCTTGTTATCTGCAATCGTATTAAAACCGCACAAAGGTTATACACAAAGCTAAGTTCTGCCGGAATAGCTAATATTCATTTGCTTCATAGCCGATTTACTCATCAGGATCGCTCAAAAAAAGAGGTCGAAATTCTACAAACAGGAAAAACAGCCACAAACGCGCACGAAATATGGATTGCAACCTCTGTTGTCGAAGCAAGCTTAGACATTGATTTTGATTATTTGTTCACAGAATTATTGGATCTGTTTTCTTTATTCCAGAGGTTTGGGCGAGTGAACAGAAAAGGGTTAAAGTCCATCGATGAAACAAATTGCTTTGTATATACGCAATTACAGGATTCTGATTATATGAATCCAAAAGAAAAAGATTTGTTAGTGAGATTTCAATCCGCAATAAATGATCAGTCAATAGATCCTGTTATCTATCATTATTCAAAAAAGGCAATTGAAACTGTATCCGGTATATTGAGTGAACAAGAAAAAAACAATTTAATCGAATATTACTTATCCTATGAAAATATAATTGATTCCAGGTATGATGCAAAATATTGTAGAATGTATGAATATCTAAATACATTACTGCTAAATGAAAAAGATAAAGACACAATAAGAGATATTCGGAATATTGATATTATTCCATATTCTATTTATGAAACTCATAAATATGAATTCGAACAGATAGAGCATATTATTAAATCAAGCAATAGCAGTTTAGAAGAAAGAATCAATGCGATAAACTCTATCCAGAACTATATTGTTTCGATTCCTAGTTATTTTTCGAAAAAAGAAGAATATATCGAAAGGAAATTTTATATCAATCGATATACAGCCATTCCAATTCTTCACTGTGATTATTCATATTCAATGGGATTTGTAGATGTAAAACTTCCTGAAAAGGATGCATACGCTTGTAGCCATTTTATCTGACAGAAAGGAGCTTCTATGACTAAGGAAGAAATAAGTGGAATCATGATTTACTACTATTATGTATGTAAAAAAAAATTATGGTATTATCTCCACGAAATAAGAATGGAAGCCGGGAATGAAAATGTGGAACTCGGAAAACTGCTTGATACATCTTCTTACGATCGAGACAACAAACACATCATGATCAACGGCGTAATCAATATTGATTTCCTGCGTGGCAATCATGTATTACACGAGATTAAGAAGAGCAAAAGCATTGAAGAAGCAAGCATCATGCAGGTAAAATATTATTTATATTATCTGCATCAACGTGAAGTGACCAATATCAGTGCCAAAATTGATTATCCACTCTTAAAACAAAGTATCACTGTCGAACTGAATGATGAGGATTTTCCTATTATAGAAAATGTCTTAACTGATATATTAGATTATGCAGCTTCCGAACAAACACCACCGAAAGAAGAGACTGCGATATGCAAAAAATGTGCTTATCACGACCTTTGCTATATTTAATGAAAGGGGATATACATGGAAGAAACCTATTATATTTTTACAAATGGAAGCCTTGCCAGAAAAGATAATACGTTACGTTTTGTATCAGAAGATGGAAATAAACGGGATCTTCCGATTGAGAATATTTCAGATATTTACATTTTTTCGGAAATAAATCTGAATATCAGCTTGTTAAATCTACTGTCTAAAATGGGAATTTCCGTTCATTTTTTTAACTATTATCAGTACTATATTGGCAGTTTCTATCCAAAAGAGCAGAAACTCGCAGGCAAATTATTAACACAGCAGGCAGAGCATTACTTAAATCCTGAAAAACGACTATTCCTTGCACAAGCGTTTATCAATTCCGCTTCCTACAATATATTTCGAAATCTCAGATATTACAATGGACGCGGCAAAAATGTGCAACCTTACATGGATCAGATCGTTGAATACAGAAAATACATACCGAAAACGGAATCCATTACCGAACTGATGGGAATTGAGGGAAATATCAGGAAAACATATTATCAGGCTTGGAATACCATCATTGACCAGAATATTGATTTCAGCAAACGGGTGATGCGCCCACCAGATAATATGATCAACAGCTTGATTTCATTTGTCAATTCACTGATATATACAAAGGTTTTAACAGAAATCTATAAAACGCAAATAAATCCAACGATTAGCTATTTGCATGAACCAGGTGCGAAACGATTTTCCCTTGCATTGGATATTTCAGAAATATTCAAGCCTTTGATTGGTGATCGATTAATCTTTTCGTTACTAAATCGAAACCAAATAACTGAACAAAGCTTTGTAAATGAACTTAATGGTTTACAGCTGAAAAAATCGGCTGTTCAAACGATTGTAGAAGAGTTAGATACTCGTCTGCAGACAACCATTAAACATCGCGATTTGAACAAGTATGTATCTTATCAATATTTAATGCGACTTGAAATTTTCAAGCTGATCAAACATTTGACCGGAGAGAAGGAGTACACCGGATTTGAAATATGGTGGTAGGAAAGGAGCGATTGCTCATGTATGTTATTCTTGTTTATGATATTGTCACAGATGATGCAGGAAAAAAGATTCTCCCAAAAGTATTTAAGATATGCAAAAAATATCTGACGCATATCCAGCATTCGGTGTTTGAGGGCAATATCAGTACGCCTAAAATAACAGCTCTGAAGAATGAATTGAAGCAGTTTATCCGCAAAGATGTGGACTCCGTTATTCTCTTTTCCTCCCGTGATGAGCGATGGCTGAAAAAGGAATTTATTGGGCTTAATGATGATAAAACATCCCGTTTTATTTGATTTGTCGATCTGAAATATCGAAAAAAGTATTGCACATCGACAAAATACGTAATTACTTAGTAAATATAGAAATAACTCTGTATTTATAAAATTTTTTTGATATACTAAATATGTATAATATCGAGGTCGACAAAAAGGTGGTGTTTTAGCCGCTGATATTAAGATCTTGTGATTATACGGGTATAGATTTAACCAGAATGGAATGTAAAGTCAATACCGCATTATCAGCTACGAAGCTAACAACCCGTATAGATTTAACCAGAATGGAATGTAAAGCTACACTTTTACCTTGTCAACTACTTTTTTCGCGTTTTGTATAGATTTAACCAGAATGGAATGTAAAGTTTTGTTTCTTCATTGTATGTTTTTGCTTGTTGGGTATAGATTTAACCAGAATGGAATGTAAAGCATTTAATTCCTCTGAAATATACGCCACTAAAACAAGTATAGATTTAACCAGAATGGAATGTAAAGTCACTTGTCATAGTAGCTCCTTTCCCGGCTGTCTCGTATAGATTTAACCAGAATGGAATGTAAAGACTACAACCACAAAAACAAAAATATCCGCAAAACTGTATAGATTTAACCAGAATGGAATGTAAAGGTAATTGCGGTAATCGTGGTTTTTATCTGCAGCTTTGTATAGATTTAACCAGAATGGAATGTAAAGTCATTGTATATCCAAGCGGGTATGAGCAGCTTGAGAGTATAGATTTAACCAGATTGGAATGTAAAGATCAGCGTGATCCAGTGACAGCCGCCTCCTGATACGTATAGATTTAACCAGATTGGAATGTAAAGACAGGAATCAGACCCGCAACGAAGAACACCATAAGCGTATAGATTTAAACCACAATGGAATGTAAAGAACAAAGCTGACATAGATGTGATTGATTATATCTTCGTATAGATTTAACCAGAAAATAGATATAGCTACGGAAAGGGAATTTGAACCCTCGACACTATAAATTTAATCAGATTGAAATTATAATAACACAAAAGGAGCCCCACCCATGAAACTTTTCCACAAAAAATCACACACCAACTACAACCCAACCGAGAAAACACCTGTCATCAAATGCAGCATCTGCACAGGAGAGCAGGTAGCTGGATTTCAGGACAATGCCACTAAGGCATTTGAGGACATTATGCTGATACAAGATGCATCGGATCTTGCACATTTCCGGGAGATGTATGGTATAATCGGAGATATTAAGAAAATCTATTAAGAGTATTACAGAAACCGAAAGGATACACTATGTCATACATAACTACTTACACTGGAAAACATTTTGATCCGGTCAATCCGGATGCATCCCTTCTTTGCATCGAAGATATCGCACATGCATTGTCGCTTCTGTGCCGCGGAAACGGGCACGTACAGACCTTTTTCTCGGTCGGACAGCATTGCATTGCCTGTGCGAAGGAAGCGCAGGCACGGGGACTGTCGGCACGTCTGGTTCTGGCATGTCTGCTACATGATGCAAGTGAATGTTACATGTCCGATGTTCCACGTCCGTTCAAGCAGGCCTTGCCGGAATATAACCGGCTGGAAGATCAATTGCTTGATATGATTTATACGCATTTTCTTGGAAGTACATTAGATAATGCTGAACAGGAAATTCTGAAGGATATCGATAATGCAATGCTATGGTACGACCTTACATATCTGTTACACGAGAAACAGCCTTTACCGAAACCACAGGTTTATGATGAACCAGATTATACAGTCCGACCATTTACAGACGTAGAAGAGGAGTATTTACAGATCTATCGAACTTTTATCCAGAAACTTCATTAATATCTTATAAACACACCAAACTTCTGAAAAATAGCAAGAGCCTCCTATCATAATTAGATAAGCGGCTCTGATTATTCTTTACCACTTTTTTCTTCTCAAATGTTTTTCCCATGTTTGATTCTCCTTTGTTTGATTGTATATAGTTTCTTTGTTATCCTGATTAAACACAAGTATCTTAACATACATTTTCCCGGAAAGAATATCATAGTTTTGTGGTTATTTGCGAATAAATGGAACTGTTTTTTACATTTGAAATAAATGGCACATTCCCACGACAAATAATAAATCTACAGGTGGAATAGCAGAAGTCCCTCCATATGTTTGCTTGTAAATTTATTCGCAAAACTCAGGTTTTACGAAATTATCTATTGATTTATTACCAGAGTAGTGGTATCCTAGAAATATAGAGAAATCAACGCTTTACAGGCATTGGGAGGTTTTTATCGTATGGCTGATATTACTTATCATGAACAGGAAGAACAACACAATCTGGATTTGATTCGGAATGTGTGCAATGATCTTCCGGACTACGTCAAGCGGTTCGTCCGTGGTGTCCAACAGACAACGTCGCCGCGAACCAGATTGGGCTATGTACGTGACATCAAAATATTTTTCGAATATATATGTGAGGTCTATACCGAACATCCTTGTGATACGCCAAAGGATGTCTCTCTTGACGTCCTGTCGTCCATAGATACATTTTTCATCGAGGACTATCTGGATTACCTCCAAAAATACGAAAAGAACGGCCGTATCTACACAAACGGTAAATCTGCACTCAAACGCAAGCTCTGTGCCCTGAGTGTCCTCTTTAATTACCTGTATAAGCACGATATGCTACAGGAAAATATATTTGATAAGGTGGATCGTCCCAAACTGCCGGAAAAGGCAATTACACGTATGGATGCGGACGAAACGGCGAATTTCCTCGATACGGTTGAATATGGCACCAATCTGACTGACCGCCAGCTCAAATTTCACGAGAAATCCAAGGTACGTGACTTAGCAATCATGACGCTCATGTTATCCACGGGCATCCGTATCTCCGAATGTGTCGGTCTGGATCTGAACGATGTGGATTTTAAGAATACATGCATCCGTGTAACCCGAAAAGGTGGAAAGGAAGCAATCGTCTATTTCAGCGACGAGGCGGTTGAACCTTTACAGGAATATATAGAGGAACGCAAGAAACTCACGCCTGCCAAAGGCTCAGAAAATGCACTCTTCCTCTCCTCCCACCACAGTCGAATCAATGTTCGAACGATACAGAACATGGTGAAGAAATATTCACAGATTGCGGTCCCTCTGAAGCATATTACGCCACACAAGCTTCGTAGCACCTATGGTACCGCATTATATCAGGAAACCTCCGATATTTATCTGGTTGCCGATGTCTTAGGCCATTCTGACGTAAATACAACCAGAAAGCACTACGCGGACATGGATGATTACCGCAAGCGCCGCGCCAGAAATACCGTACAGCTCCGGGAACATAATACAGTCCCAGACACCAAATCTAAAAAATAGCCATATTGAAAATACCATCAACTTTTACTCAGCTGATGGTATTTTTCATTCATTTTATTTATTCAGATACTTACCTATCGTATGAATCACTTTATTCATTTCCAATGGCTTTGCCAGATGATCGTTCATTCCGGCATTCTTCACTGCCTGTACATCCTCTACAAATGCATTGGCAGTCATGGCTATGATTGGAATTGTCTTCGCGTCCTCACGTGCAAGTGCACGAATCTTCTGGGTTGCCTCGATACCATTCATCACCGGCATCATCACATCCATGAGAATCACATCATAGGTTCCCACAGGTGTATTCTGAAACTCACGAACTGCTGCATCGCCATTCATAACCGTTGTTACCTGTGCACCAGAATCGGTAAGCAGGTATTTTGCAATATCCAGATTCAGTTCATTATCTTCTACAAGCAGGATTTTGACATTATCCAGAGATACCTGCTCCTCATTTTCATTCTCATTGTTTGCGACCTCAGATTCCGGGGCAATCTCAAATGGAATGGTAACTGTAAATGTCGTACCGACACCAACTTCACTCCGTACCTCGATCTTTCCATGCATGCGGTCGATCAGGCTCTTTACGATCGGCATACCAAGCCCGGTTCCCTGATACAAGCTCATCTCGTTGTAATGCTCCTGTGAGAAAGGCTCAAACAGATGACGCATATACTTCTCGGACATACCGATTCCGGTATCCGTGACTGTACAGCGGTATACTGCCCGTTCCGCTTCCATCTCTACAAATTCCGCGCTGCAATGCACACTGCCACCCGGAACATTGTATTTCACTGCGTTATCCAAAATATTCAGTAATATCTGACGCACATGCAATGGACTGCCATATACATATGGATGGATCATGCTGTCCTTACAGTCACCATGCACCAGCGTGATACCGGCTTCTGCAGCTTTCATCGCTGTAATCGTAAGGATCTCATCTGCCAGTTCTGTAATATCAAATGCCTCGTGTGCAAGCTCGATCCGGCTCGAATCAATCTTGCTAAGCTCCAATATATCATTGATTAACGACAACAGATGGTTCGCTGCAATCTTTTCCTTCGCACGGTTTTGGCGCAACAGCTCCACATCGTCCGGATGACGCTCACCAATCTCCAGCAACCCGATAATACCATTTAATGGAGTCCGGATATCGTGGGACATGCGCGACAGGAAGGTCGTCTTCGCTGCATTCGCACGTTTTGCCTCCTGCAGAGCAATCTCAGCCGCCTGCATATTCTCTGTGACATCCTGATGATACCCCCACAGACGGGTTCCTGCCGTATAATTCTCATCCAGAGAACCGCCACATCGTGTGTAGATACGTCCCTTCTTCGGATGAATCCATGCATAGGTATTCTCTGATTTGCCCTGTTCGATCATCTCCTTGACACTTGCCTGCACGGAATCAATGGCAGAATCCACAATTCGCTTGTACCAGCGTTCGTAACATTCCTCCGGTGTCATATCCTCGTAAAATCCAGTGATCTCTCTTGCCACGTCATCGAAATACATTCTCGGCTCTTTGCCCTCATCCATTTCGATCGCCCAGAGTCCAATTTTCGCATTGGTCAAGATTTCGGACAGATCCTTCTGGAAATCCATATCGTTGTGTTTCCGCGTTTTATCATTCAGCGCCATGTTTGTCGTTCCTCTTGTCGTGATTATTTACATTATTTTACAAAAAAATATCCTTTATCATCATATCTGATAAAGGATATTTTTTCAAGATATTTCAAGCCTTTTCTACTTTATCTTATCTATGTAATCAATGATGAAATCGACAGTATCGTCTTCACTCATCAGACTACTATTGATAAATATATCATAGCTTTCCAGTGCACCCCATTTTTTTGAAGTGTAATAGTTATAATACGATGCACGCGCCTTATCTTCCTTTACAATCTGCGCCTTTGCTTTATCCGGAGTCAGATTAAAACGCTCGGAAACATTCTTAATACGTTCCTCCAATGGCGCATGTATAAAGATGCGAACCAGATTCGTATTGTGACGCAATGCGTAGTCCGCACAACGACCTACAAATACTGATGGTCCTTTATCTGCAAGTTTCTTAATCGTATCATATGTTGCCTGAAATGCCTGTTGGTTCAGATTTGTCTGATAGCCTGCACTTGTAAATCCATAGCTATATGGATCTGAAACAAGCGAATACAGAAAACTTCTCGTTGGTTTCTCATCCAGCGATTTCAGGAATTCCTCGCTCAACCCGCTTTCCTTAGCCGTCTCATTGATCAGTTCCTTGTCATAGAAGTTCGCGGAAATCTTTTCAGCAAGCTTTCTACCAATGTTACGACCATTACTGCCAAACTGTCTACCAATCGTGATAATTGTCTTTGCCATAGATAAGCCCCCTTTACACGCCTTGTACAAGTCACTTTTGACTTACTCTGATTATACATTTTTTTGTGCAAATTGTCAAAATATTTTATAAATTTTCGTACTTTTTAGCTATATTGTTGAACTTTTCAATGTTAGAATTCACACGATTCTCCATCGTTTTATATGTATAGTTCACACGCAGCTGCATCATGATATCGTTATAGTCATTCTGTGCCAGCACCGGCTCCATCCGGATATACAGATCATCCGGGTGGAATTTCGTCTTCAATGCACGAAGTGCATCCTTCTCGCCAAGCATCTGCCGGAACTCCTTCGCACGTCCGGTAAAATTCAATGTACCATCGATCAGATCCCCCAAATCATGGCTTGGATAGATTGTGATAAACTGAGCATCCGGCCATTTCTCCGTATTCAGAACCTTTCCTGCACGCATACCGATCACGATAAACTGACGGATTCCAAGATCATACAGCGGCTGAATCGGCTCATTGTCTAACAATCCCCCATCCCGGTACTTCTTCCCGTCGATTTCCACTGCCTCATACATAACAGGAAGTGCCGTAGACGCAAGCAGGATCTTCCGGATCGTATCCGCGTCATAGTCTTCGAGTCTGCGGTATTCTACCTGTTCCGGCTGCTGTGTCTCATTTAAGCGGCTGATTGATACATAGATATCACGGAAATCCGCTTTGATCTTCTCCATATCAATATATTTCTCGAACATCGCAAGCATTTCATTCCGTGAGAAATACATACGCTTTTCAGCAAGCATGTTCAGGTCGATATCAAAGACCGTATCCATATCGATCTCATTCCACGCCTGATACATCCGCTCCATATCGTTCATCGAATATAACATTGCATTGACTGCACCGATTGATGCACCCGATATCGCCGTCACATCCTCGAGCAATCCCTGTTCCTGTAACACCTTCAATACACCAACCTGATATGCACCCTTGCCGCCGCCACCGGCAAGCACCAGTCCAATTCCTTTTCCTTCACCCATATACACGTCCTCCATTTGCTACTTTTTCCAACCCATTTTCCAATCTATATCAATATTAGTTTACATAATACAATTATTGTTTACTATTATATAATACAACCTCTGGTTTGATGTCCGTTTCCTCGGTCATAATCGAATCTACGATCTGAATCGCATACCCGACCGCTGCAGTATGACAATCCGGATGTGCCGCCAGATACCGGTCATAATACCCGCCGCCATAGCCGATCCGGTCACAGCTTCTCGTGAAGACTGCCCCCGGCATCACGATCAGACAGGTGCCACCGGTCTTTTCCGGTTCTAACTGTACCATGCTGTCCGGTTCTAATATATGATATGCGCCCTCGACAAGCGCAGTCTGTTCATTATATGCGTAAAAATCCATGGTATTCCCGTTGACACGCGGCAGATAGATTTGCTTTCCATCCGCTCGGAATTCCGGGATATATTGAAATAAATCGACTTCTTTTTGAATCGGCACATAGAGACACAGTACCGATGCTTCTTTATACACCTCAAGCGCGCGCAGCTTCTCATAGATTTCCTGCGCAGCCTGCTTCTGATATTCTTCAGAAAGATTCCTGCGCTTTGCAAGAATCCCCTTCCGAAGTGCTTTCTTTGATTCTGAAATTGTCATGTAAACCATTCCTTTATCTACTTTAAGCGGATCTGGATATACTCACTCCGCTTATTCTTCGGTATATCCTTCACATGTGTGATACTTCCATCAGCTTCCTTGATATCAATATTATCAAGCTGTGTTTTCAGGTTGCGCTTCACACTTGCGATATATGCCTTACGGAGAGCTGCCTGCTCTGCAAGCTCTGCTTCTGTCAGTCCCTCCACGGTCTTACTTTTTCTTGCCAATTCGTTAATTCTCTGGATATCTGCTTCGTTCATGCGATATTCTCCATTTCTATTCTTATTTCTGGTATCCTTTATGCACGATGAAATCAACCGTATCAAAATCGTCATTCTCATGTGCTAAGAACAGGGTACCCACTGATTTTCCTTCCATCAGATCATAGATCTGTGTCAGATTCTCGGCGTCCATGATTGCCATATCCGCTCCGGAATCTGTTGCGATCCGCGCAGCCGCAATCTTCGTGGACATGCCGCCCGTACCATAGTTTGTCACGGCATCCTTCGCCATATTCTTCATCGTATCATTGATCGTCTCTACCAGTGTCAGCTTCTTTGCTTCCGGATTCTTATGTGGATCATCCGTATAGAATCCATCAATATCCGTAAGCAGGATCAGAAGGTCTGCCTTGATCAGATGCGCCACGATCGCGGACATTGTATCATTGTCACCAAACTCGATTTCCTCTGTTGCCACGGTATCGTTCTCATTGACAACCGGAATGACACCCTGCTGTAACAGCTCATTTAATGTATTCTCGGCGTTTCTGCGGCGCTCCGGATCTGTGATCGCGTCAAAGGTCAGAAGAACCTGTGCAGCCATATGGTTGTACTCCATGAAAAGCTTCTGATAAATCATCATAAGCTGTCCCTGTCCGATCGCAGCACACGCCTGCTTCAGGGATACCGTCTTCGGCTTATGGCGCAGTCCCAGCATCTCAAATCCAACACCGATTGCACCGGACGATACTAATATTACGTCCTTCCCCTGATTCTTCAGGTCACAGATAATGCGCACCAGTGTCTCTAACTTCCGGTAATCCGCCCCGCCGGTTTCTTCATGTATGATAGAAGACGAACCGATCTTTAATACGATTCGTTGTTTATCCTTCAATGCTTCTCTGATTCGTTTCTCGTCCACGTCTTTTTCCCTCTTTATACTATGTTATTGATATATGCAGCAACCGCCTCTGCCACCTTGATTCCATCCACAGCCGCGGATGTGATACCACCTGCATACCCTGCGCCCTCTCCACAAGGAAACAGACCTGAATAGTCACTTCGATAGGTCTCATCACGCACGATGCGCACCGGTGACGATGTCCGGGATTCTATACCGGATAACACGGCATCCCCGGATGAAAAGCCTTTTAATTTGCGGTCATAGTCCAAAATCCCTTCAATTATAGCATCATTTATATAGGCTGGCAAACACTTATTGAGGTTTGCAAACTGATAGCCTCCACGGATGTTTGGCTTCACACTTCCAAATTCAGTTGAGACACGATTCGCCTTATAATCCGCAAATAGCTGCACCGGAATCTTACCATTTCCAGCCTCGTAGGCGAGGTGCTCATATTTCTTCTGGAATTCCACACCGGCAAGCACGCCGTAGTCAGCGAATCCATCCGCCGCAAAATCCTCCGGTGTGACATTTACAACGATCGCTGAATTCGCGTTTTCCTCATCTCTTCCGTGGTTGCTCATACCATTTACCACACTCTGTCCTTCGCCGGACGATGCATTAACGACGAATCCACCCGGACACATACAGAAGCTATATACACTGCGCCCCTTGGTTGAACGGTATGTCATCTTATAATCTGCAGCCGGAAGCAGCTTCGCCTGCCCGCTCGTGCCGTACTGGCTCGCATTGACCATCGCCTGTGAATGCTCGATCCGGAGTCCCATTGCAAATGATTTTGCCTCCATCGTGACACCGGCCGCCTGCAACATAGCAAATGTGTCTCTTGCGCTGTGTCCGATCGCCAGAATACAGGCAGATGTCTCCACTACGATCGTCTGCTCGTTCTGCAGATCTTTAATCGTAAGCGACAGACATGTATCGGATCTATGGGAGATCGCGGTAAGCTGATGGGAGAAATGAATCTCTCCGCCAAAGGATCGAATCTCTTCCCGCATTTTCTTCATCACATGCTTTAATACATCCGTCCCGATATGCGGTTTGTTCAGATAGCCAATCTCCTCTGACGCTCCAAACCGTATAAAATCATCAATAACCGCCTGAATCCGTCCATATTTGTCCTTGATTCCGGTATTTAACTTTCCGTCCGAGAAGGTTCCGGCACCGCCCTCGCCGAAGGATACATTGGAATTCGCACAGATCGGTGTCTCTCCCTGCCAGAAGCCTTCAACATCCCTTGTCCGTTCTTCCACACACTTTCCACGCTCATATACAATCGGTCTGTATCCGGCACATGCTAATTGTAACGCCGCAAAATATCCCGCCGGACCAGCGCCAATGATAACTGGGCGATATATGGACACGTCCGTCTTCTCGTTACAATCGTCTCTGCATCGATGCGGAAATGTATATTTCTCATCTTTAGTTAACATAATATTTTTATTGTCTATTATGTTGCGAGGAATATCCTGTGATCGTTCAAATTCCACATCAACCGTATAGATATGAAGCAGATTTCCCTTGTCTCTCGCATCTAAGGATTTCCGAACGATCTGATATGTATACGGATGATTCGTCCTGAGTGTCTTCTGTATTTTCTTTTTTAAAGCGCTTGTTTCGTCTTTTTGTACTGGTATCTTAATCTGGTTAATTCTTATCATGACATGCTCTCCCTGCGCGTAATCCTGTAAGTAACGCAAACGTCAGATTATATCCGCCGCAATCTCCATCAATGTCCAACATTTCTCCCGTCGCATACATTCCGGGATGTCCCAGACATTCCATCGTCTCTGGCTGAATCTCAGTCAGTCGGATTCCACCTGCGGTTACCTGCGCCTGTTCATAGTTTTTCAATGCACGGACATGAAATGGAAATCGTCTGCAAAGATGATAAATCTTATGTAACTCGGCTTCTGTTAACTCTGTAAGCGCCTGCTTTGGCTGTTCACACGCGGTCTCCAAAATATACATGGCAAGCTTATCTGGCAAATACGCATTCAGATATCCATACAGACTCCGGTTCACATCTCTGCTTCCCTGCACAAATGCATTCTCTTCTATCTCCGGTAAAAAATCCACATACAGCTTAACACTTGATTCTTCTGATAAGATTCTGCCAAGTTCCGAAGATAAATTGAATATCATAATCCCGGATAAACCATACTCGGTAATCTGTAATTCACCGGACTGTTTCCATTCCGTGTTACCTTCTTCAAACCATGCCGAACATGCCACTCGAACGCCTTTTACCGCCTCAGTATTTTCCTCTGTCATAACAGCACATAAAGCCGGTCTTTGCGGCTCCTGTTTTACACCGAGCTTCTCTGCCAGTCTTGCGCCTTCCGCGCAGCCGCCAAGCGATGGATATGATCGTCCACCACATGCAAGTATCACCTTCCTGGCAATAATCTCCGTATTACACTGAATATGATATCCATCCTTTTTTATCCGAATATCTGTCACCGTTTCCGACAGATACGTGGTTACCTGCAATGCCTTTATTCGGTCTAAAAGTGCCCATACAACCGCTGATGCCTGCATTGATATCGGATAATAATATCCATCGATACATCTTGTATATACACCAATAGAATGCAAAAATGCAAACATTTCATGCAATGGTTGCTCGCCCAGACAGGTATGCAGAAATTTCTGATACGTTTCTGAAGACGAATGATAATGACCATCCTTCATATCTGTATTTGCCAGATTGCATCGACCATTGCCTGTGGCATATAATTTCTTGCCCAGTTTTTTATTTTTATCAATGATACAGACGGTGTTTCCGCCCTCTGCAGCCGCGATTGCTGCAGCCATTCCGGCTGCACCACCGCCAACTACACATACATCATACTGTGTTTTCATTGTTTTCCTCACTGTAAGTTTATTCTAGGTTGATAATGATTCCAGATATCGATACAGTTCCTTTTTCGAATCAAAATGCACATTTTTTAAGAGATCCTGATATACACTCGGATGTAATTTCTGCAAGACCGCCGCATCAATATCAGTATATTCATACACCTGTTGCGTATCTGCCTCGTACACTATCACACGTCCACTCTGAATCCCTACCAAAAATCCATTGTCTTTCCATTCTGTGTCAATGGAAATGGAATCCGCTGCAAGTTCCAGCTTCTGTCCCTCTTTTTCCTGCATACGTTGTTTAAAATATTCATTTGCAAGCAAAAAGCATAACGAAAAAATCCCTACAAATAATAGTACATATAAAAATAATTTCTTCATGGCACCAACTCCTTGAAGAAATTATTTCCATATTTGTATTTAATTATTCAAAGATAATCTTATCCTGCTTTGTCTCATCAAATACTGTTACAAATGTCTTTCCCGGATTCATCTTCAACTGCTTGCCATCAGCGGTATAGTACTTTACAACTCCATTATCCTTTCTCCATGAAATTGCTTCATACTCACCATCTGTAATATAATATCCGGTTCCAGTCTTATCCCAATCGATATTCTGTAAACCATCGCCAAGATCTGTATACTGAACGAACATAACAATCAGGTTCTTGTAGCGAAGCTGCTCATTTGTCTGATCATCAATCTGCTCTGTTCCATACTGGAAACGATAGTACAGTTTCTCATCGGCATTGTACTCATACCATCTTGTACTGCTGTCATTGTATGCAGTTGTCACTTTGTTTGCTGTCTGACCACTGCCAAGCGCTGTATCTTCTACATTGAATGCAAACGCCTTAGATTTCTCACCCAGATACTCGGTACTGTAACCAGCTGCCGCAATACCTTCCTTCAGCTTTTCGCTGTTTGTATAACAGTTGTGTGGTGCAACCCTTGACTCATCACGATAAAAAGTTGTGGAATCATACAGACCATTCAGGTTATTTAATCCTGTATCCTTAATCCATGATTCCGCATAGACAGACCATCCTACATGTGCATAAATACCGCCAAGCATATTTGCCATCTGTACATAATAATGTCTGGCACTACGAACTGGTCCCAGCTTTTCCAGATTGGAATAATCCTTAAATACACACATATATCGGGTAATACCACCCTCAACAAGCATCTCATATGTGATATCTGCCTGTGAGATACCTGATTGTGGCATTGCATCTACAATGTTATTGATCATGATACAAAGTGGTCTCTGATTAGAAAGACTCTCGTCAATCCACTCACCCGAAAACTCATTGATCACATAGCCTTCCTTTGTCGGTGCAAATTCAATATCTGCATCCGACATCGTTGCAGCCGCTTCGGTCGTAATAGTTGCCTGCTCGGTATCCTCCTCTTTCTTTTTTCCACATCCTGCCAGGCAAGATACGGTAAGTGCAGTTGTCAGTGCAAAAATAGACAACTTCTTTAACTTATTCTTCTTCATTGTCTCTCGTATATCCTTTCTTTGTTAATATTTCCTCTTGTAGTTTTTCCATATGCAGACGTTCTGAATCATCAATATGATCATATCCTGCCAGATGCAACATACTATGTGCCGTTAAAAACGCAACTTCACGTCGTCTCGTATGACCATATTCCTCCGCCTGCTCAGCAATCCGATCTACATTTAAAATGATATCTCCAAGCATCAGCTCTCCGGTGTCCTGATTGAAATAATCAAGTGGACTGTTCTCACAGAAATCAAATTCACCCGGCACTTCATACTCTATCATCGGAAACGATAAAACATCCGTCGGTGCATCGATATCCCGGTATTCTTTATTGATTGCCTGAATCCCTGCATGATCTGTAAAGATTACATTCACCTCACATTCATATGGACATTTCAGAAAATCCAGAGACGCCTCTATGATATCCTCTACAATGTCCTGATAATGTGCAGGAATTTCTGTATCCAATTCATTCTCAAAAAATACGCTCAATGTATCTCTCCTTTATTGCCTGTTACATTTTATCCCAAATGTATCAGATAATCAAGTTTTATCTTGTACAATTTAATGTTTATTCTGCGTCTGTTTTTTGTCCCGGCTATGTCGGTTTTCATATTCCTCATACGCATTGACGATTCGCTGCACAAGCGGATGCCGAACAACATCCTCACTTGTAAACCGTATCACAGAGATCTCATCAATATTATGCAGGACACGAAGTGCCACTTCCAGACCTGACTGCGCATCCTTCGGCAGATCCTTCTGGGATAGATCTCCGGTAATAATTGCTTTGGAACCAAATCCGATACGCGTCAGGAACATTTTCATCTGCGCCGGCGTCGTATTCTGTGCTTCATCCAGCACGATATAGGCGTTGTCCAAAGTTCGTCCACGCATATACGCAAGCGGTGCTACTTCAATCAGTCCTTTTTCCATATTTTTCAGGAATGCTTCCGCGCCCATAATCTCATATAACGCATCATACAATGGGCGTAAATATGGATCCACCTTGCTTTGCAGATCCCCTGGCAGAAATCCAAGCTTCTCTCCAGCTTCAATCGCCGGTCTTGTCAGGATAATCCGGTTCACTTCATTATTCTTAAATGCTGTGATTGCCTTCGCCATCGCCAGATATGTTTTTCCGGTTCCTGCTGGACCAACACCAAACACGATCATATCCTTGTCAATGGCTTCCACATATTTTTTCTGTCCCAATGTTTTCGCCTTAACCGGCTTTCCATTTGTTGTATGACAGATAATATTCGAATCTGCTGCAAGCGTCGATACGGCTTCTTCCTCGCCAGTTCTTGACAATGATATCGCATAATTCACATTCTGATCAGTAATCTCTTCCCCTTTATCTGCCAGAGCAACTAACTGTTCAATTACTGAAACTGCCCGTTTCACGCTGCCCTCCGAGCCTGTGATACGCAGCTTATCATCCCGTAAAACCACCGCTACATGATATGCCTTTTCCAGATTCTTGATATTGCGGTCGAACTGTCCGAACACCAGCTGAATCTGATCTGCAGGCACTGTAATTGTCTCATAATATGCACTCATAACTGTTCCTATTCCTCATTTTTCTGAATCGTCTCTTCCGGGATTACAAATGTCTCCGGCGCACCAATGATTTCCCTTACAACCAGTATTCCCGATGCAAGACATTCTCCATCTTTACACTCTATTGTAACATTATTTTCTAGTATTTCCACCCCTTTTTTCTTGAGGTCTGCAATATAAGTCTGCAACAGCTGTTCCTGCTTTTTGCGTGCCTCTTCCTCAGTATAAGTCTTTGTCTCATAAATCGGCTGATAATACTTTGTGACAGTCACAGAAAATGGCAGATAATATGCTTTTCCTATATGAAACGTATGCGTGGTGGATACCTGTTCATAACCGTCTACCAACTTTGGCTGATGCAGCGTTTTCACCGAATTTCCAAGCTGGATCGTTATTCCTGTCTTTTTCTTTTTCCCCTGTCTTTTCTGTGTATAATCAAGTGGAAATGCCTGTTGATACTGATACTTCGTCTGCGCATATACAATACCATCTGCCGCCACATAATTCGTCTCGATCAATTCTTCATATTCATTATAGATGTTTACAACTCCAGTAATCAACACATCCCCTTTTTTTACTTCATCGCCAGGATTAACCAGCTTTGTTCCGCTCTTGGCAAGCAGATCAAGCACAATGCCGTCCTTGACTGCCACTATATTGCACGGTGTATCAAACGTCGTTACTTCTTCCTTTTCTACCGTTTCCACAAATCGGACAACCAACCTGGTTCCCTCTACATCACAAGTGATCCATGCGATCTGGTCATACTGCATCCGCAATGTTTTTTCCAGTTCAGCAATCGAAATTGCCGCCCGTTTTGTCCCAATCGGCACGAGTGAATCACTGATATACGTCACGATTTCCTCCTCTGTATAGATAGATGTTCCCTCCACATCTATATGCCAGATAAAAAGAGATGAATAAAAAACGATCCCGGCGCACACCATCAGACTGACAACAAACGCCACCCGCTTCTTATACTTTCGTAAAAATGGATACAAGCCTGTCTCTGTTACAATACTACAGCTAACCTGACATTTCTCCTGCAGCTTCTGGACAGTCTTCCATGCTTTGTACGAGATTGTTGCAAATACCCCGGTCTTATCCATGATTACATCCGTAAACAAAATATCATTATGCTTACAGATGTTCAAAAAGCGTTCTACTTCCCAACCGGTTATATGAATGACACAGCGGTATGCACAAATATCCGACCATTTACGCATGCTTCTCTGCCTCCTCCACCTTCCATCGCACAGCCGCAATATCACCACGAACCGTGATCTCCGCTCCATCGAACGATGCAATCCGAAGTGCATTTCCTTCAATGACGAGCATATTTTTCTTACATCGAAGCAGGACCTGCGTTGTGTCAAAGCTGACAATCTGTCTATACCCATCCACATGTACACATGTCTGATCGTAAAAATGCACCTGCGTCATATTCCATCTCCGAACAGCTTTTATTTCCAATATATGCTTGTGGCGCTCTCATTATGATGTATCCAAAAATTTACACAATAAAAAAGGTGCTACTAAAATAGTAACACCTTAATGTCTGTATTATTTGAACTTGCGCTTTCTAGCTGCCTCAGACTTCTTCTTACGCTTTACGCTTGGCTTCTCGTAATGCTCTCTCTTACGAATCTCCTGCTGAATACCGGCTTTCGCACAGTTTCTCTTGAATCTACGAAGAGCGCTATCTAAAGTCTCATTCTCTTTTACGATTACGTTTGACATACTTCTCTCACCCTCCCTCCAGTTGTAAAATATCTCGTGTTTGTGCGTTTCATAAACAACTGTTTGGGTATTTACCAAATTGCACAAGTTAGATTATAACACATAAATCAAATTCGTCAACCAAAAATTGAAATTTATTGTCACGAATTTACATTTTTTCTTATTTCACTTCATCTCTGCTTGAGAAGATGTGATCGATCAAGCCATATTCAAGTGCCTGATCCGCCGTCATCCAATTGTTACGATCGGTATCCCGCTCGATTTCTTCCATGGACTTACCTGTATTCGCACTTAAAATACGATTTAAACGTTCCTTTGTACGAAGGATATTATCCGTTGCAATCTTCATATCCGTTGCCTGATTGTGTCCTGGAAGTCCACCCAATGGCTGATGGATCATAATCTCGGAATTTGGAAGCGCAATTCTCTTTCCCTTTGTACCACCAGCAAGAAGGAATGCACCCATGCTGGCTGCCATACCAACACAGATTGTTGATACGTCACACTTGATATAGTTCATTGTATCGTAGATACCAAAGCCGGCAGATACAGATCCGCCCGGGCTGTTGATATAGAGGCTGATATCCTTGGAAGGATCCTCAGACTCCAGAAACAGAAGCTGTGCGATAACCAGACTTGCAGTTGTATCGTTTACTTCATCTGCCAGAAAGATAATTCTCTCCTTTAACAATCTTGAATAAATATCGTAAGCGCGCTCGCCTCGGCTCGTCTGCTCTACGACGGTAGGTACTAATGCCATATTATGTTCCTCACTTTCTATTTATGTCAAAAATCTATGAAAGCTGTGCTTCAGCTTCCTTTACACCAGCTTCCAATGCATCCTTGATGCCTGCCGGGTTCTTACCACCTGCCTGTGCCATGTTTGGACGGCCACCACCGCCACCACCGACCATCGGTGCAATCTTCTTGATAATATTTCCAGCATGCGCGCCAGCCTTCACTGCATCATCCGTTGCCATCACAATCAGGTTTACCTTATCTCCCATGTCGGAAGCTAAGATGACTACGCCAGATGCAATCTTTGTCTTCATCTCATCACCGAGATTACGGAGTGCATTCATATCAACACCACTGACAGATACCGGAAGTACCTTGTAATCTCCAACAGAAACAACGTCAGACAATACATCGCCAACAGCCGCCTTTGCCATCTTATCTTTGAGCTTCTGGTTCTCAGACTGTAACTGCTTGATCTCTGCAAGCATGCCTTCGATCTTCTCTACAAGGTTAGCAGGCTCTGCCTTTGCAGCAGCACTTGCCTGTTTCAATGTATTCTCTAAGTTATGATAATATGCAAATGCACCGCGGGAAGTAAGTGCCTCAATACGACGAACACCCGCTGCAACACCCGCCTCTGACACGATCTTGAATGTTGCGATCACGCCTGTCTTTTCTACATGTGTACCACCACAAAGCTCGATAGAGAAATCGCCCATATTGACAACTCGTACCGTCTCGCCATACTTCTCACCAAAGAGTGCCATTGCCCCTGTCTTCTTTGCTTCCTCCAGGCTCATAACCTTTGTTACAACCGGAAGATCCTCAGCGATTTTCTCATTGACAATAGCCTCTACCTGCTCAATTTCTTCCTTGCTGAGTGCCTGATTATGTGTAAAGTCAAACCGGAGACGATCCTGATCTACATAGGAACCTGCCTGCTCGACATGTCCACCGAGAACTGTCTTCAATGCCTTCTGCAGCAAATGTGTTGCCGAATGGTTCATACAGGTATGCAGACGCTTATCTGCATCAACAGAAAGCTTTGCTGTATCAGAAAGCTTGATCTCACCATTTTCTACATATCCAATATGTGCGATCTTACCACCGACAACCTTGATCGTATCTTTGACGATGAACTTACCAGTTGCTGTCTCGATCACACCGGCATCGCCGCACTGACCACCCATAGTCGCATAAAATGGTGTCTCTTTGACAAGAATGGAACCATTTTCACCTTCGGAAAGGCTGTCTACGACTGCATCTTCGCCTGCGATTGCCACGATCTCAGATTCGTGTGTCAGTCTGTCATAACCAACAAACTCGGTTGTGATTGCAACATCAATCTGCTCATAAACTGTCGCATCGGCACCCATATAGTTGGTTGTCTTTCTTGCTTTTCTTGCACGCTCGCGCTGTTCCTGCATACAAGCCTTGAAGCCTTCCTCATCTGCAGCAAATCCGGACTCTTCCAGAATTTCGACAGTCAGATCAAGAGGGAATCCATAAGTATCATACAGCTTAAATGCATGCTCGCCAGAAAGAGTTTTCTCTCCCTTTGCCTTCATATCTTCTACATAACCGTTCAAGATAGAAAGTCCCTGATCAATCGTCTTGTTGAAGTTTTCTTCCTCTGTATTTAACGTTGCAAAAATATGCTCCTGCTTTTCAGCAAGTTCCGGATAAGCATCCTTGGATACTTCGATTACTGTCTTGGAAAGCTCTGCTAAGAAAGCTCCCTTGATACCAAGCAGTCTGCCATGTCTTGCTGCACGGCGAAGCAGACGGCGAAGCACATATCCTCGTCCTTCATTTGACGGCAGAATACCATCGGATGTCATAAATGTAACCGAACGGATATGGTCAGTGATAACACGGATGCTGACGTCTGTATTTGCGTCTTCTTCGTATGTAACACCTGCCATCTCGCAGACCTTGTCACGAAGTGCCTTGATCGTGTCTACATCAAAGATAGAATCTACGTCCTGTACGACAACTGCCAGACGCTCGAGTCCCATACCTGTATCAATATTCTTCTGCTCAAGCTCTGTATAGTTGTTGTGTCCATCGTTATCAAACTGGGTAAATACGTTGTTCCATACTTCCATATAACGGTCACAGTCACAACCGACTGTACAACCCGGCTTGCCGCAGCCATACTTTTCTCCACGGTCATAATAAACCTCTGAACATGGACCACAAGGGCCTGCACCATGCTCCCAGAAATTGTCTTCCTTGCCAAAACGGAAGATACGGTCTTTGTCTACGCCGATTTCCTTGTTCCAGATATCGAACGCCTCATCATCTTCAAGATAAACCGATGGATACAGACGGTTCTTATCGAGTCCGACAACCTCAGTCAAAAACTCCCATGTCCAATGAATTGCATCGTGCTTGAAGTAATCACCAAATGAGAAGTTACCAAGCATCTCAAAGAATGTACCATGTCTGGCTGTCTTACCTACATTCTCAATATCACCGGTACGAATACATTTCTGACAGGTTGTCACACGTCTGCGTGGTGGAATCTCCTGTCCTGTAAAATAAGGCTTTAACGGTGCCATACCAGAGTTGATCAAAAGCAGGCTGTTGTCATTGTGTGGGATCAGCGAAAAGCTGTTCATCTTCAAATGTCCCTTGCTCTCAAAAAACTCCAAAAACATCTTACGCAATTCATTCACGCCGTAATTTTTCACGTCAAATTTCCTCCTGATTTTTCACATCTTTATTCTTACGGATTTTCTTTCCTACCATAATTCCAAGACCTGCACATACAAGCATTGACAGGAACTTAATCACATAAACCAGCAACTCACTCCATACATGTATCATAGTTTACCCTCCACTTAGTCATCTTTCAACATATTTTTGAAAAAGCAGCTTCGGCTTCCTGTATGGCAGGCAGCTCCTATCTGCTCCACACGTGCAAGAATCGTATCATTGTCACAGTCAAGATACAGACTCTTCACATATTGATAATGTCCACTTGTCTCGCCTTTTAACCACAGGCTCTGTCTGCTCCGGCTAAAATATGTCATAAGCCCAGTCTCTAACGTTTTATTATAAGATGCTTCATTCATATATGCAAGCATCAGTACATCTCCAGTCACGTCATCCTGTACGATTGCCGGAATCAGTCCCGCTTCATTTAACTTAAATTCCGAAAAGGGAATCGCAGCTGTAAGCGGCTTGTAGCCAATTTTCTTGTCTTCCATTGTCGTTTTATCCTCCTGCATGCGCTTATAAGCTTCCTTTTGTCGAAAGCACCTGTCCGGAAAGCCGGCTGTCATACTGTGTTGCCTCATCCAGTGCCTTTGCAAATGCCTTAAACGCCGCCTCAATGATATGATGGTCATTGGAACCAGCAAGCTGTTTGATATGCAGATTCATCATAGCTGAATAGGAAACAGCATAGAAGAATTCCTTTACCATCTGTGTATCAAAATATCCAACCTGTGGTGTGGAAAGATCCAGATCATACACCAGATATGGACGACCGGACAGATCTAATGCGGAAAGCACCAGTGTCTCATCCATCGGAAGCATGAAAGAACCAAACCGCTTGATTCCCTGCTTATCACCGACCGCCTTTGCAATCGCCTGTCCAAGCACGATTCCGGTATCCTCGATTGTATGGTGGCTGTCCACGAATAAATCCCCGGTCACCTTGCAATTCAGATCAAAAAATCCGTGTTTTGCAAAGCTGATCAGCATATGATCAAAAAATCCAATTCCTGTATCTACCTTTGCATAACCGCTTCCATCCAGATTTAATTCCATCTGGATATCCGTCTCATTTGTCTTTCTTGATACAACACCTACACGATTTGCCATATGCGATACCCCCTGTTATTTTTCAAAACGAACTTTGATTGAATTTGCATGTGCAGTCAGATACTCTGCCTCTGCAAAATCAATGATATCCTCATGAACGGCTTCCAGTGCTTCTCTGGAATAGTAAATAATGCTGGATTTCTTAATAAAGTCATCTACCGAAAGTGGTGAGAAGAACTTTGCAGTTCCGTTCGTCGGAAGCACGTGATTTGGTCCGGCAAAATAATCGCCAAGTGGCTCGGAAGAATAACTTCCAAGGAAGATGGCTCCCGCATTCTGAATCCGTGTCATCGTATCGAACGGATTCGCTGTGACAACCTCCAGGTGCTCACTTGCGATCTCATTGACCGTATCAATCGCATCCTGCATCGTATCCGCAACCAGAATATATCCATAATTATCCAGAGATTTCTGAATGATATCTTTTCTGGATAATTCCTTTACAAATCCATCGACTTCCTCGCTGACCTTCTTTGCGAGTTCCTCGGAAGTCGTAACAAGAATGGCAGATGCCATCTCATCATGTTCTGCCTGGGAAAGCAGATCTGCCGCTACATATCTTGCATTAGCAGTCTCATCAGCAAGTACCATGATTTCACTTGGACCGGCAACCGAATCGATGCTGACATGTCCGAATACACAACGCTTTGCGAGTGCGACAAAGATATTTCCAGGTCCTACGATCTTATCTACCTTCGGAATGGATTCGGTTCCATAGGCAAGTGCAGCAATCGCCTGTGCGCCGCCAGCCTTGTAGACCTCATCCACGCCGGCTTCCTTTGCCGCAACCAGAGTTGTCGGATACACCTTTCCCTCTGCGTTACAAGGCGTTGTCATTACGATCTTGCCTACTCCCGCAACCTTGGCAGGGATAACATTCATAAGCACGGAAGATGGATATGCAGCTTTACCGCCCGGTACATACACACCAACCTTTGCAAGTGGTGTTACCTTCTGTCCAAGCAGTGTTCCGTTGTTTTCAGAATCAAACCAGCTGTACTGCTTCTGTTTCTCGTGGTATGTGCGGATGTTCACAATTGCCTTGCGGATTGTCTCCAGAAGCTTCGCATCCACCTGTGTATACGCTTCTTCGATTTCTGCCTCTGTCACACGTACATTATCCGCATTGATCTTCGCATGATCGAATTTCTCTGTATATTCAAATAATGCAGTATCCCGTCTGCTGTGGATGTCATTGACGATATTCTTCACTGTTTCCTCATAGCTCCCATAATTATCCGGGCTACGCTTCAGGAGATTCGTCAAAATATCCTTCTTTGTATCTTCTGTCAACTTAACAATACGCATCTTAAAAGCCTCCTTATGTACTACATATACTTACTGCACTATTTCTAGTGAATAATCTCATTTAAATCATTTAACAGCTTCCGGATTCTCTCATGCTCCATCTTGAGACTCACCTGATTGACAACCACGCGCGCAGAAAGCGGACAGATTTCCTCCAAGACTTCCAGTCCATTTTCCCGCAATGTCGAACCAGTCTCCACGATATCTACAATCACCTCAGACAGATCCACAAGCGGTGCCAGCTCCACCGAACCATTTAGCTTGATAATCTCAACCGTCTGGTTTTTCTTCTCACTAAAATAATTCTTTGCAATATTCGGATATTTACTCGCTACACGGATAATTTCATTTTTGGAAAGCAGTTCCCGAGCAGATGCCGGTCCGCAAACGCACATCCGGCACCTGCCAAAACCAAGATCCATAACCTCATACAGGTTACGGCCTTCCTCCATGATCGTATCCTTTCCAACCACGCCGATATCCGCAGCACCATACTCCACATAGGTTGGTACATCCGATGCCTTTGCTAAGAAAAAACGGATTTTGTGCTCCTCATTTGTAAAAATCAATTTTCTTGTATCCGGGTCCTTTGCCTCTTCACAGGTGATGCCCATCTGTTCAAACATCGCGAGTGTCTTCTTGGCAAGACGTCCCTTTGCCAGTGCAAATGTTAAATAACGCATAGTCTCTCCTTAATATTCTGTAATCTTGTCCGCAGCCTCAAAGTAACACAATTTTGCAAAATGCATCTTATGTGCATAATCAATATATTCCTGCAGATCATGTCGTCTGGACATCCGGACAAGCTCTACCTTCTGATCTTCCGCACGCAGCTTACATGCATACGCGATTGCTTCCTTCTGGTCTTCCTCCTTGTACAGGACAAGTACATTGGAATAATCAAGTGCAACGTCAATCTTATTTCTGGCGATCGCACTCATCAGATCATCGACATAAATCGCGAATCCAACGGACGGAGCCTTCTTGCCGAACTTCTCCATCAGGCTGTTGTATCGTCCACCCTTGACGATTGCATCACCGGTTCCGTATGTATAACCGCGGAACACGATTCCGGTATAATAATTAAAGCGGTTGATCATGGACAGATCAAAGCTCACATATTTTTCATATCCATAGCTTGTAAGTGCGGTATATACCTTCCGCATACGGGCAATCGCTTCTAATGAAGCTGCATTTGTCACAAGCTTTTCTGCATGGTCAAGCATATCCAGCCCGCCAAACAGACTCTCGAAGCTCTTCAGTGCCGTCTTGCGTTCTTCTGGAATTTCCAGTGTATTCACAAACTCTGTGAGTCCAAAGAAATTCTTTGAATGAATGTATTCCTTGATGCGCTGTTCTGTCTCATCATCCAGACCAGCCTCTTCAATCATGCCCTTGAAGAACTCCACTTCACCGATCTCAATCTGGAACTCCTTTAAACCCGCTGCAAGCAGACAATGAATCACACAGGCAATAATCTCCGCATCGGCAGCAGAACTGTCATCGTTAATCAATTCTCCACCAATCTGTGTAAACTCAGAAAGCTTTCCCTGATGCTGGTGTGTATTTAAAAATGTATTTCCTGCATAACACAGGCGGATCGGAAGCTGTTCTTCCGGATAATACTTTGCCACGCTCCGGGCAATACTCGGTGTGATATCCGGGCGTAACACCAAAGTGTTATTGTTGCGGTCAAAGAATTTATACATTTCGTTCGAAGCCGCAGACCCCTTATCCATATTGAAAATATCAAAATATTCAAAGCTTGGTGTATCAATATCCTGATAACTGTAAAGTTCTAACACATGATGAATCTGTGAAATTACTTTCTTTTTCTTCTTACACTCGGCATCATAGATATCCCGGACGCCTTCGGGTGTATGTAATAACTTTTCGTTCAAAACCAGCTCTCCTTTTATATCTCATTTCTAACGACATACAAAGTCTAGGATATTATACTCCATTTCTATCGAAAATTCAAAGTTTTTCCAATGTTTTTTCGTTCAGGCAGAAAAGTAGAACATTTGTTTGCATTTTTTTATATTCTATGCTATCATAAATACAGTTTTTAAATCAAAAGAAAGGGGATATGTTATGGCGAATCGAAAACTGACTGATAAGCAGCGGGAAATTCTGGAATATCTGAAGGAATGCATCTTACAAAAAGGGTATCCACCTGCCGTACGCGAGATCTGCGAGGCAGTTCATTTAAAATCAACCTCTTCGGTTCATGCACATCTGGAATCATTGGAGGAAAAAGGATATATCCGCAAAGATCCAACGAAGCCACGTGCGATTGAGATCTTAGATGATGAGTTTAATCTTGCAAGAAGAGAAGTCATCAATGTACCGATTGTTGGTACTGTCACCTGTGGCGAACCAATTCTTGCAGAGCAGAACATTCAGGGCTACTTTCCAATCCCACCGGAATATCTGCATGCAAATGGCAAGAATACATTCATGCTGAAGGTCAAAGGCGACAGCATGATCAATGCCGGCATCTTCGATGGCGATTTAGTTATGTGTGAGGAAGCACAGACAGCAAGAAACGCGGAAATGGTCGTTGCTCTGATTGATGATTCAGCAACTGTAAAAACTTACTACAAAGAAGCCGGTTACTACCGGTTACAACCAGAAAATGACACGATGGACCCAATCATCGTTCAGGACGGAGAACTCCAGATTCTCGGAAAGGTCATCGGATTGTTCCGTACGTTCTAGGAATGGTTGCCCGTATACAATCAATATTGGTCACACTACATAAAAAAGACAGATTCTAACTTTGAGGTGGTACCTCAAAATATGGAATCTGTCTTTTTTTCATGCATCAGATTAACTGAATATAAAATCGCAGTAGATACCCTGCTTATCTTCCTTACATGTAATGAACCGGTACCGTACACATCTGCCCTCGTTAAAGCGTACATAAAAGGACGAATACGGACTTGCAATCTTCCCCTGCAATTCATGAAAAACTGCCGCCGCGCGATCCACAGAAAACGACTCTAATTTCATGTCAATCGCAAATTGTTTGAAATGTTCTGTGACCGAAAAACTCTTAATCTCTTTTATACTATTCACAATGTCACAAAGTCTTTGCTGCAGTTCCGGTCCCGTTTGTAGCTGAACCTTGCTCATGTATGCATTCATGATCTTATACATAGCAGGTACTCCATTTCTCTTTAGTATTTTTGCTTATCCGGTATACGGTTATGTATCTCTTTGAACTCATCAAAATGCTGGATGAATAATTTGACAACCTTCGGATCGAAACTCTTGCCCGATAAACGTATAATCTCATCAAATGTATCTTCCAACGACCAGCCCTTCTTATAGTAACGGTCAGAGGTCAGTGCATCAAATACGTCACATACCGCCATCAAACGGCTGATATAGGCAATCTCTTCACCCTTCATACCGAGATATCCGGTACCATCCCAGCGCTCATGATGTTCCTTTGCCAGAATACACGCCAGATGCATCAGTTCACCCGGGCATTTCTCCAGAAGTGCCTCACCGTATAAGACATGGTTCTTCATAATCTGGTATTCTTCATCTGTCAGCTTATCCGGTTTATCAAGTATTTCTTCACTGATCATCAGCTTACCGATATCGTGCATCATGGATGCTGTCGATACCATCTCCACATATTCATCATCAAATCCAGACGCTTTCGCCAATACCCGCATATAGGCGGCAACTCGCTTGATATGCTCTCCGGTGAACTTCGATTTACTCTCACTAATCTCGGCGAACGAGAAAATAAGGCCTGTCTGGTTATCCTGCATCGTAACTGCCATATTGATTGCAGAGTTAATCATCATGGAATTTCGCTGTACGATGAAATATGCTGCAACGGAAAGCCCGAATACAACCACGATCTGTGGAACGACATAAGACATCATAACCTCTTCAAATGACTCACATGGAAATCCGATAAATACATCCGAAAACCGGAATGCAAAATAATTCGAACCAACAATGCCGCACGACATCAGAAGCGACGCAAACAGCACCAACGTCTGATTGTAATAAAGCGATGCCAGAAGGATCGGGAATAACATAATCGGATATGCATACGTCGATAAAAGTGTCAGCATCAGTGTCGCAATCAGACAGACACAAATAATAACGATATGCTTCGTCACAGGTGCATGATCAAATTTTAATATGTTGATGATCAGCGTTGGAATCAACGCAATAAAAATTGCAGACGCAAAGAATACGATCAGTACAGATTCATCCATATCCGTACCAAAATAACAATAAACAAATGCAAGCGCAAGAATCGCCACGATCACACGCATACATCTGGCAGAAATCTGATTAACTTTACTGTAATTATCCTGGATCAGTTTTTCCTTATTATTCAAATTAATACTCCCCCAGTCGTAAAAGCTCTCCATCCCTCCAAATATTATCTAAATCATAGAAGGATCTCTCTTTTTCTGAAAATACATGAATAATTATATCATAATAATCCAGTAAAATCCATCCTCCATTTGCATATCCTTCCCGATTTTTCATTTCGGCTCCGGCTTCCCGCATCGCATGCTCCACATTGTTGCACATTGCCTGCACCTGATTGCGGTTGGAACCATCTGCAATTACGAGATAATCACACATAGAAGAAATCTCGGATATCCGAATAACACGAATATCATTGCCCTTCTTATCATCAAGTGCCTTTACAATTGTTCGAAGATATTTATTTTCACTCATACCCTGTCTCCTTACAGTTCCATGTTATGCACAACATAAAAATCATAGGTCTTCTGTGTCATATAATCCATCTCAGCGGTCGTCCGGTTCAGATAATCAAGTGTATTCTTCAATATATGGATCACGCACGCATCCAGATCCGTAAATGCCTCTTTGCGGATTTCCTCCATCTCCGGGAGCATCTTCCGGTTCGGTTCAATATAATCGGCGACAAAGATAATCTTATCCATCAGTGTCATGTTCGGGCGTCCGGTTGTATGATATGTGATCGCATCTAAGATCACCTGATCAACCACATCGTATTTGTACCGTGCATAATACGCGCCAAGCTTCGCATGCAGCATATCCGGATTCTTCTCCTCATATTTGCTGACCGGAAGTCCGTGCTTTCTCGCTTTCTCGAGCTTCGTCTTCGTCGGCAGTCCTTTCGCACAGTCATGCAGCAGTCCTGCTATACGCGCCTTTTCCACATCTTCTCCATGCACCATTGCCAGACAGGCAGCCGTATACTCGACACCAAAAGAATGTGTCAGTCTGGTCGCACTGATCTTGCCCTTCAATCTTGTTATCATTTTGTCTCTTGTCATCATATCTGTCTTCTCCCAGCTTCCTGCTTATAAAGTGCATGTGCTTCTATATACTGTAATACATCGTCCGGTACAAGTCCCTGTATAGATTCTCCCTTAGCAATCCGCGCCCGTATCTCACTTGATGAAACCGGAACCGGCGGCATCGCCACATAGGATATGTGAAACGCCGGATACTTCGTACAAAACCTGCGGATATATGTCTCGATCGTATCCCGTTGTTCCCCTCTTGCAACAACCAGAATCTCACACAGATTCGCCAGTCGTTCAAATTCATACCACTTGTGTAACTGAAACAGCGAATCATCACCGATCACAAATTCGATTGTAAGCTTCGGATACAGCTTCTTTAACCGGGTAAATGTATCCACGGTATATGTGTATCCATCCCATTTTAATTCAAAGTCACTGACCGAAATCTTCGGGATCTGTGCCATCGCCAGCCGGAGCATATCCATCCGCATGCTTCCATCCACAATCGCAGCTTCCTCCTTGTATGCCGGAATATGATTCGGCATACAGACAAGCTGATCTACTTCCGGACGTGCCTTTAAAACCGCCTGCGCAATCGCCACGTGACCGGCATGTACCGGATTAAATGTTCCTCCGAGAATCGCGATTGTATGAAATTGTTCGAATCTCACATCTGCCATCTTATTCCGGGAGAACGATTTTCGGATCTTTCTTTCTCTTCTTATACAACACGATCTTCTTGCCGATGACCTGTACAACCTGGCTGTGTGTACGCTCTGCCATCACAGCCGCGATTTCCTTCGGATCATCGAGGCAGTTCTTCAGAACACCAATTTTCACCAGCTCACGCTTTTCTAATGCTTCACTGACTGCTGTGCAGACCTCCGGTGTAAGGCTTGACTTTCCGATATTCATGATCGTATCGGCATTCATTGCCAGACTCTTCAGATAAGCTCTCTGCTTACTTGTCATATTCTTTCCTCTTTCCTTTTAATGATTTAACGATAATAATCAAACTCCAGACCATACAATCTTACGGTGTCTCCCTCTTCGATACCAAGATCTTCGAGCATCTGTAAGATTCCATTGTCCTTTAAGAATCTCTGGAAGAACGCAAAGCCCTTCTCAGACTCCAGATTCGTATAACCAAGCATCTTCTCGATCCGAGGACCTTCCACAAGGAATACATGCTCCTCTTCCTCAGACTTTGTCACCTCAAATGGCAGCTCCGGATCATCCATGAACTCTACATCCATCTCCGGTGCAAACTCAATTACCTCATCCGGTGCTTCCTTCACTAATTTATTTACATACCACAGCAGTTCTTCGACACCCTTGCCGGACACTGCTGATATCGGGAATACTTTGATTCCCTTTGGTTCATATTCGTCCTTCAATAACTGGATCACAGTCTCGTAATCCTCACCGTACAGCGCATCACACTTATTTGCGGCAATTACCATCGGCCGGCTTGCCAGCTCTTCATTGTACTGACGCAGTTCCTTGTTGATTGCTTCGATATCCACGATCGGATCTCTGCCCTCCGTCGATGCCGCATCAACAATGTGGATCAGCACCTTTGTACGCTCGATGTGACGTAAGAATTCAATTCCCAGTCCAACACCTTCCGATGCACCTTCAATAATACCCGGAATGTCCGCAATTACAAAGCCCTGCTTTTCTCCAAGATCGACCACACCGAGATTCGGATTGAGTGTTGTGAAATGATAGTTTGCAATCTTCGGTTTTGCATTTGTCACACGGGACAGGAATGTGGATTTACCAACATTCGGGAATCCAACTAATCCAACATCTGCGATCATCTTAAGCTCTAAGGTTACCCAGAGCTCTTTCGCCGGTTTTCCCGGCTGTGCATACTTTGGTGCCTGCATGACCGATGTCACATACTGACGGTTTCCTTTGCCGCCTCTGCCGCCTTTTAGCAGCGTCACAGGCTCTGTCTTGTTCGACATATCCAGAATTACTTTTCCAGTTTCTGCATCCTTTACGACGGTACCTGCCGGAACCTTCAGGATAATATCCTTTCCGTTAGCACCATGGCAGTTTCTTTTTCCGCCTTCTTCTCCATCCTGTGCCACATATTTACGCACATGACGGAAATCTGTAAGCGTATTTAATCCGGGATCTACCACGAAGATAACATCGCCGCCATCGCCGCCGTCGCCGCCGTCCGGACCGCCATCCGGCACATATAATTCCCGGCGAAATGACACATGTCCGTCGCCGCCTTTTCCTGATCTTATAAATATTTTCGCTCTATCTGCAAACATGGGACGCCCTCCCTCATAAATACGATTACCAAATTAACTCATAAATCCAGAAAAAGCCGGGATATAACTCCCGGCTCTTCTAGTGCTTTCTTACTCAGCTGACTCTACAGGGTATACAGAAGCCTGCTTCTTATCTCTACCCTTTCTCTCGAAACGTAAAACACCATCTACAAGTGCAAATAATGTGTCGTCTCCGCCGATACCAACGTTCACACCAGGATGAATCTTAGTTCCACGCTGTCTGAATAAAATATTACCAGCCTTTACAAACTGTCCGTCTGCTCTCTTGGCGCCGAGTCTCTTAGACTCTGAATCTCTACCGTTCTTAGTAGAACCAACACCCTTCTTATGAGCAAAGAACTGTAAATCCATTCTTAACATAGTCGTTACACCTCCTTGTAGTGTACTTGCAAATACTTCTTTCCGTATTCCTTCTCGATATTGGAAAGCCCCATATCCAAGGCACGGATCAATAATTGTCCTTGTTCATCGCTGTCCGATGAAAATTTGAATTTTATGCTTCCGGATGAATCCTGCTCGCATGCACACACATTCTCTGTGAGTGCATCCACCGCATTCACGGTATTGATGACAAGCGCTGATACCGAAGCACAGATAATATCTTTGCCTGCGTTCTCATAGCCTGCATGTCCGCTTACCGAAAATCCACGGTAAGTCTTATCCGAATACATATAAAACACTGCCTGTATCATAGTTTCAATTAAGCGTTGATTGCTTCAATCTTAACCTGAGTAAACGGCTGTCTGTGACCCTGCTTCTTATGATAGCCAGTCTTTCTCTTGTACTTGTAAACAACAACCTTCTTACCCTTACCTTCGCCAAGAACAGTTGCCTTTACAGAAGCGCTCTTGCAAGCATCTCCACAAAGTACATCTTTGTCAGTATTCACTGCAACTACGTCGAATGATACCTCTGAGCCTTCCTCAGCATTAAGCTTCTCTACCTTAATGATATCTCCTTCAGCTACCTTGTACTGCTTTCCGCCTGTTGCTATAATTGCGTACATATGGTTTCCTCCTATTATCATTACTCGCCAGTTTCGGTGCTGCATGATTGCAGACTTGTACCCCACTGTGCGGCACACTCGTATATATTAGCATCTGATTGTATGCTTGTCAACACAAAAAATATAATATTTTGTAATTTTTTATGTTAACCTATTTGATTTCTGAAAATACCTCGTGCAATGCACGTTTTCCTTTTTGTCTTGTCAGCTCGACAAGTCCAAGCTTCGTCATATCCACCACAGTTGTCCGGACCGGATCAGTGCGTACATATTCTGCCAGATTCTTCATAAGCTCATGATTATGACTTTCTTCCTTCATGTTGATGAAATCAATCATCACAATTCCGGAAATATTACGCAGCCGGAGCTGCCTTGCAATCTCCTTTGCCGCTTCGATGTTAATCTTCAGGAACTGCTCCTCCGCATTTTTCCCTTTGATTGACTTGCCGCTATTGACATCGATCACCGTCATGGCTTCCGTCGGCTCGATTACCAGATATGCCCCGGACTTTAAGTATGCGCGCTTCGAAAGCGTCTTCTCAAGCAGACTTGCAAGCGAATACCGAAGCGTAAGTGTATATTCGTCCGTATAGAGTGGGATCTCCGAGATTGCTTCCGTCACCTCTGGAATATCGGTCACGATCTCCACATCCTGCAATGCATGCATCCGCCGGATATCTTTGATATATTCGACCTCCGTGTGGTACAGGCAGGTATATTGTGTTGCATACTCGGACTTCTTCATAATCGAATAAAGCAGTCGTGCCTGTCCTTCGATTTCCCGCGTAATCGCAGCATCCTCCGCATGCTCTGCCTGCGTCCGGATAATTCCACCAAGTGTAAGCTTTTTTATCCGCTCGATCTCTGCCACATTTCCTTCTGCCAAATAGAACTGCGCATCCTGCTCTGCTATAAGCAGGTTCTGCATCAAAGTCTTTAATTCCTTTTTTCTTGCACTATCTGTAATCTTGGAAGAAACTCCGACAGGTGCAAAAAGCGTCGTTACCGCGTAATCTCCCTGCAGGGAAATATCTGTCGTCACCGCATAACGTTTTGTCTTGATCTTATCACGCACGACCTGCACCGTCACGAGATCACCGACCTTTAATTTCTCCCCGTGGTAATCATCCATCGACAGATAACAACTCTCGCCCTTTTTGATATCCACGAACGCCGCATTGATGTTCGGCGATAGATTCGAGACTCGCGCCCGGTAGACATTTCCAAGGATACTGTCCGCCTCATAACACCGGATCTCCATCGCTTTTCCATCCTCGAACAGGATTCCAAGCTTCTTCTTATTCCATTCTGTAAATACAAACTGCTTCATACTCTCTTATCTGCTTCCCACATCATATGTCACCACGCGTCAGCGTGATGACCTGCGCACGCATCAGCGTGCTTCATTATATCCTGCGGCACATCCATTAAAATCTCGTTCCACTTGCGGAAAGCGGCTGTAACTCCTCTTTCTCGCCCATGTATGTCTCCAGCCGGTGAATCCGGTAATCATACCGGTTAAACGGTACACCCGCTTCGTTACACATCGCCTCTACGACAAGCTCCGGCTTTAAGTTATCCTTGCTTCCGGATGCAAGCAGCATATAGACGCCATCCTTGTATTCTTTGATTTCATAGATGAGTGGACGGATATCCGTCAGTTCCTCTTTGGACTTCGTCTTCTTGACGATCTCAACCTTGTCTTTCTCTGCAAATGCAGGCAGCGCCTGTAAAAGCTGCGGTATTGTATCGTTCTCACATTCCTCGTTTTTGTAGATATAATAGTCAGACGCGGTCACGATTGCCATCGACGGCTTCGCATTGTCCGGAAGCTCGATGATATCCAATACCTGAATCTCCGGTGGCATCGTCGCATTCAGGCGCGCCATCATATCTTCGGTCGTTGTCACGCTCTCAAACTCTCCATCGAAATATTCCCCCTCCGATGTCATGCCAAGCGGCATCGGTGCCGCAAAGGAGATCATCTGGTGAGGCGAAAAGCCCTTCGAATATGAGACATCCAGCTTCGCCCGCCGGATCGCCTTCTGGAAGAACCGCATAATATCGAGATGTCCAATGAAACGAAGACTTCCAAGCTTGGTGTATTTAATTCTTAGCTTCAAAGCAGACACCTCCTCCATATGTGGCAGAACCACAGCCAGAACACTGCATCCGGCAGTTTCCGGTCGTTTTTCCCTCCTGTGCCTTATGCCACTCCTGTAACAGGAACCCGCGGCTCACACCGACGTCTAAATGCTCCCACGGGAACACTTCGTCATCCGGTCTTTTTCTCGCTGTATAAAATTCGATATCGACATGATGGTTTGCAAACGCATTTTCATACCGCTGCATATCAAAATACTCTGTCCACGCATCGAAGATGCCACCCTGTTCATACACATCTAAGATTGCCGCACCCAGTCTACGGTCACCTCTTGCAAGCACACCCTCTAAAATTGAGATTCCTGCATCGTGATACGAAAACTTCAGACTCTTCTGGTTTCGCTGTGCCCGGAAGGAGTCCTTCACATATCTTGCCCGGCGGGTAAATTCATCCGGTAGGATCATCGGTGCCCACTGGAACGGTGTAAATGGCTTCGGTACAAAATACGATGCCGATGCGTTGATCATGACACGGCCATTTCGTTTTTCCTTTGGTACATTGTCAAAATATATCTCTGAGATACGCTCTGCCAGATCCGCGATACCATACAGATCCTCATCAGTCTCCGTCGGAAGTCCGAGCATGAAATAAAGCTTGACCTTATCCCAGCCACCAAGGAACGCCTGTCTGCTTCCCTCTAACAGATTCTCGTCTGTAATTCCCTTGTTGATAACATCCCGCAGACGCTGGGTACCTGCCTCCGACGCAAATGTCAGGGAGGACTTCTTGATATCCTGCACCTTACTCATGACATCGAGAGAAAATGCATCGATACGAAGTGATGGCAATGACACGTTTACATGATCGGTATCCCGCAATGTAATCAGATAATTCAGCAGCACATCGAGATTCTCGTAATCACTCGAGCTAAGCGAGCTTAACGAAATCTCTTCGTAGCCGGTATTATCCAGCATCGTCCGCGCGTATTTTTTGAGCATTTCCACATTCTTCTGTCTCGTCGGACGATAGATCATTCCCGCCTGACAGAACCGACAGCCACGGATACAGCCACGCATGATTTCCAGACACACACGATCCTGTGTTGCCCGGATATACGGTACAACCGGCTTCATCGGGTATGATACATTCTCAAAATCAACGACGACCTGACGTTTTACCTTTGCTGGGACATCCTCATATTTCGGTACGACCTTCTCGATCGTTCCATCTTCCTGATACGAAACCTCATACATCGATGGCACATAAATACCCGGAATCGAAGATGCTCTCCGCAGGAAATCCTCCCGGCTCATGTCCGAATGTTTATACTGTTTGTACAGATCAAGCAATGCATCGTAGCTTGTCTCGCCCTCTCCGATATAGAAGATATCGAAGAAATCCGCCATCGGCTCCGGATTCACTGTACAAGGTCCGCCACCAATCACGATCGGATGCTCCTTCGTACGATCCTTCGCAAGCAATGGAATGCCTGCTAAATCAATGACCTGTAATATATTGGTGTAACACATCTCGTACTGGATCGTAATTGCAAGCCAGTCAAATTCCGAGATTGCCGTCTGTGTCTCCAACGAAAAAAGCGGAATGTGCTCCTTCCGCATGATCGCATCCAAGTCCGGCCATGGGCTGTACACACGCTCACAGTACACGTCCTCTCTGCGGTTAAACATGTCATACAAGATCTGAATTCCCAGATATGACATGCCGATCTCATAAACATCCGGAAAGCACATGGCGATCCGGACGTCTACCTCACTTAAGTTCTTGCGAACCATATTTACTTCATTTCCGATATAACGGGCCGGCTTTTCAATCTGCATCAAAACCCGTTCCGGAAGTGCTAATCTTTGTTCCATTCAATCTGACCTTTATTATTTATATTAGTTCTTAAAGCTGTGGATCGGTGCCGGGATTCTTCCCCCACGATTGATAAATGCATCGCAGGAATACTGGTTCACCGGCATGATTGGAGCATAGCCAAGCAGTCCACCAAACTCTGCCTTATCGCCAACTGTCTTTCCGATTACAGGAATGATACGGACAGCTGTTGTCTTCTGGTTTACCATACCAAGCGCCATCTCATCTGCGATAATACCGGAGATTGTCGTTGCCTTCGTATCGCCAGGGATTGCAAGCATATCCAGACCGACGGAGCAGACACAAGTCATTGCCTCAAGCTTCTCGATCGTAAGGGCACCTGCCTCAACCGCATCGATCATACGCTGATCCTCACTGACCGGAATAAATGCACCGGAAAGTCCACCGACATACGAGGATGCCATAACGCCACCCTTCTTCACCTGATCATTGAGCATGGCAAGTGCCGCAGTTGTACCTGGTGCACCGGAAAATTCCAGACCAATCTCCTCAAGGATTTCACCGACACTATCTCCGACTGCAGGTGTTGGAGCAAGCGAAAGATCGATAATGCCAAACGGCACTCCCAATCTCGCAGATGCTTCCTTCGCTACAAGCTGTCCAACTCTTGTGATCTTAAATGCAGTCTTCTTGATTGTCTCACAAAGCACCTCGAAATTCTCACCGCGCACTGCCTCAAGTGCTGCCTTTACAACACCCGGACCACTAACACCAACGTTAATGATGCAATCTGCCTCTGTCACACCATGGAATGCACCTGCCATAAACGGATTGTCATCCGGCGCATTACAGAACACAACAAACTTTGCACAGCCGATGGAATCCTGATCCTTCGTAAGCTCTGCTGTCTCCAATACAATTTCACCGATCAGCTTGACTGCATCCATATTGATACCGGTCTTTGTGGAACCGGTATTGACAGAAGAACAAACCTTTCCAGTTACTGCCAATGCCTTTGGGATAGAACGGATCAAAAGCTCATCAGCCTTTGTCATACTCTTCGAAACAAGAGCAGAATATCCACCGATAAAGTTAACGCCTACCTTATCTGCTGCACGATCAAGCGTCTTTGCGATTTCCACGAAATCATCGCTTGTCTTACATACACTGCCACCTACAAGAGCGATCGGTGTAACAGATATACGCTTATTTACGATTGGAATACCATATTTCTTAGAGATTTCCTCGCCTGTATAAACCAGATCCTTTGCCTTCATTGTGATCTTGTTATAGATATTATCACAGGTTTCCTTGAGTGTACCGCCCACACAGTCAAGCAGGCTGATACCCATTGTGATCGTACGGACATCCAGATTCATCCGGGAGATCATTGCATTGGTTTCAATTACTTCATTTATGCTAATCATTTGCTTTCCTCCATCCAATTACAGTCTGTGCATCATGTCAAAGATTTCTTCCTGCTGTGCCTTGATCTGCACACCAAGTTCCTCTCCGATACCTGCAAGATCCTCCGCAATCTGGTCATGATCCTTGGATGCAGCTTCAGCATTGACAACCATCATCATATTGAAATAGCCGTCTACGATCGTCTGGGCAATATCAAGGATGTTGATATTGTTCTCGGCAAGGTATACACACACTTTTGCAATAATACCGACTCTGTCTTTTCCTACTACCGTGATAATTGTTTTCTTCATCTTACTCTTCCTCCGTGTATTGAAAATATACTTAAATATCAAGCAGCGCACTGTGTGTATCTCTGTTTGCCACCTGCAAATGAAAATCCCGCACATCGTCTGTGAACGGATTTCCTTCTAACTCCGCCGCAACTGCCGCATAGGCAAGCTCCGGTAAGTTATTTTCCTTTGACAAATGTCCAAGAAAAATAGTTTTTATATGATCATTGAGCACATCACGGATCAGTTTCCCGCCCGCTTCGTTGCACAAATGTCCATAACTGCTTAAGATCCGCTGCTTGGTCGAATACGGATATGGTCCAACCTGCAGCATGCGAATATCATGATTCGCCTCCACCAAAAGCGCATCCGCGTCTTTGAGTGCCTGTATCATATAACCATCATATCCTCCCATATCGGTCGCAACGGCAATCTTCCTGCCATCACACAGCAGGCTGTAGCAGACCGGATCGGCCGCATCATGCCACGTACTGTGTGCCAGGATCTCAATATTGCCGACCATAAATGGTTCATCCGGCTGAATACTATGGAACAACCCATAGTCAAGCGTTCCAAGGCTCGTTGTGTATTTGATTTCTTCTATTGTCGCTTCTGTCGCATAGATTGGAATGCCATACGCTCTTGATATTACACCGAGACCACGTATATGGTCAATATGTTCATGCGTAATCACGATGCCGTTGATGTCTGCAAACGTCCGGTCTACGTCCTGTAACGCATCCAGTATTTTTTTCTTGCTGACACCGACATCGACTAATATCCCTGTATTTTCACTGCCAACGTATGTACAGTTTCCACTGCTTCCACTGGCAATCGTCATCATCTTCATAGTTTATCTCGCAATTCCCTCACTCTCCGGGAATAACACTTTCTTCATTTTTTCTTTTAGAAATGTGGAATCCTTCCATCGTCCCAGCTTCTTTGTGCGCTGCATCATTGCCTCGCCAAACAGCTTCTCCATGAACTTCACAAGGTTCGGTGTGCCGACCGCCCGGATCTTCACTTTATCCCCTTCAAACTGCAGATCGATCACCTTGTTTGCGACCTCTTCAAGATAGTAAAGCCGGATCTTCAGTCCAAATTCTTTCTCCGTTCGATCCATCAGCTCACAGCCCGCTGCAACCGGAAGTTTCTTTCCACCGATATCTAAGATCTGATAGATATATGGATGTGCCGACAGATACCCGACGCGGATATGATACACCTTTTTTCCATCCCGCACATGCAGTACCAGGTATTCCTTTTTGTACGAGATGCCCAGCTGCTCGATGCCTGTCATATACAGAGAATAAAACATCTGATTCGCATTTGGCAGGATACTTGATGCATAATCGGTCACATCGTAGGTTCTGCCTGTATATGGCTTCACCACACGTTCTATATAGGCTGCATACGCCGGATCAAGCTGCTTTGCATTCTTTTGATACCGTTTTTCTGCAATATAGTTTTTCAGAGTATCACCGATCGTGGCAAACGGCTTACGGATGAAATTTTCCTCATCCGCTGCAAACTTACAGATTCTTGCAACCAGATGTCCCTCCGGAAATACTTCATAACCGCCTGCAGTACAGGCGATCACCAGATTCTTTCTCTGGTTGATATAGACATTCTGTCCAAATACACCGTTGAACAGCCATGCACCATCCTTTAAGCACCAGATCTGATATCCGTACCCTTTCGTGAGCGTTGTATCCTCGAATTCCACATGTGTCTGTGTTGATTCGCGGATCCACGCCCGGCTTAAAAGCTGGATGTGTTTTCCATCCCGGATGATCGCACCATCATTTAAGTAAAGCTCACCAAGCTTTACCATATCCTGCAGGGAAAGCTTCATGCCCCAGCCACCGCGTTCAATGCCCTTCGGGCAGCAGTCCCATGTGATATTATGGATACCAAGCGGGCGAAACAGACGTGACTTCAAATAGGCAAGCATAGAACATCCCGCCCGTCTCGTCACGATTGCTGCAAGCATATAGGTATTTAAGCTATTATACGTGAAATCCGTCCCCGGTGCAAAGCTTACATCACTGCCAATAAATGATTTTCGCCAGTCCTCCGCGAAATACGAGCTTACCTCATCGAATTTCACACCTGCAGTCATCGTAAGCAGATGCTTCACCGTGACTTCCTTCATTGCCTTCTTCGTGAAAAGTCCGGTGTATTCCGGGAAGATATCTACCAGCTTCTCATCAAGCGATAACAGCCCTTCTTCCATCGCAAGTCCGACCGCCATGGATGTCACCGACTTGCACATGGAAAATGATACATGCCGGTATCCTGCGCCATAAGGCGGTACATAATGCTCCGCCACAAGCTTTCCATCCTTTAAGATTGCAATTCCGGCGAGTCCAACCTTTTTATCTTCGGACAATGACCGGATAAAATCATGTGTGCTCGGCAGATTGATATCTGCCACCAATGGATTACAGACCTTTTTATTCTCTGCTGTATACGCAGGCACAAACTCTTTGCTGTCATTTCCATGATAGATTGGAAGATTTGATTTCTTCGTCGTTACCATATCATAGAAAGAATCCAGTAATTTTAATTTCAGACTGTGTTGTTCCATCGGCAATCCCCCATTTTATTTATGTAAGTCTTACAAAGCTGCAGGCATCAATCAGACTATCCTGAAAGCCCTCTGTCTGTGTCAGATCAATCACCTGAAGCTTCTCCCGATATACTTCAAAATCACGACTCAATGGTCCGTGGATCAGAAGATCTGTAGCACCGGCAAGCGATGCATTTCCAACCACTTCCAGCTTATCCATGAAATCCTGTGGCAGCATACCAAGATCAATAGCATCCCGCGCATTCAAATAAAAGCCAAAACCACCGGCAATATATACCTTGTCAATATCTCTTGCATGCAGACCTGCTGTTTTAAGCAGACATTTGATTCCGGCATACACCGCCGCCTTTGCAAGCATGATAGACTGTAATATCTCCGAGTTGATATGGATTCCGTGAATCACGATTCCACTGTCTAAGAATTCCTCCGCCAGCGTTCCGTTTGCGTGAATCTTCTCCAGTCTTCTGCCAAGCGCGATTGCTTCAAGCAGACTGTTGCCATACGCATGCTGTTTTCTCGCACATCCCTCAAATGCTGGTCCACAGGCAGTACTCGTCGCCAAATACCGCTCTCCATCTTTTAGAACCATCTCACCGTTTGTACCAAGATCTAAGAACATGTAACGTTCTGGCACTTCTGTATTCCGACTTTTCTCGATATGCATCACACCCGCGATGACATCTCCGCCAAGAAACGCACTGCTACATCCAGATAAGAACACATTACAGTCTTCTTCTATAATCTCAGGATATTCTTCTTCGACAACCGCCATCTGTTCTTTCGTAAATAATTCCTGTCCTGGCACGATTACACTGCCATGTAGCGTCGTTGGAAATGGAGCTTCTCCCATATCTGAAATATCGTACCCAAGCAGGATGGAAATCATCGTTGTATTTCCTGTGATTGCAACAGCATCCAGCTTCACAAGCTCATGCTCCCGCTCGGTATGTTCCACCTGTTTTTTAGTATCTTCAAGCATTTCCTGCAGCAGTTCCACGATCGCAGCGACCGTCTGATCGCGCATTTTCACAAGAAAGCTTATATCCCGTTTCACAGTTAAGATTCGATTTATCACGTCGCTGCCATACAGACGCTGGGGATTCTTCGTACTCCGCTGTGCAAGTACGTCTTTGTCCTCCGCATCGATCAGACAGCTATCAATCATGGTAGAACCAAGGTCTACCGCCATATATATGTGTCGCATATTAGAAGATCGCCTTCGGTTTCTTCTCGATTGGGCGATATCCCTGCTCGGAAAGTACGCGCAGGATCTGCTCCTTGTGCTCCGGTCCAAATGCTTCAATCGTAATCACAAGTTCCACAGCAGAATTACGGTTGATTGTTACGAACTGGTTATGCTCAAGCTTGATGATATTTCCGTTTTCTCCGGCAATCACACCTGCCACACGCTGCAGCTCGCCCGGCTTATCTGGAAGCAATACAGATACCGTGAAGATACGGCTTCTTGCAATTAAACCGTGCTGTACAACTGATGAGAATGTGATCACATCCATATTACCACCACTCAAGATACTGACAACCTTCTGTCCCTTTGGCTCGAGATGCTTCAGCGCTGCAACGGTAAGCAGCCCACTGTTTTCTACAAGCATTTTATGATTCTCTAACATATCAAGAAATGCTACGATCAGTTCGCTATCCTCAACCGTAATAATATCATCCAGATTTTCCTTCAGATATGGGAAGATCTTTGTTCCCGGTGTCTTAACGGCAGTACCATCTGCGATCGTATCTACCTTTGGCAGTGTCGTTACCTTGTCATTGGCAAGGGATGCCTTTAAGCAGGCTGCTCCTGCTGGCTCTACACCGATTACCTTGATGTTTGGATTGAGCATCTTGGCAAGCGTCGATACACCTGTGGCAAGTCCGCCACCACCGACTGGCACTAAGATAATATCTACAAACGGAAGATCCTTTAAGATCTCCATCGCAACGGTACTCTGTCCGGTTGCGACATCCAAATCATCAAATGGATGGATAAAGGTATATCCCTTTTCCTCTGCAAGCTTCAATGCATACTGGCAGGCATCATCATAGACATCGCCATACAGTACAACCTCAGCACCATACGACTTCGTACGATTTACCTTGATGAGTGGTGTGGATGTCGGCATAACGATCGTTGCCTTCACACCATATGCCTTTGCTGCATACGCAACACCCTGTGCATGGTTTCCAGCAGACGCTGTGATAAGTCCCTTCTTGCGGTCTGCATCGGACAACGTGCTGATCTTGTAATAAGCACCACGAATCTTGTAGGCGCCTGTTACCTGCATGTTCTCCGGTTTCAAATATACTTTATTACCACAGGACTGTGAGAAAAACTCACTCTCGATCAGTCCGGTTGGCTTTGTCACTTTCTTCACGATCTCATATGCCTGCTCGAATTTCTCGAGTGTCAGCTTCTGTTCTGTCTGCGCTTTTTCTGCCATATTTTTATCCTTCTTTCCTGTAAGTTTCTTTTATGCAAAACCCTGTTTAATTCATATCAAACAAGTCATCATCTTTCGGAATATTCTCGATATTCTCATCGACGAGAATCTCCACATCCGAACGCATATCAAAATCTGCAAACAATGCATTCACATAGCTGTTCGGATCAAACTTCTGCAGATCGTCGATCTGCTCGCCGATACCAATGTATTTGACCGGAACATTGAGTTCTGACTGGATTGCAATCGCAATACCGCCCTTCGCTGTTCCGTCCAGCTTCGTAATGATAATACCGTTGATCTCGGTCACGGAGCTGAACTGTCTTGCCTGCTCTAATGCATTCTGTCCCGTCGTGCCATCTAACACGATCAGTGACTCCACATTTGCTTCCGGATACTCTCTTGTAATAATGCGACGCATCTTCGCAAGCTCATCCATCAAGTTCTTCTTGTTGTGCAGACGTCCAGCTGTATCGATCAGCAGGATATCTGTATTCCGGCTTTTTGCTGCCGCAACTGCATCGTAGACAACCGCCGACGGATCTGCGCCCTCATTCTGTGCGATAATATCTACACCGGCACGGTTCGCCCATGTCTTTAACTGGTCGATTGCCGCTGCACGGAATGTATCTGCCGCCGCCATCAGCACCTTCTTGCCTCGTGCCTTGTACTGGGCTGCCAGCTTTCCGATCGAAGTGGTCTTTCCAACACCGTTGACACCGATTACCAGCACAACTGTTTTCTTATTCTCAAAATCGTAGGCTGTCTCATCCACCTGCATCTGATCCCGTATAATATTGATTACCAGATCCCGGCATGCCTGTGCTTCCTTGATATGTTCTTCCTTGACACGTGCTTTCAGATCTTCTACGATCCGTTCCGTCGTCTCATAACCCATATCGGACATAACGAGTGTCTCTTCCAGCTCATCGTAAAAATCATCATCTAACTCGCTTGCCTTGAACAAGTTGTTGAAGCTATCTGAAATGCTGTTACGTGTCTTTGTAAGCCCTTCCTTTAATCTTGCAAAGAAGCCCTTTTTCTGTGGAGCTGGAGCTTCTCCTGGCTCATCCGCTGGTATCTCAGCCGGAATCTCTGTATCAACTGTCTCCGAAGGAACCTCAGATATCTCTTTCTCTGTCTCCACTTCTTCTGCTTCTGCAACAGTTTCCTGTGTCTGCACTTCCTGCAGTTCCTCTTCTGTAGTTTCCCCTTTTTTCTTCTTGGTAAACCAACCCATATCTTACACCTCCTTAATCATCCAATTCATTCTCTATCATATTCACCGATACAAGTGTCGAAACGCCCTTTTCCTGCATTGTGATACCATACAGGATATCTGCGGCTTCCATCGTACCTTTACGGTGTGTAATGACGATAAACTGTGTGTCCTTTGTCAGCTTGGACAGATATTTGGCAAATCGCTTGACATTCGAATCATCGAGTGCCGCCTCAATCTCATCCAGCAGACAGAATGGTGACGGTTTTAAACTCTGGATTGCAAAAAGCAAAGAAATCGCCGTCAAACTCTTCTCTCCACCGGAAAGCTGCATCATATTCTGCAATTTCTTTCCTGGCGGCTGTGCGATGATCTTGATTCCTGTTTCGAGCAGATCTTCCTCATCAACAAGCTCAAGGTCAGCCTTACCACCACCGAACAGCTCCTTAAATACTTTCGAGAACATCACACGGATCTCCTTGAATTTCTCCGCAAACTGTTCCCGCATTGCCCGGTCAAGCTCTGCAATAATATTTACAAGATTTGCCTCTGCCTTGCAGATATCATCATGCTGTCCCTTTAAGAACTCGTATCGCTCGGATACCTGCTTGTAATCCTCGATGGCATTGACATTGACATCGCCGAGCTGTTTGATCTTATTTTTCACTGCCGAAATCTCGCGCTTGAGTGATGAGATATCATCGAATCCGGCATCCTTATAGTCAAGTGCCAGATTATAGGTCAGCTCGTATTCTTCCCACATATAATTATTCAGACTTTCCGCCTGTTCGGACAACTTCTCAATCGATGCATTGATCTTGAATGCCGATTTGTCCAGTCCATTGATCTGCTCCGACAATTCCTCACGTTTATGGAAAAATTCTTTGTGACTCTCATTCAAAGCATCTTTACCTGAAATGAGTTCTTCCAGTTTCTTCTCCTTAATCGCGATCATACGGATATTCTCATCGAACTGCTGTTTTAAGCTGTCTGTCCGCTTTGTGAGCGTCGTAACCTCTTCGTTTCCATTGTTCCGCTTTAGATTCAGCGTCTGCAGGTTCTCCTTTGCTACCTGTTCCTCCGTCTTGATACGATGGATATTCTGCATCAGGAACTCATATTGCTGCTGTACGGTATTGAACTCCAGATTCAGCTTGTTAATTGAATCTGAAGCACCCTGCAGCCTACCTTTTTCCTCAGTCACTGCCTGTTCAAGCTTCGCAATCTCCGCTTCCAGCTCGTGAATGGCTTCCTCCTGCTTCTGGTTGTTATCCTTTAATTCCTGCTTGTTTGCATTGATCTCGTCGATCTGCGCTGCAAGCTCACCATTCTCGCGATTGATGCTTGCAAATCCGCGTTCTACCTCAGCCAGCTTTGCCTGTACCTGTTCAAGGTTCAGGGTATATGTATTCATACGGATGTTCATATTCTGGATCTCCGTATTTAATTCGTCACGGATACCTTTTTGTTTCTCACGGTCTTCCGTCAGGAATGTAATCTGCTTCTTATGTTCTTCCAGCTTCACGGAAAGCTTCTCGATCTGTTCATCAATTTCCTCAAGCTCTCGCTTTCTTCCAAGCAGATTTGATGTATTCTTAAATGCACCACCGGTCAGCGCACCGCCCGGATTGATCAGTTCTCCCTCGAGCGTCACGATACGCAGACTCTGTTTATACTTCTTTGCAAGCGCCATCGCATGGTTGATGTGATCGACAACTACGATTCGTCCAAGCAGATGTCCGATAATCGACTGGAATTTCTTATCATATCCAACCAATTCGGATGCGGTACCAACAACGCCCGGTTCCCGCTTTACATCGTTACTCACCCCGGAGCGATCGACGATTGACTGAATCGGCAGGAATGTTGCACGTCCAAACCGGTTCTGCTTCAAATACGCGATCATACTCTTGGCTGTTGCATCATCCTCTGTGACAATGTTCTGGATACTTCCGCCAAGTGCCGTCTCAATAGCTGTCTCATACCGCTTATCTACCTGTATGATATCTGCCACAACGCCGACGATCTTCGGATTCTTCGTCTTCTGCTCCATGACACGGCGAATACTGTTTCCGTATCCCTCGTAACGTTCCGTCAGATTGCGCAACGCTTCCTTCTTGGATTTCAGGCTGACGATCTGGTTACTCGTCTCCGTGACGCCACGCCGGTTTTCTTCAAGCTTCTGGCTGTGATCCGTGATCAGGTTCTGAACAGCCGTAAACTGTCCATTTTTTTCCTGCAATTCACTTTCTAACTCTTTGATTCCAGAGGTAAGCTGTGCTTCCTCCGTCTTTGCTTTTTCTTCCTCGCTCGTATATTCCAGCAGCCGTTTCTTAAGCTCTGTCTTACGAAGGTTGATGTTTTCCAGCATCGTATCGTATCTGCCGACCTTTGCCTTTAACGTACCGCCTTCATTCAAATACTCGATAATATCTGCTTTGGCATCCTCAATTGCCTGTTCCTTCGCGGTAATATCCTGTTCCAGATCCTGATACTGTTTTTTTGCCTCATCAAGCACATCATCTGCCTGATCCAGCTTCTCATCCAACTGGGATTTCTCCTCATACAATCCGGTAAGATCCGCTTTGTGCTTTTCCAGATTCTTCGTCTCTTTCTCAATCTGTTCGAGCAGCCCCGCATCACTTTGCTGATATGAGAGAATCTGCTGGTTGATAACGTTCATCTCGCCTTCTAACCGCTGATTGCTGAGCTTCTTCTCATGAATCTCATTTTTCGATGTATCAATCTTCTCGTTATAGGATTCCAATTGCTGCTCAATGCGTTCATATTCATCCTTCGCTGCCTCGAATTCATCCTTCAGACGTGACGCATCTGTCTCCACAATGGATAGCTTCTCCTCGTAGGATTCCAGCTTTACCTGTGTATCATCGACATCTAAGAGAAATGCATTGATATCCAGCTTCTTCAACTCGTCCTTGAAGATCAGATACTTCCGTGCCGTCTCCGACTGTTCCTTCAAAGGACCAACCTGTTTTTCCAGTTCCCCGAGAATATCCTTCACACGGGAAAGATTTGCCCGCTCGTTCTCCAGTGACTTTTCTGTTGCTGCCTTATTCTTCTTATATTTAACAATTCCTGCCGCCTCATCGAACAGCTCCCGGCGTTCCTCCGGCTTTCCTGACAGAATCCGCTCGATCTGTCCCTGTCCGATAATCGAATATCCCTCTTTACCGATACCAGTATCGAAGAACAGGGAATTGACATCCTTCAAACGGCTGACAACACCATTGATCAGATACTCACTCTCACCAGAACGATACACACGTCTGGCAACCGTTACCTCATTATAATCAATCGGCAGGCTGTGATCGCTGTTATCAAGTGTGATTGCCACATATGCCGAGCCCTGCGGTTTTCGAAGCTCTGTACCAGAGAAAATAACATCCTCCATCTTGGAACCACGTAACTGCTTCGCACTCTGCTCACCAAGTACCCAGCGCACGGCATCGCCGACATTACTCTTACCAGAACCGTTCGGTCCAACGATACCTGTAATACCATTGTTGAATTTGAAAATTATTTTATTTGCAAAGGACTTAAATCCATATATTTCTATGCTTTTTAAATACATACGTTACCTTACCTTTTTCCAGTTGGCTGATGTAGCAGCTCCAATGTCTCAAACGCTGCATACTGCTCTGCTGTTTTCTTTGAATGCGCCACCTTCCGCGCCATCTCCTTGCCGTCTAACACGACGCGCACGGTAAACTGCTTGTTGTGGTCAGGACCTTCCTCCGCCAACAATTCATATTGCAGGTTGATCTTATGCTTCTGCACATATTCCTGCAGCTTGGACTTTGCATCATGGAAGCGCTGTTTATGTTCGATATCCTGCAGTAGAAACCGCTCCACATATGCGGTTGCACATTCCATACCACCATCCAGATAGATTGCGCCAAGCACAGACTCAAACATATCACACAAAATCGAATCCCGGTTAGCTCCGCCCGTCTGTCTCTCTCCCTTACTGAACCGGGCAAACTCACCAAACCGCAAATCCCGTGAAATCTTGGACAACGTGAACTCACAGACAAGACTTGAACGAAGCTTCGACAAATCGCCCTCTGGCATCGTCTGATAATTTTCAAACAGATACTTACTCACGATAAATTCCAGAATCGCATCACCTAAAAACTCATATCGCTCATACGACATATAGCGTCCGACCATCTTTTCATTGACGAAGGACTTGTGCGTGATTGCTGTCTCCAAATGTTTGATATCCTGAAAGGTATATCCAATCAGTGCTTCCAGCTCACTGAGTGATCCTTCATGTTCCATGTTAGTTCTCCCCTTTGTTTTCTTCCTCTACAAATGTACGAATAATCTGATTTGTAACATCTTTTTTCACAAAGTTACGGCACTGTTCGATGGCAGAGCGTACCTCTGTATCCTTGCTGTTGCCATGAATCTTTACTACCAGACCTTTTAAGCCAAGCAATGGTGCTCCACCCTTATCATCCGCCATATACCGCTTAAAGGTTTTCTTAATCGGTTTGTAGATCAATGCACCACCGATCTTCGTCTTGACACTGCTCTTTAACGTATCTTTGATCTCTGCCATAAACATTTTACCAAGTCCCTCAAAGAATTTGAGCAGAACATTTCCAACAAACGCCTCACAGACTAATACATCTGCCGGACCGTTTGGGATATCACGGGATTCTACACTACCGATAAAGTTGATGTCCTTACACTCACGCAGCAGCGGAATCGTGGATTTCACAAGTTCGTTTCCCTTTTCATCCTCCGCACCGATATTGATGATACCAACACGAGGGTTCTCGATACCCTCGATATTCTTCATATAGATAGAACCCATCTTTGCAAACTGTACCAGATTCTCTGGCTTTGCATCCACATTTGCGCCACAGTCGATCAGTAACGACGAGCCGTACCGATGTGGAATGAGTGGAGCCAGTGGGGTTCGCTTAACCCCCTTTGCACGTCCAACCAGAAACTGTCCGCCAGCCAGCAGCGCACCAGAATTACCGCCAGAAATACAAGCCGCCGCTCTTCCTTCCTTGACAGCATTTAACGCCAATACCATAGATGAATTCTTCTTTCTACGGATAGCATCCACCGGCGCATCATGACAGGTAATCTCCTCGGTTGCATCGACTACCTCAATCCGCGTCTTATCACATCCGTACTGGTCAATATACGTTTTTAATTCCTCTTCTTTACCGGTTACGATAAAGGAAAGGTCGTCATACAGATCCATCGCCTCCGCAATGCCCTGTACAAAATATGCACTTCCATTATCCGTACCCATTGTATCAATTGCTATTACAATCTTTTCCATTCTTTATCCGAACCCTTCCTTGTTATACAACATGATAGACCACATAATCCTATATATTATAGTTGTATCCCTTTCTTTCGTCAAGAAATCAAGGCACAAAAAAAGACTTTTCAACGAGAACCTCTCGATGAAAAGTCTTTTTTTCATTTCAGTGAATTACTCAGCAGAGATGATTTCTTTCTTATTATAGGAACCGCAAGCCTTGCATACTCTGTGTGGCATCATAAGCGCTCCACACTTGCTGCACTTTACCAAGCCAGGAACTGTCATCTTCCAGTTTGCTCTACGCTTGTCACGTCTTGCTTTTGAACTTTTATTCTTAGGACAAATGGACATCCTTACACCTCCTTCAAGAATACACTTAAAATCACACTTTGCTTATTATACAAACAAATCTATCTGATGTCAACGGTATTTTTCATTTTTTGATAAAATATTTATTTTGCAAGTGCAACAGTCTCTCTTGCGATTGCAAGCTCCTCGTTTGTCGGTACGACATACACTGGCACCTTAGAATTCTCTGTTGAGATCTTTACCTCTTCTCCACGGAGCTTATTTGCTTCATCATCAATCTCCACACCCAGATATCCGAGATGGCTACATGTATCTTTTCTTACCTTTGGATCATTCTCACCGACACCGGCTGTAAATACGATTGCATCGACACCGTTCATCGCTGCTACATAACCGCCGATAAACTTTGCTGCCTGATAGGTAAATACATTCATTGCAATCTCACAGCGCTTGTCGCCCTCAGCGATTCCCTTGTTCAAATCCCGGAAGTCACTGGACTTTCCTGAGATACCATAAACACCGGACTCCTTGTTGAGCATACTGATGATCTCTGTGAGTGTCTTTCCTTCTTTGTTCGCAATATATTCGATGATTGCTGGATCAATATTTCCACTTCTGGTTCCCATTGTGATACCTTCGAGTGGCGTAAGTCCCATTGTCGTATCAATTGACTTTCCGCCCTCAACTGCACAGATGCTCGCGCCACCACCAAGATGACATACGATAATCTTTGTATCCTTGATATCCTTTCCAAGCAATTCAGCGGTACGCTTGGATACAAAGCTGTGGCTCGTTCCGTGGAAGCCGTAACGACGAACCTTGTATTTCTCATAATACTCATATGGAATACCATATGTATATGCATAATCTGGCATAGTCTGATGGAATGCAGTATCAAACACTGCAACCTGTGGAACACCCGGCATCAATTCCTGACATGCACGGATACCGATCAGATTGGCTGGATTGTGAAGTGGTGCTAAATCACAGCACTCCTCAATCGCTGCAAGTACTTCGTCATTGATCAGAACCGCAGAAGAAAACTTCTCCCCGCCATGTACCACACGATGACCAACCGCTGCAATCTCATCCAGATTTTTGATTGCACCAAGCTTCTCATCTAACAGATACTGCAGTACAAGCTTTACTGCTGCGCTATGATCCGGCATCGGTGCCTCAATCTGTATCTTTTCCTTACCAGTTGCCTGATGTGTCAGTGAACCATCTAATTTGATTCTTTCACAGATTCCCTTTGCAAGTACCTGTTCTGTGTCCGAGTCAATCAACTGGTACTTAAGGGAAGAACTACCACAATTAATTACTAATACCTTCATATTCTCACGCTTTCTCTTACTATTCTATTTCTGGTCAAGTGCCTGTGCCTGAACCGCTGTAATCGCAACAACACCGACGATATCATCTGCTGAACATCCTCTGGACAGATCGTTGACCGGCTTTGCAATACCCTGTGTAATCGGACCATATGCATCTGCCTTTGCGAGACGCTGTACAAGCTTGTATCCAATATTTCCAGCATCCAGATCCGGGAAGATCAATACGTTTGCCTTTCCGGCTACGTCGCTGCCCGGTGCCTTGGAAGCAGCTACTTCCGGCACAATTGCCGCATCACTCTGCAATTCACCATCACACTTCAGGTTCGGACATTCTTCATTGACAATCCTACATGCCTCGATCACCTTATCGATCTCTGGATGATGTGCACTTCCCTTTGTTGAATGGGATAACATTGCCACAATTGGTTCTGCCTCTACCAGAAGTTCAAATGACTTTGCAGAGCTCTCTGCGATTGCTGCAAGCTCTCTCGCATCCGGGAACTGATTTAATCCTGCATCTGAGAAAATGAATGTTCCATGCTCACCCATCTCACAGTTTGGTACTACAACTAAGAAGAATGCAGATACCAGCTTTGTATCCGGTGCAGTCTTTAAGATCTGCAATGCTGCACGCAATACATTTGCAGAAGAATTCACTGCTCCTGCAACCATTCCATCTGCATCGCCTGCCTTTACCATGATACAGCCAAAATACAGGACGTTTGTTAAAAGCAGTTCCTTTGCTTCTTCCGGCGTCATACCTTTCTTCTTACGAAGTTCTACCAAAATGGATACATAATCGTTTAACTTGTCGCAGTCATATGGATCTACGAATTTCGCGCCTGTCAGATCCAGTCCATCTGCTTTCTTTATAATCGTCTGTTTGTCACCAACTAAGATTATGTCGGCAATTCCTTCCTGCAAAATCTTATGCGCCGCCTCTAATGTACGCATATCTGCAGTTTCCGGTAATACAATTGTTTTCTTGTTTTGTTTTGCTCTTTTTTTAATTGAATCAATAAATGCCACTGCTCTTCTCCTCTGCTTTTATAGTTTCAACTCATATCTTTCTACATTATAAACAAATCAAGGTTTGTATACAACCAAAAATCTGTAAATAAATGTCTTTTTTCACGTACAATTTTAATCTTTATTTGAGAATCTCAAGACTGCATATCATCCACCGCCGGATTGTCCACCACCAGTCTGCCACGACCATGTTTTTTGCCATAATACATCGACTTATCCGCACGGTTTACAAGGATATTGGTATCCCTACAGATCGTCGGATATGCAGACAGGCCAATACATACATTGACTGGAATTTCCTTGTCATCATACTGCACGATTGTCGTCTGGATCTCTTTATGCATTTCCTCTAAGATCGGCAATGCCTGCGTTTCATCGTAGCCCGGCAATACAAGCAGGAATTCCTCGCCTCCATACCGGCAGGCAAATCCCCCATGTGCCCTTGCAAATTTATCGTCAATGGATGCCACCATCTTGATGACCTTATCACCGGCAAGATGTCCATATGTATCATTGATATTCTTGAACTTATCAATATCAAACAGTGCCACAGATAACGGCTGTTGTTTCTTCGTCGCTTCCTCTGCCGCCGCTGCAAACAACTGTCCGAAATAAACACGGTTGTAAATCTGTGTCAGACCATCCTTGCGCGCCATATCCTGTGTCTGTAAATAAAGCTTTGTACTCTTGACAGATACATTATATTCCACCAAGCAGGTTTCATAGTACGAGATTCCCTTATCGAAAAAATTCTCCTCATTGGATGCGATCAGCATCATACCATACTGCTTGTTGTCGTTGATCATCGCAAGCTTCACCAGACTCTTGATATTTGTCTCACCAATAAAACGCAGCTCCTTTAATTCATCCCCGACCAGCAGCTCCGTCGTCTTCCGGCTCTCGGCAAAATCCGAATAAATCTTCTCAAAATCCTTGCGCAGACGGCGTTCCATTGAAGCATAATCCGTCTTGATAATACAGATTCCACGATTGTCCGAATTAACCGCTCCATCCATATACACCGCACAGAGCTTTGGATTCTTTACGTCCATGATTGCATCGACGATCACATTGATATTCTTGTTGATATCAAACGAAGACGCCATATAACGCATGATTTCCGTCTGGGACTCGATTTCCCGGTTTGCCTGTTCCAGATCATTCACGACCCGTGCCAGCTCAATCTTCTGGTAATTCACACGTTCATTTACATTCTTTACCTTTTCCTGATACTCTTCGAGCTTTGCATTCTTATCCTGTATATCATTCCGTTCCAACACAAGCTGGGTATAATACGCCTCATGTGCATCGTTTGAATATTCGAGAAGTTCCGTCACAAACAACAGTGTCACGACAAAGATTGCAAGCACCAGCACATAACAGAACCAGAATGTCTCTCTCCGGAACTGCAATGACAGGCACAGATTGATAAACATCGGTATAAGCAACATCATCTTGCGGACTAAAATCGTTCCCTTGTCATAGTGTGAACCAAGAATAATGAATTCCAATGCAAGCAGGAACAAAATCATAAACATACCGACAAGCAGCACGCCCTCGTACGGAACAAATGATACGAAAATACTGTATGTAGTAATCTCAATCAACCGGAAAGTCGTCAAAAACTTCATATTCTTAAACACGCCCATGTGATAAAATACACTGTCAAGCAGTGCAAACACAAACACAACAGTTGCAAATGTCACGCAGACCGGCGTGTTGTCGGTGAACTTCATGACGCGTGACAACACGGTGAGCAAAACCATAAATACATAAAAAATCTTATGATATACTGTGTAATTTTTAATGAGATTTTCCGTAATATCCTGCATGTCTAGTTCTCCCAATAAATATCGATCACAGCCCCTTCATCGATCGGCTGTATAAATTCTGCATGTATGCCATTTACATTTGTAACAAGGCGCTTTCCATGCATCGTAGAAAGATCAAACGGATATACATCCAGAATATCCACAAATGTATAGCTCTGTTTTCCTGTCAAAGTGACAGGTGTTTTATTGACTACAACCGTGATTGCCCGGCTTACAGCTGGTGCTGGCTGTGGCTGCGGTGTCACATTCTGCTCCGCCTCTGTTTTACTTGTATCTTCCGTCACAGGTTCTGTGACCGCTGCTTCGTCTGCAACTTCCACGATCTCATCGTCCGGAATAATCGTTTCTTCCTTCCGGGTGACAAATTCTACTTCAAAATTCTCATAAATCTTCTCATCTTCATCGGCAATCTGATGGTTGACATACGCATAAAAATCCGTCGTCAGATCCATAAATGTGCGCAACTGTCCCACGGTATAATAATTTCGCATACAGACATCATCCCCATCCTGAATCTGATACATGGACGATGCAAATTCACCATTCACGGTTGCAAATTTCGGACAGGATACTTCGTTTCCATTCACCTTAAAGGTCAGCATGCCCGCATATTCCGGAAGTGTCGATAATTCAATCTCCGCAGATTTGCCCTTTGTAGACGGCTGAATCCGGATGTTATCGTTCGCCTCAATCACTGCGTTCATACCAGCGGTCTTTCCGTTCTGGGTGATCACCGCAGCTTCCCCGCTGTACCCACGCACGATCCGTGTCTTTTCATTTATCTTAAATGTGATATCATCGCCGCGCTTCGGGAAGATATCTTCGTTTGGAATACCGTACTGTACTGCCGCATCAAAGATTGTCAGCTTATCATTGTTATACAGCTTCACACGTTCGCCATTTACGTTGACAAAGATGAAGTTATTCTTCTGATCAAAGAAGTTCAAACAGATACCGATTGGTGTCACATAGAGCGGATCTTTCTTGATCCCCTCTACCTGAAAATCAATCGTATTCATCACTTCTTCGCCACGCAGAGCTACACGTTCTGCCGGAAGGTCAAGATCCTCTGCCAGTGTATCTGTAAATCCAGGCAGTTTTCCACCACCGCCGACTACAAACACCGCGCTGACGCTTGTTCCACCATTTAACTCAATGATTTTATCCGCGATCTTCTTCGAGATTCCTTCTTTTACTTCCTCCGTCGTCTGATAGATCTCCTCCGGAGTAATCTTATGGGAGATTCCCATAATATCTTTATATGTAACTGATTTCCGACGCGCACTGACCGTCTTTAACTTCTCTGCCGTCTGGAAATCAATCAGATATTTCTTTACCAGTGCCTCGGTCAGCTCGTCTCCGGCTGCCGGGATCATACCATACGCAATCACGCTTCCATCTTTTGTGATACAGATATCGGACGTTCCGGCTCCGATATCAATCAGTGCAATATTCAAAAGGCGGTACTGCTCTGGAATCGCTACCGTCATCGCCGCGATTGGCTCCAATGTAAGATTCGTCACATACAATCCAGCCTGCTCCACAGCCGCATACAGACTATCCACAACCTCTTCCGGGAGAAATGTTGCAAGCACATCTGCTGCAATCTTCGTTCCCTTGTGTCCTTCCAGATTCGTGATCTCGTAATTGTTCAGGAAATATTTCACAACGGTATAGCCAACACAGAAATATTTCGTTGTCTCATGACTCTCGTTTAATTCCTGCAGAATCTCATTGTGCGCCTGCTCCACGCCGATCAGATCGATCGAATGGATATATTCCTGTGTAATAACTGTATTCTCAGAGAATTCATACTCCCCGTGTCCGATCGCAGTTTTTAAGACACGACCAGCCGCCGCAATGCATACATCATGCAATTTGCGTCCGCCTAACTGTTTCTCTAACTGTTGTTTTACCTCGACAATATCCTGACTGACCTTCGCGATATCATGGATCTGTCCATCGATCATCGAACGGGTATCATGGTATTTGACAGCCATCGCAACTACATGAAACCGCTCCTGTTCTCTGTATCCGACTGTACCGACGATACTCCGTGTACCGATGTCCAGTCCAAATATTAAAGGTTCCGGATATTTCACTGTTGCCACGCCTGTTTCCTCCTGAAATTAGTCTGTTTTCCCATGATTAATTAAAATTATAGCATCTCCAAGTAAGATATTCAACCTATCTTTTAGTTGTTTTGATGAATTTTCATAGTCTAATTGATTATTTATAGTGAAATCTGCATATTTTCTATAATATGATTCCGGTTCCTGACTGTGGAACATCGCACGGCAGCGTTCCTCGGTATAGCCGCGCTGTTTCATCAATCGTTTGATCCGCGTCTCCTCATTGACATAGATATACCAGATTTCATCGCAGATCTCCTTATATCCATCCTGAATCAGAAGTGCCGCCTCGATCACATAGATCTTCACGTCCTGCTTCCGTTTCTCCTCGATGTCTTTCCGAATCCATGCCTTCACAGCCGGATGCGTAAGTGCATTTAACTGTGCAAGCTTTTCTTTGTCAGCAAACACGATCTGTGCAAACTTCGCCCGGTCGATTGCATATGGTTCCTCTGCCTGCAAAATCTCCGTGCCAAACGCTTCCACAACCGCCTGATATACTGTCTGTCCCGGCTCCATCAGCGTATGGGCAAGTTTATCGGTCTCGACAATATATGCCCCATATAAATTAGACAGGTCATATAATATTTTACTTTTTCCAGAGCCAACGCCTCCAGTAATTCCTAATATCAGCATTCTGAATCTCCCTGAATGTCCTTACTTCGCATCATACCAGCTGTCACCAACATTTGCATCCACAAGAAGCGGCACAACAAGGTCTGCCGCATGCATCATCTCTTGCACCAAAATCTTCTGTACGATCTCTAACTCTTCCTTCTTTGTCTCGATGATCAGCTCATCGTGGATCTGAAGTACAAGCTTTGACTGCAAATGTTCTTTTTTGAGCCGACGATTCACACGAACCATTGCAATCTTGATAATATCCGCCGCAGTTCCTTGTACCGGGGCGTTCATTGCCGCACGCTCGCCAAAACTCCGTGTCATAAAGTTCGAGGAAGCAAGCTCTGGAATCGGGCGTCTCCGTCCAAACATCGTGACCGTATAGCCGTTTTTCTTCGCATCTTCCACCGTTCGGTCTAAAAATTCCTTAACCTTGCCATAGGTTGCAAAATATTTCTCGATATAGCCCTCCGCTTCCTTTCTGGAGATATCGAGATCCTGTCCTAGACCAAAGGAGCTGATGCCGTAAACAATTCCAAAATTTACCGCCTTTGCTTTCCGGCGAAGGGTACTGTCCACCTGATCGAGTGGCACATCGAATACCTGTGATGCCGTGATCGCATGGATATCCTCATCCGCCTGATATGCCGCAATCAAAGCCGCATCACCGGACATATGTGCAAGCACACGCAGCTCAATCTGGGAATAATCAGCATCAACAAACACCGATCCTTCCTCCGGAATAAAGACCTTACGGATTTCTCTGCCAAGCGGCATACGCGTCGGGATATTCTGCAGATTCGGATCTGCCGAACTGATACGTCCTGTCACAGTTACCGTCTGATGGAACTTGCCATGAATTCTTCCATCTGCCCGGATATAACCAGCCAATCCCTCTGCATAGGTGGAATTAAGCTTCGTAAGCTGACGGTATTCTAAGATCTTCGGTATGATCGGATGTGCATTTTTAAGCTTCTCTAACACCTCTGCACTCGTCGAATATCCGGTCTTTGTCTTCTTTCCATTTTTTAATCCAAGTTTCTCAAATAAAATCTCGCCAAGTTTTTTCGGAGAATTGATGTTAAATTCTTCCCCCGCCATTGCATGAATCTCTGCGGTAAGCTCCTCGATCCGTGTACGGAGTTTTTTCCCATACTGATGCAATGCCTCACCATCGACGCGGATACCATTTTTCTCCATCTCATATAACGCATACAGACAAGGAAGCTCCATCTCATCATAGAGTGATTCCATTCCTGTCTCTTTTAATTTCTCTCGCAAAACTGACTTTATCTTATATGGCACAATCGCCTGATATGCCATCCATTTTTGTACTTTTTCATCTTCGAAGGAGAAATATCCTAGCTTCTCCTTGCCAAGCATTTCCTTCTCTGACGGCAGCGTCACGTCCAGATACACCTTTGCAAGCGTATCGTATTCATATTCTGACTGATTTGGCTGTAACAGATATGCCGCAAGTCCAGCGTCAAATACTGCATCTTCCTCATGAAAATCCAAAAATGAAAGCAGCTTTTTCACGTGCATACATGCTAACTGCACCTGATAATCCCGGCTCAACGCAAGGAGATTGTCTGCAACCATCGCCTCCGTGATAAACATCATAAACCGGATCAGATAGACATGCTCCAAATCCATACAGACCGCAACGCCAAGTGCTTCTCCATCCTGTGTGATCCACGCAAAGGAAACTTCCTTCGCCTTTTGCAGCTTTGCAAGCAGAGCGTTGTAACCGTCAATATCATCGATCAATACTGTCTCGAAGGTCAGTTCTTCCTTCTTCTCAACCGAGAACCGCTTATAAAAGCTCTTTAACTCTAAATCTTCAAATAACGTATATGCCTCGGCATTAAACGGATCGTGATACGTTGCCTCTGAAAATTCAAATGGAATCGGGCAGTCCAGCTTGATCGTTGCAAGCGTCTTAGACAGATATGCCAGATCTTTGTTCTCAATCAGATTCTGTTTCATCCTGCTTGCCTTCATGCTGTCCACAGCCGCATAGACACCATCTAAGTCACCATACTCCGCAAGCAGCTTTGCCGCTGTCTTCTCACCGATTCCCGGCACACCTGGAATATTATCCGAAGTATCACCCATCAGACCTTTCATATCTATGAAAATCAACGGTGTTACTCCATAGGTTTCCACCACATTTTTTGCATAATAATCCTCGACCTCAGTCTTACCATGCTTTGTCTTCGGGATGCGTACGAGCACGGTATCTGTCGCAAGCTGCAACAGGTCACGATCACCAGATAGAATCGTAACGGCAAAGCCTTCGCGCTCACCCTTCTTTGATAACGTACCGATCAGATCATCCGCCTCAAAGCCTTCCTGTTCCACGATTCGGATGTGCATTGCCTGCAGAATCTCCTTGATTCTCGGCATCTGCTCATGCAGTTCTTCCGGCATACCCTTTCGCGTTCCCTTATACGCCTCATACATCTCATGGCGAAATGTTTTCTTCTTTAAATCAAAAGCAACACAAATATGTGTTGCCTGTTCTTCCTCGATTACCTTCAAGATTATATTTAAAAAACCATAAATCGCGTTGGTATGTCTCCCGTCATTCGTTGTCATATCCGGGATTCCGTAAAACGCACGATTCATGATGCTGTTTCCGTCAATCAATAATAATTTATTCATCGCTCTCCGTCTCCTCACTTTCCGGGTGGGTTAATTGATATTCACGTAGTTTTTCATAAAAGGTTGATTCCTTCGGTTTCTGTGCAATCTGCACTTCCTGTACAATATCATTTAAGCAAACGGACATCTCCAAACCAAATGTATCGTAAAAATAAGTATCCCCCTGTGCTTCCAGTTTCATCCGCTGTTCGATATTATATACCTTATCCAGACATTGATTGTATACAAAAAACAAAAATACGACTGCCACTCCAAACACAAGTCCAAATGTGGAGAACTTGAAACGTTTCGCCTGCTTTACACGGTGTTCCAGACGATTCAGTTCATTCTCCAGATCCTTTGCAAAATTCTGTGACAGTTCCTGGTTGTTATCGACCTGATGCATGCCAACGATCAACGTATAGTAAATCTCCAGCTCTTCCCTGCAATTCTTGCAGTACCGCATATGCTTTACAAAATCCGGGATCACATCGTCCGGAAGTTTCTTCTCTATGAATGCCATTATATTTGATTGTGCTTCCAAACATGTCATAACTTACACCACCTGTCATAATCTCTGCCAAAAACAAAGAACCTAGATCGAAACGGATCTAGGTTCTTCAAAATGTGTATCTTAGTTATCGATCAGCTTTCCTTCACCATTCCAGCTATATAACTTACGAATCTCCTCGCCAACCTTCTCTGATGGATGCTCAGAAGCAAGTTTTCTAAGAGCCTTGAAGTGAGCCTGTCCACCTGCGGAAGACATATCAAGCAGGAAGTCTTTTGCGAATGTACCATCCTGGATATCCTTCAGGATCTTCTTCATTGTCTTCTTTGTCTCTTCTGTTACAATCTTAGGACCTGTGATGTAATCACCATACTCAGCTGTGTTAGAGATAGAATATCTCATGCCTGCGAAACCTGACTGATAGATCAGATCTACGATCAGCTTCATCTCATGGATACACTCAAAATATGCATTTCTTGGGTCATAACCAGCTTCGCAAAGAGTCTCGAAACCAGCCTGCATAAGTGCACATACACCACCACAAAGGACTGCCTGCTCACCGAAGAGGTCTGTCTCTGTCTCTGTTCTGAATGTTGTCTCAAGAATTCCGGCTCTTGCTCCACCGATACCAAGACCATAAGCAAGTGCAAGATCCTGAGCCTTACCTGTTGCATCCTGATATACAGCGATCAGACAAGGTGTACCCTTGCCAGCCTGATACTCACTACGTACTGTGTGACCAGGTGCCTTAGGTGCAATCATTGTTACGTCGACATCCTTAGGTGGAATGATCTGGTTGAAGTGAATATTGAAACCATGTGCGAACATAAGCATGTTGCCCGGCTCAAGGTTCGGCTCAATATCGTTCTTGTAAAGGCCTGCCTGCAACTCATCGTTGATCAGAATCATGATGATATCTGCACGCTTTGCTGCTTCTGCAGATGTATATACTTCAAATCCCTGTGCCTCAGCCTTAGCCCATGACTTGCTTCCCTCGTAAAGACCGATGATGACGTGGCATCCGCTGTCCTTCAAGTTCAAAGCATGTGCATGACCCTGGCTACCATAGCCGATGATTGCAATTGTCTTGCCATCCAACAGTGACAGATTACAATCTTCCTGATAAAAAATCTTTGCTGACATTATCATATCCTCCTGATTTTGTAAAAAATATTTATCGTTACTACTTAATCGTAAGTAATGACCTTAGTTTCCGCTTACAGCGCCTCTTGTAAGACCTGTCAAGCCTGTACGTACCATCTCGGAAATCTCGAACCCATCCAGAAGCGAGATAAATGCTTCAATCTTGTTGACATTTCCTGTAATCTCTATCATAACGGAATCCGTTGATACATCAACAACCTTTGCACGGAATACATCCGTCAGGGAAATAATCTGCTGTCTCTCTTCCAGACTTGCCTTGATCTTGACAAGCAGAAGTTCACGGCATACAGACTCTCCATCTTTCAGTTCCGTAATCTCGCAGACATCCTCCAGCTTCAGAAGCTGTTTTTTGATCTGGCTCAAAATACGATCATCGCCGCTCACGGCAACCGTCATACGGGAATATCTTGGATTCTCTGTCACGCCAACTGATAAGCTGTCAATATTATATCCTCTACGGCTAAACATTCCGGACACACGGCTCAGTACACCGGATGTATTATCTACCAAAAGGGATAAGACCATTTTTTTCATAAAATGTTCCACCTTTCTCCTATTATTTCGTCAAAAATTATTATCTGCTATTTTAACCCTTTGTTACTTGTCTGTCAATAGTTTGTCAACAAGCTTTACCGCCTCGTTTGCATCCTTAGAGTAACCGTCTGCCCCGATCTCATCTGCAAAATTCTGCGATACAACGGCACCTCCGATGATGACCTTATAAGGAAGGTTATTTGCGCGCACATACTCAACGGCATCCTTCATCCGCATCATCGTCGTTGTCATAAGCGCAGATAATCCGATGATATCGGCATGCTCTTCCTTCGCTGCCGCAATGATCTTGTCAAGCGGCACATCCTTGCCTAAATCCACAACCTTGTAGCCGTAGTTTTTCAGCATCAGGACAACAAGGTTTTTACCGATATCGTGGATATCACCCTCGACCGTCGCCATAATGACTGTACCCTTCGGCTTGGCATTCTCTTCGATATGAAGCAGCGGCGTGATGTATTCGATTGCAAGATCCATCGCCGTCGCACCCGCAATGAGCTGTGGCAGGAAATATTTCTTCTGTTCAAACAACTCGCCAACCTTGTTGACTGCCGGAATCAGATCCTCATCAATGATTGTCTGCGGATCTTTGCCCGACTCTAATTCCTTCTTTACATTCTCCACGATACTGCCTTTGTTACCCTTTACAACATCGTGATAGACACGGCTTCCTTCTTCGGACACACCTGCCACATTCTTGGCAGCCGTCTGTTCGGTCTGGGATAAAGCGACTACATTTTCCACATAAATATTATCCGAATCCTCCTTGGCAAGCAGCAGATCTGCCGCAAGGCTCGCATTCACAAGCATTGCCTGTCCCGGATTACAGATTGCCATTGTCAGACCGTTTGCGATCGCCATCGTCAGAAATGCGGTATTGACGTTGATTCGCTCTGGCAGTCCGAAGGAAATATTGGACAGACCACAGATCGTCGGAATCTGCAGTTCATTCTTACAATAGGCAATCGTATCGAGTGTTTCAAGTGCCGCCATCCGGTTTGCACCAACCGTTGCAACCAGACCATCGATGATCAGGGAATCGCGTGACAAGCCTTCCTCGTCCGCGATCTCTAGCAACCGGCGGATAATCTCTTTCTTCTCATCAAGATTCTCCGGCAAGCCCTTGTCCGAAAGCGGAAGGAGTATCGCCATCGCACCATATTTCTTTGCAATCCGCATAAGCGGGCGGCATTTCTTCTCTTCTAATGAAATTGAGTTAATAAGCGCACGTCCCGGATAGATACGGAGTGCTGCTTCGATAATCTCGACATGACTCGAATCAATACAGAGCGGAAGATTCGTCACAGAAATCACTTCGTAAACAGCACGCCTCATCATTTCCAGCTCGTCAATGCCGTTCATACCCATATTGATATCGAGAATCTTCGCCCCACGTTCCGTCTGTTCTTCTGCCATCTGTACAACCATATCCATGTTTCCTGCACGAAGCATCTCCTGCAGTTTTTTCTTTCCGGTCGGATTGATACGTTCCCCGACGACTAAAAAATTGCCATCGAGATGGATTTCCTGTACTGCACTCTCACTGGATAATACACGGGTACAGACTGGTTTCGTTGCCTCCGGCTCCACGGAGCGGACAACCTTCTTCAGCATCTCGATATGCTTCGGTGTCGAACCACAACAGCCACCCACAGCTCTCGCTCCGGCTTCCACCAAAGCGCGTCCATACTCAGCAAACGTCTCCGGTGTCATTGTATATTTCGTCTCGCCATCGATCAGCTCCGGCATGCCATTGTTTGGCTTCGCAAATACCGGAATCGTTGCGTACCGCACCATACGCTTGATCAGTGCTTCCATCTCCTTCGGTCCAGTCGAACAGTTGATGCCAACCGCATCGACGCCAAGCGACTGCAGCACGATCACAGACGCCTCTGGTGTCGAGCCGAACAACGTCTTTCCATCGCTGTTAAAGGTCATGCTTACCATGATTGGCAGATTACAGACCTCTTTAATGGCGATCACGCATGCACGCGCCTCCGCAAGGCTCATCATCGTCTCTACAAAGAACAGATCGACACCTGCCTCCACGAGGATCTGTGCCTGTTCCTTATATACATCCACCAGTTCCTCAAACGCCAGATCACCGACCGGCTGAAGCTGTCTGCCAGTCATCGTCATATCACCCGCGATAAATCCACGATGATTCTCCTGTGCGATTGCCGTCCGCGTCAGGTCAACCAACTGCATGTTCATCTCGCGAATCTTATCCTCGAGATGATATTCGGCAAGCTTGATCCGGTTCGCCGTAAAGGTCGGCGCAAGCAGAATATTTGTTCCTGCCTGAATATATGCGCGCTGCAATTTGATCAGGTGCTGAGGATGCTCCAGAATCCATTTCTCCGGGCATACACCAACCGGCATGCCTGCCTGCATCAGGTTACTTCCGGTTGCACCATCTAACATAACAATTCGATCTTCAAATAATCTGTGAAAAATCTTTCTATCCATAATTTTGTCTTATCCTATTTCTGTAATAAATTTGTATATCAGTGTCTGGAAATCTTCTGCAATCTTATTCGCAGTTTCCTGCACTTCCTTGTGGTTTAATTCTCCGGTGCTCATACCTGCCGCCATATTCGTGACACATGATACACCAACGATCTTCATACCAGCATGCCGTGCTGCCATCGCCTCACACGCGGTACTCATACCAACCAGATCTGCACCAAGTGTCCGGTACATGCGGATCTCCGCCGGTGTCTCATAGTTTGGTCCGGTCGCCTGCAGATAAATGCCTTCTTCCAGAGTAATTCCCTGCGCCTTCGCCACTGAATCCAACTTTTTTCCAAGCTCTACGTCGTACACATGACTCATATCCGGGAACCTCGTACCAAGTGCTTCCATATTTGCTCCAATCAATGGGGATGGCACAAACGACGTAATCTGATCCGTGATCCGTACCAGCGTCCCCGGCTTGTACGACGGATTCATGCCGCCTGCCGCATTCGTAAGAATTAAAATCTCCGCGCCAAGCATGTGCATCACACGCACTGGCATCACAACCTCCTGCATCGAATACCCTTCGTAATAATGCACACGTCCCTTCATGATCAGCACCGGGCAATCCCCGACTTTTCCAAGCAGGAAACATCCAGCATGCCCTGCCACTGTCGATACCGGGAAATGTGGGATTTCACCATATGGGATCTTCGCATCAATCGTCAGACGATCTGCAAAATCGCCCAGTCCCGAGCCAAGCACGAGCGCTACCTTTGGTGTATATGGCAGACGTGCCTGCACATAAGAAGCTGCCGCCTGCAACTCCTCGTAAGTTATCTCTTTTTTCATTCCGTATCCTCCTGCAAATTGAACTATTTATTTACAAAAGTGACTTCATCTCTCCAATAGCATACGATTGGCATGCCCGCTTCGACATACTCATATAACTCGCCTGCTTTTGATGGCGGCAGATTTACACAGCCATGGGAACCGCTGTAGGTATAGATTTCTCCACCGAATTTTCCACGCCAGTTCGCATCGTGCAGACCGATACCACCATTGAACGGCATCCAGTATGTGACCGGTGTCTCATAGTCCTCACCAATCAGTGTCGCATGCATCTTCTTATAGGTAAGACCATACAGACCGCCTGGTGTCTTGTGTCCCGGTGTCTGCCCAGATACACAATCACTGTCCCATTTCAATCTGCCATTTTGATAATAATATACATGCTGGTTTGTCAGATCAACCTCCACATAGGTCGAACCGATATCATTCTGCGCACACAGTGCATAGCCACGGCGCTTACATGCTGGTTCCTTCGTGAAGCTTTTCTTCTTTGACAGAAGATCGTACAACTCCTCCGCCTCTGTCTCCGCGTCGATCACCCAGCCATAATACCCGCCATGCACGAGAATCGTCTTCTTATCATGCGTCGTAAATTCACGGTCAGTATCCGCAGTCGTGAATTTCTCCTTAAATTTTTCGACATACGCTTCCACATTACTTCTGCTGATCTGGATACTTCCATCCGAACTGACATATGCCATCTTCGTAAGTTCTTCCTTTGGAATGGTATATGTATACGAACCAAAATCATACACGGCTTCGATATCGACAAATGCATCTGCGTCTTCCTTTGTTTTCAGAATGGACTCCGAATCCGCCAGAATATGTGCTGGAATATAACACTCTTCGGCTTCCACATCCAGTGTAGTATCATAATTTTTCAGAGCATTTATTACCTTGTCATATAACTTTGCCGTATCAAGCTTCGTTCCCGTCTCCTCTGGAATGACCTTTGCCTCGCCATCCTCCAAAACAACCTTCGCGTCCTTTGATTCTGTCATGGAAGCTCGATCCAGTGCCGGTGATGCCTGCAGGCAGGCTTCCAACTTTTCCCTGTCACAGTTTACTGTATAATCAATCTTATAATCATAACTGTGAAAGCTGTTTACAAACCAAAGAAACGGTGAATGTTTCTTTAACAGTGTATCCACTGAATCCGTCAGTGCAACATCAGAATCCGCATCCCCCAGTACGAAAGTAAAATCACTGTCCTTGAACTTGATATCCAGTGTGTATTTCCGTGCATCCGAAAGCAGCATATCCTCCACAGACTGTACAGATTTTCCTGCTACATTCCTGCCGTTGATCGTCGTATTTACTCCAAAGCGGTGCATATGGAAAATCACGCCACCGATATAGACCACAAGCAATGTTGCAACAACCGCAATCGTCACCGTGCGGATGATCCGTTTCTTTCTGCGCTGCCGATACACCGAAGGATCAATAAATGGCTCCTGCACATAGAGACTCACGGGCTTATCGTCTGTTTCTTTCGTTTCTTCCGGCTTCTTGTCGTCCTCTACTTTCTCCGAATCCTCTGCTTTCTCCATCTCGTCTGATACTTCCGTCTCTTTGACTTCTTCCGTATTCGTTATTTCTTCTCTATCCTTTTTTCCCCTGCTCATAGTTACGTCCTTTTTATTTAGTATACAGATTTCTGTTTCTGTATCATATCCCATAGACCGCATGATTGCAACCAAATGCGGAAATTTTACATCTTATTTACATCAATCACAACCATCTCCGGCGGGTTGTTAATCCGGATATGGATCGAATGCATGCCACATCCTGCAGTCACAACCATCTTCGTCTGGGAATCCGTGTTCTCATACACCCCATAGTCATACTTCGGAAATGGATGTAACCGTGGAGAGATCACTCCGCCAAGTCCCGGTATCCGTATCATGCCGCCATGATTATGCCCGGACACGATCAAGTCTGGATGCAGTGTACAATATGACCGAAAATAATCCGGATTGTGTGCAAGCAGCACATTGCAGTGATCCGGCTGCATCTTCCCAAGCATGCTGGTAAGCACATCTTCCCGTAGCGGTTTCTTGATCAGCCGCTTATAATACGCCCGGGGCAGATCCAAGCCATACAGGCAGACATTCCAAGGCTCTAAAAATTCATGTGCATTTACCAGCATATGCAGATGATGTGCACCTTTGAGATGCTGGCTGTATTCCTGCCAGATACCATCGGTCTCCCGCACGCATTCAAGCAATCCGCGCTCATGATTTCCATAGGAATAATAAACCGGTGCAATTTCAGTCATCTTCCGGATTGTGTCCGCTGTCACCCTGTTATTCTTCCGTTCGCTCTTCCGACAGACGATCATGTCGCCAGGCAGTAAAATAATATCCGGCTGCTCCGTGTCAATCGCGGTAAGCAGATCCGTGTTCTCCAGACCATATACCTGATTGTGCAGATCAGCGATCATCACAATGCGTAATGGTTTCCGGACTTTCTGACTGATAAAATTGTAACGCACTATCTGAAAATTCATACTCATGGCTTTATTATACCCTATCTTCAGTTATTTCGCCATAAATATTCTTCCTGCAATCTCCGATAAGCTGTATTTTAAGTCAAGCTTCGGCACCGACCGCTCTGCATACAGGATCACTTCGCTGATACACGTTCCGTTGCAGGAATACTGCACAACACCGACCGCATCCCCTTCCTGTATCGGTGCTTTCAGATTTTCGTAGGCGATCACCTGTTTTTCAATCTGATCCGGGTTCGTCGCTACAAGCGTGATCGTGTGCTGTTCCACCGGCTTTACCGTCACCGATTTGCAGGTACCATTCTGCACCGGGATCTGCAGATCCTCCGGCACGACTTCAGTATCCACATATGGACGGCACTGTGCGAATCCGTAATCAAGCAGCTTCATTGCCTCACTGTTCCGGATCTCCTTCGTCTCCGCTCCCATCACAACTGCGATCAACGTCACGCCATCCCGCGTCGCCGTCGCAGACATACAGTATTTCGCCTGCGATGTATATCCGGTTTTCAGTCCGTTTGCCCCTGTGTAGAGATTCAGGAATTTGTTCGTATTCGCAAGATCAAACTGTGATTCGCCCCGTCTGGTCTTATGTGTGATGGAATCCATCCAGATCGTCGAATATGTAAGGATATCCGGATGATAAAGCAAAAGCTGTCTGGACATGATCGCGATATCCCGCGCCGACGTCAGATGTGTCTCAACCTCCAGCCCGCATGCATTGTCAAAATGCGTATGCTCCATACCAAGCTCCTTCGCCCGCTCGTTCATCTTCTGGACAAACGCTGCCTCCGAACCTGCCAGATGCTCTGCCATCGCCACTGCCGCATCGTTACCGGAGGCCACCTCGATGCATTTGATCATATCCTGCACCGTCTGTTCCTCGCCTGCCTCGAAGAAGCATTGTGAGCCGCCCATCGACGCCGCGTGCTCAGTCACGACAACCGTATCGTCCAGCGCGATATCTCCGCGTTCTAACGCCTCGAAGATCAAAAGCAATGTCATGACCTTCGTCACCGATGCCGGGCGCAGCATCTCATCCGCATTCTTCTCATAAAGTACCGTCCCGCTCTCTAATTCCATCAGTAACACCGATTTCGACTGGATTGCAAGCGCATCCTCTGTTTCCGCATACGCAGCCGGACAAACTATGCAAAGCATCATGATCAGTGTCAGAATCGCACATATAATCTTTTTCTTCATTTCCTCTCCTTTTTGCGTTTCTATCTAGTACAACTTAGATAGAATACGCCGGAAATTGTAACAATATACTGTCGTAGATAATTCATACAGTATAATTACAATTTCCGTCCGCCTCTAATTTGTACATTATACGAAACAACCTTGCAGAAAATGAATATAATAAGAAAAAGTGTGAAGGAGCATCTGTATGTGTGGCATTGCGGGCTACTTTAACCCAGACCAGAACTATGCGGAAAATCCCAAGCAAAACTTTCATACACTGTCCCGTATGATCAATACGATGAACCACCGCGGGCCGGACACCTACGGTCATACCATCATAAATTCGTGCTGCCTTGCGCACACACGCTTGTCTATCATTGATCTCGAAAATGGCAGACAGCCCATGTCTTATACGAAGGACGGAAACACCTACTATATTGTATATAACGGCGAGATCTACAACTACAAGGAAGTAAAGAAAACACTGCTCCGGAAAAACTATACCTTTGAAACAAACTCCGATACGGAAGTCATCATCGCTGCGTTCTGTCATTACGGACCGGGCTTTGTCAAAGAATTAAACGGTATCTTCGCAATCGCCATCTACGACAGCATGCGAAATACACTCTACCTCTACCGTGACCGCTTCGGTGTCAAACCACTTTATTATACGAAGACCGGCGATACACTCGTGTTCGCCTCGAGGATTGATACATTGTTTGAATACCCGCGCGTGCGTCCATGCATCGACATGAACAGCTTCAACGAGATCTTCTCCCTCGGACCGGCGAAGACGTACGGCAAAGGTGTATTCTCCGGGATCAAAGAGATCAAGCCCGGCGAATATCTGACCTACTCGCCGCAGTATATGACATCCCGGCTATACTACCGGATTGAGAGCCACCCGCACACCGACAGCTACGAGGAAACGGTAGAGAAAACCTCATACCTGCTTGAAGACAGTATCCGTATGCAGATGGTGTCCGACGTTCCGATCTCCACCCTGCTTTCCGGTGGCGTGGACTCCTCGTATGTATCCGCCGTCTGCAGCCATTTCCTGCCGGAGGATACACCTCTTACGACGTACTCCTTCGATTATACCGACAATGCCGTTTATTTTCAGGCGAACAGCTTCCAGCCGAGTGAAGACCGGCCTTACGTTGATATCATGAAAGGCTATCTGCACTCGGATCATATCTACCTGACGTGTTCCTACACGCAGCTTGCCGATCTGCTCGAGGCATCCGTCGACAGCCGGTGTCTGCCAACGATGGCAGATGTCGATTCGTCGCTGTTATATTTCTGTGGGGAGGTTGCAAAACACCACAAGGTCACGTTGACCGGTGAATGTGCCGATGAGATCTTCGGCGGCTATCCGTGGTTTCACCGTGACGCCATGCTGCAATCAACCACCTTCCCATGGACGATGGACATCTCCTTCCGCAAATCCCTGCTCCATCCGGAATTTGCCGCCAGCATGCAGATGGAAAAATATATCGCCAGAGCATACCGCACAACACTCTCCGAAGTCGATATCCTGCCGGAGGAATCTCCACTCGATACGAAGAAACGCCAAATTGCCTATCTGAATATCCGCTGGTTCATGCAGACGCTCCTCGACCGGATGGATCGCACGTCCATGCAGCACGGACTCGAAGCCAGAGTGCCATTCGCCGATTACCGTGTCATCGACTATGTATTCAATGTTCCTTGGTCGATCAAAGCCAAGGACGGCGTCCCGAAGAGCCTGCTCCGTGCCTGTGCCGCCAAATACCTGCCGGACACGATCATGAACCGTCCGAAAAGTCCTTACCCGAAGACCTATCACCCGGAATACGAACGTGTGCTTGCGAACCGCCTGCGCGAAGTCGTCACCGACACCGCATCGCCGCTCCGGAGCTATCTGAATATCCCTGCGGTGCTAAAGTTCCTCGACGAGCCAAAGGAATATGGAAAGCCTTGGTTCGGTCAGCTCATGGCCGGACCACAGATGATTGCCTACCTGCTCCAGGTCGACTACTGGATGCGGAAATATATGTTATAATCCATTGCATGAAAAAAGCAGAGGTTGGAGCGTTTCACTCCTTCCTCTGCGTTCTTTTATATACAAAATACACCCGATAAGGTATATTTTATTCTAATTCCCTTTGAATCATACCTTATCGGGTGTAAAAATGTTATTTCTTGATATACGTCTGCTTATTCGTCGTTACAACACCACCGTAATTGTTCGCCGGTGCAGCACCGCCCTTCGGTACAAGCACGATCTGGATACCCTCGAGACGCTTGCTGAGTCCTGCGGTTCCGGCAGCTTCGCCGTTCTTCGCCCAGGCAAGCCAGCCGTAGGTCTGTGCGTGTACACGGTAATATACGTCGTAATGTTCTGCCATCTCGCCGGTTAATGCAATACGGATTGCTTCGAGGCGCTTCGCACGTCCACTCGTTCCAGCCATCTGACCATCACGGAACCATGTATTCACATTGTTCTCATTGCCCTGCCATCCGATGGATTGTACATGTGTCGTATAGACAATGTTTCCGCTGTATGGCTTGTTCGTAAGCTTGATGTTGATGCCTTCGAGTCTCTTTGCCTTACCGCTTGTTCCGCTCATCACGCCATTGTACTTCCAGCCCTGCCAGCCAAAGGACTGTACGTGTGTACGATATTCTACGTTCACATTGTTCTCACCTGTGACAACCGGATTCGCATTTGCTGTGGATGATGCGATATATGCTTCTCCACGGGCAGACTGGATATTTCCGATTGCATGATCGAAGCTCTCACCCTTCTTCACAATTACGATCTGGATTGCCTCAAGTCTCTTCGCAAGACCTGCTGTACCTGCAGGTGCGCCATTTGCCGCCCATGCAAGCCAGCCGTAAGATTGTGCGTGTACACGATAGTATACATCATACTTCTCTTTATCTGCGCCTGTGAGCTGGATCTTAATTGCTTCCAGTCTCTTTGCCTCGCCCTCGGTTCCGTTCATCTCGCCGTTAGCGGACCAAGGTAACCAGCCATAGCTCTGACAGTGCGTTGTGTACTGGATGCCAAGGTTGTCATTCCAATAGACTCTTATCTTAATACCTTCCAATCGCTTTGCCTTACCGGAAGTTCCTGCCATCTTGCCATTTGCAAACCACTTGTTTGCATTGTTCTCATCACCCTGCCAACCGTATGTCTGTACATGGGTTGTGTAACGGATGGTAACATCCGGTGTTTGTGCTTTGAGCTTCGCAATCGTCTCGGTAGCAAGAACTGTATTGCAGACCGTACATTCCTTATGTCTGCTTCCTTCTGCATCTACAGTCGCTTCTTTATCGACGATCCACTTGATTGTTGGATGCATACATGCCTTTCGTGTCAGTGTGATCTCGACACTTTCTACCTCGTAGTTACCTGCATCTTCGTCAGCATACTTCGCTGTCACTGTGACCGGCACGTCCACATCTAACTTCTTGTCAATATCAGCATCATCAAACTTCCAGCCTGCCGGAAGTGTTACCGCACCAACTGTAGTCTTCGTATAGTCTACCTCCATAGATGCCCCCGGCATGTTCGGAGCCTTTGGTGCTTTCTGTACACTTACGCTGACATTCAACTTCATCGGGTTATCCGGCTGAGTCAATTCATAATTATTCGCACTATCACCAACCAGCTTCAGTTCTGGAAGTGTGATTTCTGTATATGTACCGGCATTCTTATCCGGAAGATCACCATACAGATCCGTCGTATCCGCTTCAACAACATCCTGTTCCAATATTCCGATCAGTGTTACACGGCTAACCTTTACTTTCGTTGCGCCATCATATATCTTATCAGATGCATCTATACTATAAACGGAAATCTCTTTTTTCTGTATCGTATATTCCACGGATGCACTTACCGCATCTTCTCCTGTTCCTACTGTCACAGTCGCTTTATAATCGCCTGCGTTGACCGGTTTACCTTCTACAAGTGTGGCACTTCTTCGCTTATCCACGCTTTCATAACTTACGCTCACTGAGTCAAACGCATCCTTAGGTGTCTGTGTCACAGTTGCTTCCTTGGCAGTTCCAGCATAAGTAAGAGAATCTGGTGCAGTTAATGTCACGGTTACTTCGTGCTTATCCGCTGTACAGCCTTCTCTCTGGCAGGTAAATATCAGCGTTGCTCTTGTGCCATCCTCTGATTTTTCCTCGTCCACTTTGTAATCATGTCCAAACGCTGAAATAACCGGAAGCTTGTTGAGTTCCTTTGTTCCGTCTTCATCGCTGAACCGCCTCTGACAGCTTGTACAGGTCCAGTAAGCTTCCATTCCATCCTTCTCACAATCCGCATTTACTTTCTCGGATTTCACAAGTGCATGGGTAAACTTTATATCTTTCTCTTCGTTTGAATATTCAATTGTCAACGATGTATCTACTGTACATCCACTGTATGTCACATTCTGATAAACGGTTTTCCCACCAAGTACCGGGTATGGATCTCCGCCTTCGTCTGCAAGTGTCTGTCCCCATACAGGATCGTCCTGACCAACTTGTAAGCGATAAGCAATTTCGCCGCTGGCAAAATCATCTGCATCCCTTCCAGATGCACCATCTTCCTCTGCAATATAATTATCCTCAAGATAATAGCAATTATTTACAACTGCTTTCTCATTCTCAATAACTGCGATATTTCTTTTGTCATCATTATCATTGATAATGGTATTTATTGTGCCAATGTTATAACAATTTTCGATCCGTCCGGAAGTGGTGGAAGAGGCATTACTTCCGCATATACCTCCAACCATATATCCTCCCGTTACTGATCCGGTATTATAGCAATTAAGAATCTTATTAGTACTTCGACCACATATGCCACCAGCCCTAGTACCCCAAACAGAGTTGGCAACCTTTCCTTTATTATAACAGCCTGTAATGGTCCCCCCGCCGTTCATTCCACAGATACCACCCAGATAGTTATCATTATTATATAAGCTGCTTACCATTCCTTCATTATAACAATTTCTAATAATTCCACTATTGAATCCAACGATTCCTCCTACATTGTAACCCTCCTTGAGACAGTAATAGCTATCTAGCACTCCAATATTTTCTACAATTGCATTGTCGATTGTATTCTGAAATATTCCTGCTTCATCAATAGTGTCTGAAACACAATATATACCACTGATCGTATGCTGTGCACCGTCAAAGGTTCCACCATATTGTTGTATCGGTGTCCAATCACGCAATCCATCTACATCTTTCGTAAGGTCTCCATCATTAAGGACATTTTTATTGACAACAATATCCGCTGTCAGAACTGCCTTCGCATTTACATATTTATACCTCTCCTTATTCACTTTATCGGCAAACCAGTAAAGCTGACCGGCATTTCCGATCTCATAGGCATTATTAGAATTTAATACAGCCGGTTCGTAGGCGTCACAAGCCTTACAGAAACCATTCTCATATGTATGCTCCCGTTCTACCTTCGTCTCTGTTACATATCCAATCGGGCAATCCTTACATGCCACATTCTCGTAATGCTTTTGGCTGTCTATGTATGTACCACCTTTTGTCGCTTCGGTATTATGTGTATGTTTCTCATAGCTTTCAGATCCATACTCATCCATTTTATAATTTACAAAAATCTTCGCGTCTTCTTCCACGGTAAGCTTATCCAGATTCGTAATACTTGCACCTTCCGCAAACATAATCGTGCCAGTACTTGGAATCGTTAGATCTTCACATAAGGTCGCCGCTCCATAGATTCTCGTAGTGTTGCTGCTATTATCTACCACAATAGAATTTGTATATGTTCTCTTTATTGCTGAAAAGTCTATTTTCCCCGCTCTAATCTCACTATCCACGCAGTTAAGTGACCCCCCTACGAATACACGATCCTCTGTATTAATCTGACTTCCAGAACAGCTAATTATATTTGCATCTATATGTCCTTTTACATATAACTTTACATTTTCTAATGATACAGTTCTTCTATCGCTACCTCCCTTATCTATATCACCTTCAACATTTAGTTCTATATTATTTATCGTAAGTGCATCTACAGATATAAAACCTCCACAATACAGTTTAGCTTTGTCGGTACCATTTTCTATGCCAGTAATATAGGCTGCATCAGAATTCTCTGCGTCAATTTGTCCTACGGTATTTTCACCACTGATTTGCAGATTCAAATCGCCACCATCATATGTGATACTACCTAAATTTGCATTCGTCAGGGTAAGGGTATTTGTATCCGCATTATAGCTCCATCCATCGCCTTCCGTGGTCTCTGATACTATGCCTTTAGTTATAATGTCATTATTTCCCACACTTAACGTTGTCGGTATGTTAACTTCTTCCTCCGCCTGCACGGTGAGACTGCCCCAGCCTGTCCCCTGTATCACGGACAGCACCATTAAACACGCCAGCAGCCATGCCAGTATCCTTGATCTTCGTTTTTTCATTCCCTCTCTTTTTCGCATATGATCCCTCTCTTTCTTATCTCAGTTAACGATAATCATCATTTCTGTATGATAATCGAATGCACCGTATAAATGTGTGCATTTCCCCCTCACCATAACAAAAAAGCACGCTACTCTGATAGTAACATGCTTTTTTTGTAACATATTTTACTTGTTGTGACAACCTTTCTGGGACGAAATGCATTTTTCTGGGACGAACGGTTCCAAATCAACCATTTTTATAATAATACCGGCTGGATCTGCTCCTTTGCCAGTGCATATTCTACCGTCTCTGCAATCTTTGTCATATCCGCCACACAGGAATTCGGCTTTTTTGCCGCATCGTCCTGTCCAAACGGAACGAAATAGATATGCTTCATCACCATGAGCTTTCCGATATTCTGCAGATTGATGCCAAGCGCATCGTTCGTGGAAATAGCAATGATCACGGGACGCCCGTTCCGAAGGTGCGACTTCGCCGCCATCAAAACCGGAGTATCCGTGATTCCATTTGCAAGCTTTGCTGCTGTGTTTCCCGTGCAGGGTGCGATCACAAGGGCATCGAACAGCTTCTTCGGTCCGACCGGTTCTGCGCCCTGTATCGTGTGAATCGCGCTTCTTCCTGTGATTGTCTCAATCTCTTTCACAAAGGACTTCGCCTCCGCAAACCGCGTATCCAGTTCATAGGCATGCTGTGAAAAAATCGGCGTGATACTCGCCGCCTCATCCCGTAGAAGCTCTATCTGTTTTTTTATCTTTTCGAACGTACAAAATGATCCGGTAATCGCAAATCCCAGATGACAGTCTGACCGCATACCTTATGGCTCCTTTTTGTTAGTCCGAAGGAGTCTCCGTGACGAGCGCATGCTCGTAGATACCGGAAGCAATCACAGTTCCTGCTTCCTTTGGATACAGCTTTCCGGGGATACCCAGATAGATGTCTGCCCGGATGCCGTGTGCCTTACAATACGCAAAATCCGTTCCGCCCGGGCTTGAAGCTATATCATAGATGAGAATCGACGGGGAAAACCATTGCAGATGCCCGGCGTCTAAGACCATTGCCGGTATCGTGTTGAACACATAGCTGTATTTGTCATAGGCGTAATGATCCCACTGTGCAAGATTTCGGTATCCATATGCATGCTGTTCGATCTCGGCTTTCAGTTCCTTCCGTCTGACTGCAACATCCACATGTGCCCCGGCTTTTGCAAGTGCATCTGCGATTGCTTTTCCGCAATGCCCATATCCAAGTACAAGACAGTGGCTTTCCAAGAGCACGGCATCTCTTCCGGCGATTGACAGGATTCCCTGTGCGGTGAGCTGCGCATTCTCCGTCACAAGTGTTTCAAGCTGCAGATATGGATGACAGGTAACACCTTTTTCCTGCAGCTTCTGCCGACTTGCTGCTGACAGCAGACCGTGATATAAGATCTGGTCGTCTGTCATGTACGCACACAGAATCTCCTCCTCTGCCTCCGAAAGTTTCGGTGCGGTGATCACACACGCATCCGCAACCGGTTCTTCCGGGTTCTCATATACATCATATCCAAGATGATAAAAATATCCGGCGACACTCTCCATCCGCGGATCGTGTCCGAAAACAATGATATTCCGCATACGCTGTCACATCCTCCTTACGATACTCTATTATATGCATACTGCTCGGGAAAGGTCTCTTGCTTCTCAATAAAAAAATGCATCGAATACCGTTCCAATATAATAAGAAAAATTCTTTTTGTCTACTGTTTCTGCCGCATACACCGGATATCCGGCAAGCCGGGTGTCCCCGATGGATACCTGCAGGGTGCCGACCATGTCGCCCCGTGCAACCGGTGCGGTCAGTCCGCTTTCCGGTACAAACCGCTGCTGTACCGTCTCCGAGTCAGAAAGCAAAACGGTAAACTTCCCCTCACACGTACCGGAAATCGTCGGTTCCAAGCCATCTGCGACCGGAATAGCAGGAATCTGCACCCCTGCAAGTTTGATTTCCCGGTATTCATAGTTTGCATCGCCATATGCAAGCAGGGCTCTCGTATCTGCCCATTTGTAATGCCGGTTGTGCGGCCAGCCACACGCAAGCAGCGCCACGATAAAATGTTTCTCCCCGACATTCACCGCCGCCACATAGCAATACCCGGCATTCCCGGTGAATCCCGTTTTCCCGGCGAGCACGCCATCCATGCGGTCGAGCAGCGCATTCTTATTATATACTGTAAACTGCCGTGTACCATCACAGCTTGCGAATGTATACTGCCGTGTCTGGCAGATTGCCTGAAACGCTTCTTTCTGTTCCGACTGCGTAACGCAATACCGCATGAGCTGTGCCAACTCACGGGCGGTCGTATGGTGTACGCCGCCTGCATCCTCGGCGTCTAATCCGTTCGGTGTGATAAAATATGTATCATGCAGTCCGATTTCCGCCGCCTTCCGGTTCATCATCTGCGCAAATGCCTCCACGCTTCCCCCGACCTGTTCCGCCACTGCACATGCGCTGTCATTGTGGCTCTCTAACATCATGGAATACAGCAAATCTTGCAGCACATACCGGTCACCGGCATGAAGCCCTAACCGTACCTCCGGCATCTTTGCCGCGTAGCTGCTCACAGTCACAACATCATCCGGATTTCCATATTCAAGTGCGAGAATCAGTGTCATGATCTTTGTCGTGCTTGCCATAGGAAGCGCCTCATCCGGTGCCCTTCCGTATAATACCCGCCCGGTATCCGCATCCATCAGCACAGCCGCCCTCGCGTACAACTCCGGCTCTTCTGCCGCACAGGCAGACACCGGACAGCCGCAGATCGCAATGACCATTACGAGCATATATATAATACAATTCTTCATGCCATTCCTTTCTTTTCACACTTCGCTGACATCTACTCCATTATATGGATAATTGTGACGAGTTAGACTTTCTAATTGAAATCGTTTCCGAAATCCTGTAAAATAAATAGAAGAATTTTCGACGAAGGATGACGCGTATGGCAACACTTTTTACATCTGAATTAGAGGAAGGTATGGTTACACTGACCGACACCTACTCCAACAGTGGCAAGCTGATCGTACCGAAGGATACGGTGCTTACGAAGAGTATCATCCAGATGCTTTCTGGCAATGATGTTGTATTTGTTGATATCTCTGATATCGTGGAACCTATTGTCGAATCACAGGAAAACGATCTCTCCTCTGCGCTTGACACTGAGAAAATAAAAGAAAAACCACAATACAAAAAATTCGTCCACCGTTATGAGAAAAGCATCTCCGAAATGGGCAATCATTTAAACGATATTGTCTACAAGAATGCTCCGATTGACGTGGATATGATGCTTCAGAACACCATGACGACGATGAAAGCGTTAAACGACTCCCCTCTCAGCATCTTCACAATGCTTTCAACCATGAAAAACTATGATGATTCGACCTTTAACCATTCATTAAACGTCGCGCTCATCTGCAATATCTTCGCTGACTGGCTGAATCTGTCCGAAGATGACAAGAAACTCATCACCGCCTGCGGTCTGTTCCATGATGTAGGCAAGCTGCTGATTCCGGATGCGATATTGAAGAAGCCGGGCAGGCTCACGAAGGACGAGTTCGACATTATCAAAACCCATCCGGTCAAAGGGTATCAGCTGTTACAGAAGAACAAGCTCGATCCGCATATCCAGTATGCCGCCCTGATGCACCACGAGAAATGCGATGGCTCCGGCTACCCGATTGGCTTAAAAGGCAACCAGATTGACTGGTGTGCCCAGATCGTCACGATTGCAGACATCTACGAGGCTATGACAGCAAAACGCGTCTATCGCGGACCGATCAGTCCATTTAAAGTCATCAACATGTTCGAGGAAGACGGACTAAAAAAATACAATCCAAAATACCTGCTTACTTTCTTAGAGCACGTGGTAAACAGCTATATGAATTGTAAAGTCCGTTTAAGCAACGGTGAGGAAGGTGACATTGTCTTTATCAACAAAGTCCGTCTCTCCAAACCGATGGTAAAAACAAAGAATAATTTTATCGATTTGTCGAAACAGACCGACATCAACATTGACAGTATATTATAAATGGGTAACTGCAAACAGATACCCATTTTTCTATCTCTCTTTATACTTCTACTTTGATATTTACTTCGTCCATTGCCTCCTGACGGAATCGTTCGATCTTGTCCGGGGTGATAGATGGAAGCTCGTCCATCGAAGAAACACCGAAACATCTTAAGAAATCCTCGGTTGTTCCAAACAGGATTGGTCGACCGACCGCATCCAGTCTTCCGACTTCGGTAATCAGATTGTATTCTACCAGACGATTGATTGCATGCACGCATGATACACCACGGATTGCTTCGATCTCCTGTCTTGTGACCGGCTGCTTATATGCCACGATGGAAAGTGTCTCCATCAGTGAATCCGTCAGACTATGCTTCTTCGGGATATTCACCAGACTGGATAAAATATCATAATATTCATTTTTCGTACAGAGCTGATATGCATTCTCCAGCTTAACAATCTTGATGCCGCGATCCTCTTCCTCGTAACGCACCATCATATCGTCCAGAATCTTCTGTACTGTCTTTCCGTCTATCTGCAGCACATCTGCCAGATCCTTCAGCTCAACTGCATCGCCCATGGAAAAAAGGATTGCCTCAATGGCAGCCTCTGTCTTTTTTACGCTTTCTTCCATCTATGTATCTTCCTCTCACTTTCCATCTCTTTGTCTCTATGCTTCCAGCGAATCGATAATGATATCTCCAAACAGCTCATCCTGCCGGATCGTGATATCGCCAACCTTCATCAGCTCTAAGATTGCCATAAAGGTTACGATGATATTAATCTTCGTCGCCTGAATCTCCAGCAGTGTCTTGAAATTAATACCCTTTAGTCCTCGGATGCTCGCCCGGATATCGTCCATCTTATCTTCGATCCGCACTTCGTCCTTCTCGATCGTTCCGAATTTACTACGCACCGGATCAACACGGTCAACCGTACGCTTCATCACCTGGGTAAATATCTCATTTAACTTCGCGAGTGTCACATCTCCGATCACCTCTGCCGGATCAATCTCCTCTTTGTATTCGAGGACTTCCTTCGGAATCGTCGCCGGCTTATAATAGTTCTTTCCGGCATCGAGGTTCATATCCTTCAGCTCGAGCGATGCGTATTTGTACATCTTGTATTCCAACAGACGACGCACAAGCTCGGCACGCGGATCCTCCTCTTCTTCCTCTTCCTTCTCCTCGCGTGGCAGTAACATCTTCGCCTTAATAGAAATCAATGTCGCTGCCATCACGAGAAATTCACTCATCACGTCCAGATTTTCCTCCTGCATACGATTCAGGTAATCCAGATACTGCTCGGTAATCTCGACGATTGGAATATCAAATATATTAAATTTGTTCTTATCGATCAGATGCAGTAGCAGGTCAAGCGGACCTTCAAACTGATTGATCTTGAATTCTAATTTTTCGTCCATACCCGGCTATTCTATCATCTTTTAGATAATAATGCAAACCATTCCGCCGTTCGAATCGTTGACGATTTTCTCCATCGTATCCTGTAATTTCTGCTGGCTTTCCTGCGTGATCTTGTTGACCTTCGCCGAAAGTCCATCCTCCACAAGCTGGCGCACCGTCTTACCAAATATATTCACATCCCAGATATCGTCCTGCTTCTCCCCATCCTGATGGATATATGCGATCAGATCTTTCGCCTGTTCCTCAGAGCCGACGATCGGTGCAATCTCAGTCGTGATATTCGCCTTGATCAGATGGATGGACGGTGCCTGCGCCGTCAATTTCACGCCGAACTTGTTTCCGGACTTGATGATCTCCGGTTCACCCAGCCGGATATCGCCTGCATCTGGTGTTACCGAGCCATAGCCGGTCTTAAACGACTGCATCAGCGCAGTACTTACCTTCGCACACTGGGACTTTGTTGCAGCAAGCGACTTGACTGCTTTCATGAAATCGTATTCGTTCTGGATCGGTTCACCCATGATCTCAGAAAGCATTGCATAGTAATATTCCGGTTTTAATACAAGACGGATCTCGACAGAGCCATCTGCCAGGTTGAGTGCCTGCATCTCGATGGACTGCAGATATTCATCCTCGACAAACGCATAGTTCGTCGCATCCTTCATCAGATACATCTGACTAAAGATCTGGTTTGTCTTCTCCACGATTTTCTGTTTGATTGCATCCTTCATATCGAGTGCTTCCACCCATTTTGGGATATCAAACTTCACGCAGGTCACCGGGAAATCCAACAACAGTGCTTCAAAAATATGTACGACATCGGCTTTCCGCAGCTGGTCACAGTTGATCGGCAATACCCCGACACCATACTCTGCTTCCATCTGCTGTGCAAGCTCCAGTGTCTCCGGGCTGGCTGGCTTTCTCGTATTTAAGATCACGATAAACGGCTTGCCGAGCGTCTTTAACTCCTGAATCGTCTGTGTCTCCGGCTGTATGTACGCACTTCGGTCAAGCTCCGAGATTGTATCGTCACAGGTGACAACGATGCCGACGGTCGAATGGTCGTAGATGACCTTCTTTGTTCCAATCTCTGCCGCCTTTGTAAACGGGATATCATAGTCAAACCACGGTGTCTTCACAAGCCGTTCCTTGCCGTCCTCCTCGTGTCCCTCTGCGCCCTGTACCATGTATCCGACACAGTCAATCATGCGGCATTTGAAATGTACCCCATCCTCAAACAGCACTTCAACCGCTTCCTTCGGGATAAACTTTGGCTCGGTCGTCATCACGGTTTTTCCGGCAGCCGACTGAGGCAGCTCATCCATGGCACGCTTCCGATTATTATCATCCGCAATCGCCGGAAGCACCATCAGCTCCATAAATCGCTTGATAAAGGTCGATTTTCCTGTCCGCACCGGACCGACCACACCGATATAGATCTCGCCATTGGTTCGTGTTTCTATATCCTTATAAATGTTCATCCAAGCACCAGCCTCCTATATTCCTACCTGACTATGTTCAATAACTCAATATAATATATGTCCGGCTACATGATTTATTCCAAAAAAATAGAAGCCGTCCTCTGACAGCTTCTATTTCACTTCTTTATTGATATATGTCTCTAGGCCTGCTCATTGTCCCATGCAAGTCTTGTCGATTCAGAAGTACGGTTTCTGGTGAGCAGCATCTTCATACCCTCTTCTGCGTTTAAATCCTCAAACAACAACCGATTGACGACCGACACGATCGGCATCTCCACACCATATTTCTGGCTGAGTTTGTAAGCTGCCTTTGCAGAATACACGCCCTCAACAACCATCTGTACTTCATCCATTGCTTCCTTATAGGTCTTACCCTGTCCCATCAGGAATCCTGCCTTCCGGTTCCGGCTATGCTTGGATTCACAGGTCACGATCAGATCTCCAATTCCGGAAAGACCTGCAAATGTTTCAAGTTTACCACCCATGGCTGTGCCGAGACGAATGATTTCCGCAATACCACGTGTGATGATTGCAGCCTTCGCATTATCACCACATCCGAGTCCGTCACCAACACCTGCCGCAAGCGCGATGACATTCTTCAGTGCCCCGCCAAGCTCAATACCGATCACATCCGGGCTCGCGTACACACGGAAGTAATCGTTCATAAATGCATCCTGGATCATAAGCGCGGTCTTCTCATCCTTCGCACCGGCAACCACGGTTGTCGGCATACGCTTTCCAACTTCCTCTGCGTGGCTTGGACCGGATAAGACGCCAACCTTGCACTGTGGAATCTCTTCGTGTATTACCTCTGTCAGAGTCTTGAGGGATTCATCCTCAATTCCCTTCGATACATTTACAATTGTCTGTGCCTCTGTTATGTAAGGTGCGACACGTTTCGCCGTGCTTCTGATAAATGGCGATGGAACGACCATCACGAGAAGCTCTGCATCCTTGCACACCTCCTGCTCATCTGTCGTAAAACGCACCGAATCCGGCAGCTTCACGCCAGGCAGCTTCGTCAGATGCTCCCGTTTCGTGTCAAGCATCTCAATTTCCTTTTCGTCCACAGACCACACAGTAATATCATGTCCATTGTCTGATAACAGTACCGTCAACGCTGTACCCCAGCTTCCGGCACCCAATATACCGATCTTCATACGTTAACCCCCTTTATGAAACCGCTTTTTTCGCGCCTAATTTATTTTCCTCATGATGCAACAGCCGCACGATGTTCGCATGATGCCGCACGATCGCCATTCCGCAGATCACGGCTACCACGATCACGCTCTCCACCATCGCATGATACGATGGTGCACTCGCCAGATCAAAGCCGTATTTCCCATGGAATGCGAAGATCGCATACTCGATACAGAACATCGTCACGATGGTGATGGAACCAAGGGAGACATATCTGGTAATCGCTACGATCACAATAAACGCAATCAAACAACTGACGATAATCACAGGATCTAAGAAACCAACGATAATCCCAGCGGTTGTCGCAATTCCCTTTCCTCCCTTAAAATGCAGATAACAAGGGAAGTTATGTCCAAGCACTGTGCCAAGTCCGGCATAGGCAAGATACAGATACACCTCGTTTGGATACAAATGTCCGATCACAACATGCACGATCGCACTGATGATGATTGCCTTGAACAGATCGCCGATAAATACGATCAGTCCGGCTTTCTTTCCGAGTACCCGGAGGGCATTCGTCGTTCCAGCGTTGCCGCTTCCATGCTCTCTAATATCAATGCCTTTCATTCTTCCATAGATATACGATGTCTGAAGCAGTCCAAATGCATAGCCTGCCACCAGACAGATCACTCTCGCTAGTATCATGATTATTTTTCTTTCCTCTCCCGTATAATGAACTTCAGCGGCGTTCCCTTAAATCCAAACGCCTCCCGTATTTTATTCTCGATGTATCTCGTATAAGAAAAATGCATCAGTTCTTTATCATTGACAAAGATGACAAACGTCGGCGGCTTCACAGAAACCTGTGTGATATAGTAAAGTCTCAGGCGTTTACCCTTGTCTGAAGGTGGCTGGTTCAAAGCAACTGCCTCTGCCATGATCTCATTTAAGACACCGGTTGCCACACGAAGCGAATGGTTCTCGATAACCATATCAATCGTCTCAAAAAGCTTCGGCAGACGCTGACCGGTCTCCGCAGAGATAAAGAGCAGTTCCGCATACGGCATATACGAAAGCTTCTCACGCACATCCTCGGTGAACTTCTTCATTGTCTTGTCATTCTTCTCGATTGCATCCCATTTATTGACGGCGATAATCATACCCTTGCCGCGCTCATGGGCGATACCTGCGATCTTCGTATCCTGATCGGTAATTCCCTCCGTTGCATCAATGACGAGCACTGCCACATTGCATCGCTCGACCGCTGATACGGTACGGATGATACTGTACCGCTCAATCTCTTCCTTGATCTTATTCTTCCGGCGCAGTCCCGCCGTATCAATAAACACATATTCTGTGCCATTCCGCTTGATCGTTGTATCGATCGCGTCACGCGTCGTACCGGCAATGTTCGATACAATCACACGATCCTCGCCGAGTAGCTTGTTGATGATGGATGATTTACCAACGTTTGGCTTTCCGATGATTGCAATACGTGGGCGCTCATCCTCCTCTTCCTTCAGTGCATTCTCGCCGAAATGCTTGACCACCTCGTCGAGCATATCGCCAAGTCCAAGCTGGGATGCCGCTGAGATCGGCTGTGGATCACCCAGTCCCAGATTGTAAAACTCGTATACATCCGGCATAAACTTCTCGAAGCTGTCCACTTTATTGACAACCAGCACGATTGGTTTCTTCGAACGGCGTAACATATCTGCAACCTTTCCGTCCGCATCGACAAGTCCCTGACGGACATCTGTCACAAATAGAATCACATCTGCGGTTTCAATCGCGATCTCCGCCTGCTCCCGCATACTCTTCAATATAATATCGTTGGATTCCGGCTCGATACCGCCCGTATCCACAATCGTAAAATTATAATTTAACCATGTCACATCGGCATAGATTCGATCTCTTGTAACACCTGGTGTATCCTGTACGATCGAGATACGATCGCCCGCCAGCGTGTTAAACAATGTAGATTTACCGACATTTGGTCTGCCGACAATGGCAACAACCGGTCTACTCATGTTCGTTCTCCATTTCTATCATTCTGTTAAATAATCCCACACCGCTTGATTGTACAATAATCACCGGTACTTGTAAAGCGTTTTGCAATTCCTCAACCGTCATATCATCGAGAAAAATCGGCTCATCCGCCTTCACAATCTGGCTTGGAAGGAATAACGCCTCTCCCAGATCCTTGCCCTGTAACTGCTTCACGATATCCTGTCCGGTCAGAAGTCCTGTCACCGTGATCTTCTCGCCGAAGAAATCATTCCGGATTGGGAAAACCTGCAGATCAAGCCCCGGTGCCGCCTGCTTGTATATCTCTGCAACCTGACAGACATAGTCATAGGCGATCAGTCCGGTTATCGTCGAGACCTTCCGTTTCCCAGCCCACGGCTTTCCGTCATGATCTTCGAGGTAGATATCCACGGCATCCTGTGCCTCTGTTAAAAACAGCCGCGTCATGCCAACACCATTTTCCAGCTGGATATAGCCGTCATAGCGGTCTTCCCCCGGCATATCATAACCTGCTGTGATATACCACTCATCACTCGCATGCACGAAATGCTCGCCAAACTTCTCCATCGCCTGCTGTTGGAAGCCCTCGATAATCGAGATGACTTCCCTCGCATCCTCCTTCGTGAAGCTCTCCAGCTGACAGAGCCCATCCCGGTACTTGGACAGTCCGACCGGTACGACCGACAGACTCTCGATCGTCGGTGCATAAGCGAGCAGATCCCCGATCGTCCGGCGCAATTCATCGCCATCGTTTAGCCCCTTGCAGAGCACAACCTGTGCATTCATCGGAATATCTGCATCGTAGAGCATCTGGATATAGTCCATGACCTTCCCGGCGAACCGGTTGTGCAGCATCTGACACCGGAGCTCCGGGTTCGTCGTATGCACGGAGATGTTGATTGGCGCTAACTTATAGTCGATGATTCTCTGGATATCCTTCTCCTTCATGTTCGTGAGCGTCACGTAATTTCCCTGCAAGAAAGACAGACGCGTATCGTCATCCTTGAAATAGATCGTCTCACGCATGCCCGGCGGATTCTGATCGATAAAACAAAATACGCACTTGTTGAAGCAGCTCCGGTATTCGTCCATCAGAGACTCCCCGAACTCCATGCCGAGATCTTCGTCGTAGTCTTTCTCGACCTCTAACAACCATTCCTCACCGTTCGCTTTCTCGATCAGCACTTCGAGGTATTCGTCGTTCACGATAAAGTCGTAGTCAAATATATCTTCAATTTCTTTGTCATTGATGGCAAGCAGAAAATCGCCTTCCTCGATTCCGAGTTCCTCCGCAATTCCACCTTCATCAACCTTTGTTATTTTATGTCGTTTCATATCTGTATCCTAAATTTCTGTATTAAATGGATTGTATATTTCAATCCCGGCATTCCTCTGTTGATTCGCATAGCATAATCACGCCACCCAGATTGCCGCGTCTGCCACCGGATGCCCGATGGGAGAATAACAGTTCCGGATTGCAGCAAGTGCAGATATCCGGCAACGCAATATGCTCCGGCAACACACCTGCATCCGTAAAATTATAATAGCACGCCTGATGTAAATCAAGCTGATATTTACCATTTCCCTTGTCTTCTAATAGTATCTTCCGTTGTTCCTCTGTATATACGCCGCACGCATCTGCCACATCCTTGCTTACCTCGTAGCAGGCTTTGCAGATGGATGGTCCGATTGCGCAGATGATATCCTCCGGCTTAGAACCATAGAATTCCTGCATCTTCTGTACGACTACCATACCGATACGCCCAACGGTGCCGCGCCATCCGGAATGTGCCGTCGCAATCACGCGCTGCACTGGATCGTACAGAAACAGCGGTACGCAGTCTGCATAGAACGTCATAAGCGGAATTCCAACCTCCTGCGTGATGAGTCCGTCAATCTCCGAGAAATCACGTTCCCGCACGATACCCTTTCCACAGTCGTCCTTCGTCACGATCCGCAGATTCGTCTTATGTACCTGATCCGAGAACACGAGCTTCGTGTAATCGTACCCGCACGCCTGCGCAAACCGTCTGTGATTCTCCATCACAGACGCTTCCTCATCGCCACGGGTAAAGCTCAGGTTCATACTTCCCAGATATCCCTTGCTCACACCGCCCAGTCGCGTCGAAAACCCGACCACGAGCTCCGGATATGCGTCAAATATTTTATACCGCAGCACCGGAACCGGGACGGATACACCCTCCACCTTCGCATTCTCGAAATACGTGTTGCGTTCCCGTAAGAAATGCAGATGTTCCTCTGCCCGCGTCACAAGTGCCTCTGGATTTATTTTCAGATCAAACTGTACTGGTTTCATTTATCTGTTCCTGTCTCTTCCTGTTTATTCTTATTGATTCCTGTTTTACGCTATCCTTTTCTATCATGCTTAAGCTTACCTTGTCATCACAAAATCAAACGCATTCTCAACATGCGTGATGGAATCTCCATTGATACCGATCACATCGAACCGGATCGGTGTATTTTCAATGCTTATTTTCTTCTGATTCAGGTAAAAAAGCGCAGTCTTCGAGATTTGCCGTATCTTCGCACGTGTGACTGCCTCTAAGGCATCCCCGCTTCTGCCATTCGCCCGGTATTTGACCTCAATGAACACGATACACATGCTGTCCCGCGCTATCAGGTCGATCTCGCCCTGCCGTACCCGGTAATTCTTCTCAATGATGAAATACCCTTTCTTCTTCAGGTATTCCGCGGCAAGATTCTCCTTCTCCGTACCGACCTGTCTTTTATTGTACGATCGTTTATCCATAGCTATCCCCACTTATCTATTTCCCAAGCTTCGCGCGCAGCTTATCCATCCGATCGACATAGACTAATATCTCCGCTACAACGCCATACAGCTCCGGTGGGATACATTCACCGATATCCAGGTTCAACAGAGTGTTCGTAAGGTCGGTGTCCTTATAGAGCGGCACATCACTCTTCTTCGCCGTGTCAATGATGCGTTCCGCAATCACACCTTTTCCGGACGCAACAACCTGCGGTGCCTCATTTCCCGGCTCATAGACTAAGGCAACTGCCTTTTTCTTATCATCTTTTTTCTTTGTCTCTACATTAAAATTCTGTGCCATCTATTTTCCCTCTGTTTCATCCAATCCATGTCTCACACGTTTTTTCTACAGATTCCTGCACTTTGTACATTGCATTTTTCAGTTACATCCGCACATCAAACGAATACCGCTTCACGCTCTTCTCGATGTCGTCGCCGAACATCTCCTTTACCACGGCATTTTTCTCGGTATCCGGGTGCAACGTCGGCTCCCGCATGATTACCTCATTTGTCAGGGAATACCCATTCTCCGCAATCGCCTGTTCGAGCTGTGTCATATGTGCATCAATGATCTTCGCACTTTCCTCGTCTTCCACATAAAACTTCGTGTGAACTATCGTCCCGCGCAAGGACACATGCACATCTGTCGGTCCTAAATATTCCATATCCAGATGCAACAGGGCGCTGACATCTTCCTTTTTCTCCTGCATCCTTTTCTTGTTCATATAGACGAACAGATCCGCATTTCTATCTCCGCCTTCCATACGCACCGGAATCTGCGCATATGGGAACAAATTACTTAAGTTCTGCAGGAAATCAATCCGCTCCTGCATGCCCTTCGCAGATTCGGACAAATGTTCTCCGGATGAGCCTGTATGGCTGCTCATCTGCTGCATCAGGCGGTCCATCTTCTCATAGATTCCCTTATACAGATCGGAGACCTCCTGTGGGTTCTGCATCTTCTCCGGATTCAGCGTGAACTTCTCTTTTATAGCTGCCGCTAACAGCTCCTTCATGCCGTCCGACGTGAAAAACCCCTTCAGCGTCTCCGCATCGATCATTGATTTATCCGCGGCGCCCGCCACAAGTGCCTGCAGATGATTCGCAAGCTGCATCGTCGTATCCGACTTTGCAAGTACCGTCTGTATCGTCTGTGCATCAAAATGCATATCCTGTAACTGCTTCGTAAGCCCGGTAAGCTGTTCTTCAGTCATGCCGAATTTCTCCGCATAGGTTGTCAGCTGCTCCGCGGATAATACAGGTGGATTGCCCGTCATGTCTGTGGCTTGCAGCTGGTCACCAGCGATTACTGCTCCTTGCGCAAACAGCACATCACCTGTCGTCTGCTCTAACTCCTGCAGCATCGTGTCTGCATCGAGTACCGGAAGATCCTGTGCATCGGACAACACCTGCAGCATCTCCCGCATACTGTCCGGCTCGGACATATACGCCGTAAGTTCCTCGGTCATCCCGGACAACGCCTGCATCATCGCATGCTGGTTCGTCTGATACTGCTCGAAGCCTGCAATCGTCTGCTCCGTCACCGGAAGCTGCATCTTGTTCATGGATACAAGCGTCTGGATCGGCGTATCCGGGTATTTATATGCCTGCTGCAGTACCTTCTGCATGCTGGCACGATCGACCGGCATATTCTCATTTAACAGTGTCTCAGCGATCTGATAGTTCTTGTCCGACGGCGAGAGCTGGTTCTTTTCGAGCAGATCAAAGATCGTCTGATCCTTCATCGCCTGCATATCCGACGCAAGCGGCTGAATCATCACCGTGTTTTCGGAATTCTCCTTTACGAGAAACGCAATCGTATCACCCATATTGAGGTTCACCGCTTCCGCCATCCGCGCCTGCAGCATCATATTTCCATCCATCTGAATCGTCACCTGCGAACCATTCACATCGACGATCCGCCCCGTAAAGGTCTGCCCCTCCTGTGCCTGTGCCAGCGCAGCATTGCCAGACGCCGTCTGCGTATTGTTTGCAGCTACGTTTTCCGGTCTGGCATTTCCTATCGTACCGGTCTGATACCGATTGAATTGAAGATTTCCGTTATCTATATTCATACATATTCCTTAATATACGTTCTTCGATGGATCTCGCAAGGTCCAAGCTTATCAAGACCGGCATAATGCTTCGCACTGCCATAGCCCATGTTGCTTGCAAAATCATAGCCTGGATACACCTTATCATATTCTACCATCATACGGTCTCTTGTCACCTTTGCAACGATACTTGCCGCCGCAATACTTGCAGACAGCGTATCTCCCTTGATGATCGGCACCTGCTTGATATCGACCTCCGGGATACGCACCGCATCATTTAATAAAAGATCCGGCTGTACCTTCAGATTCGCGATTGCCATGCGCATAGCCTCGTAAGTTGCCTGTAAGATGTTGATCTCGTCAATCCGTTTCTCTGAGACAACACCAATACCATATGCAACTGCTTTCTCCCGGATAATATCGTATAAGATCTCCCGTTTCTTTCTTGGCACCTGCTTGGAATCATTCAGATGCAGAAGCATCTCATCCTCCGGCAGTATCACCGCACATGCCACAACCGGACCCGCAAGTGGTCCTCTGCCGACTTCATCTATCCCACATATATATCGGCTTCCCATCGCATGATACTTACGTTCAAACGCAAGCATTTTCTCGGAACGGACATATTCTGCCTCTAACTGCACCAGCTTCTTTTTCGTCTGCTCCACAAGTGTCTGCACCCCGCTTCGCGCATCGGTGCCATAGGTATGTATAAACTGCTGCAGCATCGGCTCATCATCTGGATCGAGTGCCTGATACGCCGCCTTGATCTCCTGTATCTTCATCGTTTCCTACTCCTTTGTTAAATGCAAAATAAGGACTGTGTATATACACAGTCCTATATTGTTATTTAATCAGTCCAAAGCTCTTAAATGGATAGATTCGCAGGACAACCTTCCCGACGATATCCTCCCGGCTGACATTTCCGACATCCGACCATCGGCTATCGATACTGTTGTTCCGGTTATCTCCAAGCACAAAGTACTCGTCCGAACCAAGATAAACATCCGAACCAGCTCGTCCATTGTTCAACATTGTCTCTTTGCCGTAATTCTCCTTGAGCAGCTTGCCGTTAATATAGATATTTCCGTTCTGATCGATACGGACTGTCTCACCCGGCAGACCGATGATACGCTTGACATAAGTCGTGTTCTCATCATAGTTAAAGATCACGACATCAAACCGCTTCGGATCCCCAAATGTATACGACAGTTTATCTACCCACAGATTATCTTTATCCTCCAGTGTCGGATTCATCGAAGAACCATCGACCTTGGAACGACAACCTACAAAGTTCAGGATAAAATAACAGATCAGAACAACGATTCCGATATAGATGATCAGACTCAGAAGCTCCTTCACGATATTAACTTCTTCCGGTTTCTGTGTCTTTTTCTTCTTGCTTTTTCTCTTCTTTTTCTTTTTTAAGATCGGATTTCCTTCTGCGTCATATGCTTCAATCTCCGCAGCTTCCTCTTCCGCCTTTTTCTCGATATCCTCTGCCGTTTCTGTCTCCGGCTTTTTGTCCTTGGATGTTTTTGTTTCCTCTGTCACCGCTTCTGCAGCTTCCGTCTCTACGACATCCGCATTCTTTTTCTTCTTCATCATCTATAAACTCCCTATTCCGGTATCTCCTCCAACGTCATACGTCCCAGTCTGCCGCTTCGAAAATCATCGAATAAAATCGCCGCAGCCTTGTCAAGATCCGGTTCATTTCCTTTTAACAAACATAATCTTGCAACCGCAATCTGCTTCAATATCTCAAAATTCTCAGAATTCTGTATATCAATATCTATATTATACCTGTCTGTCAGAGCATTACAATAATTTATTTTTAAAAAATCTATGAATTTTAAGGCAAGCTCGCTTTTCGTCAAGATTTCATCGTTGATGGAACCGATATACGCCAACCGCAGGCCAATCTCCTGATCATCAAATTTTGGCCACAGAATACCAGGTGTATCAAGAAGCTCCACATCCTTGCCAATGCGAATCCACTGCTTTCCTTTCGTAACACCCGGCTTATTTCCGACCTTCGTGCACGATTTCTTCGCATAGGAATTGATAAATGTAGACTTGCCGACATTCGGAATTCCAACGATCATTGCACGGATTGGGCGGTTGATAATACCACGCTTCCGGTCACGCGCAATCTTCTCCTTACACGCTTCCCGAATCGTATCAGATACCGGCTTCATACCAGAATTCTTCCGGGAGTCCATACTGAGCACGAAGAATCCCTTCGCTTTAAAATACTCTTCCCATTTCGCGGTCTTTCTCGCATCTGCCATATCTGCTTTATTTAGAATCACCATGCGTGACTTGTTCGTAGCAAGATTATCAATATCCGGATTCTTGCTGGATAATGGTGCTCTTGCATCCAGCAGCTCGATCACAATATCAATCAGCTTTATATCTTCCTGCATCATACGCTTAGCTTTCGTCATATGTCCCGGATACCATTGAATATTCATCACTTATTTTACCTTTCCTTTATCGCTGCGCGGGAGAAGGATTGATACGACCTTTCCCTTTATCTCTGTCTTTGCTATATTTCCAACATTCGTATAACGGCTGTCCTCACTGTTATTCACATTGTCGCCCATCACGAAATACTCACTGTCCCCCAGTGTGATCTCATCCTCCGCCACACCGCTAATCTGAATCGTCATTGTAAATGGGACATCGCTGCGTCGTTCTCCATTGATATAGATATCGCCATTTGAGATACGGATCGTCTCGCCCGGTAGACCAACGACACGCTTGATGTCATAATATCCATCGCCATCCACGCGCGAATACGCAATCACATCATACCGCTTCACATCAGATACTTTATATACGATTTTATTGACCAGCACAACCTGTGAATCTGCCAGCGTCGGATTCATCGACGGTCCCACTACCGTCACCGTCTGAAATCCAAACGTCACAATCGCATATCCGACAATCACGGCAACAAACACAAGCAGTATCCAACGCCAAAATGAACGGAAAAACCGTTTGATCTTGGAATTTCGTTTTGATACATATCTCGATAGATTATGCTTATCGTAATAACTTTTTTGTCCTCTACGTCTCAATGCAATCCTCCAGAAAGATACTTCTCTTCATAATAGGAAACCCCCAGATTGAAATGAATCTGGGGGCAAGTTTCCATTGTCTCTGCAAGTATTACTTTACAAGTTCCTTAACCTTAGCCTTCTTACCAACACGATCACGTAAGTAGTTAAGTTTTGCACGTCTTACTTTACCTCTACGAATAACCTCGATCTTCTCGATCGTTGGGCTATGCAGTGGCCAAGTCTTCTCAACGCCAACGCCATTTGAATTCTTACGAACTGTGAATGTCTCACGGTTGCTTCCGCCCTGTCTCTTCAGTACAGTACCTTCAAATGCCTGAACTCTTTCTCTGTTACCCTCTTTAATCTTAGCGTATACCTTAATAGTATCACCTACGTTAAAGTCTGTAACATCCTGCTTCAACTGTGCTGTCTCAATGTTCTTGATGATTTCATTTGCACTTAATGCCATTTGTGTGACCTCCTAAATAATTTAGACGTTCTTAATGCGCATCTGCACCAGAGGACCATCCCTTTTTTCACAACCACATAACTATATCATAGGATAATTGTTCGCGCAAGTTATATTTTCATTTTTTTATAAAAAAATGTACGCAACGACTCAAATCCCAGTTCTTTTGCATGCAAGATCTGTTCCGTGCTGCCAATAAACAGGATTCCATCATCCGCAAGGGCACCGTGGAAATTCTCATATACTTGATCTTTCGCCTCGTCCGTAAAATAAATGACGACATTCCGGCAGACGATCATATGGATATGCTGGAAATACCGGTCCTTGAGCAGATTGTGCTTCTTGAATTCCACGCATTTCTTGATTTCCGGGCTGATTGCATAATGACTGTCATCCACCTTCTTGAAATGCTTGTCTAAGTATTTCTTCGGCAGATCGGACAGGCTCTTCGCCGGATAGACGCCCTCTTTTGCAAAGGCAAGTACATCCTCATCCAGATCGGTCGCAATGATACGGATCTTCGACAACGGAATATACTCTGACAGAATCATGGCGATCGTATATGGCTCGTCACCCGTGGAACATGCCGCACTCCAGATCGTTAAAGTATCTCCATATTTTTTTCGCAGATACGGAATGATCTCCTGATCAAAATTCATCCACTGCTGTGGATTCCGATAAAACTGAGACACATTAATCGTCAGATAACTAACAAAGGTACGAAGTAGACCTTCGTCCTGCTTCATACCTTTGTAAAAACTTTCAAATCCGTCAAACCCTTTGCGGGCGATCAGAGATTCTATTCTTCTTTTCATCTGGCGTTCTTTATAAAGGTCTAAGTTGATATCGGTCAGTTTATACACATCCCGCTTAAACTCTTCATATTGATATGCCATGCCTACTCCTCTTCAGAAGCCTCCTGTGCATCATCTAAGGCACGAATGCTCAGGCTGATCTTCTTCTCAGCAGCCTTGAAATCTACAACCTTTGCTGTGATCTCCTGACCTACCTTCAGAACATCCTCTGGCTTCTCTACACGCTCCTTAGAAATCTGGGAAACATGAAGGAGTCCATCTACACCTGGCTCAAGCTCTACGAATGCACCAAAGCTTGCAAAACGTACAACCTTACCTGTTACAACATTGCCGATTGCATACTTGTCAGCAGCCTTTACCCAAGGATTCTCATCCTCGAACTTCATGCTGAGGGCAATCTTCTCACCGTTGATATCCTTGATGAATGTCTTAACAACGTCGCCAACCTTAACAACGCTGCTTGGATCATTGACTCTGCCCCATGACATCTCAGAGATGTGAAGGAGTCCGTCTGCTCCGCCAAGATCGATGAATGCACCGAAAGATGTTACGTTCTTAACTGTTCCTTCTACTACATCGCCAACCTTGATATTCTCAAATAACTTCTTAGCAAGCTCTGCCTTCTTAGCAACAAGAAGCTGCTTTCTGTTACCGATCACTCTACGCTTCTTAGGGTTGAACTCTGTCAATACGAATTCAACATCCTGATCCTGATACTTTGTGAGATCCTTCTCAAATGTATCAGATACGAGGCTTGCAGGAATGAATACCTTGCACTCATTTACAACGACATTCAAACCGCCGTCAACAACCTGTGTTACCTTACCTGTAAGAACTTCACCGTTGTTGTATGCTTCCTCTAACTTGTCATAAGACTCATCTGCAGCAACTCTCTTGTATGAGAGGAGAACCTGTCCCTCGCCGTCGTTTGTCTTAATAACCTTAACCTTGATTGGATCTCCAACCTTTACAACAGTTGTAAGATCTAAGTTTGGAGTACTTGAGTACTCATTTCTGGTAACGATACCGTCAGCCTTGTACTGGATATCTACGATGATTTCCTCTGGCTTAACAGCGATAACCTTTCCTTCAACTACGCTTCCAACCCGAATCTTGTTACCATTCTCTTCGGACTGCTTCAACAATTCTTCAAAACTTAATTCTGACATACTGTCATGAACCTCCTTAATAATATAATTTGGGGTAGATGCCCCAGCTGTAATACCTACCCTCTTAGCGGATTCAATAACAGTTAAATCCAAGTCAACGAGTGTCTGAATATAGTAAGTATTTTCGCATTCTCTGCGACAGATCTCATACAGCTTCTGTGTATTCGAACTGCTCTTACCACCAATCACTATCATGGTATCAACATCAGCTGCAAGCGCTCTTGCTTCTCTCTGTCGTTCCTCGGTAGCATTACATATGGTATTATAAACAATGACATTATATCCTTTATTTCTAAAAAATTCAACTATATCTTTAAATTTTACGTCATTAAATGTCGTTTGCGCGACAATATACACATTTTTATCAAGAAAATCAAGCTTTTTTTGTGCCTGTTCCACGGAATTAACGATAATTGGCTCCCGGACACACCAGCCGCGGATGCCACATACTTCCGGATGATTTTCGTCTCCGACAATCACCACACAATGTCCCTGCTCAGTTTCCTCCTGTACAATACGGTGAATTTTTTTCACGAACGGACACGTTGCATCGACGATTTCAAACCCAAGCTGTTCCAGCTTTTTATAGGCATCCCGCCCGATGCCATGTGATCGGATCACGATTTCTTTTGCATCGTCCTCTCTGCCGTCATGGGCAAGCATGGCATCAATATCTTCTTCCGAAAGCACATGCACACCCTTTCGTTCCAGATCAGAAACAACCTCCTCATTATGAATGATCGGACCATAGGTATAAACCTTTTTTGCATTTCCAACCTGATTGTAGACGAGATTCACCGCCCGCTTGACGCCGAAACAAAAGCCTGCAGATTTTGCAATCTTTATCTCTCTCATAAATGCAGATCTCCTATCCTTTTCCTACTGTGGAATCCTGCGAATGATCTCTGCCACAACTTCGTCAATCGTAAGCGCGGAAGAATCCAGATAATACGCATCCTCCGCCTGCGTAAGCGGTGCAATCTCCCGGTGCATATCCTGATAATCTCTTGCCTCGATATCACGCTTGATTTCTTCCAGATCCGCCGGCATATGTTTCTCCACAAGTTCCTTGTACCGTCTGTCGGCTCTTGTATCCACCGATGCAGTCAGATAGATTTTCAGTTCCGCATTTGGCAATACAAATGTACCGATATCTCTGCCATCCATCACGACATCCTGTGTGGCTGCAAGATTTCTCTGCAGGTCTAACAGCTTATCTCGGACTGCCTGCTTGGTTGCCACCTTCGATGCCATGTTGCCGACTGCCTCCTGGCGGATCTTCTTCGATACATTTTTACCATTCAGATATACCTGCTGTTCGCCAGCCTCATATTTAATCTCAACCTGAATCGCTGCGAGTGCATCAAGCACAGCGGCTGCATTCTCTGCATCAACACCCTCATTCATAAAATACAGACCGATTGCTCGATACATCGCACCGGTATCCACATAGATATAGCCTTTTTCCTTTGCTACCCGACGTGCGATTGTGCTTTTTCCTGCGCCTGCCGGTCCATCAATTGCAATATTCATATTCTTTGTTCCTCCAAATAGATTTCTATATTATTATTCTGAAAGCAGCACCGTTGCAGCAGTCGCCCATGCAATCTGCAAATTAAATCCGCCGGTCAGTGCATCAACATCCAGCACCTCGCCGATAAAATAAAGTCCCGGAATCTGTTTTGCTTCCATCGTCTTCGGATTGATCTCCTTCACGCTCACGCCACCTCTGGTGATGATAGCTTCCTCATAGCCGCGCGTGCCTACCACATGCAGCGTAAGCTTCTTCATACAAGCAATGAGTCGTTCCCGTTCTTCCTTCGTTACGGCGTTCACCTGCTTAAACGGATCAATCTCCGCAAGCTCTATCATAACTGGAATCAGCTTCTTTGGCAACAGTTCATCGAGTGCATTACGCACCTGTTTGTTCTTCGCCGCGTCGAAATCCCGCAGGATACGTGCGTCAAGCTGTTCTATAGTAAGTGCCGGTTTCAGGTCGATCTCTACCCAGATTGGTTCCCCTTTCGCTTTGCCTGTATACGCCGATGCAGAAAGCACAAGTGGTCCGCTGATACCGAAATGCGTAAACAGCATTTCGCCCTGTTCCTGATACAAAAGCTTGTCTTTGTTTTTCTTTTTTGTATAGCACGACAATGTGACGTTCCGAAGCGAAAGTCCCATCAAGTTGCGGCAGAAATCCTCTTCGATCTCAAATGGCACAAGCGATGGCTGGCATTCTGTCACCTGCAGTCCAAGATCTCTGGCAAACTGTAAGCCATCTCCGGTTGATCCGGTTCGCTCATAGGAAAGTCCCCCGGTTGCCACAATCACCGCATCAAAATGTTCCTGCTTTTGCAGTCCCTTCTCGTCCTTCACGCAAATGCCTGTCACACGCATATGATTCTGCATCCGGTCATGCACCGGTTCCGTCAGGATTCTCGTTACCGTATGGTGCAGACGAACCGTTACCTTTCGCTTATTTAACGCCTGCTCAAGCGTTTTTATCACATCCGAAGAATGATCCGATGCCGGGAATACCCGGTTTCCGCGTTCAGTCTTTAATTCCAGTCCATTTTGCTCAAAAAACTGCATCACATCCTGTGCATTACAATTGTAAAATGCACTATACAAAAACTTTGGATTTGTCACCACATGTTTCATCAGCTCTTCCACTTCACAATTGTTTGTCAGATTGCATCTGCCTTTTCCTGTGATGAAAAGTTTTTTGCCAAGTTTTTCATTTTTTTCATATATTGTCACGGAGTGCCCTGCCTGTGCAAGCATAACTGCTGCATACATACCGGCAGCGCCTCCACCTATGATAGCTGCTCGCATTATCTCTCAAACCTCTTCAAATCCGACTTCTTCATGATAATCAGTAACGGCTCGTCCGCCTTTAATGGCGTATCCGGATCCATAGCGATATTGAATTCATCATTTTGGATCACAGCAACAACATTGATTTTATATTCTTTTCTAAGATTCAGCTCCCGCAGATTCTTACCAACCCACTCCGCACGTGGAAGAATCTCCACAAGGCTCGTGCTGTCCGACAGGTCAAAATAATCGACAAGATGTTCTGAGATCAGTTTGTGCGACAGACGGATTCCGGATTCTTTCTCCGGGAAAACAACCTGGTCTGCACCAACCCGCTTCAGGATTTTCTCCATCATCTCATCCTTTGCCTTTGCAATTACCTTTGGCACGCCAAGTTCCTTTGCAGACATTACGCACATGATGCTGGAATCTAAGCTGTCAGCCATCGCCACAACTACCGCATCCATGTTCGAGATACCTGTCTCTCTTAGTGCATCCATATCACAGACATCCAGACTCATGGCACAAGTCACACTGTCCGCAATCTCATTTACAATTTCTGGATTTCCATCGATTGCAAGCACATCCGCGCCGTTTTTATACAATTCTGTTGCAATGCTTTTCCCATACCGTCCAAGACCGATAACCGCGATCGATTTATTCATATATTTCATTCCTCCTACCCTACAATAATTTCCGCATCCGCATATTTTACAGAGTTGTGGTTTGTCGCACGCTGTCCGAAGAACATGAACATCGTGATTGGTCCCACTCTGCCAAGATACATACATAATATGATAATCAATTTTCCAATCACATTCAGCCCCGGAGTCACGTCCCGTGACAACCCGACTGTTGCGATTGCACTTGTCACTTCGAAGACACCATCCGACAGGGAAAGTGGATTTGTCGCCAGAAGCAGAACAGAAAACAAAATCAATGTGCCAAAACCGATAACTGTCACAGCCAGCGACCGACGGACGATAGATGTCGGGATTGTTTTTTTAAATGCGACCGTCTCTTTGCGTCCCTGTACTACAGCCAAAACTGCAAACACAAGTGTCGCAGCCGTCATCGTCTTGATGCCACCGGCAGTTCCGACCGGCGAACCGCCAATAAACATGATTACACAACTCACAAGTACCGTCGGCTCTGTCAATCCTTTCTGGCTGATTGATGCAAATCCAGCTGTTCGGAGTGTCACAGACTGAAAAAATGCATTGAGCATTTTCTTTCCAAGTGACATATTTCCGAGCGTGAGCGGATTGTTACATTCAAATAGAAATGTGACAACCATGCCGGATAAAATCAATGCAAATGTCATCATCAATATGATTTTTGTATGTGTATTGAATCGACGCCAGATATCACGGACCGGTATCTTTTTTGCACGCACGTTTGAAAGCACATCTACCACATCCCACCAGACAACGAATCCAAGTCCACCACAGATGATCAGAAACGACGACGTGAGCAGTACAAGCGGGGAATCCGCATACGTCATCAGACTGTCCGGTCCAATGATATCAATTCCTGCATTGCAAAACGCTGAAATCGCATTGAATACAGAATACCAGATTCCATGCGCCACACCAAACTGTGGGATAAACGCAAACATATATAAGACCGCGCCTAACATCTCCACAATCACAGTTCCTTTGATCACTCGTTTTATAAATACAACCATGCCCTGCATCGTACTTAATCCAAAAGCATCCTGAATCATCATACGATTGCGCAAGGAGAATTTTCGATTCATAAGCAGCATAACAAATGACGTCAATGCCACAATTCCAAGTCCCCCGAGCTGTATCAGCGCGAGAATTACAATCTTACCAAATAATGTCCAATACGAAAAGGTCGGAACAACTACAAGCCCCGTCACGCAGACGGAGGTTGTCGCAGTAAATAACGCCGTCAGGAAATCGGATTTTCCCGACACCGTCGCAACCGGAAGCGTCAGCAAAACCGCGCCGGTCAGAATCGCAAGCAGAAAGCCAAGCAATATCTTTGATGTCGTCCGCATCTGCCGCCTTAATTTCTTTTCATTTTTTTCCGCTACATCCATATTTTTTCTCCACACTTATATCTTTTATTGCAGGTAATTGCGAAACACGTAATTGTATATCGCAATTACCTGCTCTATATTATGAAAGAATAAGGCGGAGAAAAAGCTCTCCGCCTTTTGATATCTTTTATCCTGGCTTATTATACCGGATATGTCTTATTCTCTGTATTTGCTGCTGTTACATCCACACCTGTCTGCTGCGCTTCTCTGTACTTGAAGAATTCTGTTGCAACCTGTGGGAACAATGCATAAGAAAGAACATCCTCATCCTGCTGCTTGTACTGCGCCATTTCCTTCTCGAACTTAGCGAGAGATGGCTCTAAGTCATCTGCCGGACGATATGTGATAGGCTCCTTCATTCCAAGGCTGTCAAGCGCCTTCTTCTGAATCTCTGCATTTACAGGTACCGTAGTTCTACCGTACTTACCTACGAGCATATCCTTTGCCTCTTTTGTAAGAGTCTTGTAACGCTCACCCATAACAACGTTCAATACAGCCTGTGTACCAACGATCTGTGAAGATGGTGTAACAAGTGGAATCTCACCAAAGTCCTTACGAACACGTGGAATCTCTTCCAATACTTCGTCGTACTTATCCTCTGCATGCATCTCCTTCAACTGGGATACCATGTTGGAAAGCATACCACCTGGTACCTGGTAAAGCAGAGTCTTGATGTTAACGCCCATTACCTTTGGACTAAGCAGTCCGGACTCCAGCCACTGCTCACGGAGTGGACGGAAGTAATCAGCGATCTCAGCAAGAAGATTCTGGTCGAATCCAGGATCGAACTCTGTACCCTCGAATGCCTTTGCCATAACCTCTGTTGCAGGCTGTGATGTACCCATAGCAAGTGGCGACATTGCTGTATCAATAATGTCACATCCAGCTTCGACTGCCTTCATGTATGTCATGGAAGCGACACCGGATGTGTAATGTGTATGAAGCTGAATTGGAAGCTTTGTACCTTCCTTCAAAGCCTTTACAAGCTTTGTAGCCTCGTTTGGTACAAGAAGTCCGGCCATATCCTTGATACAGATAGAATCTGCACCCATCTCCTCGATCTGTCTTGCCATGTTCTTCCAGTAATCCATTGTATAAGCATCGCCAAGTGTATAAGAAAGTGCAACCTGTGCATGTCCATTTTCTTTGTTTGCTGCCTTTACAGCTGTCTCCAGGTTACGGATATCATTCAGACAGTCAAAGATACGAATGATATCAATACCGTTTGCGATACTCTTCTGTACGAAGTACTCTACAACGTCATCAGAATATGGGCTGTATCCAAGGATATTCTGTCCACGGAACAACATCTGAAGCTTTGTATTCTTGAATCCGTCACGGAGCTTACGAAGTCTGTCCCATGGATCCTCTTTCAGGAAACGGAGACAAGCGTCGAATGTAGCACCACCCCAGCACTCTACGGAATGGTAACCAACTTTATCCATTTTATCAATAATTGGCAACATCTGCTCTGTTGTCATACGTGTTGCAATCAAAGACTGGTGTGCATCTCTCAGCACAGTTTCGGTAATCTTTACCGGTTTCTTTTCTTCTGCCATTAGTCTGACCTCCTAAATTCTCTATACTATACACCAAAGATTGCGAGGAATGTTCCGGCTGCAACCGCAGTACCGATAACACCTGCAACGTTTGGTCCCATGGCGTTCATCAAAAGGAAGTTTGTAGGATCTGCCTCTGCGCCAACCTTCTGTGATACACGTGCTGCCATAGGAACGGCGGATACACCCGCAGAACCAATCAGCGGATTTACCTTGCCGTGCGTTACCTTACACATGAGCTTACCGAACAATACACCTGCCGCTGTACCAAACGCAAATGCGATCAGACCAAGCAATACAATTTTCAATGTACTTGTCTTCAGGAATGCTTCTGCACTTGTCGATGCACCTACGGATGTACCAAGCAGGATAACAACGATGTACATCATTGCATTACTTGCTGTCTCTGTCAGCTGCTTAACAACACCACTCTCACGGAACAGGTTACCGAGCATCAGCATACCAACCAACGGAGCTGTTGTAGGAAGAATCAATACAACAACCAATGTAACGATGATTGGGAACAGGATCTTCTCCATCTTTGATACTGGACGGAGCTGAGCCATCTTAATCTTTCTCTCCTTCTCTGTTGTAAGGAGCTTCATGATAGGTGGCTGGATAACCGGTACCAGTGACATATAAGAATATGCGGCAACTGCAATCGGTCCCATCAGAGTTCCACCCATTCCAAGCTTACCAGCCAAGAAGATAGATGTAGGGCCATCGGCACCACCGATGATAGAGATTGCTGCTTCCTTTCCGTTGAATCCCATCAGGAATGCAAGGAAGTATGCAGCATAAATACCAAACTGAGCGGCTGCACCAAGCAGGAAGCTCTTCGGGTTCGCAATCAGCGGACCGAAGTCTGTCATGGCACCAACACCCATGAAGATGAGGGAAGGCAAAATACTCCACTCATCCAACAAATAAAAATAATGTAACAATCCACCATCAGCAATGATATCCGGGAACATGTTAACCAGGAACATACCGAAGGAGATTGGAACCAAAAGCAACGGCTCGAAGCCTTTCACGATTGCAAGATACATGAACACACATGCAATGAGAATCATTACATAGTGCTTCCATGTCAGGGTTGCAAATCCTGTCTGGAGAGCCAGATTTTTAAATACATCTGCAAAACTACTCACTTATGTTTACCTCCTGTTATTGTAGGAACCAGTTACTTACGAACTCTGATTAGTTCAAAGTAGCCAATACGTCGCCTGCCTCTACTGCATCACCTGCAGAAACGTTGATGCTTGCAACTGTTCCGTCTTCTGGAGCTACCACATCATTTTCCATCTTCATAGCCTCAAGGATCAGGATCACATCACCCTTCTTTACGGCTGTACCAACGCCTGCCTTTACGTTCAGGATCTTACCTGGCATTGGAGCTGCAACCTCGATAGAGCCTGCTGCGGCTGGAGCTGCTGGAGCTGCCGGAGCTGGTGCTGCGGCTGCAACTGGTGCTGGAGCTGCTACGGCTGCCGGAGCTGCACCTGCGCCTAATTCTTCTACTGCTACATCATAAGCTGTACCATTTACAGTGATTCTATAATTCTTCATGTTAATTTCCTCCTAATATATCAATTATTTTCTTGCACGACGAATCGAACGTACAACGAGTTTATCTTTACTTACTGCACCATTGCCTGCCTGTCCCTCAGCAGCATAAATAGCGGCTGTGATAACGGCTACAAGCTCTGCATCGTTCATCAGATTGCCTGCGGCTGGTGCCGGTGTAGCAGCCTTTGCTGGTGCTGCCGGCTTGCTCTCTTCCTTCTTGAGATCTTCGATCTTCGGCTTCTTTGCAAAAAGTGCCGGAAGGAATTTGAACAGTGAAATAATAAATGAGATGAAAATCAAAACTACAAATACAGTACCCATACCGAGCAATGTATTCATACCTGCCTGCTTCATCAGCTCTGCCTTAGAGTATACGGCTGAAACAACCATTTCCTCTGGAAGATACTGATATACGCCCTGCATCTCATTGTCGATGCCCTGCTGTACAACATCGTCTACACTTGAATAGTAACTGCCATACTGGGAGAAGAACTCCTCTTCTGAGCCATAGTACATCGCAATTTCCTGACGGACTGCATCTGCATTGTATGTCTGCTTTGCCTGATCCAGCTTGATGTAGTAATCTGGATTCTCAACAAACTTTACAGTTACTTCCACATCTCTGTTTGCTGCCTTGTTTGTAACAGTTACCGATACAGAGTCTGCGGCATTCTCAATCTTGTAATTGACATCATTTAAATCCATGCCAACACCGTTGATATAAGGAGAGAAATCCTGGAATTCTCCAACCTTATCGGTCTCCTGTGCCTGCTTGATACCCTTTACTGCGGACTGCTCGAATTCGGTTCCATCCTGAATATAATAATCAGCATATTCATCGCTCACGTTCTGATACTGGTTGAACAGATACATCGTGTCGATGACGATCTGGCTGTCATCATAGTCAAACGGCTTTTCAACCTCATTGCTGCAGGCAGTCAAGGAAAACATCATAGCTAACATGGAAATCAGAATTAATAATTTTTTCTTCATTTCATTGTCACCTTTCCTTATACTGCTCCGTGCTTCTTATATGGTCTTTCCTCGTTCTTTGTGCTAAGCATATCAAACGCAGCGATCACACGCTTTCTTGTTGCATCCGGCTCGATAATATCATCGATATATCCACGCTTTGCTGCTGCAAGTGCGCTTGACTGAAGCTCTGTATAAGCTTTCTTCTTCTCTGCAATGAATGCAACCTTATCAGCTGCCTCTGCAATTTCCTTCTCGTACATGATCTTGACAGCCATCTCTGGATCCATCGTACCAATCTTTGCACATGGCCATGCGTATACCATATCTGCGCCGATTGCCTTGGAGTTCATGATCGTGTAAGCAGTTCCAAACGCATCGCCCATCACAACGGTTACCTTAGGTACTGTTGCATCTGCAAATGCGTATGTGAGCTTGGCTGCTGCATCTGCGATTGTTCTCTCGTTTGATACAGTTGCTACAAATCCCTTTGCATTTACAAGTGTCAGTACAGGGATGTTGAATGCGTCACAGAACTTCACGAAGTCTGCTGCGATATAAGCACCGCTTGTAGAGAGAAGTTCTCCACCGTCAGCTGCCTGGTTGGCTACACAACCAACTGTCGCACCGTTCAACTTGATCAGTCCAAGAACCATGTCCTTTGCATAATCTTTCTTCACTTCTACGAATACATTGTTATCTGCGATGTTCTGAAGGACAGCTCTTGCATCCTTTGCAAATCCATCGAGATTTGGAATGATACGGTTCAGATCGTCTGTACAATCGGACTCTGCATCTTCCATGTTGTTGTCAGGGAGCATATCCACAAGGCTTCTGATGTTTGCAAGTGTTGTTGCATCATCCTCGAATACACCATCTACGAGAGAAGAATTCTCGCTAAGGTAAGCAGCAGATGCTGTATCAAGCTTTGCCTGATAGTTTCCATCCAGTGCATTTGGGCTGTTTACGAATAACTTTCCGCCCTCTGCTGTCATAAATGTAAAGTCTGTAAGTGTTGGAATAAGCGCTGCTCCACCACCGCATGTTCCAAAAATTGCAGTAATCTGTGGGATTACTCCTGACGCAAGTGTCTGCTTCAGATAAACCTCGCCGAATGCATTAAGTGCATCGGTTGCCTCCTGCAAACGAAGTCCCGCACAATCGATCAAACCGACTACCGGTGCGCCTACCTTCATAGCCATGTCATAAATCTTCGCAATCTTCTTTGCGTGCATCTCACCGATTGCACCACCAAGAACGGTTGCATCCTGGCTGTATACATACACCAGTTTTCCATTGATGACACCATATCCAGTAATAACACCGTCTTTTGGAGTATCATTTTCCTGCATGTTGAAGTCCGTATTTCTAGCTGTTACATATGCACCAACTTCAACAAAGCTCGCTTCGTCAAGCAAAGAAGAAATTCTGTCACTTGCTGACAATGTAAGTTTGTTACTCATTTTAAGCCCTCCACTTTTATTTATTATGGGTTTTCTGATTAGAAACCCAATTTCTTCCGATTGTAATTGTAAATCTTTTTCCGCCTGAAATCAAGTCAAAATCACATTCTTTGTCACAGTTTTGCAATAAAAAAGAAAAATCTGCAAAAAGCCTTAAACATTTATGTTCCATCCGCTTTTTACAGATTTTTAAAGCCACTCTTATTTTGTTTCAGAAAGCACGTTTTTATTCTTTACCAGATAGTCGATCAGAGAGATGATCGTCAGCGCCAGCGCCAGATAGATCAGTACATTCTCAATGATATGTACCGTGCTTCCACCGAAGTCGCAAATCAGTAAGATTACCATGAACATCTGGCAGACCGTCTTGATCTTGCCCCACCAGCCAGCAGCGATCACGATGCCGTTATCCGATGCAACCAGACGAAAACCGCTGATGATAAACTCTCTTGCAATAATCACAATTACAACCCACGCCGGAATCCGGTCCAGATCGATCAGCGCGATCATGGCTGAACAGACAAGCAGTTTATCTGCAAGTGGATCCATGAACTTGCCAAAGTCCGTAATCAGGTTATACTTTCGTGCGATTTTTCCATCCAGCATATCCGTGAGACTTGCCAGACAGAATAACGCAAGTGCAATCCATTTTCCTCCCGGAATGCCAGGCACCATCAGGGCTACTAAGAAAAATGGTATCATGATCATTCTAAGTATCGTTAATTTATTCGGCAGATTCATCGACAATCCCTCCTATCATATCATATGGTCCTACCTCATTGATCCGGACATCTACAATCTGTCCGGACATCAGTTCATAATCACAGTTCACAAACACCAGCCCGTCCACGCCCGGTGCATCCCGATATGTCCGTCCGACATAGACATCATCGTCAGAAGAATATCCCTCGATAATGACCTGCATGATCTTCCCGACAAATGTCTCGTTTTTATCCAAGGAGATCTCCTGCTGCAGCTCCATGATCTCATTACGCCACTGCTCCGCTGTCTCTTCATCGATCTGGTTCTCAAATGTCGCTGCCGGTGTTCCATCTTCTCTGGAATACGTAAATACACCAACCCTGTCAAGCTCCTGTTCATCTAAGAATGCCATCAGTGCCTCATGCTCTTCCTGTGTCTCGCCAGGAAATCCTGCAATCAGGGAAGTACGGATTGCGATATCTGGGGCTGCTTCCCGCAGCTTTCCAATCACCGCTTCGATGCTTGCACGATCTGTGCGCCTGCCCATCCGCTTCAAGATTGCATCCTCGCTGTGTTGCATCGGCATATCAATATAATGCAGAAGCTTCGGCTCCTCCTTGAAGCAGTCGATCAGTTCGTCATAGATTTCCTCCGGATAACAGTACATCAGGCGAATCCATTTGATTCCATCGATCTTCGCAAGCTCACGGACTAACACATGCAGCCGTTTCTCCCCGTACAGATCTTTACCATAGCAGGTTGTCTCCTGTGCGACAAGCACCAGCTCCTCGATGCCCTGCGATGCCATATATTCTGCTTCCTTTAAAAGCTGTTCCATCGGCACACTCCGGTAATGTCCGCGGATATGTGGGATGACACAGTAGGTACAGAACTTGTCGCAGCCTTCTGCAATCTTTAAGTATCCCATAAATGTACCCGATGTGATAACCTTGTTCGATTCTGTGATCGTTGCCAGACGGTCGATATCGTCATAGACACTGATTTCTTCTGCATCCTCGATACCATCGCGCGCCTTCAGCTCCTCGATCACATCTAAAATCTTATCGAAGCTGCTCGTTCCAAGACATGCATCGATCTCCGGGATCTCGTCAAAGATCTCATCCTTGAACCGCTGTGCCATACATCCGGTCACAATCAGGTATTTTAAGTTCTGCTGTTTGAGCTTCGCCATCTCCAATACTGTATTTACACTTTCCTCCATCGCATCCTTGATGAAACTGCATGTATTTACGATGATTGCATCGGCTTCCTGCTCGTCGTTCGTAATATTGTAATTGTGCTTTGCGAGCAGGCCAAGCATTGCCTCGCTGTCGCAAAGGTTCTTGTCACAGCCAAGTGACACCATCAATATGTTCATATATTTCTTATTCCTCACGCTCTGCGGCTTCCACGCAGTTATTCATCAGCATCGCGATCGTCATCGGTCCTACACCGCCCGGAACTGGTGTGATGGCACCAGCCACCGGTTCCACCGATGCAAAATCAACATCACCGCATAATTTGTTGTTGGCATCTCTGTGGATACCAACATCGATCACTGTCGCACCGTCCTTCACATACGATGCGTCGATCATCTTCGGCTTTCCGATCGCAACGATCAGGATATCTGCCTCTTTACAGATTTCCTTTAAGTTCTTCGTTCTCGAATGGCAGATCGTTACGGTTGCATTCTCACGCAGCATCAGAAGTGCCATCGGCTTGCCTACGATATTGCTTCTGCCGATCACAACGCAGTGCTTTCCTTCGATATCAATCTCCGAACGCTTCAGAAGCTGGATGATTCCCGCTGGTGTACACGATACGAATCCCGGTCTTCCAATACACAGGCTGCCAACGCTCTCCGGATGGAATCCATCCACATCCTTCTTCGGAGAGATCGCATTGATGATCTTCTCTTCATTGATGTGCTTCGGAACCGGAAGCTGCACTAAGATTCCGTGCACGCCGTCATCCTCGTTTAAATCCTTGATAATAGAGAGAAGTTCTTCCTCGGTTGTCTCCTCCGGAAGTTCAAACGCACGTGACTCGATGCCGATATACGCGCATGCCTTCTTCTTATTTCCAACATATACAGAAGATGCCGGATCGTTTCCGACCTGAATGACTGCCAGGCAGATATTTTTGCCCTGTGCCTTCAATGCGGAAACCTTCTCTTTTAACTCATCCTTGATCTGCTGGGAGATTTCTTTTCCGTTAATCAATTTTGCCATTGTTATAATCCGCCTTTCTTTTCAACATTGTACACGGTTCCATATGCCGTGTACAATGCATCTGAATTCATAAATATACGATGTATTGAAACTAAGTAGTTCTAGATGCTCCAATATACATACCAAACTCATACGCAACCGCCACCAATTCGCCATCCACGGCTCAATGGTGGCTTGTTTGAACTTCCTGTTCAAACATTGCTGTACACAGATGGAGCATCAAAAACTTCTAAGTTTCAAACATATGTATATTTAGAATTCAGATGCATGGTACATATACATATGGAATCGTATACAAATTGCTACTTCTTAGAATAATCCGTGTGTCACACCTTCGTCATCCACATAGATGCGCTCTGCAGCGGGAACCTTAGGAAGTCCCGGCATCGTCATGATCGCACCTGTGATTGCTACGACAAATCCAGCTCCGGCACTTACATATACCTCACGGATATTGACTGTAAATCCGGTCGGTCTGCCAAGCTTCTTCGCATCATCGGAAAGGGAATACTGGTTCTTCGCCATGCAGACTGGCATATTTGCAAATCCCATCTCCTCGATCTTTGCGATCGCACGATCTGCCTCTGCAGAATAGGTTACGCCATCTGCGCCATAAATCTTCTTTGCGATTGTCTCAATCTTCTCCTTGATAGAGAGATTATCTTCATATAATACCTTGAAGTGGCTTTCCTTTGTCTCAAGTGTGTTGAGCACGGCATTTGCAAGCTCAATACCACCTTCGCCGCCTTTCTCCCATACATTTGCGAGGGCGAAATCACAGCCACGCTTCTCACAGAACTCACGTACAAATGCAAGCTCTGCATCTGTATCGGATACGAAACGGTTCAACGTTACAACTACCGGCACACCGTAGAGCTGTAAGTTCTCGATATGCTTCTCTAAGTTCACGATACCCTTTTCCAGTGCTTCTAAGTTCTCCTCGCCAAGATTCGCCTTTGCCACGCCACCGTTATATTTCAGTGCACGTACCGTTGCTACAAGCACAACTGCATCCGGCTTCAATCCAGTCATACGACACTTGATATCGAAAAATTTCTCTGCTCCGAGATCCGCACCGAAACCTGCCTCTGTGATGACATAATCTGCAATTTTAAGTGCGGTCTGTGTTGCACGGACAGAGTTACAGCCATGTGCGATATTCGCAAATGGACCACCGTGTACAAGTGCTGGTGTATGCTCTAATGTCTGGATCAGATTTGGTTTGATCGCATCCTTCAAAAGCGCTGTCATCGCACCGACACACTTGAGTTCACCAGCTGTAACAGGCTCATTATCTACATTATAAGCAACGATAATTCTTGAAAGACGCTCCTGCAGATCCTTGATATCTATTGCCAGACAGAGGATTGCCATGATCTCTGAAGCAACTGTGATAACGAATCCATCCTGACGCATCACGCCGTCGCCCTTCTTACCCATACCAACGATAATGTTACGAAGCACACGGTCGTTCATATCCAGGCAACGCTTAAATACGATACGCTTCGGATCGATGCGGAGTGTATTTCCCTGATGCATATGGTTATCCATCACGGCTGCAAGCAGGTTATTTGCAGATGTGATTGCATGGAAATCACCTGTAAAATGCAAGTTTAAGTCTTCCATTGGTACGACCTGGGCATATCCGCCGCCGGCTGCTCCGCCTTTGATACCAAAACATGGCCCAAGAGATGGCTCACGCAGTGCAATGACCGCCTTCTTTCCAAGCTTGCACATTGCCTGACCAAGTCCTACGGTTACTGTTGTCTTTCCCTCTCCTGCCGGAGTCGGGTTGATTGCTGTTACCAGAATCAATTTACCATTCTCATTATTCTTTACAGACTGCATGTACTCATCGGAAATCTTCGCCTTGTACTTACCGTACATCTCGATATCATCCTCCGACATACCAAGCTTTGCTGCCACGTTCTTAATTGGTTCCATCTCTGCCTGCTGTGCGATTTCAATGTCTGTTAACATACTCTTTTGTCCTCCTGACTCCCTTATAAATATTCCTCTACATAATTTTCAAATTCTTCCATGCTCATAAGCACCTTCCGTGGCTTCGTCCCCTCTTCCGGACCGACCACACCAGCTTCGGAAAGCTGATCCATAATACGTGCTGCACGGTTAAATCCGATTTTATATACTCTTTGCAACATACCGATGGATGCCTTATCTTTCCCGATAATAAACTTCCCGGCATCTACAAAGTAGTCATCATATTCCGGTTCTGCAGACGATGTGCCACCGCCAGAACCACCGACCTTTGTGTTTGCAATCTCATTTGAGATTGACTCATCGTAAGTCACCTCTCCGCTTTCCTCCTTCAGGAAGTCCACGACATCTGCTATCTCATCATCCGACAGGAATGCACCCTGTACACGTACCGGCTTCGGATAACCCGTTGGATAGAATAACATATCACCTTTACCGAGCAGCTTTTCTGCTCCATTCATATCGAGAATCGTTCTCGAATCCACACCCGAGGATACGGTCATCGCGATTCGGGATGGCACATTCGCCTTAATCAGTCCCGTAATGACATCCACCGATGGTCTCTGCGTTGCAATTACCAGATGAATACCCGCCGCACGTGCAAGCTGGGACAGACGCACGATTGCATCCTCCACTTCTCCATGCGCTACCATCATCAAATCTGCAAGCTCGTCGACGATGATCACGATCTGTGGCAGCTTCTTTAAGTCTTCGTTACCCTCTTCCGAGCCTGTCACTGCCTTTACCTTTTCGTTATAGCCCTGCAGATTCCGCACATTATACTGTGCAAATAACTGGTAACGATTTGTCATTTCAAGTACCGCCCAGTTCAGAGCGCCTGCCGCCTTCTTCGGATCGGTCACAACTGGAATCAGCATATGTGGGATTCCATTGTAGATACTCAGCTCTACCTGCTTTGGATCGACCATAATCAGCTTCACATCATCCGGCTTTGCCTTATATAAGATACTCATGATCAATGTATTGATACAGACCGATTTACCAGAACCAGTCGCACCTGCGATCAGCAAATGCGGCATCTTCGCGATATCTGCCACAACCACCTGTCCGCTGATATCCTTACCAACTGCAAATGCAATGTTGGACGGGAACTTCTGGAAGTTGTCTGATTCAAGCAGATCGCGGAAAAATACAGGCTGGCTCTCCTTGTTCGGCACCTCGATACCTACTGCCGGCTTGCCCGGAATCGGTGCTTCGATACGGATATCTGCCGCCGCTAGATTCAGCTTGATATCATCCGCCAAGTTTGTGATCTTCGATACCTTCACACCCTGCTCCGGCTGTAATTCATACCGGGTAACGGATGGGCCGCAGCTGTAATCCGTTACCGTGACATTGACGCCGAAGTTTTCGAGTGTACTCTTTAACTTCATCGCTGTCTCCCGGACGGACGCTTCGTTTGACTTCGTACCCTTTCCCTTGCCGCTCTTCAAGAGCTTCAACGGTGGGAATTTGTATTCCTTGATTGGTTTTTGTTCACTGTTTTCCTGAATTGTCTCTGCAATCTGGTCACGTTCCGAAAGCATCTCCTGCTCGGATTCCTTCGTCTTCCTGCGCTTTCTCGTCGCTGCTTCGGTCACTGGAGCCTCGTCCGCATCCGGCACGGAAACATCTGCGGTGTCCATCTGTTTTTCTGCTGCACGCGACGTTCTCTTCGTATGTACCGGTTCCAATGTATCCGCAGCCGTCTCATCATAAGCAGAAATATCAGCACCTGTCTGTGCGTTTTCCTCCTGCCACATCTGATCTGTGATTGTCGTTTCCTCCTGTGCGGCTCCGTTTGCATAATCTGGGCGGTCAAAGAAATCCACCGTCTCTTCCTTCGGTGTATCCGGCACAGGTGGGATATCCGCTTTCGCACTGCGAAGTTCTGTCACACCGCTTTTTTTCTTTTTCAGCAGCGACAAATCTACATACCCCTCTGAGACATCCTTGGCATCCTGCAAGGTCAGATTCGGATTGAACAGATCTTCATGTGGAAGCGGTTTTAACTCATGAACCTCTTCCCCCTCGACCTTCTTATTTTTGACTTTCTTCTTTTTCTTCTTCACTGGTACAGCCGGCTTCTCCTGCTCCACCTTGATATTATCCAATTTTGTTCTGCGCTTTGCCTCAAGTGCTGCCTCTGGATCAATCGCTTCCTCGTCATCATCCTCATACAGCGCATTGTAACGATTCTTGAACTGTGCAGACCGCTCCTTTGCAAAATTGATCAGCGACACATTCATTACGACGATGATTCCAATGATGATCAAAAGTGCAATCACAATGATCGCGCCCGGTTTTCCAATCAGATTGTACAGTACAACGAGCAATCCACCTAAGATAAATCCGCCGCCCTTCTTTTCCTGTGCCCCCTGATCATACAGAAGCTTCGCCGTCATATGATCGGCACCAGCCGTAAGCTGGAAGATAAATGCTGCTGCAACAATAAACAGTCCTACACAGAGTACGCGGTTTACGACTGCTTTTTTTGCACCGTTTGAAAGCAGAAATGCCTCTGTCAAAAAGATGTATAACGGAAGCACATATTCCACAACACCAAACAGTCCAAACATAAACTTCGCAAAGAAATTTCCTACAACGCCGCACCAGCCAAAGTTGCTGATAAAGAAAAATGTACAAACTGCCAGACAGATAAACAGATGGATTTCATTCTTCCGTGCCTGTTCCTGCGCCAGCTGTGCTTTTGTCTTTCTTCCTCCTGTACGGGAAGCGGACGCCTGTCTGGACGACTGTGAAGATCTTGCTTTCTGTGGTGATCTTGCCGTCGATGTCGAACGGCTGGCAGTCGTTTTACTTCTCGTATTCGATTGTGAACCTTTATTATATGTACTGTTGTTTCCCGTTGCCACGGTATGCACTCCTTCTCTTTTCCCTCATTCTCCGATTATGACAGACATTTTTCTAAATGTAATCACCCATATGGCAGTCCGTATCCATATACAAACCGCCACACGGGTATATTTATGTCAGTTTAAATGCTCATACTGCTCTATTTTACTATTTTTCTTTGCATTTATCAAGTCATATAAACAATTCATTGCGGTATGGATGCCGCCCACCCGGTCGATGATTCCTACCTCGACTGCCTGCCTGCCAACTAACACCGAACCAATGTCTTTCGTCAGTTCTTTCGTATTGAACATGATCTCCCTCAGTTCCTCTTCCTTGATGGAACAATGATTCGACGTAAATTCAATGATCCGGTCCTGCATCCGCTCAATATATTCGTAATTCTGCGTCACACCAAGCACGGTTCCATTCATCCGGATCGGATGCACGACCATCGTTGCCGACGGCACAATAAACGTCACATCCCCGGATACTGCCAACGGCACGCCAATTGAATGTCCGCCGCCAAGCACAAGACATACCTTCGGCTTGCTTAAGGATGCAATCATCTCTGCAATAGCGAGCCCTGCCTCGACATCACCGCCCACGGTATTTAAGAGTACCATCAGTCCGTCGATGCCCTCGTCGTCCTCCACGGCAGCAAGCTGTGGCAGGATATGCTCATATTTGCTTGTCTTCGAGGACGAACCAAGATTCTCATGCCCCTCGATTTCTCCTATTATATTCAACAAATGAATTCGGTGATGATACCGGTTTTTCGACAAAGTAATCTGTCCGTAGTCAGTGATCAGATTCCCCTGCTTTTGCTGGTTGTCCATCCCGCTTTCTTCCTGTTTCTGCCGGCTATCCATATGAAACGCCTGTTCCTTCCCTGTTTCTCCCTGTCTCTCCAATGTTTCCTACCTCCGTTCACAAAATTTTCTCATAGATATTATGTACATTTTGTTTGACTTTTATAAATACGGAAACTATAATAGCAACGCAAAGTAGCTTATTTATTTTTTCTATAAATTACGGAGGTTTGATAAATGGAAACACAAAGCAAAGACAAAGTATATGTCATCGGACATAAAAATCCGGACACTGACTCCATCTGTTCTTCCATTTGCTATGCTTATCTGAAGCGGCAGATTACCGGCGATGATTATGTCCCGATGCGCGCTGGCGAGATAAACGCAGAAACCAAATATGTATTAAATGCATTTTCCGCGGCTGTGCCGGAATATATGGAAAATGTCTCCACACAGGTAAAAGACGTGGAATACCGCCATATCGATGGCGTTGACGGAGAGATTTCCATCAAAAATGCATGGGAAATCTTAAGCGAATCCGGTGCAACCACGCTTCCATCGGTAAACGAAAATGGCAATTTAGTCGGACTGATCACCGTTCGCGACATCGCCATGACTTATATGGAAGTGTACGACAACCGTGTCATCGCATCCGCGCACACACCATACAAGAATATTATCAACACCCTCTCTGCTGATCTGATCGTCGGCGATGAGAAGGATTATGTGCATACCGGAAAGGTGCTGATCTCCGCCGCCAACCCGGACATGATGGAAAACTACATTGAGCAGGGCGACATTGTCATCCTTGGTAACCGTTACGAGTCACAGCTTTGCGCAATTGAGATGGATGCACAGTGCATCATCATCTGTGACGGTGCGGTCGTATCGAAAACAATCACGAAGCTCGCTGAGGATCACAACTGCTCGATCATCCGTACCCCATATGATACTTATACCGCAGCGCGTCTGATCAACCAGAGTATCCCGATCCGTTACTTTATGAAGAAGGATAACCTGATCACCTTCTCGACTGAGGATTATATCCGGGATATCCGTACCGTTATGGCGGGTAAACGCCACCAGTACTATCCTGTCCTGAATGAATATGGAAAATACGTAGGACTGATCTCCCAGCGAAATTATTTGAATGCGAATCCAAAAAAGGTCATCTTAGTTGACCACAACGAGCATGCACAAGCAGTCGACGGTATCGAAGAAGTCCAGCTTCTGGAAATCATCGATCACCATAGACTGGGCGGCTTGCAGACGATGAATCCGGTTTATTTCCGCAACCAGCCACTTGGCTGTACAGCAACGATCATCTATCAGATGTTTGAAGAAAACCATGTTGAAATCCCGAAGCAGATTGCCGGACTGTTATGTTCTGCAATCATCTCGGATACCTTGATGTTCCGCTCACCGACCTGCACACAGATGGATGAGCATACATGCCGGAAGCTTGCAAAGATCGCAAACATCGATATCGAAGCATATGCGATTGCCATGTTCAACGCCGGAAGCAAGCTGATGAACGAGACGGACGAGGAAATCTTCTATCAGGATTACAAGGTATTCTCCTCAGAGAACTTAAAGTTCGGCATCGGACAGATCACTGCGTTCAACTCTACGATGTTAGATGCGGTCAAGCCACGGATTCTCAAATACATGGAAAGCATCTACAACCAGAGCGAAGCCGATATGTTATTCTTCATGCTGACGAATATCTTCAAAGAAAGCACCGAACTTTTATACTACGGCAAGAACTCCGAAGAGCTGCTGGAAAAAGCGTTCAAGCTCGATGAAGTATCCGGTGGCAGCATCAACCTGCCGGGCGTTGTCTCCAGGAAGAAGCAGATCTTACCGATGATCGTAAGTGCTTCGAATAATATGTAGGATATGTAATCAGCAAATGCCTATAACGCAAAAAGAGACATTCCCAAACAGCTCAGATAGGGAATGCCTCTTTTTTATATTAATATATTTTATTATACGCAGACTGCAATTATACCATCTGCACCAACCAGACATCACTCTTCACCATAAAGAATCCAATCGTCGCTTTGATTAATTCCGTCGCCTGCACGAAAAAATACACACTCACAATTCCAAGTCCCGTAAAATGCGCAAGCACGTACGCACAAGGAACAACAATGACCCATGTGAACACGGAATCAAACAGGAATGTAACCAATGTCTTACCGCCTGATCGTAAGGTAAAGTAGAAGGTATGGCTCATGGAACAAATCGGCATCAAAAGCGCAGATATACTCATGAACGCTGTAGCAAGCTTCTTGATTTCATCGGTTGTATTGTAGATATGCGGAAAAAACCTGCCAACTACAAACATTACCGCCGCGACAAGTATACAGCAAAATACACTGAACACGATCATCTTATTATCCGCATCCTTCGCCTGTTCCAGCTCGCCGGCTCCCAGATACTGTCCTACAATGATGCTGATACATGCACCAAGCTGAATATACACAATATTAAACAAATTCGTGATCGTCGTTGCGATGTTTAGTCCGGCAACCACCTCGAGTCCGCGCACCGAATAGCACTGCGTCACTGCTGTCATCCCCGCCGCCCAGAGAAGTTCATTCAACATAAGTGGAAATCCTTTGATCAAAATTGCTTTGAATTCGCCCATTGGCATGCCAAATCCCCGGTATGCACCAGCCAGATACTTGTTCTTTTCTTTATGGGAATGTGCCCAGATTACAATAATTGCAGCTTCTATATAACGCGCCAGTATCGTTGCGAGCGCTGCACCCATAACGCCAAGCTTCGGAAATGGCCCAATTCCAAATATCAACAGATAATCTAACACTGCATTGCTTCCAACTGCCACGAAGCTTGCAACCATCGGTACAAATGTCTGCCCGGTTTCCTTGATATTTGTCGCATACGACTGTGTAACCGCAAAAGGAACCAAGCCGATCAGCATGATGGACAGATACTGTTTTCCATACCGTAACGCAACATCTGTCGCACCGGTTCCGGCCGTATCCGTAAGATATAAGGATATGAGATTCTCACCATTCGTAATAAATAACGTAATTGCAAGAATCGTCACAAACATCGTTGCATACAGTTTGAATCGGAATGAGTACATGTGACCTTCATGGTTTCCTTTTCCGAAATACTGTGCGCCAAAAATACTTGCTGCCGATGCCGCACCAAAAATTGCCAAATTATATACAAAAATCAACTGATTCACAATCGCTACACCGGACATTTGTTCAGTTCCAAGCTGTCCAACCATGATATTATCCAAAAAGCTGACCAAATTCGTAATCGCATTCTGTAAGATCATCGGCAAAGCAAGCATCAGATATCGCTTATAAAAGGCACGATCGCCAATAAATTTTTTGATTTGAAAAGACCGTTTCGTATTCATGTGTCATTCACCTCACTTTTCACACACGCCCTGCATGTTTCACAATCAAATCCAAAAATCTCCCGCATGATAGTTCCGCACGCATATATCAATTCTGTTATATATATATAGAAAAATATGGTGGGTACAGAATCTACCCACCATATCACATAGTTTCTTCTATATTTTGCGTACGTTTGTCTTAGCACTTACATTGTAAGGATAATCTCATTGATATCAGCCAGCTCGCTTGCTGCAATATAGTTATCGCTCATTTCTTTGCCATTTACGACAAGACTCTTGTAACCGCTCTCTGCGCCATTCGGATTCTTCACAACGATATGAAGCTTCTTTCCACGGAAGTCCTTGTTGATCTCGAATTCCTTCCAGTCAGATGGAACCGATGGTGCGATACGAAGTCCATCGAAGTCCGGACGCATACCAAGGATACCCTCAACACATCCAACCATAACGGTCGATGCTGTACCGGTCAGCCAGTGTACATGTGCTCTACCCTCGAATGGGCTGTCAGAGCTCTCTGTAAACTGTCCGTGGCAATATGGCTCCAGCTTTCTGATCTCTGCCTTGTCATTCATGGATGCAGGTGAGCTTTCTGTGAAATACTCAAATGCACGGTTTCCATGTCCCATCAGGGATTCTGCCAGAATAATCCAACCCTGTGGCTGTGAGAAGATACCGCCATTTTCCTTTGTGGATGGATTGAACAGAAGCATCAACGCTCCCTCAAACGCATGATCTACATAGGATGGCGCCATCAGACGTACGCCATATGGTGTATTCAATTCTCTATGTACAGACTCCAGTGCTTTCTCTGCCTGATCCTTTGTGGCAAGACCACTGATAACTGCCCATGACTGTGGATTCAGCCACATGTTTGCTTCCGGATCATGCTTGGAACCGATGATCATGCCGTCTTCCTTGTATCCACGGATATAGCGGTCATCTTCCCAGCACTTTGTCTGGATAATATCGCCAAGTTCCTTCTGGATCTTATCCAGATATGCGATATATTCTGTATCATTTTTCTGCTCTGCAAAGATGCGGAGTACGCTCATCGCATAGTAAAGCTGCATTGCAACAAATGTTGACTCGCCCTGCTTGCCAAGACGTAAGCAGTCATTCCAGTCTGCATGCAGACCTGCCGGCATACGATTGTTTCCAAGGTGATTCATAGAGAAATCAATCGCACGCTTCAAATGCTCATACACCGTACCCTCTCCGCCATTTGCGAACAGGATTACTTCATCGATAAAGTCTGTATTTCCAGACTCCGCAATATACTTATAAACTGTTGGGAACAACCACAATGCATCATCTGCACGATAAGCCGGATGTCCGGTTGCACGTACATAAGACTCATCATCTGGTGTATCCTCATGACCTGCATTGTGATCAAACTTTACAAGTGGAAGTCCACCACCATTGTCTACCTGTGCAGACAACATGAAACGGATCTTGTCCAACGCCATCTCTGGTGCCAAATGGATTACGCCCTGAATATCCTGTACCGTATCACGGTATCCGTATCCATTTCGAAGTCCACAGTAGGAGAACGATGCGGCTCTTGACCAGATAAATGTCATGAAGCACTGATATGCATTCCATGTATTGATCATCGCATTGAATGACTCGCTTGGTGTCTTTACCTGGAAATGATTCAGCTTTCCATGCCAGTATTCCTTCAACTCTGCCAGCTCAGCTTCACTCTGTGCATGCACATCTGCATAGCTGTTCATCACTGCTTCTGTCTCTGCATCATTCTTCATGCCGAGTACAAATGCAAGCTCCTTGCTCTCGCCCGGTGCGAGTGTGATCTTTGTCTCCAAAGCGCCACAGGCATTACCATTATAATTCAGACAGTTTCCGCAATCACCGTTTTCTACGCCGACTGGATTGCCATAGCCATGATATCTGCCAAGGAACGCTTCCTTATCTCCGGCATAGCTTGCAACCTCTGCTCCAGCCAGACCAAAGAATCTTGTAAATGCAACACTTCCGTTGATAGCTGCACCCTTATTCACGTTCTCATTGATCACCTGCTTAATGCGGTTTCCCATGAAATATGTTCTTGTGATAAAGAGTGTATACTGCAGATTGACCTGATCCTGCTCATAGTTGTTATCATTTGTAAATTCACAGTAACCAAAGACTGACAGGTTACGAGGCTTGTCAGAATCGTTCGTAACCTTCAGCTTCCATACCTCATGCGTCTTATCAAGTGGTACATAGTAAAGTACAGAGCTCTTGATGCCTGCATATTCTGCATTCATATACGTATAGCCTGTACCATGGTGACACTCACTCTTGTAGCTGTCTAAATCTTTTCCAACTGGCTGCCATGAGGCTGACCAGTAATCTTTGCTGTCATTGTCACGCAGATAAATGTATCTGCCCGGCTGGTCAAAGCTGTTGAAGATATAACGAAGAATTCTTCCGTTTGCACCAGACTTTACAAAGCTGTATCCACCGGCATTGTTGGAAATGATTGCGCCGTATTCCGGAGAACCAAGGTAGTTCGCCCAAGGTGCCGGAGTATCCGGTCTGTCAATCACATATTCCTTATTTGCCTCATCAAAGTATCCGTATCTCATGAGGTACCCTCCTAATTTATAGTTCTACTGCTCAGCGTCCTTCAGGCTCAGGCTGATCTTACCCATACGGTCAACCTCAAGAACCTTAACCTTGACTACATCGCCGATATTTACGACATCCTCTACCTTCTCTACGCGGTGATCTGCCAGCTTAGAGATATGAATCAGTCCATCCTTGTTTGGTGACAGCTCTACGAATGCACCGAAGTTCATGATACGAACAACCTTACCTTCGTAAGTCTTACCAACTTCGATTGGATCTACGATAGAACGGATGATCTTCAATGCCTTGTCCATACCTGCCTGCTCAACACCGCAGATAAATACATTTCCATCATCATCGATATCGATCTTAACGCCTGTCTCCTCGATGATTGCGTTAATTGTCTTTCCTCTCTGTCCAATGATCTCACCGATCTTCTCCGGATCAACCTTTGTCTGGATGATCTTCGGAGCAAGCTCGCCAACGTGATCTCTTGGAGCTGCGATAGCCGGCTTCATACATGTATCCATGATGAAGAGTCTTGCCTCACGACATCTTGCGATTGCGCCCTCTACGATTGGACGTGTCAGACCATGAATCTTGATATCCATCTGGATTGCTGTGATACCTTCGGTTGTACCTGTTACCTTGAAGTCCATGTCGCCGAAGAAATCTTCGAGTCCCTGAATATCTGTAAGCAATACATAATCATCATCTGTCTCACCAGTTACAAGGCCGCAGGAAATACCTGCTACCATCTTCTTGATTGGAACACCGGCAGCCATCAGTGACATACAAGATGCACATGTGGAAGCCATAGATGTTGAACCGTTTGACTCAAATGTCTCAGATACAGAACGGATTGCATATGGGAACTCGTCCTCACTTGGAAGTACAGGAACAAGTGCACGCTCAGCAAGTGCGCCATGTCCGATCTCACGACGTCCTGGTCCTCTGGATGGCTTTGTCTCACCAACAGAGTATGATGGGAAGTTGTAATGATGCATATATCTCTTCGTTGTAACATTTGTGTCAAGGCCATCCAACTTCTGAGCCTCAGAAAGCGGAGCCAGTGTTACAACGTTACAAATCTGTGTCTGTCCTCTTGTGAACATAGCAGAGCCATGGACTCTAGGAATGATATCAACCTCAGCAGCCAGTGGACGGATCTGTGTGATCTGTCTGCCATCCGGACGCTTATGATCCTTCAGAATCATCTTACGAACTGTCTTCTTCTGATACTGGTAAACAGCCTCATCAAGAACTGCCAGCCAGTCTTCCTTATCTGCAAATGCCTCTTCAAGCTTCTCCTTGATCTGGCGGATGTTCTCCTCACGCACCTGCTTCTCGTCTGTGAAGACTGCCTCTTCCATTGCTGCAGGTGGAACAAGCTCCTTGATTGCCTCAAACAGTTCTTCCGGAACTGCACAGCTTGTATAAGAATGCTTTGGCTTACCACACTCAGCTACGATCTTATCGATAAATGCAATTACCTTCTGGTTTAACTCATGGGCTGCATAAATAGCCTCGATCATCTTCGCCTCCGGCACTTCGTTCGCACCAGCCTCGATCATGATAACCTTATCTCTTGTAGATGCAACTGTAAGCTTCAAATCTGACTCCAGATTCTGTGTTGAATTTGGATTGAATATAAGCTCGCCGTTGATCATACCAACCTGTGTTGTTGCACATGGACCATCAAACGGAATATCAGAAATTGCTGTTGCAATGGCAGAACCAAGCATAGCCGTAAGCTCTGGAGAACACTCCGGATCTACAGACATAACCATGTTATTGAGTGTAACATCATTTCTGTAATCCTTTGGGAACAATGGTCTCATCGGACGGTCGATAACACGGGATGTAAGGATTGCATTCTCGCTTGCCTTACCCTCACGCTTGTTGAATCCTCCAGGGATCTTTCCAACGGAATACATCTTCTCCTCATATTCAACTGAAAGTGGGAAGAAATCGATACCATCTCTTGGTTTTTCTGATGCAGTTGCTGTTGAAAGAACAACTGTATCTCCGTAGTGCATCAAAGCTGCACCATTTGCCTGCTTTGCAACTCTGCCTACATCGACACGCAAGGTTCTTCCGGCAAGTTCCATCTCAAACTTCTTGTACATAATTAATTCTCCTTGAAATATTTTTTCCTGCAATCAGACTCCGAAACGACTGAAAACGCCACTTTCTGTATCTGGCAAACATGTACAGATAATCTATACTCATGATTCTGGTTATCATCTTATTACCATATGTGTTTTGCATTTTATTTTATAGCAGAAAATGATTTTTTCAGTTGTCTCGGTTTTGTCTTCATGCAATCTTTTAGATTATACCATCTATTTCCTTTTGCTTCAAGATGGGAATGGATGAAATGTGGGATTTTTTGTTTGTGATTTATTTGCGATTTATTGCTTGCGATTTTTGTTTGGAGACTGTTTCGCTTGATACTGTTTGCTTGCTGTGGGTTTTCTAGCTCGCTTTTTTGCTTCCACGCCCACGCCATGGGTTTCCACGCTTACTTTTCTGCTCCCACGCCCAGTTTCCGCTCCCCGACATATCGATTAGCTTCCGGGATGGGCTTTTCTGCTTGCTTTTCTTCTCCTACGCCCACACCGTGGGTTTCCCCGCTTATTTTCCTACTTTCACGCCCAGTTTCCGCTCCCCGACATATCGATTAGCTTCCGGGGTGGGCTTTTCTGCTTGCTTTTCACACCCTACGCCCACGCTATGGGTTTCCCCGCCTGCTTTTCTACTTCCACACCCAGTTTTCTCTCTGCGACATATCGATTAGCTTCCGGGGTGGGCTTTTCTGCTTGCTTTTCTTCTCCTACGCCCATGCCGTGGGTTTTTCCGCCTACTTTTCTGCTCCCACGCCCAAATCAATAGATTCATAAAAAGAAATTATGAATTTTCTGTGATAAAATCATGTATTCCATTTACGCAGCAACTTATATATGCTACATTAAGAACAACTCATTTATCGAGTTTTTAGCGCATAGTTTTTCATACAGAAAATCTGTTTTACAACTCAGAACAACTCAGATTTTACTTACCCACGTAGTTTACATTTTAGCGTGTTGCCTAACGGCTTCATGTGTTTTCGCATTATGATGGTCTGTACTATTACAGTCGTTGCAATGTCAATTATTGAAAGAGGTGTATATCATTTTTATACAGAATATTCTTGAACAGCAAAAACAATTAAATAAAAGCATCGAAAACTATAAAAAGCTTATCAATAAATTCCCCTCTGGAAAACTACAATGTTTCAAGAACGGAAAGCATATCAAATCATACAAAGTGAATGGCAATCTGAAAAAATACATTCCCACCAAAGAATCTGCCACTATTGAGAAATTAGCTTTGAAGAAATATTATGAAAGCTGTCTGGATGATTGCATCAAAGAAAAAGAGCTTCTTGATCGATTCATTCAAGATATTCAGGCTTTGCCGAATACATCTCAGAAGCTTCTGGCGACAGATTCAAATTATCACACATTTTTAGCTAAGGCACTGATTCCTGATGCATGGGCAGGCGTCTCCTATGAGCAAAATCCTTATAAGCGCGAAGATCTTATTCACAACACGTTTTCCGGAATGAAAGTACGCTCAAAGTCGGAGGAAATCATAGCAAATATTTTGTTCACAAACCATATTCCGTTTCGATATGAAGCGCCACTCACACTAAACGGATCAACCATGTATCCTGATTTTACAATCAAAAATCCAAAAAATAATTCCTATACTTATTGGGAGCATTTGGGGTTGATGGATAAAAAGGAATACAAAGATCATGCCATGGAGAAAATCAGTACATATTGTGACCACAATATCATTCCGGATGTTAATCTCATTCTAACTTACGAGACACAAAAGCATCCGTTAGATTCCAGTTGGGTGCAACAATTGGTGATGCGGAATTTCATGTAGAGTAGAGCTTGATTAAAATCCAGCTTGCCTTTTTGTTATAAATAAGTTCACCCCGGAAACCTTTTTCAAGTTTCCTGGGTGGGTGTCCCGCTTTTTCTCTTTCCACGCCCACAGCGTGGGCTTTTCCGTTTTCTGTCCCGCCCCCACGCTCAGAACATAAGAGACCCATATTCTTCACAAACCATTTTTATAAAATCAAAAAACATAGCGACTTTTATGAACACTCTCCATATATTTCAGTCATCTCCTTTAGTTTTAAAAAGAAAATGACTGAACCTTTATCTATTATGAAAAAACGCCCCGGATATCTCCAGAGCGTTTAAATTCATTTTTACTTAACCGTTATTTCCTTACCTGCTAAAGCTGCATACTCAGCAGCTGTTGCATCCCATGAAGCTGTATTATTAGTTGTATTATATACATAATAAATTGTTTTATCTCCCTGCGTATACTCTACTCCTCGTACAGTGTATTCTTCATGCTTGTTTGTTACACCACTTGCAGATACCCCAAGTTTAATTTTTACATTTGTAGAAGGTACATCTGCTGTATTATTAATTTGATCCTGAAATGCCTTCAATGTTGTTGCATCCATAGCTGACAAATCAGTTCCTTTTGCATAAGCACTTGAACACTCTGTCTGCGCAGCTGTCAATACCGTCTTTCCATTCAATACAATCTGCTGTCCCTTTGCTCTGTCAATATAACCAAGCAATGCCGGTACGAGGATTGCTGCCAAAATTGCGAGAATTACGATAACAACAATCAGCTCTACCAAAGTAAAACCTTTGTTTTCTTTCATCTTTTTCATAATCATTTCCTCCTTAGTCTTTTTGTTTTTTGATATGAAAAATCTTTATAAAGTATAGCAAAATTTGCTATCAGTATCAACTTTTTCCCTTTTTTTCGAGGGATTTTCTCATGGTAATTTTTACCATTTATGCCACATCTAGTTGCTCAACAGCCTTTTACAAATACTGATCGAGCTCTGCGACATCGTTTGAATATTTGTAAGCCATCTGGCGGTTAATCATACCGTTCTGAACCAAACGGGACAAATCACCATTTAATGTATGCATACCTACGGATGAACCGGACTGCATCAGAGAACCGAGCTGATGACATTTATTCTCACGGATCTGGTTGCAAACTGCATCCGTACCAACTAAGATTTCTGTCGCTACAACTCGTCCATTTCCACGTGCATTCGGAATCAGACACTGTGTGATTACACCATTTAACACGCTGGCAAGCTGTGTCCGTACCTGATTCTGCATGCCTGCTGGACAGGCGTCAATGATTCGATCAATCGTCTGTGCCGCACCAGTCGTATGCAGGGTGGACATAACCAGATGTCCGGTCTCTGCCGCAGTCAGTGCTGCTGAGATTGTCTCGTAATCACGCATCTCTCCTACCAGAATAATATCCGGGTCTTCACGAAGTGCACTTCGAAGTGCCGATGCAAAGTTTGTGACATCTCTTCCAACCTCTCTCTGGTGAATAAGTGCCATCTTTCTGTCGTATACATACTCGACCGGATCTTCAATCGTAATAATATGTTCCGGACGATTCTCGTTGATATAATCAATCATGGAAGCAAGTGTGGTTGATTTACCAGAACCGGTTGGTCCTGTCACAAGAATCATACCACGCGGCTTATCTGCCAGCTCCCGAAGCACGCTTGGAAGTCCAAGCATCTCCATCGACGGAATCGAGGAATTAAGCAGTCGGATTGTTGCCGCCATCTTGCCATCCTGCTTGAACACATTCACACGCTGACGGTTGCCATCCGGGGTACGAATTGCAAAATCCGCATCTATGCCTCGCTCAAGATTCTCCCGCTGTTCATCGGTCAAAAGCTCTGCGAGCATCGCGATGATTTCTCCGTCGCTTGGATTGGTCGGTGCATTCTGCAAGCGACCATTGATTCGATACATAAGTGGCATACCAACTGTGATATGAATATCCGAGCATCCCATCGAACGTGCTTCCATAATCATCTGATCTATCATCATATATATCGACCTCCTCTCGTATTATTTAATCTTTTTATTATGTTTTTTTATCATAATTTTTACTTGTTTTTTCTTCTACTTGCTGTCAGCTTCCGGCATGGGTTTTTTCTGCCTGCTTTTCTCTTCAAAAACACATACCGTGTGTTTTCTGACTTCAATTCTCGCTTTTATACACACTTTTCCCTTCTCTACACGCCAATCAGCTTCCGGTTTGTGTTTTTCTGCTTGCTTTCCCTTCAAAAAACACATGCCGCGTGTTTTCCGACTTCAATTCTCGCTTTTATACACACTTTTCCCTTCTCTACATGCCAATCAGCTTCCGGTTTGTGTTTTTCTGCCTGCTTTCTAAATATGTGCTTTAAACATATATTTTTTCCGCTCTCATCCTACTCATAATAAGACACGCGCAACAGTTCATCTACAGTCGTCGTACCATTTTCCACGAGTTCGAGTGCACTCTTCTTCAAGGTACTCATGCCCTGCTCCTGTACAGCATAATCTTTGATTTCCTCGACCGAAGCGCCCTTCGTGATCATTTCACGCACCTTCTTATCGATCATCAGGATTTCATGGATAGAAATACGTCCCTTGTAGCCCGTGTTGTTGCACTGTCTGCAGCCTTTGGCATGCTTGATCTGAGGGAAATGTACGCCTGCGATTGCTTCCTCCTGCTCGGTCATCGGTCCCCATTCACCACAGAACGGGCAGACTTTACGCACGAGTCGCTGTGCCACGATACCAACTAAAGAGCTGGCGATCATATACGGTTCCACTCCCATATCTGCCAGTCGGACAACCGAGGAAGCCGCATCGTTCGTATGCAGCGTCGAAAGTACCAGATGTCCGGTGATTGCGGCACGGACAGAAATGGATGCCGTCTCTGCATCTCGCGTCTCACCGACCATGATGATATCCGGGTCCTGACGAAGCAAGGCACGAAGTCCTACCTCGAAGGTCAGTCCTGCGGTATTATTTACCTGCATCTGATTGAGCTTTGGCACATTTTTCTCGACCGGATCTTCGATCGTCGAGATATTTACACTACGTTTTGCAAGTTCTTCCAGAATCATATACAGTGTCGTTGATTTACCGGAACCCGTCGGTCCGGTCAGATAAATGATTCCGTTTGGTGACTGCAGCATCCGCATTACGAGTTTATAGTTCCGGTCAGTCATACCGAACGTTCCCATATGGTCGATCGAACCTGCCGATGCAAGAAGTCTCAAAACCGCTTTCTCGCCAAATACGGTTGGAATGACAGATACACGAACATTCAGGTTCACACCTTCATTGTTGATACGGAAATGTCCATCCTGCGGGATTCTTCGCTCTGCGATATCAAGATCACCAAGGATTTTGATACGTGCCAGCAGGGAATTGTGAATGTTCTTCTGCAGCGTCATGAAGTCGCAGATAACACCATCCATACGCATTCGCACGCTTGTATGGTTCTCAAATGGCTCGATATGGATATCAGATGCATTTGAGTTATAAGCACGGACAAGCAGGCTGTTAAACAGGTTGATGATTGGCGTATCATCGTCGCCCTCTTCTACGCTGATCTCCATAACCTCACTCGTCTGTGTTGTATTCGCCGATGCTTTCTGTGCTGCCTGTCTTGCAGATACCTCTGAATAATAATACTGAATGGAATTTTCGAGCGGTGCCTTCTCACACAGAGAAATATGAACTTCCCGTCCGACAATCTGGCGGATATCCTCAATTCCATAGAAGTTCAGCGGATCGTCCACAAGGAGATAATACATCGTATCCTCTACCTTGTATCCCATCATGTTATATTTCTCGGCAAGAACACGCGGAATCATCTCCACCGCTTTCACATCCACAGACAGATCCGAAATATTGACAACCTCATAATTCAGACGCTTTCCAAGCGCCTCTAACATCTGTTTCTCTGTGATAAAGCCAAGTGCAATCAATGCGGCACCAAGACGGACACCTTTGTTTTCCTTCTGGTAGGCAACCGCCTGATTGATCTGATCTTCGTTGATGTATCCAAGTTCCTGCAATACATCACCGATTCGGATATTTTTATTACTGCGCATTTCCATCGTCCGGCACCTCCTCGTACATATAGATCTCAAGCGTCAATGTCAAAACACGCTCAGTCTTGATATCGTACTCACCTTCTTCGGTCAGGTTCGTGATACTCCGCTCCTCAGACCATGAATAGTTGCACACACGGATTTTCTTATCGCTGTTTGAGAGATCTTCGATCAGCTGAAGCAGATCACTCTCTTTTCCGCCTAGACGAAGTGTCACCGTCGCATTATAAATACCTGTTGTTACCTCATCATCAAATGCCGGAAGCGCACTCGTTTCGCTGTCCGTCGACATACCGCCACTCTCCTCAGCCGCTTCGATTTCAGAGCGTTCCGCTTTCGCGCCCTGTGGTGCTTCAGTCGTATCCGTTTCCTCCTGTGCTGCGAGCATTGCCGCACGCTTCGAATATACATATGGCTCCAAAGCCGTTTCTTCCTGTGGCATCTGGATAGCCAGATCATAGGCTGACAAGTTATATCCTAACACAAGCTCAGTAAAATACTTATCAATCTCTGCACTTTCCATCATTGGGAAGAATGATTCTCGTACTCCCTGTATCTCATTTGAAAACCGCTCGTTATCTGCCTCCATCATCGGCACCTGCGTAAGCTTCAGCTCATTTTCTTCCTGTGTTTCCTTCTGTGTCGCAATCTCTTTGTTCGTATTCACGATACCCTTTACAACCGGGTAAATACCCCAGTAACCAATGCAGACTACGATCACGAATATAGAAAGCATGATCAGGAGGTTTTTGTCTTTTTGTGTCATTTCTAACTTCATAACGATTCCCTCCTTATTCTGCATCGCCGACATCCGGCAAATTTGTTTCTGTTGTCTCTGGCTGTGCATCTGTATCGGTATGTCTGCCTGCGGACTCCGCCAGTGTACAGGTCACATGGATATCCCACAGCTCATCGGATTCCACATAAGAATATCCGGTATAATCAACATTGCTGAATATATCCACGCCGCACAAATTGCGGATGAATTTGTTGATATTATCTACCGTATCGGCACGCGCTGTCATCGTCAGCACGCCCAGATCCGCATCGAAAGAATCAAAGGTCACGGTTACAAGCCCCTGCGCGCAATCATCGACCACACTCATCACCTCACAGTTACAGACCGGATACGTGTATAGATTCTGATTCACTCCTACAATCGCATTGTATTGATTGCTCAGATAGGATGTTTGCTCCAAAAGTACATCATACCGTGCAACCTCCATAATCGTTGCCGGAGACTCATTGTACTCCTTCAGCTTCTGCAATTCCTGTTTTTTTAGTGTGCGCACCGTAATACACACGGCAAGTCCCACAAGCATCACAGCAAGACTGATCAGAATTGCAAGAAATCCCTTTCCAACTCCGCCACCTTCTGTTTCCTTCTTTTTTCCGGCATGATAGCCGTCTAAGAAATTCTGCTTGCCGGCATTTCCCGTAACAAGACCGCTGATCGGGTGGAAATGTGCCTGTACATCCAGACCATTGGTTGCAACATGTGTATCTGCAAATACCTCCACACGCGCGTAAATATCAAGCTGGGAAATTGCATTCTGATATAATGGCAGATCCTGTGGATTCACACCCGCAAGTAAAACTGCCTCAATCGGATAATCCAGCTGGTTTGCCTGCATGAACTGACGGATCTGGCTGACGGAACGCGCGATATCCTGCGCATAGTCCTCTGTTCCCTGATCATGGAAGCAGCGGGCACTGTTGAAATAGTAAAATTCTCCATTTACCCAGAGGATCGTCGTGATTGTCATGCGGTCTGCGATCTGCAGGACGAATGTCTTGTACTGTTGTGCCGCTGTCAATGCAGTCAGACGGATCAGACTGCTCTCACCGGAATATACTGCCTTGAGTTTGACGCCGATCTCAGTAAAGATGTCCACATAATCTTTGATGAAATCGGTCGTGATGATCTCGGCATAGATTTTCTTCGTCGCCTTATTCTGCCCGATTGGAAAATATCCGCAGATATAATCCTCTCCCTGTTTGATATCTGTAAACTCGCGGTTGATAAACTCTTCCGTCTTCTTCGAATTGAGCAGAGGCATCTCAATATTCTTACCAATAAACTTGGTCGAATTGATGACTAAGATCACATCCTTCGTCGGCAGATTATGTGTCGTCCAGAAGTTCTGCATGAAGCTCACAAACGCATCCGCATCCATAATCATACCATTGATGATGCTGCCATCCGGCGCATCTTCCGTATAACAATCCGCGACAGAAATCTTTCGATTTCCGGGAGTACCGGTGATCACTTGTATCTGTTGGTTTGCCAGATAAATGACTGTACTCATATGTATGTTCTCCTTCCTGTAATAGGTTTGCTTTCTCTATTTAGTACGAATTTGCAATCGTCGCATACGAGCCATAAATCGGCTGGATTACGGAAATAATAACAAATCCAACGACTGCCGCCATCACGACGATCATCGCAGGCTCCAGATAAGAAACCAGCTTGTTCATCGCTACCTCGGAATCATATTCCATCTGGTTCGCAATTGATACAAGCATTGTATCGAGCGCACCCGTCTCTTCACCGACTGAAATGGACGAAGAAAGCTTCTTCGTAAATCCATCTACCCGGTCAATACTCTCACTTAAATTCATACCACCACGTACATCCGCGATGACCTGATCAAACTGCTTTTCAATGTAAGAATTGCCAATCGTATTTCGTGCGATCTGCAGACAGTTGATGATTGAAATACCTGCCGAATACAAGCTCGACAACGTACGAGCAAACCGTGCGGTATAAATGACACGGCGCAGCTTCCCGATCACCGGCAGCTTCAGTTCTAACTTGTCCTTTGCATACCGCACACCCGGTATCGCAAAAAGCACATGAAAGAAAATATACAACACAACGGCTGCCAAAATCAAGACATACCATTTATTTTTCACAAAATTACTGATGCCCAGCAGAATCGTCGTTGAGGTCGGAAGCGCATCCATCTGGGAAAATAAATCCTTAAACTGCGGAATAACATAGCCCATGATGATTGCAACTACTACCACGATCAACACACAGAGGATCTTCGGATAAGTCATTGAGCTTTTGACCTTCTGGTTCAGCCGATATTCCTTCTCATAATGCACAGACATCTGCAGTGCGATTTTGTCCATGCTTCCGCTGCTCTCTGCACTCTTGATCATATTGATAAAGAGCGGTGGAAATGCGTCGCCACTCGCAGACATTGCCTCAGAAAGCGGCACACCGGAACGCACCTGTTTTAACAGTCCGGTATATACCTCCCGTTCCTTTGGCTTGATGGACTCATCCTCGGATATGATTCGCAGTGCCTTTACGAGCGTCACGCCCGCGCCAAGCAGCTCACCGATATTCTTCGCGAACTCAGAGACAACATCGGAACGCAGACGTTTGATGTTGACCTTATCCGCCTGTGCCTTCGCCTGTATCAAATATTTCTTTTCCTGTTTTAAGCGCTCATGCAGATCAAGCTCATCGGTTGCCTGCATCGTACCGGAAATCGTCTTTCCGTTTTCATCCTGCGCTCTGTATTTATAAGTAACCATAGCGCCTCCTAATATGTAGCTGTCATCATGCTCTTCACATAATCAATATACATCGAAATCATGGAATCACCCAGATTCTGTGTCAGCGATACAAGCACGCCAAACGCCAGAAATGGTCCAAATGCAAACTGCTCTTTTCTGCCTTTTTTCTTTTTAACAAGCAGATATATCGCATACGCGCCACCGACGATAATTCCCACGAAAAAGGCTGCTACAACACCCTTCCATCCAAGCAGGAATCCAGCGGCAAACATCATCTTCACATCGCCGCCGCCAAAGCCGTTAAATAACATCAGAATAAACATTGGCACACTGATCGCGAAAAGTCCAATCACACGCTCTATGATCGTTGGTCCCGGCAGCACCCAGATAGCAGGGATACCAAGCAACAGCAAAATCACATTCAACTGTGGCGGAATCTCCTGCGTGTCCGCATCGATCATCGTGATCACCATCAGATCACAGATCACAAGGAAGAACAGCAACGCGGATAGATGAATTCCGTACATTGCAACAGAAAATACTGCAAATGCACCACCGATCAGCTCGATAATAAGCGGACGTTTCGGCAATACAGAACCACAATATCTGCAGCGGTTCTGATAACGAATCCGGGAAAAGATCGGAATGACATCTTTCCATGTCTGCTCGTGGTCGCACTGCTTACAGTGGGAATGACGAATCGTCAGCTTCTCCTTCTTCGGAAGCCGTTCAATGACCAGATTCAGATAAGAAAACACAGTCACTCCCATCAAAAATACCAATATGTATATCATTGCATATAAAAAATAATTCATTTTCTACCCCTTTTACTCTGTTTTACAGTTGATCTGTGTGTCGGAATTCGCATCTAAATTATAACACTGAATATATTCCGTGTATGTAAAATCGCCATACCGTGAGCTATGCAGTGTCAGACTCATATAAATAATATTGTCTGCATAATCTCCCTTCGGCTGTGTAAACTTCAACTCCTTGATGGAATACCCCATATACGCTTTCTGGTCAAATACCCAGTCAGTACTCTTCACTTCGCCACTTGCAACCACCACCGGATAATAATGCACAACCAGATATCCTTCTTCATTCACGCCAATATAGACATGACTGCCCTGCGCATCGGTAAACTCGATCTTATTATACCCTGTCGTTTCATTCTGTCCACCGAGCGTCGCATCTGTCGACAGCTGCATGACATATGGTAATGTGACCTCGCTCGTTGTTCCATCCTCATTTTTTACCTCCGTTGTGATTGTCGCATCCCGCGCACCCTCGATCTCACCGCGGATCTTCGAAGCAATGATGGATGATACCTGCATACCATTTGCAGTGTCCTTCGCAGTATAATAGACGCTCACCGTATTCGCGATCACCTTGCTCGCCGCAATCATAAAAAGCCCGATCAGCATAAAGGTCACGATCATTTCCACCAGCGTGAGTCCCTGATTCTTATTATGAAATTTTCGAAAAAGCTGCTTCAGTTTTTTCATTTCAATAACTGACTCCTCTTATTCTCCTGCTTCTTCACTTTTATGTATCACCCGGAACACCGTCAGATCGGCACGATCACTATAATAACGGTGCAGCTTTGCTTCTATCGCAAAGCTCGTTGCCTGTGCCATATTCTGTGAATCTGTCTTATTTGTGTCCACCGTCAGTGTGATGCCTGTATCTGCTAATGTCTCAAACACGGTATCCGTCCGATACATTTCCTCGTTCAGGATACGCTGTTCCTCCTGCATATCCTTGCTTTTCTTGACCAATTCTCCGGATACGCCAAGCAAATGTACCATACATTCTGCCAGAACCATAACAAGAATCACGAATCCAACGATCACTTCCACCATCGTCGAACCTGCATTATTCATTTGTCGCACGATTTTTCTTCTCTTCATGTTACTCACGCTCCAGAAAACTCCAGCTCCAATGCTCACTTTTCAGAATATCATTTTTCGATGGATTTACCGTATCATCTCCAGTATCCACACCAATTTCTGCGTCCTCATAATCCATACAGGACAAATTATACTTTGACAACATGGATGCTGTCTGGTCACCCTTCGTACAGGTTACTTTGACACAAAGGATAACATCGTTTTTCGATATCTGATAACTGCCATCGTTCTCCCAATAGATACAGACTGAAATATCATCCGCCATCGCTGCATATTTTGTCGTATCTCCGCCTGTTGCTGCGAGGGTAAAATACCGGTACGCCGCTTTCTCCCCATGATCAGTCGAACTCTCCGATTCATAATACGGCCAGTTGCCCTGACACACATTATATCGAAGATACTGCCACAGCAGATTTTTTCCATCCGTCACATCTTGCTTCTGCATATCAAAACTTGTATATGCCGGCGTCGTCAGTTCTTTCTCTATTTCAATACTGATCGTCTTCGAAAGCTCCCGGCATTGGTTCTGTGTCACCCGGCGCACCGAAGACGAAAACAATGCATAGCTTACAAGCAACAAAGATAAGCAGAACACAACGACAACCATACTGACAACAATCGCCACGATCATTGCAGAACCGCGATTTTCTTCTTTATGAAATTGTCTGAGCTTTCTTTTTCTCTGCATGTACCTGTAATTTATCTTTCTACTATTTTGATATTCCGGTAATTGTCAGCGTCTGTGGCTGTGTCCACTCGGCAAGTCCATCTTCCGAAATTGCCGCAAATCGGATCTGCACATCTTTCACATCCTCGGTAAACCATGTGTCCTTCTCCAGTATAAAGCTTGCGCTTGTCTGGTCTGCGGTATAATAAACGGACTGTACTAATGTACCCTCTGCATCAAATCCCAGCACCTGTACGAGCATCGGTTGCTCAATTGCCACTGTATAATTCACAACTTCTTTCTGTGTCGTACCACTTCCAACTGTCACCGTTGTTCCTGCAAGCTTCGGAAGCTCTGTCCTTGCAGCTTCCTTTTTCACAGTTCCAGTCCAGATCACCATATCCATCTCCTCGGCTTCCGTGATTGCGCTGGCATCTGTTGTCGTTGCATCATCAACTGGAATCAGTTTCCACATTGCGACATCCGAGCTTTCAAAGGCATCCAGATGTGCCTCGCCGACAACTGCCTGTACTGCAACGAACGTCGTTGTATCTGGAAGTAACACAGAAATCTGATTTTTTTCTGCAACCACCTTTGCGCAGATTGCAGTCGTTGTATCCTCCATCCGTACATTTACGGCATAGCTTACGTTTACTGTTTTTTCCTCTGTCAGAATACCCGCAAACTCCGTGTATGGATTTGCTTCACACAGGCTTTCTCTGCGGATCTTTGCGTTGCTTCCTGCATAGTATACATAATATTTATCGGTCTTTGGCTGTACATACAGCACGCCATATGCCCCGCTTGCATCCTTGATCTGCACCTCGTAATAATCGGCGCCATCCTGTACCTCGAACCGATATGCCCGTGACTCATACGTTCCAACCAGATCTTCATCCTGTACTGGTGCTGTCAATGTCCATTTTGTTCCATCGTAATACTGCAGAACACGCACATCGTCTGCCAAACGCTTGACATCCGGTGTTTCAAGCTTCTGGACAGTCTGTATTTCCTCGGTTGTTGCTTCTGTCGTAGAATCCTGTGTATCCGCATCCGTCACAGCATTCTCTGTCTCATCTGGCTGTCCCATCGTTCCAGCCGTTGTCTCTGCTTCCTTTTTACCTTCTGAAGCATCCATAACGACCTGTTTCTCTTCTGCTCCATTCGATGCAAGCTGTGTAGTCTTCGAATACTTTGTTCCATTTACTGTACAATCTGCATATTGAATATTGCTCTCGATATCGGCATCTGCATATCCAACCATCGCATCTACACTTGTCCCCCCCGTCACGGCTCCATCACTTGTACAGCTATTAAACTTCACGCCCCTGTAGCGCAGGTATCCAATCATACCACCCGTGTACCATGTTCCGGTAACCGTACCGTAATTGTTGCACTTTGTAAATGTCATCGCATCACTGGTCTGATTCTCCATCTGTCCAACAATGCCACCAACCGCGATATTTCCGGTCGCAGTCGTCTTAACTTCTGCATAATTCGTAAGGTACTCCAGATTCTCGCCAGACATCGAATGTCCGATAATGCCACCCACAGCCGTATTTTCCCCAGCTACTTTCGCTGTCACATGCCATGTGCCTGCTGTGATAATCTGCTCTGTCGCTGTACCCTTTACAACAGCATCTTTCTGGTTACATCCAACAATACCACCGGTATAGCCAAGATAGTTGTCAATCGTTGTATTTCCTTCTTCCTTTTGCGAATTATCTGTCAAAGAAACCGTTCCATAATTTGTACCAACGATACCGCCGGCATTCGCTCTTGCAGTTTCATATGCAGTTCCATCTACCATGCCGCCATGCACAACGGTATCTGCACTTCCAATCGTGTTTGCCTTGACCGTTGAATTATATCCATTGGCACCAACGATACCGCCAACATTTGCTGTCACGCCATCTCCCGCACCAGATACGCTTCCTGTAAATGTACATTCCATCACCTGTGCCGCATCTGTATCCTCTGCTTTTTCCGTCGCGATACCACTCACACCAACGATACCGCCGTAGCTTGCAATAGATGTACCACGGTTACCTACGATCGTTGCGCTTACATTACACTGATTGACTGTACCCTTGTTCTCACCGACAATACCACCTGCAACTTCTTTCGCTGTGATGGTTCCATAATTATTGCTTGTTAGAATCTTATTATTCGACTTGCGGCTCGCGCTGATCATACCACCTGCGTATCCAGTCTTTGCCGTTACAGCAGCCCGGTTCTTCGCATTCTCGATACGTAAAAATGTGTTTGCATCATCGTATCCAACAAGTCCGCCAACATAAGTATCTGATGTCACACTTCCACCGCCAACAGTACCTGTCACATACATCTGTACTTCACTTGTCTGGACATTGGCATTGCATACCTTGTCAACTACCGTCTCTTCGGATGGCTGATTTAAGGTCAGCTTTCTTACATTCTCCGCTGTCGTTCTCGCATAGGTCGTATCCGTACTGTTTACAAGCATCGTGTAACCGATGTAACCTCCAGTAAATGCGCTGCCTGTGATCGTGCCTCTGAAGTCTGACATGTCCGCAGAGGTCTGGATGCGGGCGTACTGAATATCTTCGGTTTTTGTAACCAATTTTGTTGTATAAAATATTAGCTTTGCATTATTTAAAATGTAATTATATACAGACTCATCCTCCGAATAAAACATCATCTGATAGTTTTCAGAGCTGCTTTTTTTGGCTATTCGTGTAACCGTTTTAGGACTTAATTTCCAATAATTATTTGCCTTTCCATCTTCTCCTATCTCTTCTACATATTCTTTATTCATTGAATTTGCATTCCATTGATCAAAGTGAATTGAAAGTTCATTTTCAACAGGAATCTTAACATACCAATCAAACGCATCATATTCACTATTGTTTAAAAATTGAACATTCGTTATCTGGTATACCGTTAAAAGTTGTCCAACCCATATTGTTGTTTTCCCGCCTGTTAATTTTAATTGGTATTCACCCTCTCCTGTACCAATTACTTCGTGTATATTTTTTTCTGTAATGTTATTGTTTCCTGGTTTAAGTACAGTTTTGTTTCCATCTCCTCCCGTATAATAGAATTCTATATCCGTAATATCAAAGGAATATGCTTCCTGATAGCTCTTAAATGTCAACACAAAACTTCTGCTTCGACTTTTATTATTGGCAGCTATCTTTAAATCATCTGGCCGTAATACATATATAATCTCTGATTTCTCCGAATCCTCAACTTCCTCCACTGGCAACTGCCATCCCCACAACTGTTTATCTATTAAAACATTTTGTTGCACATGTATTTTTACATACCAATCGGAGATTTCTTTATCACTGTCATTTACAGCTTGAATATTATATTTCACGGTCGGTGAATCTGCACTTCCCCATATTGTCTCTACACTCAAATCCAAGTAACAAAGTTTCGTTGTATTACCCGCGGAAGAATCCGTTGCCGTATCGGTAGATCCACTCTGTCCAGGCTCCGTAATCATGTTCTGGTTATACCCATTCGTATTGATGATGTTCGCGCCAATCACACCACCGACAAAATATTTGCCGCTGATGTTCTGTGTGCATACATATAATTGTTTCGCACTTCCGTCTGCCTTCTGCAACATCAAAATCGACGCATTGCAGCCGGCAAGTCCGCCGACATAGCTTCCTTTATCTGTATCTCCATTTATACTTCCAGCCGTCACAGCGTAGTTTGTAACTTCCGCGCCACTATCATTATAACCAACGATACCACCAACATAGTTTTTACCGACGATGCGTACATTGTTATCTTTTCTTGCTTCTGCTTTGATCACACCATGATTGTAACCAGTGATTCCTCCAACATAATCAGCTGCATGGGAAACCGGATATTCCCCAGCAACAGTCACTGCACCCGATGTATCAAGATTTTCAAGCAGAGAACCTGTATTATAACCACTGATACCTCCTGCATACATACCGGTTGCATAGACAACGCCTGTATTCTGCCAGTTTGAAACGGTATTTTTCGAATTCACGGTATCGGATACTACAATTGGACTTGCGCCCTTTTCAACCAATACCAAAGTATCTCCGCTACTATTTCCTGTATCTTCCTGTGTTTTTGTCAGATCTATATCTGCATTCGCGCCAATCACACCACCGACATAGGAACAGCCAATGACATAGTTGTCATTTCTGCCATTTGTATTCGTATCGTCCGTACCCGAAAGCTCCGCAGAACCAGTTGCATAGCCGACGATACCGCCGACATAATCATGTCCAAATACATAGCTGTGCTTGCCATTATCCAATTCTGCACGCACACCCTGAAGCGTACTAAAATAACTGTAACCGGTAATACCGCCTACATAGGTTCCAGCTACCTTGTCCGCATAAGTTGCAAATGCCGTTCCATCCTGATTTCCAAGGAATGCCTGTAAATCTTTTCTCGAATAAAACGGTGTACTGTTGCTGTTTTTGATTGTAATATTTGCAAGGGCTGATGTATCATCTGTATGATTTGCCGCATACTCGTTTACACAGCTTCCTGCTATACCACCAACGAATTTACTGTCCTTTTTATCTTCGCCATCCTTCACGACTGCATATACAGCTCCTGTATTCTCACAGTCTTCCAATGTGATGGCAGTTGACCGATTCTTCTCTGTCCGAAGCTCGCCGACAACACCTCCCACATGTGAAAGTCCGGTTACCTTTGCAGCATTGGAAAGCTCCTTCCATGTGACTGCAGACACAACCGAATCCGAATCCGCAATCAATGTTCCGGTAATACCACCGACATAAGACTTTCCTTTTACAAAACTGGCTGTTTCTGCGTCTACATCATCATTTACGACTTCGAGATTTTCTAAGATTCCCGCCGTCTCTCCAGTCAAATCCTTACCATACACCGTGATTCCGGCAAAAGAGCCAACATAATCGCCCGGAGACGTTATCTGTACATCATCCAGTTTCAGATTCCCAATAGTTCCATAATTCGTGGCAAATAAACCAACCGGCTTTTTCTCATCATCCGCTTTACCAGTATCCATGTCTGTATACAACCTACACAGGGCATTTCCTGCCTGCGACATAGTAAGTCCCTTGATCGTATAAGACTTACCATCCGTATTCTTACCATCCAGAGAATCTTCCGGGCGAAGCTGTTTCATTGAGATAAAACATTCTGCCAAATCTGCAGTCTCATCATTTAACTGAATACCATTTCCATTCGTATTATAAAACGCCCCTGACTCTACAAATCCCGCCCAGTTGATATCTTCTGATAACTGGAAATGGCAAGTCAGCACCTTATTTTTATCCTGCTCATAATGCGCACTGCTCAAGCGCAGTTCATCCACAGACTTCTCAGTATTTGCTGTAATGTCTGTCACGTAACGCATATTATAAAGATGTCTTGCATTTGCAATCGAATAATTGTAATTTACAACCTTCTTTGCAGCATCCGTGTTGTTATTTTCCTCGGCAAAATAAACATACGACTGGTTGCTCTGCCGTTCCGTTGTTGTATCATATGCAGCACCATACCCCTTGATGGAGCATTTAATCTTATTTGCATCCAGCCCAAACCGATGGAATGTATAGGTTGACTTGAATTTAAAGTTTGCATTGGCAACCTTACTTGCTTTCGATGTGTCCCGTAAAATTGACAAATTCATCTCATAGCTGGCAGATGTCGCCTGAAAATCCGCTGCATCCAATACGACACGGATCGTTCCATCCGTATCGCTCCATGCAAGGACTGGGAACTCCCCAAGCTCCTGCGCACTCCAAGTTCCAGTCTCATCTTTCACATACCGTGTGATTGCACAATTCTGTGCCTGCCGGTTTGCATAATTCTTGATCTTTGCTCCGTTTAATGTGAACTTCATAACCGGAACACCATCTGCCATATTCTCACTGGTACAGAAATCAGAATCTACATCATATACGGTAATGTCATAATTCATCTTCTGTGCGGCATTTGCCGGCTTGCTGACCTTGAACGACAGATTTAACGTATCTTCATTATTTAATTTCACTTCATCAATGGACGGCTTTTCCTTTGTACCCTTCAGCGCCGTCGACAATGTATCCACACCATAGTACCCGATCATACGGTCTTTCCGGTAAGAATCATACCGGGTGGCAATGTTAACCGAACCCCGAAGGGAATCATTGTCATTATCATACTCGAAAATTTCTACCTCATCTCCATTTGACTTGGCAGAATAAAGGACAGAAAATACCTGTCCATCCTCTAAGGAAAACTCGACGCAGATCGCGTCATTTAAGATAGACGTATCATACAGATACCCCTGTAAAAGCTGATATACGATTGGTGCCGTCAGGCTTGTCGTATCTTTTCCTGCCGCATACAGACTATAATCGCCCTTATTTGCACGCACAGAAACAAGCGTACCCTTATTTACCGTTACCCAAACGGAATCATCACTGTACGCCTGTCCTTCTTCGTAATATATCGAATCCAGCTTCACCTCGGCTGGACTAAAATTTTTCGTCTGCTTTGCAAAATCTTCTAAGGTTCCATTTGCATTATATTCCGACAACTGATTCTGCGCTGCCAAAAACATGGTCTCTGCATATTCATTCGCCTGGTTAAAGTCTGACCAGTCCTGCCATGCCATAAGTCCCATGACTGATATTGTGAGCAATATCGACAGCAACATCATCGTCACGATCATCTCAACAAGCGTGAAACCCCGATTGGATCTGCATCGTCTCTTTTGTGTCGATCTCATATTTATCACCTACTGTATAACACTATTCGCTTTATTATACAAATATATCGGAAAAAAGGCAAACTTTATCCAGTGATTTTTTTTGCATATTTTTGCCATTTCAGTGAAATTTGTGTGATATCTTACATAAATAGCTCCAGTATATACACAATCGCACACGAAACAAGCGACACCACAAACATGCTTGTCCTGCGCCATGCAAGGATCAGCGCCACGACGAATCCGATGCCTGCTGCCACCATACTGTTGCTCGCCGTGAGGATCGCCGGGAATGTCATAACCGCGAGCGTCACATATGGCACATAGAACAGAAACGACCGCACCGTCTTGTTCTTGATCTCTTTCTTGATCAATGTGAGTGGCAGAACACGGATCAGATACGTGACTGCTGCCATCACAAGAATGTACAGATAAATATTATGCTTCATGGTTTGCCTCCTCTTCTTCCTTCTCCTCATCCGGAAGCGGGAACAGCACGGCTGCCACCCCGGAGATCACAACAGTCAGAATAATCACCTTCATACCGGAAGAAATATTCTTGATCACCGGTATCTTCGTGAAAAGGAAGCTCGCCGCCATCGCGATGATCACAAGTCCGCGGATCACCTTATTGTCTCTGGCAGGCGGGATAATGATTGCCAAGAACATACCATATAATGCAACGGAAAGCGCACTAACCACGCCGCCCGGCAATACGTTACCGAGCACCACACCGAGGCAGGTGCCGATCGTCCATGCCGGAATCGCAATCGACATCGCACCATACATATAGCACGGATTTAATTTACCTTTTCTTGCAACTGAGATGCCGAAGATCTCATCGGTCACACCAAATCCAATAAAAAAGCGGTGTATGATTGAAAACTTCGGATCAAGCTTCTGTGTCAGTGCACACGACATCAGCATATATCTTAGGTTTATGACGAGCTGCATCAGTGCAAGCTCTGCATACCCTACGCCACCGGCAATCGCTGTGATCGCTGCAAATTCTCCTGCCGATGTCGTATTTGTCAGGCTCATAATTGTCGCCGGAAGTGCATACACCCCCGCATTTCGCGCCGCAATCCCAAGTGTAAATGCGACCGCAAGGTATCCAAGTGCGATTGGAATTGCATCCCGCATTCCATCGCAGTAATTCTTTCGATTTATATTTTCTGCTCCACTCATTTTATCTCATCCATCACTTCTTCTAAAGTTCCGTGGTCTGTCCGCACGCGGATATGGCAGGCACGCGCATAGACGGGTCCCCGCTCTTTCATCATCGCCTGGATCTTCGTATACGGATCGTCACACTGTAACAGCGGACGGTTCGTACAATGCTTTACCCGTGCATAGGTCGTATCTGCATCTGCCATCAGGTAATATACTGTTCCGACCTCTTTCAGCAGATCGCTGTTCTCCTTGCGAAGCGGCAGTCCACCGCCCGTCGCGATCACGCAATGTGTCTTCTCCCGAAGTTTCCGGATGACATCCGTCTCCAAAGCGCGGAAATATGCCTCTCCCTTCTTCTCGAAGATGTCCGGAATCGTCATTTCCTCCTGTGCCTCTATATAAAGGTCGGTATCAATAAACTCATATCCAAGCTTCTTGGCAAGTGCCTTTCCAACCGTTGTCTTACCGGCACCCATATAACCGATCAGGACAATATTATCTCCACGCTTCTTCCCATAGATTGCATCCTGCAGCGCCAGATATACTTTATCGGTCAGCGTCTCAGACACGGTCAGATTATTCCACAGTTCATATGCAAGGATTCCCTGATAGAGTAACATCTTCAAACCATTTACTGCGGGCACACCAAGCTTCTCCATCTCCTTTAAGAATGGCGTCTGTGCCGGATTGTAGATCAGATCCACACCAGCCTTCGCTATCGCATAGAACACATCACCGAAATCAAACGGCATCCCATCACCCTCATGCAGTCCGACTGAGGTACACTGGATCATCAGGTATTTTCCATCCGGAATACTCTTATAATCCTCGGAAGCGACCGCCTGTACGACCGCCTTCCCTGCAAATGCATTCATATCGTCCGCGATTGCCTGTGCATGTGCATATGTCCGGTTTACGATATACACCTGCTTTGCGCCATAGCTGACACACATATACGCGACCGCACGTGCGGCACCACCTGCGCCAAGCATGATAACTGTCTCATCCTTTAATGCAATTCCTTCTGTCTCTAACGCTTTCGCCAGTCCCGGCATATCCGTGTTGTAACCCTTATAGCCGCCCTCCACACGGACAAGTGTATTAACCGCGCCGATCGTCTTCGCGGCGATATCCACATCCACGAGACTCTCCATCACGTGCTGCTTGTGCGGCACGGTAATATTCAGTCCAAGCACGCCCTCGTCATACGCCAGCTTCACACAACGGGACAAATCCTCGTCCTCCACGCAGAATGGCACATACCGCTCTGACAGCCCCAGTGCATCGCTGAGCGTGTCATGGATGACCGGTGACAATGTATGTTTGATCGGATTTCCGAAGATTCCAAGCAGATGCTCTGCAGCGACATCCTCGTAACCCTGTATCGCATATTTCATGATTTCCATCGCCATTTTCCCCTGTTTCGTCTATAATTGTCTATAATCAGACATTTTCCTCAAATATAATACCATAAAAGTGAAAACCTGCAACCATTTAGATACATTTCTGATACATTTGTATCCTATAATATAAACAGTTCTTACACGCAGGCCCGACAATCAACAGGGATGCTGCACGAAAAACTACGAGGGGGAATTTCATATGAGACGCAAAACCATATTCTATAAAATGGTGATCGGTGCACTCCTGCTTTCCATCTTATCCGGATGTGGAAAGAAAGCGGGCGTCGATTATATTCAGGAGAACGATTCCAGACAGGATGCCGTTTCCGCATCCGACTTACATCTGAACTATTCCGTATCAAACGGACGCACGACCGTCAATGTCGACGCCGATGTGAACACCAGTCTGTCCACGCAGTCTGCTCCGGTTGCGACTGCCGTCCGGTGCGACTATACAAATGAAGATATCACACGCATTGCGGCTGCAATCTTCGATGAGGGAAGCTATAAATTATTCCTTCCATACAGCCGTCAGTCAAAGGAAAATATCACTGCTGCCTGCGATGCATTTGCAGAGACTTTTGCTACCTACGCAGATAAATCCGAGATTCCGTATAATCTGTTGGCAGAATGCTCCTATGCACAAAATGCAAAAGACGGCGGCGTCTTTGATCCTATCGAGACAAATGGAACGATTCAATACTATCCAACCATCAAGCCAAGTGCAGACAGCGAGGAATTTTGCAACTTCTGTAATATCCGTGGCACGATAGACGGAAAGGACTGTCAGCTTTCCTTCGTCCAGACGCGCAAGCACTGCATGCTTGTGTTGCACAAAGATTATAACGAAGAGCTTACCTATGGCTTGTTTAACCAATTATCCCCGATCCGTCCGGATATGCTCGAAACGCTTGCCGGCAGCGACAACATCTGCTCGTATTCCACGGAAGGTGCCTCAACGCTTGTCACCGATACGCTCTCCAGAATGGGAATCGATGATTATGTAGTTACCGACGTATTTCCGACGCAGACCATCCGGACCGTCTACGACATCAGCAGCACATATCAGGTAACCGCAAACTACGACAAGGAACCAGTCATCTCTTATGATTCCTATCTGGTCTACGGTGGGCGCAGCTTAGATGCGCTTACCCCTGTCTACACCACTGCAAACTTTCAACCAGAGCTGACTGATTATGAAAGCATGGATCAGGACGAAAACGGAACAATCTCCAATTATCAGGATTATATCTTCTATGGCTATGAATTCATCACCGCCAATGTCGGAAATGACGGTTTGAATTATCTGATCGTCGCCAATCCTATGAAGATTGAAATCATCGACGTCGATATGGCGAACACACTGGATTTCTCCCAGATTGATACGATTGCACAGGACTACATCAACAAACACACCTTTGATGAGACGGTGTATGACATAACAGATATCCGGTACGGACTGATCCGGGTATCCAACGAAGAGGATGATTCCTACCAGTTGCTCCCGGCATGGTATTATCTTGCAGAAGGAAGCGAGGAAAGCAAACCCTATTATTTCCCATCTGCCTACGTCATCATCAACGCCATCGACGGAAGTATCTACAATGACGAACTTGGCTACATCTATCAGCATAGAAACAAATCAGATTAACAGGAGGAAGATCTTATGAAGAAACGAATTGCAGGCATTCTCATATCCATCCTTGCATTATTCGCCCTGTCCGGGTGTGGAAAAGAGAAAGATATCTCATACGTGGATGAACCGGCAACGACAAGCGATGCTGCCACCGCTTCGGTTCTGCACCGGAATTATGAGGTCACAGACGGACTCCTGACATTTACGGTGGATGCCGATGTCGATACCAGTTTATCGGCACAAAGTTCCCCTGTGGTAAAAGTCTCCCGAAACGACTACACCAAGGATGATATGAAGCGGATTGCAGATGCCATCTTCGATGCTGGAAGCTACGCATTATTCCTGCCCTATGTCCTGCGCCCGGATGAGGAGGTCAAAAGTGCGTGTGCCGATATGCAGGAGAAAATCGCACAATATAACGACAGCGCAGACATTCCATACTCTTTGCTGCAGGAATACTATATCGCCCAGCAATGTATGGAGAATGACAACGTGGTCACCCCGATTCATACGGATGGTTCCCTGAAATGGTATCGTTTCACCTCCTCCGAAAATACGGATATTTATACAAATTTCTGCGTCATCAAAGGAACGATCAGCCAGAAGCCTTACTATCTGTCGTTTATACAGACGGATGTGTACTGTACAATGCTGCTCCACACGATCTACGAACCATATATCCAGTATCCGCAATACTACGACACCTATGCAAACCCTCTTTATGAGAATGAATCGTACTCCGACGAATGTCAGTATTCTAAGGAAGAATCAAAAGCAATGGTGCTTGATACGCTTCAGACTATGGGAATCTCCGATTACACGATCACAGATGTACAGAAGGCACAGACCATAAAGCCCGATTACGAGATAACGAAAGATGGGGAAATCATAGCCAGCGATTCTTCAAACGATGGATATTCCTATGATTCCTATCTGCTCTATGGCGGCAGAAATGTGGACGGTATCGCTCCTGTTCATACGGATTTCAATTTCTGCCGCGAACTGGTCTCCGGGACAATCGGCGAAAACGGCAGTTCAAACGATTCTTACACGAATGCCAGATATGGATACGAAGCCATCTTCGCGAATGTCGGAAATGATGGTATCAACTATCTGGTTATCCAGAATCCGATGAAAGTAGAGGAAGTCTTAGAGACAAATGCACAACTGCTCTCTTTCGATCAGATTGACGCAATCGCCAAAGATTACATCTCGAAGTTCGATGGGACGACTTTACCATTTTCTGCGGATAACACCTACAAAATCAAGGAGATTCAATATGGATTGATCCGGTTATTTGACGAAGAATCTGATTCCTATATGTATATTCCTGCGTGGTATTACATGATCGATGGGGAATCTCTTTCTTCCCCATTTTGTACATTTTCCCCATACGTCATAATCAGTGCCATCGACGGAAGCATCTATCATGATTATAACGGAAACATCAACTAAAGCGAAAGGAGAACGCATATGAAGAAACTATCCTGGATTTTAATTATTACACTTCTTGCATCCTGTCTCTCTGCCTGCGGCAGGAAAGAGACTGTCATCTATCAGGGAGATACCGCATCTACGTCCGATGCCACAGATAACCCTATCCGGAATCTCGATTACACCGTTCCGGGGGACAAAGGAACTCTGACTGTACAGGCACAGGTGGATACCTCGCTTGCCGAGAAATCAGCACCGGTTGCATCTTTATCCCGCGCTGACTTCACGGACGAAGGCATCCAGACGTATGCAGACCTGATCTTCGACGAGGGAAGTTATTCACTATTTATGCCATATGATTTTCGTTCGATTGAGGACTTAACCTCCGCCTGCGGCGCATGGGAAGATACATTCAAAAGCTATGAGAATTTCTCTACGATCCCGGAATATATGATTGCAGAATACTACGACGCTACAAATGTCCTTGCGACGAAAAAGCAAGATGCCGATGCAGCAAAGCGTGTCGTAGAAACCAACGGTGAAATGAAATGGTATATCAATCCCTATAGCGAAAGGGATGATATCGGGCAATTTATACCGAACCAATTCTGTATTATCGACGGAACCATTTCCAAAGAGCACTATTATCTGGCATTTTTTAAATCCAACCTATTCTGTCGTATGGTATTATACAAACAGTACTGTACTGATGCTATCGATTTTTCTACCAGTAACACCTATAAGGCGTATCCAATTTCTTCCGCTTACGTTGAGCAAAATGGGGGAAACAGCTGTTCCCTCTCCCTCACAGAAGCGAAGCAGATTACTGAAAAATATATGCAGACACTGAAGATTACTGATTATACAATTGTGCAAACACTGGATGCTATACGACATCCCCAACATTATACGATCAATGCCTCCTTTGCCGTAGAACCTCCGGCAGAAGAAACAGAACCTGCCACAGACTCCTATCTGTTCTATGCCAGCCGAAGCCTGAATAATCTTTCTACCTTATATACATCTGAAACATTTTCAACAACCCTGACGGATTATTCCAATGCCGAATATGACGCCAATGGTGGTTTTATATTCTCCGCGGACGAATCCAATACATTTTACGGTTTTGAATCTCTGACCGCCAGCATAGACAGCAACGGGCTTTCCTACCTGATCTGGAACAATCCAATGCAGGTAGACACCATAGAAGCAAAAACTTCTCCAACCCTGTCATTTGATCAGATTGATGCCATTGCAAAGGCACAGATTGATTTCATGAGCATATGGAACAGCAGTCCTTTCGATCCCCTTTCCATAGCTGATTGCGAATACACGGTAACGAGTATCGAGTATGGTCTGATCCGGATTTCTGATTCCAAGCACAAATCCTACTCGCTCGTTCCTGCATGGTTTTACATGCTTAAACCGGATGAAGCCGGTATCCTTTACAAATCCAGTTATGCAATTATCAATGCGATTGATGGCAGCATCTATAACCCATTTATTGGCACACTGGAACCAACAGACAACAGTCAGACAGAGAAATGACAGACAATCATACAAAAATCCGAAACAGGCTCACAGCTATATGGCAGATTATAATCATGAAAAAGGGATTGCATATGCAATCCCTTTTGTAGTGTGTGTGATTTTAAGTTTATTTACTAATTTGTTGTTATTACTTTCTAAGACCAAGCTGCTCGATAAGTGTTCTGTAACGCTCGATATCCTTGCTCTTAAGATATGCGAGAAGGTTTCTTCTCTGACCAACCATCTTAAGAAGACCTCTTCTTGAGTGGTGATCCTTTGGATGTACCTTGAAGTGCTCATTCAGGTCGTTGATTCTTGCTGTAAGGAGTGCAACCTGCACTTCTGGTGAACCTGTATCACCTGCTGTACGAGCATACTTCTCAATGATCTCTTTCTTCTGATCTGCTGTAATCATGCTTTTTTCCTCCATTTTCTTATTTTGTCCAGTCGCTGAGTTATGGTCGGAGTGATCCTATAACCAAGTGACGGCATTTGATATCTTACCACAAGACCTTCATCTTGTAAAGCACTATTTTACTTATAAGTTCCACCCTTGATATAGTCCTCGGCTTTCTCGCTTCCATGTGTGAATTTGTAGCCGATTCCTAACCATTCACTGTTGGTTTTACCAAAATATCGAAGTGGATCTGTCCAATTGTTATCTGCATTCTGTGGATCGAAGTTGTACCAGATTCCGTTGATCTTGATGACACACCAGTAATGCTCACCATACGAGTTATCTGCACGTAATGTCTCGCCTCCGGCACGATACGCCTCAAAGCCGAGTGCTCTTGCAAATACAACCATCGCCGAACCATAATTGATACAGGTTCCGTAACGTTGCCCATTCACGCCGCAAATAATTGTCTTTGCAAAGCTGACAACCTGTCGATCCCGATTATTAGAATACGAAACATTAGTGTTGTTCCATGATCCTGTGAAGCCATCATACTTATAAAATGAATTATCTATAATCCACTTATAACATGCCAGAAGCTTGTCATAATTATCCATTTCAGGCTTTACGACCTGTGCCAATACTTCCTGCACTTTTGTATCAATTGCCGTATCTCTGGTTATGGTTGGAACCAGCACAGCCTCGCTCAGAACCTTGCGCAGATTCTCGCTGGTCGCCTTGTCGTTTGCTTCCTTCTCAGCTTCTTCCTGCCGTTTTCTTTCTTCTTCCTTTTCCTTCTCGATCTGCTTTGCAATCGCAGCATCGACATACGGATATCTCGTCTCGCCCGGTGCAGTCTCGCCCTTTTCTACGAGCACGATCTCGATCGCCTCCAGACGCTTTGCAAGCCCCGACGTTCCGGAAGCCTCTCCGTTACATGCCCAGTCAAGCCATCCATACGTCTGGCTATGTACACGATAATACACATCGAACTTCTCTGCCATCTCTCCGGTCAGCTTGATCTTGATCGCTTCGAGACGCTTCGCCTGTCCGGATGTACCTGCCTGCATATCATTCGTTACCCAGTCCATCCAGCCGTAGGTCTGGCAATGAACGGAATAGGTAATACCACCCGTACAGCTTGTATTTGGCACATCAATCTTAATTGCCTCCAGACGTTTGCCCTCACCGGTTGTTCCAGACTGCTTACCATCTACTACATAATCCAGCCATCCATGTGTCTGTACATGTGTCGTATACTTGAGGTCTGCATCATCGGCGCCATTTTTACGAACGAGCTTGATCTGGATTGCTTCAAGACGCTTCGCCTGTCCGGTCGTTCCACACTCAGTACCATTCTTTACCCAGTCTGTCCAGCCGTAAGTCTGTCTGTGTACACGATATACAACGTCATACACCTCAGCAAGCTGTCCGGTCAGACGGATCTTGATTGCTTCGAGACGTTTTGCCTCTCCGGTCGTTCCACATTCCTCGCTGTCCTTCTTTGTTCCGATGCTCCAACCATAGGTCTGCACATGTGTCTCGTATTCCACGCTACCGGAAAGCTCGGACTTCACCCAGATCTTGATAGACTCCAGACGTTTCGCCTGTCCAGATGTACCGGTTACCTCGCCGTTTTTAGCAACGCCAAGTCCCCAGCCATACGTCTGACAATGTACTGCATAATAAATATCTGCATCTGTACTTGCCGCTTTCGCTGTGCCCGCTGTATTCCCTGTCTGTACCAGTCCAAGCACCATCACACATATCAATATTCTCGCTAAAATCTTTTTCATCTGCTATTCCTCTTCTTTGTTTTGTAACAATTTTGTAACATTATCGCACATGTATAGGAAAAAATCAACAGGCTCTTCCTATTTTTCACAAAAAGATGTATAATCCCTTCAAATGTATATACAATATGAAAGGATTATATTACCATGGCTGGTTCAATATACGGAAAATTATTTACAGTCACTACATGGGGTGAATCACACGGCAAAGGACTCGGCGTTGTCATCGACGGCTGTCCGGCTGGGATTGCGCTTTCTGAGGAGGATATCCAGATCTATCTCGATCGCAGAAAGCCAGGTCAGAACGAATTTACGACCAAGCGAAATGAAGGCGACAAGGTCTCTATCTTGTCCGGCATCTTTGAAGGAAAAACAACCGGAACGCCGATCTCCCTCGTTGTCATGAATGAAGATCAGAAATCAAAAGATTACGGTTCGATTGCAGAAAGCTATCGTCCGGGGCATGCGGACTACTGCTTTGATGAAAAGTATGGATTCCGCGACTACCGGGGCGGCGGTCGTTCTTCCGGCCGGGAGACAATCGGCAGAGTTGCCGCAGGCGCGGTCGCTGCCAAGGTCTTAAAAGAGCTCGGTATTACCCTTACTGCATACACACGTGCGATCGGAACGATCAAGGTTGCAGACGATGCGATCGATCTTAATATGGTCAATCAGAATCCACTCTATATGCCAAACAACACCTGTGCAGCAGATGCAGCTGCTTATCTCAATGAAATGATGGAGAAAAAGGATTCGGTTGGCTCTATGGTGGAATGTATCATAACCGGTGTTCCTGTCGGTGTTGGCGAACCAGTATTTGACAAGCTTGATGCGAAGCTGGCACAGGCAGTCATGTCGATCGGCGCTGTCAAGGCAATCGAAATCGGAGATGGTACTGCTGTTGTCTCATCCATCGGCTCTGATAACAACGACAACTTCTATATGGATGGCGACACTGTCAAAAAGCGCACCAACCACTCTGGCGGCACACTAGGTGGCATGAGTGACGGCAGTCCGATTCTCATTCGTGCTTCTTTCAAGCCAACACCTTCGATCTTTCAGGCGCAGGATACTGTCACACGGGCACACGAAGAAATTGTAATGGAGATCAAGGGACGTCACGATCCGATCATCGGTCCACGTGCAGTCGTTGTCGTTGAATCCATGTGTGCGATTACCGTATTGGATCTGCTGATGCAGAATGCAACCGCAAAGCTGGACAATCTGAAAAGGATTTATCGTTCATAATATATAGGAAAAGGATTTAGTAGAATGGTTTTTTCAAGTATTGAATTTATGTTCCGCTTTTTACCAATCTTTCTGATTGTGTATTTTGCAGCGGCACCGAAATACAGAAATATAATATTGCTGATCGGCAGCTTAGTCTTCTACGGCGTTGGAGAGCCTTCGTATATCATCCTGATGATTCTCTCCATCCTCGTCAATCATTTTGCAGCCGTCAACATCTACACCGCATGGAAGCGGGAGGACGACACACAGGCATCCTCACAGACGATACGAAAGGTCTGGCTCATTGCTGCCATGGTCTTTAATTTCGGAATGTTATTTGTATTTAAGTACCTGAACTTTTTTATCGGCATCATCAATGGAATTGCAGGTACAACCGTATTAAAGCTTGTGTCACTTACCCTACCGCTTGGAATCAGCTTCTACACTTTTCAGGCTGCTTCCTATGTGATTGACATCTACCGCAGGAAATATGAGATTGCAAACGGACTACTGGATTTTGCAACGTATCTTTGCATGTTCCCTCAGTTAATTGCGGGGCCAATCGTCAGCTTCTCAGAAGTCAAAGATGATCTGCACAAGCAGCGCAAGATCAGTCTGCCAAAGATTGAATGGGGCACGACGATCTTTGTACTTGGACTTGCTTACAAGGTACTGCTGGCGAACAAGATAGCTTCCCTCTGGAATACGGTTATGACGGCTGGCGTTATGGGGATTCATCCACTAACCGCATGGCTTGGTTCATGGGGATTTTCGATGCAGCTCTTCTTCGACTTCTTCGGATATTCCCTGATGGCGATTGGACTTGGACGTATCCTTGGATTCAAATTCCCGACAAACTTCAAGAACCCATACTGTGCCACTTCCTCCACGGATTTCTGGCGCAGATGGCATATCACACTCAGCAGATGGTTCCGGGAATATGTCTATATCCCACTAGGTGGAAACCGCAAAGGGCAGAAACGTATGATTCTCAATACATTTATCGTGTGGTTACTCACCGGCCTGTGGCATGGCGCGGACTGGAACTTTATTATATGGGGCATGTTCTTCTTCGTGCTGCTGACCGTCGAGAAGTTATTTTTATTGGACAAGCTGGAACGGCATGCGATCTTATCCCATATTTATATGCTGATCGTGATTCCGGTTTCCTGGACAATCTTCAACATTTCCGATCTGCCAACGCTCGGAAATTATATCAAGCGGTTATTTTTCCTTCCAGTCAAGGGATCGGTCAAAATCGATACCTTCCCGAAGTTTCTGGAATTGTTCGGCACCTACTGGTGGCTGCTCGCAATCTGCGCCATCTGCTGTACGCCGATTCCAATCCGCCTGTTAAAGCGGTTTTACAAGACATGGGTATGTAAGATTCTTATGCTGGCACTCTTCTGGCTTTCGGTTTATCAGATTGCCTCCGGTGCAAATAACCCATTCCTGTATTTCCGGTTCTGACGACTTTGGAATCTGATTTTCCCAAAATCATATATACAGGAACCGGACTATAGATGAAATAAGGATGATGATTATGAATAATAACAAAAAGCGAAGACAACCGAAAACAATTTGGGATTTCCTGCGGGAATGTCCGCTTGTATCCCTGATCCTGCTTTCCGTCATCGGCTATACTTTATATGCCCTTGTCGGTGCTATGGGTGGCGAATACAAGCTGCGGATTTCCAAGGATCATACGCTCTTTATGTCTGCCATGATTAAAGAAGATCCATTTGTGAAAAAAGATGACACAAAGAAACCTTCCGATGACACGACGGCAACCGGTACAGACGCAGATTCCAATCCTATTCCTGCCGCGACATCAACCGATGCACCGGCGACCTCTTCGGATGCAGTCAGCACCGATGGAAGCGAACCGATTCCAACGACCTATATCACAGTTCCAATGCGTAAGGCACGCTCTGCTTATTACGACGATAATGACCGTGTGGCACAGACAACCAACTACGATTATATCACTGTAAATACTGACTACTTTAACGATGCAGCCTTTATCGGGGATTCCCGTATTGAGGGACTACATGACTACGGTACGCTCCGCACCAAAACAACGGCTGATTTCTACTACAAAGATGGTGTTTCCATCTGGGATCTGATGGATAAAACAATGGCAAACGGCGAAACAATTCCAAATGTGCTTGCCACAAAACAGTACAAAAAAATCTTCCTCATGTGTGGTGTCAACGAGCTCGGAAGCGGCTACGCCAAGGATTATCAGGCGCAGTACAAGAAAGTATTAGATCAGATTCAGGAATTACAGCCAGACGCTGTAATCTTCGTCATGGGTATGATGCATGTTACACAGAGCTACGCAGATAACTCAGATGTGTACAACAACGACAATGTGGATTGCAGAAATGCTCTGGTTGCAGAATACGCAGACGGACAGCGTATCTTCTACCTTGATATGAACACCTGCGTCTGTGACATGGACGGCGATGTTCCAATGGGTGTTAAAGCCGATTATTCCAACGATGGTATCCATCTACAGGCACAATACTATTCCCTGTGGGAGGCATACCTGTTGAAACATGGTGTCAGTGACAGCGTATTTACAAACCTGCAAAACAAGTAGTAACTCATTTTAGATTCTAAATGCTGTGTTGTCAGATGCAACACCGCAAGAAAACCTCATTACCAGATATTTCTTCTCTGATAATGAGGTTTTCTCTTTTTATTTCATCTATGAAATTTTATCTTTCTATTTTGATTTCATTTTTATATGGCTTTCACGCCATCTTTGCACGTGGGTGTGCTTTCTCATATTCTTCCTTCAACTTGCTCTGTCTGCTGCGCAGATAAATCTGCGTGGTCGAAATATCCGAATGTCCAAGCATCTCCTGTACCGCCTTCAAATCGGCACCATTTGATACCAGATGTGATGCAAAGGAATGACGGATCATATGCGGTGTGATATCCTTGTCGATACCAGCCTTTGCTGCATATGCCTTGATCAGTTTCCAAAAGCCCTGTCTCGTCATCGGCTGTCCCTTCATATTCGTAAAGAGGAACATACTTCCATGACTGATGGATTCCCGTACCGACTTGATATAGTTCTCCAGTGCCATCTTCGCTACATTCTCGATTGGAATGACACGCTCCTTCGATACATCCCGGCATAAAATATAATTCATCGTCAGATTTACATCTGTGATCTTTAAATTTATAAGTTCTGATACACGCATGCCAGTCGCATACAGAAGCTCCAGCATTGCCTTGTCCCGGATTTCCTTTGGTGTCAGGCGTGATGGCTGATCTAAGAGCAGATTGATTTCCTCAATGGAAAGCGTCTCAGGTGCTTTCTTCTCGATCTTTGGCGGCTTCAATGCATCCGCATAATCTTCTGTGATTTCCCCCTGCTTCAACAGATATAGAAAAAACGATTTCATACTTGCAATGCTTCTGGATATCGTCGCTGTGGACATGCCTTGACTTTCCATATCCAATACATACGAATTCAAATCCGTTCCCCGAAGCTCACGCACATCCGTACACTGTCTGTCCGCAAAAAAGCGGCTCATCTTCTTCAAATCTCTCCGATAGGATGCAATCGTATTCGCACTTGCATGCTTCACGCTATTCAAGTAATCAATGTAATTCTCAATCTGTGTTTCCATACCCAAAGTCCTTCCATTCCCTCGACAAAATGCAATCTTTTCCGACTGCTTTTCGCCTTTATCTATTACATTATAATTACTATTTCAGCTAAAATCAAACATATTTTTTTCACATTTTTTCAATATTTGTAACATTTTGTAACATTTCTACAATATGTTGAAATGCACGTTTTTACATACCTATATATTGGAGAAAATTTTTTAAAAAAATTTTTGAAAGAATACTCTCGGATAGAATTCCGACAAAAAACGTCAGAATTAGAATCATCGCCGCCATCCTCTTTTTATTCTTATCCTCTCCAACCTTGCGTGCCTCTGCCGCCAGATAATACAACATTCCAAGATAGATCAGATAATGCGGAAACAGGCATAACAGCAGAAACCATACACCCGAAAGTCCCAGATAAAACATCTGACAACTGATTACAAATCCAAATAAAAATAACAACGCACTCATCCCGATCGAGAAGACTGCCTTGGGCGGAAACACCTTATACAGCAGGTATACAACAGCCACCTGTTTCGTCCGCTGTAACAACACATAAAACAACGTCTGCTGCACGGATACCCCAGCTAACCGACTGCTGTCCGTAAATGGCAGTATAAACACCTGCAGATTCCGATCGCATCGCAGCACGATATTGGCTAATATACAACCTGCCAGCACCATGCACAGATAATAAAACACGCGGCTTTTCAGTTTTTCACTTTCATATGGCATTGCCTTATACTCCTACTGCATAAAAATTAGGGAATGATTGCTCACTCCCTAAAGCATATGTGCCTGTCTACTTAAATATTCCTCGACTCTTCTTATCATAATAAGCAAGAATCGCGACAATCGTCTTACTATCTACAATCTTACCCGAATAAATCATCTCGCGTGCTTCTTCCATAGGTACTCGAACAATCTCGATAAATTCCGTCGGATCTAAATGCCGCTTGCCTTTCTTCAGATTGCGTCCAATATAGACATCCGTCTTCTCATCAAAGGTTCCAACCGAAGAAATCATATTGCTCACATGATAGATATCCTGCGGAATCCATCCAGTCTCCTCCTCTGCTTCCCGTAACGCACATGTCTCACCGGATTCCCCGTGAAAACTATATCCACCTGCCGGAATCTCCAGATCCACTGCATCTAAGGAATTACGGTACTGACGCACCAGATATGTGTACTCTTCCTCGTCTACAAGCAGAATACCTGCTCCACCGCCAGATTTATGTTTAATCAGATCATATACAACCTCTCCACCATCCGGTGTCTCCAACACATCCTTATACAGCGCTACAATCTTCGCATCATATAATAATTCCAAGCTTTTTCTTTTAAATTCAACCATATTTATGTCCCTTCCTATCCACTCTATTCCGCATCGTCCATATAATCATAATAAATACATTTCATCATTCATAATTTGTTTCGCACGCGATTGCTTTATATCTCTATATATAATACAGGAAATAAACAAAAAAGGAAAGTATTGAAAACTTGTATTCTCAATACTTTCCACGAATTTCATTGATAACAAATAATTACTTTGCGTAATCGGTTACTCTCGACTCTCGGATCAAGTTTACCTTGATTGTGCCCGGATACTCAAGTTCTGATTCAATCTTCTTTGAGATATCCCGTGCGAGTAATACCATATCCGCATCTGTTACCTGCTCTGGAACTACCATTACTCGAATTTCTCGTCCCGCCTGAATAGCAAAAGTCTTATCAACACCCTTAAATCCATTGGCAATGTCTTCCAAGGACTTCAGACGTGTTGTATATGTCTCCAACGTCTCGCGTCTTGCACCTGGACGTGCAGCAGATATAGCATCTGCAGCCTGTACAATACATGCGATCAAACTCTGTGGTTCTACATCCCCGTGGTGTGCCTCAACAGCGTTGATAATCGTTGCCGACTCCTTGTACTTTCTACAAAGATCAACACCAATAGATACGTGAGAACCTTCCATACCTGCATCATGATCAATAGATTTTCCGATATCATGTAACAAACCTGCACGCTTTGCTACACGAACATCAAGCCCAAGCTCTCCGGCAAGCAAACCGGACAAATGAGCTACCTCAATAGAATGCTTCAATGCATTCTGTCCATAACTTGTTCTGAACTTCATCTTACCAAGAAGACGTATCAGTTCAGGATGTAAGCCATGTACACCGACTTCCAGGGTTGCAGCCTCTCCCTCTTCACGCATCATAGTCTCGACCTCTTTCTGAGCCTTCTCGACCATCTCTTCAATACGTGCCGGATGGATTCTTCCATCCACAATCAGCTTTTCAAGTGCGATTCTGGCTACTTCTCTACGAACCGGATCAAAACTTGAAAGCAAAACTGCTTCCGGTGTATCATCAATAATTAAATCAACACCTGTCATAGTCTCTAAAGTACGAATGTTTCGTCCTTCACGGCCAATGATTCTTCCCTTCATCTCATCATTAGGCAGCTGTACTAAGGAAATCGTTGTCTCTGATACATGATCAACAGCACACTTCTGAATAGCTGTCACAACGTAATCCTTTGCCTTCTTATCTGCTTCTTCTTTTGCTCGTGTTTCTAATTCTTTGATCATGACTGCTGTTTCATGCTTTACTTCGTCTTCAACAGTCTTTAATAAGTATTCCTTTGCTTGTTCAGAGGTTAATCCGGAAATTCTTTCCAGTTCCTGAGTTCTTTTTGCTTCCAAATCTGAAACTTCCTGCTTCAGCTTCGTGAGTTCTGCCTCTTTACGTGATAATGAAGCTTCTTTCTTCTCTACGGCTTCGGTCTTCCGGTCGAGATTTTCCTCTCTGGAAAGAACACGCTTTTCCATGCGCTGAAGCTCATTCCGACGATCCTTGACTTCTTTGTCAATCTCATTCTTCGTCTTCATGGCTTCTTCCTTCGCCTCAAGAAGTGTCTCACGTTTCTTTGCCTCCGCAGCTTTCAGTGCTTCATCTATAATCTCTCTAGCCTTATCCTCTGCCTTACCAAGCTTTGCCTCTGCCACATTCTTACGATACGCAATAGCTAAAAACCAGGTAACGAGAATTGCAACCACGAGTATTACAGCGAAAATCACATACTTGATTGCTTCGTCTGACAACTCAGGAGCACCTCCTTATTTAGTTTTATTGCATAACTACAACACTTAAATATTATACTTTTTTTATACTAGTGTCAAGGAATACTTTACTTTTTTTATGCAAATTGTAAGAAAAAATAGATTACTTTTCTATATTTTTTCAATATTTTTTCTATATTCTGACACCGCTCTGCGAATATCCTCATACTTAAATCCCCGCCGTGCAAAAAAGGAATACATACGCCGCATCTGTCCTTCATCCGAAAAATCTAAGTTACCATAACGTCTTTCCAGTAAATCATAGATGGTTTCCGCTTCATCAGGCACCAGTTCCATGCATAATTCACGTGTCATCTCTGAATCTACACCTTTACCGGAAAGCTCCATTGTGATTCTTCGTCTGCCTTTGGCACGCATCTGATTCCGAATATACGATGAGGCATATCGTTCATCATCAATGTATCCATAGGACATCAGTTTCTCGACTGCCTCTGCAATCTCTGCTTCCTCATATCCTTTTTCTGCCAGCTTATCACAAAGCTCCTTCCGGGAGCGATCCCGGAAGGTAAGATAATAAATCGCTGTATCAAATGCACTGTATGTAGTTGGTTGCTTATGACTCTTCGCTCTCTGTCTGTTCTGCATCTACGCCAATCCCACACTTATTCCGTACCTGCTGCTCAATCTCTTCCATCACTTCTGGATTATTTGCAAGATAAAGCTTCGTATTCTCACGTCCCTGTCCGATCTTCTCACCATTGTAAGAGTACCATGCACCTGCTTTGTTGATGATATCGTGCAAAACAGCCAGATCCAGAATATCGCCTTCCTTGGAGATACCCTTACCAAACATAATATCAAACTCTGCTTCCTTGAATGGAGGTGCAACCTTATTCTTTACAACCTTGACTCTTGTACGGTTACCAACAACTTCTCCGCCAACCTTCAATGTCTCAATCCGGCGTACATCCAGACGGACGGAAGCGTAGAACTTCAATGCACGACCACCGGTTGTCGTCTCCGGGTTACCAAACATCACACCTACTTTCTCACGAAGCTGGTTGATAAAGATAACCACACAATTAGACTTGCTGATAATACCAGTCAGTTTTCGGAGTGCCTGAGACATCAGTCTCGCATGTAATCCAACATGAGAATCTCCCATCTCGCCGTCAATCTCTGCCTTCGGTACAAGGGCCGCTACAGAGTCCACAATAATTACATCAACCGCACCGGAACGAACCATCGTCTCTGTAATCTCCAGTGCCTGCTCGCCATTATCCGGCTGTGAAATATACAGGTTATCAATATCGACACCTATATGCGCTGCATACGTTGGGTCGAGTGCATGCTCTGCATCAATAAAGCCTGCAATACCACCCATCTTCTGTACTTCAGCAACCACATGCAGTGCAACGGTTGTCTTACCACTTGATTCTGGACCATAAATCTCAATAATACGACCTCTTGGCATACCGCCAAGTCCGAGTGCCAGATCCAGACTCAGAGAGCCGGTCGGGACTACATCAATTCCCATATTTGCAGACTGATCTCCGAGCTTCATCACAGAACCCTTACCATACTGCTTCTCGATCTGCGCCAGCGCCGCATCTAATGCTTTCATCTTTTCTTCACTTGCCATACCATAAACCTCCATTATCTTCCATCTATGTTATCAAAACATATGTTCGTTTTTGTTTCTTCTACTATACTACACTTCTGTTCGAAAAGTCAACAAGGAATTCGAACGTTTGTTCATTTTTATTTTCTAAATGTATTTGAAACAATGCGCTGTAAAAATTGTACCCTATACATAATGCAAAGTAAAGCAATTATTTGTTGCATTTTGTTCGATTGTTCTAAATCAGATTCTCTGCTATAATTACATTAAATATTTTCCGAAATCACTAAAAAAAATAACGAACATATATCAATGGGGTGTTACCATGAAAATAAGCAATAAAATATACCGTGATTACGTATATAAGGACGAAGCTGTACTACGTGCACAGTACGATCCGGAATTAGAATTTTATACAACCATCAAATCCGGAAACATTGAGAAAGTAAATGAGCTTTGTCAGGCAAAGATCAGCCACAAAAAAGGATTGGGCGAACTATCCGACACCCCTCTGCAAAGCCTGAAATATCATTTTGCAATCACAATGGCTATGCTTGCCCGCTACTGTATCGAAGGTGGTCTGGATTTGTCCACTTCCTACAGCCTGAGCGATTTTTATATCCACACAGCAGACCGTGCAAATTCGATGGATGAACTCGATGAACTGCACACAACCGCATGCCTGGACTACACCGGTCGCATGAAAAATCTGCGAAAGAAAAAGATTACATCAAAACCAGTAGCCAGATGTATTGATTATATTTATGACCACCTACATACAAAAATCACACTTGCAAATCTTTCAGAACTGACCGGACTGAATTCATCCTATCTTTCCCGTCTTTTCCACAAGGAAACCGGTATGACTGTCAGCGACTATATCCAGCAGACAAAGATTGAAACTGCCAAAAATATGCTGCTTCACTCTTCCTATTCCGCGGCTGAAATTGCTTCGATCCTTGCATTTTCAGATCAAAGCTACTTCTCAGAGGTCTTCAAAAAACAGACAGGACTGACACCAAAACGGTACCAGTCCCTAAATCTGAACGCCTCCGGTCTGCCTGACCGGTAAAATCTATGACATATATAATGTGATTATATTATCCCCGTTTGACATAAGCCACTCGTCTTTCACATAATTATTGAAGATAGTCTGACCATTGATTTCCATGCACTTAAATCCAGACTCTGCATGTCCCGGATTTTTCACCTCAATATGGAGATGCTTTCCGCGGAAATCCTTCTCCACTGTAAATCCGTCCCATTCTGCCGGGATGGATGGTGCTATCCGCAATCCATAGAAATCCGGGCGCATGCCCAGAATACCTTCGACACTGCCAACCATAACTGTTGATGCAGTTCCCGTCAGCCAGTGCACATGGGATCGTCCAAAATGAGGACTTGCCTTACCCTCTGTAAATTGACCATAGCAATAAGGTTCAAGCTTTCTCACTTCTGCTTTATCATTCTGAGCTGCCGGTGAATTCTCCATATAATACTCAAACGCACGGTTTCCATGTCCAAGTAATGCTTCTGCCAGAATCAGCCAGCCCTGTGACTGTGAAAAGATTCCCGCATTTTCCTTTACCCCCTGATTATAGATAACCGCCAGAGCGCCATCAAATGCATGCGCATGGTATGGTGGATCCATAAGTACGGCACCAAACGCTGTATTTAACTGCGTATACACATTCTCCATTGCAGCTTCCGCCTGTGCCTTAGAGGCAAATCCGCTGATAACCGCCCAACTCTGTGGATTCAACCACATATTTGCCTCCGGATCTGTTCTTTTACCGATTACTTCTCCTTTTTCTGTAAAGCCCCTGATAAACCGGTCTTCATTCCAGCAGAGATTCTGAATCACATTCCAGAGATCTTTCTGGCTCTTATCCAGATAAGAAATGTACTCAGAATCATTTTTATACTCAGCGAATTTACGAAGAATCGTCATTGCATAATAAAACTGCAATGCAACAAAGGATGACTCCCCATCTTTTCCAAGCCGCAGGCAGTCATTCCAGTCTGCATAAAGTCCTGCCGGCATGCCATGTCGGCCAAGATGTTTCATAGAGAAATCAATCGCACGTTTCAGATGATCATACACCGTACCTTCATCTTTATTTGCGTAAGGAATCACTTCATCCATAAATGCCAGATTTCCGGTTTCTGTTACATATTTATAAATTGTTGGAAACAGCCACAATGCATCGTCCGCACGATATGCCGGATGTCCTGTCTCCTTCACATAAGAAGCATCGTCCGGTGTATCCTCATGTCCGGCATTGTGTGTGAACTTCACAAGTGGAAGTCCACCACCATTGGCAACCTGTGCCGAAAGCATAAATCGAATCTTATCTGCTGCCATCTCCGGTGCCAGATGAATAATTCCCTGAATATCCTGCACTGTATCCCGATATCCGTATCCGTTCCGAAGTCCACAATAGATGAATGATGCTGCTCTTGACCAAATAAATGTCATGAAGCAGTTATAGGCATGCCAGGTATTAATCATCGAATCAAATTCCTTGCTTGGTGTCTGTACCTGGAAATGGGAGAATTTCTCACCCCAGTAAGTCTTTAACTCAGCCAGTTCCTTCTCACAGACATCCGCTGGATCCGTATAGCTGTTCATAATAGCTTCTGCCTCATCATTTTCCTTTAATCCAAGGATAAACGCAATATTCTTTGTCTCACCCGGCATAAGCTCAACAACAGTAGAAAGCGCGCCACAAGAATTTTCATTATAACTTAAAGCATTTCCAAGATCTCCGTTTACCACGCCATCCGGATTGCCATAGCCATTACATCTTCCAATAAATACTTCCTTATCTCCACAATAGGAAGAAACATCTGCTCCGGCAAGTCCGAAGATCCGGTCTGTCGGACGCTTATCATCGACTGTCTCACCAGCTCCGAGTACATCCAGATTCCCATGCACCGTCTGGCGAATCCGGTTTTCTACAAAGCTTGTCCTGGAAATAAATAATGAATACTGCAGATTCACCTGATCCTGCTCATAATTGCTGTTGTTTGTAAATTCTGCATATCCGGTCAGGGTAAGATTTCTCTTTTCAGAACCATTGTTTGTTACTTTCAGATTCCATACTTCATATGTCTTATTCAATGGCACATAATACAATGCCTCTGTGTGAATATCACTGTAATCTGCCATAATCTTCGTATACGAAATACCATGATGGCACTCACTCTTATACGTATCCAGGCTCTTTCCTACCGGCTGCCAGGATGCAGACCAGTAATCTTTGCTGTCATTGTCTCGAATGTAAATGTAACGTCCCGGCTGATCGAAATTATTGAATACATAGCGCAGGATTCTGCCATTCGCACCAGACTTTGCAAAACTGTAACCACCTGCATTGTTTGAAATCAAAGCACCATATTCCGGGGAGCCTAAGTAGTTCGCCCAAGGTGCCGGTGTCTTGGGATTTGTAATTACATACTCCCGATTCTCATTGTCAAAATAACCAAACTGCATACCGAATCTCCTTTTCTTTTTCGTTTTCCATGATATAGTCAATGCCCATATACTTTTACTTTGGTACCGTATCAAATAACCTGTAAATATGTTATATCAGATTCTTACATGCATTTGTATTGTTATCTTGATATTATTATGGTAATTTTTACGTGTGTAGAAATACATATATCTTTCAAAAATTTTGTAAGAAACCAGCAAAAGAAATGCCCCGCATGTTCTTTCAACATGCAGGGCATTTCTTATATCTCACTAATGTTTCTTCTTTGAAGAAGCTGCCATCTCCGGCTGATCTGCGTTATGATTTGCTGTTGCACAAACCTTCGGCATAACTTTCTTTTTCTTCAATGGATGTTTTGGATTCTTGTCCATATCTCACACTTCCTTCCCTTACTTTACGTTAAGTTCCAAAGTCGATTGTGTATATGGTGTAGATTTATATGCACCGCAGCTACATTCTCATAGATTATTCAATAGCAATGTAGTTATTCTGCGCAATGGCTTTTGCTTCCTTCTTCGGAATTGACAACTGCAGGATACCATTCTCAAACTTTGCATGGATATCTTCCTGCTTAATCTCATCACCAACATAGAAGCTTCGCATCATGCTGCCTGCATAACGCTCACGGCGGATATACTTGCCGGTCTTCTTGTCCTTCTCGTCCTTATCCAGACCCTTCGCAGCGGATATCGTAATGTATCCATCATGCAGCTGTGCATTGACTTCGTCTTTCTTGAATCCAGGTAAGTCAATATCAACTTCATAGGAATCATCTGTCTCACGGACATCTGTCTTCATCATGTTCTTCGCATGCTTACCATACAGCGGATTCTTCGCTGGCCGGAGTTCCTTGTCAAACTCCTTCTCAAAATCGTCCATCCAATCGTCAAACAAACTTTCTCCAAAAATACTAGGTGTAAACATAAGTCATATCTCCTTTCATACTTAAACAACCAATGCCTACGGTATTCTTTAAGCACTATCAGAGAAATCTGAGGTGTCGTTTGAATATCACAACTTTGCAATCTCTAAGGGATTTTCTCTATTTCTTCTTTCCTTTTCTTTTCCCTTTCTTGATTGTGACTATACTATACACCCGGTTATTAGCACTGTCAAGAGGTGAGTGCTAATTTTATTGTGAACCTTTTGTGAAGTGTGTGCCCAATATGTTTACCATTATTGCCGGATCTGTTCGAGTATAAATGGATCCTTGATCTTCTTATCTTCGGCAAAGAATAATATCTTTGTCAGCACTTCCGATGTCTTCGGATCATCGTCCACAAATGGCAGGAAGATCCGTCCGCGCCGCTGCGAATGCACCGGAAGTACATTGATCATAGGTCCCGCCTCCTGATGGACTACGCCACTGCCAAGATGCACGGTATAGTTCGCACGTGCGCCCTGAATCACCGCATGATTCTTCGTAAATGTAACATTTGTAAGCTTGAAGAGCGGCATCGTGAACTCCGCGATTGCCTTCCGCATCTCCACAGTCGAATGTGATGTCTCCGGATCTACGCCACCTGCATGTGCCACGCTCACTGCCAGATCCACGTCACGCATAACTTCCGAGAATATGATATCCGGAATCTCACGAATCTTTAGATCTTTGCCTGTCTTTCGATCAGTGAACACGACCCATTCCAGCGTCGGGGATTCGATATCTGCCGGTGAGAACCAGTCCGCCAGTGCATAGATCCTCGCTACGATATTTTCCTTGTAATATACCTTCTGCAAGCCTTCCTCGATGTCGGCAACCCAGTGTCTTGTTCTCAGGCACGCAACCGTTTTCCGCGGCTGAATCTGATTGCCCGCATAACGTAAGGAGTGCTCCATATTAAGCTCTTCTTCCGTCTTTACATACAGCTCACGGAACACCTGCTTAAACGGCTGGATGATCTGGTTGTCAAACACATATTTCTGAATCGTATGCCACATGCCCTGCTTATACATCTGAAATGGATGCGCCACAGTCAGTAATGTATCGCCGGATGGCTCGATATGGTGTGAACCTATAATATCCATGCCTTTCGCTGTGACAAATCCAAATACAACCTGTTCCTCCTGCGTATGATCTGACACACCGCCACCATCCATTACACGGAACACAAGTGCCGCCACCAGATCGTGAATCACAGGATTTTCCAGCATGCCCTGAATCTCCGCATACGTGTATGTCTCCTGACTCTCCATCGCATCTTCCAACATCGCCCTCGTGCGGCGTGCCTGCTCTGCCATCTGCTTCTTCGCCTCAGTGATCGCCACAATATATTCATCCTTCTTAAGCTTCGCCGGAACAGACTTCAGCTGCTTGCCATTTTTCTCCACAAGCAGGGCACATTTGCCGCCATCTTCCATCTCAAGCCATACGGATACTTCTCCGACTTCATGCGGCTTGAAATAGTCCGCCATGCCCTGTGCCACCAGACTCTCCATCCGCAGGATCAGTCTCGTCACATCCTGATAGCCTGCATTGATTGCCATATTCTGTAATGCAATCTGCACGGCAGCCGCCTCGCTGGCTCTCCGCTGGGCACCAAACTGTTTGCTCTCCTTCTTGAACTTCTGCAGGAACATATACCGTTCTTTGATCTGCGTCTCATCGGCAATCGGCAGGATTCCGACTGCCATCAACAGGTCTTTATTCCGCTTTGCCTCGATCTCACTCATCAGCTCTGTCTCATTATATTTGCCGAGTGCCGCATCCGCGTATTTTCTCGCTCTTGCATGTTTGGCGCCATCGGAGATATACTTCGCCGCCTTATATATGAGCGTAAAATGCTTCTCTCCAAGTTTCTCGTACACTTCCGTAAACCACGCCCGGTCAAATGCACCATCGTTTAATTCCTCGACCGAAAGCGGCGTATAGCGCGCGATCATCGCCGTCCGCTTGTTGTCAAACGACTCATTCATATGTGCCATGAAATAATAACATCCGGCTGTAAATCCATCCCAGCCAAGATAATCACCCACAATATCAATCCACTCCGGCGAATACATTGCCGCCTCAACTAAACGTGCCTCGCTGATATCCGTCCCTTTCAGATGTGCGCCAAGCGTCTGCGCACTGTCATTGACATCCGGCAGACACGCCTGCAACAGATGCGACAGGCTGTTCTTCTTGCTCACACTTCGTCTGACACTGGAGCTGTAACTGCTGTTAAAATACGTCGACCGTTCCAGCGTCTCCTTGCCGAGTGCCGACAGAATCCGCACAAAATACGTCGCACCGTAGATTCTCGTCAGCCCATACACATACTGGGAAAATGCAGTCTCGGTATCGCCACGTGTAAGCTCTGCCTCCATGACAAGCCCTGCCATCGCCTGATACAGTTCTTTCGCAGTATCCACGCTCGCCTGATCCGTCTCGGACAGCTCCTTCGCCGGATTGTGCAGCAGCATTTTCCGCACATGCTCCAGCCGATTGCCCACTGTCCAGCTCCACTCGCAGCCTCTTGTCTGCACCTGTCTGTCCCGCTCGGTCATATACCGCACAATGTCAGACAAACACTTCAGGCTTACATCCATCCGGCTGCCCTCAAATGCCATCTTATACAGGTAGTCCCGGCTGATCAGCCCCTTCGTATATGCTGCAATGTACGTCGAAAGTTCCGGCACGTGCATGATCTTACCGACATTTACCCAGTAATAGCCATTTCCATCGTTCGCAACATCATGCGGGATCTTGAAATTAAAGCATTTTGCAAGCGCATAATTGTATGGGAAGAGATGCAGAAACTCCGTATCATTTTCTGTCGCCTGTGCCGAATCTGCCTCCACATCATTTGCACTTCCATATTCCGCATAGCCCGGCGCAATATACGCTGTAATAACCATGATCTGTTCCTGCGTAAGCACACTTCTATAACAGATGATTTCCTTCTTAGAAACCGGATTTACTGTCTTCTTCTCCTGCACAAGCGCATCCTTGCGCGAAAACAGATAATCTGCAACCACAACCGCCAGCTTCCTTCTGTCACTTTCCGGCACATGTTTGTTATAAAGTTCGCGCAGGATCGTCTGCATCTGCGACATGTAACCGTAGGTCGGCAGCTCCTCGTTATACCTGCTTCCATACAGATCTTCCACAAAGCTCTTGCAATATTGCTTGAAATACGCTTTATCGGAATTATAGCCATTCACATAAATATAGATCTGCAGGCACGCTTCCGGTGTCTGTATCTCTTTCCTGTAGAAATCCTCCCAGAGCTCCGGAAATGGTATGTTCCCACTCCAATATCCAAATCGTTCTCCAAGCATACGTACTTCGCCGTTTTCACTCTCATATTCATCGTTCTTATGTGCATCAAACAGTGCGTCCAATTCTCGAAGCACATGATGGATGTCGACCGTATCCGGTTCCGAGTTCTTCCCGGAAGTAAATTTCGCCCTGAGCTTCGCCAATACACCGGCACTCTTCCCGGCATTTCCTGTCGCAATCCCGCTCTCCGGGAAATAACGCCGGTATACATCCTTACATACTTCCAGATACGCAGAATCAAAGACCGGATCATACGCCGCATTTACATCATAGAGCCCGTATCCTTCTTCCGCATCTGCCTGTTCTGCCTGCGTATTCCGGATCTCCCGGATCAGGATCTGCTCCTTCGTCGATATATTCGCTACTGTCTGCGCCATATAGTCGATCTGTGCCACACATCTTGCAAATGTCTGCTGTCTGTTCTCGTCCTTCTTCAACTGGAGCAGCAGATCCAAACCTGCCGTGCGCTTCTCTTCCTTCGCATCTGTGAGCAGTCTGCCGATCAGACTATCCAGCTTCTCCTCATCCATCTGATAGAGGATGGAAAGCACCGTCTCTCGGATGTCGGATTTCTTATACTTGAGCATGTTCTCAAGCTGCGTATAATTCTCCGGTGCCAGCTTCATCTTCTTCACAAGCTTCGCTGCTTCCTGTCTCGTGTATGTCTCTTTGTCTGCTACCGCATCCACGAGAATCTCACGCTGGCGGGCATTTGCAGGCTCCCGGATCAAAAATAGCATCAGCGTATCCCTGCCGTACCGCGATACATCGATATCGCCCAGCATCTCCGCAATCTCTGTAATCTTATCCTCATCCCGAAGTGCGCTGGCACACACAGCAAGCCTGAAAATCAGGTCGGATCTATCCAGATATGCCACATTCCAAGGGAATACACACGGGTTGATTTCCAGCCGCTTGCCAGGTATCTGACGCAGAATCCCCATTAAGCGATCATAGGCCTTCAGACACTCTTCCCGGCTATCAAAATATTTCCCAACATCCGCATAATTCATCTTCTGCAGCGTTCCGTTATAGCGTCTGCCCTTCTCATAGACAAGATCAAGTATATACGACTGGAGATCCGGCATGAAACATGGCATGATCACCGCCATCGTGTCAAGCTCATCCGAAAACTGCTTCACGAATTCCTTTGCAATGCCATGTACATACACCCTGCCTAAGTGCATCGCCTCCATATACATGCCGAACACCATGCGCTGGTGTCGCGTCCCGGATAACGCAATCTCTCCCATGCGCTCACATGCATCGTCCACATCGTAAAATCCATAGCACCAGAGTGCCAGATAGATTTCCATCGCATCTTCGCTTCTAAGTGCCTGTGCTCTGGCATTCTCATCCTGCAAATAGGTATCGATAATATATAGCTGCTTCTCCTGAATCCGGTCAATCTTGCTCTCCTCATTTGCAATCAGTCCGGTCCATGTGGCAACCGCCCTAAGCACGGACGCATACCGGAGCATATCATTGTCCTTCACAACGCGGAATAACGTCTGAAATGCTTCCGCGGTTCCATAATCCATATTCTCGCAGATTGCCTGACGCAATCCTTCCTGCAGACGCGCAGCCAAAAGCAGCTTGCCCAGTGCCTCGTGCAGCCGGGTATTTCCGCTCATGCAGATGCCACGGATGATCTCCACGGACAGCTTCGTCTGCGCACTCTCGCCAAATAAGATATCCATGATGATTGCTTCTAACTTCTCATTTCCGCGGTCTAACTCCGCCTGAATCCAGTATTCCGATACAGCCTGACGTCCATTTGTACTCTGATCCCGATAATAGCACAGCACATCCTGCGGCAGCTGCTCCGTGTAGACTGACACGAGATCGGTTCCGTAAATTCCCATGTCATGATACGTGTTCATGATGTGGAAATAACGCCCCATAAATGCCCGGTAGTGCTTGATTCGCACCGTTCTTCTGTAATAAGACTCGCTCGCCTGCCATTTCGTAATGCTATCGATCGTGCAACAGAAATCCTCGACCAGATGCTCCGGTATCCATCCCGGCATCTGCTTTAATTCTTTCCGGAAGAATTCCGATGGCAGGCTGCCCGGTTTCGCCAAATGCTTATCCAACCGCTTTCCGACTTCCGTCAGCTGCGTCATGCCGTTATATTTGCTGCATTCTGCAAGCAGCGCCTGAATCTCCGCGCTGTAAGACGCTTTCAAAGCCATGTCTGTCTCATTGCGCGCAAGCTTAAAGTCATTCGCGATCTTCGCCTGCACTTCTAACTCCTGCTTCGTCTTCTTGTCTTCTGCCATATGTAACCCCTTTCAACATATACATCTGTGGTAAGACTCTGTTCACCCAATCCTGTAATTTCCTACCACATCCTGCCCGCCAACATCGTCAGACGGATAAATGTAACCGTATCGCCCTCTTGTAACTCCAGCTTCTCATCTAATTCCGTAAGTTCCGTGTCCCCTAAGAATACCCGGAACAAGCCATCCTGAAACCCAAGCATCGCCGTCTCTATGGACTTCCCAACATCCGGCGCCTTCTCACCATACACGATGCCGAAAGCAATCTTCCCAATCTGCGCCATATCGTCGATCTGCGCATTGGAAAGCACTGCTTCGCCCCGGTTCATCGCCTCGATATATCTGCTCACACAGAGCTTCACCGTCTCTGCAATCAGCTCGCGCAGGCTGCCCGGTACCACCGCATAGGTAAATGGCACCTGATCCACCGTATTCCTGCGCTTGCCAAGCTGTTTCATATTCATGTATAAAACCATGTACTACCCCTACTCTATTAGAACTTCACAACCTTCGGTTCCTGTGTAAATGAAGAAAATGTGGCTGTCGCGTTCTTGAAATAAAATACTTCTGTGTTGCCATCATCAGCAGAGTACATCTTCTGCAGGGATGGATATGCGTCGAGCATCGACTGTCTCGCCTCTCTGCGGTCATCCTCAACAAGTTCGCCTGCGACACGCAGCCATTCTCCGCCCTTAAATGCACAGATCTCTACCTTCGGATTCGCATGAATCTGCTTCGAAACTGCCTTCGACTTGCCTGTCTGGATATAGAGCTTTCCTTCAAAAATATGAGCCGTGCCAAATGGTCGTACTCTCGGCTGGTCACCCTCGACCGTTGCGAGATAATATGTATCTGCTTCCTTCAAAAATTTTGCCACCTGTTCCATGTGTTTGTCCTCCTGTAATTATGTCAATTTATTTATTCTTTAGGCATTCTACTGCCCAATTCATATCAACGATATAATCCCGCTTGCCATCGCCCTTGGAATCAATGTACTCCGCCTTGACTGCATCATACACCTTCTGGGAAAATGGGCTGTTGCCCAATACGCCATTCTTCAACCGGATCACAAATCGTTCTGGTTTTCCCTTGGTGATCTCTAAGAATATATCTCCAACCTCCAGATCCGGATTCGTCTGCGACAAATGCGCCACCGTCATAACCTTCATGATCTCAACGACGCGGTCATCGAGTCCTATATCGAAGATATACGCTTTCTCCCGGAGCTGATTCTGAGAATGAACCACTCTACATGTATAGTCCGTACTCTCCATGCCCGGAAGCATGTCACCATTCTCCATCTTGTCAAATGTATCTAAAATCTCCTTCTCATCTTCCTTCGAGATTGCATAATAAATCATCAGCTGCTTCTCCATCTGATGATACAAAAGTCCGTAATTGACATAATGGACTTTCTTGCATTTCGGGCAGGTATACGCAAATAACTTGCCAGACAAAAGATCCTCCTTCGCCTGTGGGTTCAATTTCGTATTGATACTCTGCCATATTGTAAATTCGCCTTCTGTGCCACAATCCGGGCATTTGATTTTCTGTGTGTTTTTTAGGGACATGGGGTTCTCTCCTTTTTCAGACTACTTCAAGTAATTTTTTCAATTGATCGGTAAAATGCTCTGCATGAATATACTCTTCATGTTTATCCATAATGTGTTCTATTTCAAACTGTGCCTCCTCTTCTGTCAAATAAGCCGAATACGACATAAACATAGGTTTATCTTTTTTTTCCTCAAAATAAATTGTCTTCTTTCCATCTTCAAATTCTTCAATTGATTTTATTCTTGCACCAAAAACACATTTTACTATATAAAAATTTCTATTCTGGTTGGCAAAACTAAAGACACACTTATCAATATATGATGCAAATAATTCTTGTCCAACTTGGGGTGTCTCAACATCTGCAGTACATGTGTATTTTTAGTTCTTATTTGTTCCCTTTGATTATCACTTAGTTCCTTATCATCTTGTTCAATAATCTCAATAGGGAAAGCTTTTGTAATATTATGTAATGGAATATCACAGAAGCACTTTTGTAAAACATGAATTTTCTCAATTGCTTTTCCGTTAAAATGTAATTTTAAATAACCAATATCTTCTTCGCAATATCTTGGAACCAATGCTTTTTTCTCTAAGGATTCCACTAAATAATCTAATCTTCCAACAAAATTGAATAATGCATTTGCGCTTTGTACATCATCAGGATTTGCAAGTGCTAAGTCAACTTTTTCGCCCATTTTCTCTCCTTCAACTATGTAAATTATCACTTTAGCTTGCTTTGATTTACTTTATCACTAAATTATCTAACATATCAAAAATAAATTACAAACGTTATAATATTTTTTCTATTTTGAATTTATTATGTTTTTCTATACAAATTACATTGTTTTATTGGTTTGTCCCTTTTTATACTCAAATTTAAACGATATTTGCACATGATCATCAAATTCTAGATATGATGGTAAATGTATTTTGAATGTACTTTTCTCATATGATGGATTCATGAAATCCCCCCTTTACTCATATTTAATCTGCCGTACTCAATCCTACATGTCTTTTAATAAAGCAAGTAAATTCTTCGTTTCATACAATATGATAACATATCCTACACTTTCGAGAAATTAACATTACTTTGAAAACTACGGCAATCATTACCCCATATATTGTAAACACTTTTCTAACAGTTTTTCTGGATCATGTTCTTCATCTATGATCACTTTTATACCAACCTTTTCTTGTTCGGAAAGTTCCCTGTTATTATCAATTATTTTTTTCAAAAGCTCTTTTGCTAATTTCTCAAGATTCACATTATCCATGATAGTTACCTCCTTCTTTTTGCTATAATCCCCTCCATATCATTTTATTCTATTTTTCACCCAGGAATTTCTCTCCTCTCTTACACATCTACATTCCTATACCTTCTCTGATAATAATCCATCGTCCGATACCTAATCACGTCCCTCATCTGATCCACGAACACCGGATTATCAATCACACCTTGCAGCTTCTCGCTAAGTGCCAGAGCACATCCATCACGTTTCACGAAGAATCCATTTCCGGATTCCTGCAAGAAATGTACTGGCATTTTCAGGATCTTATTTATATGCTCTTTATCTGAAATCGCCATGTACTTCTCATAGGTCATATCCTTGTCCAAGTCCTTCCAATTTGTTCCGGTTGAGAAGAACTCTTTCCAACTTACAAGCAACTGTTGCTCCGTGACTTCCATTCGGATGTCTCCATGATTGTAAAATGCCATAAGCACCGGCATCTTATAGACTTTTGTCATGTTTGTTGTCTCAATCAGATGGATGAATTCACGTCCATTTATGTCCTGCAAAAATGCCGATTCATCCTCCGAAAGCTCATCTAATTCCTTCTTATAATCCAGATACCGCTTGAATGGATTCTCCTTAGAATGCTGCATCGCTAACTGATACACATCATCATCCATATATGTAAATAATTCCAGTCTGGACGGTGATTTATCAAGCAGATTCTTCACTCGATAATATTCACCACGTATGCAATCCTTTACCCGCAGGGTACGTTTATCCATCTCCGCGAAAAGATCAATAAGTTCCAGATCAAAATCAATCATGCAATCATCTGGGTAATCTGTCCGATCCGCTGGATTGTATGTCTTTGTCTCTGAAAACGTCTTTCCTGTCAGTAAGAATCGTACACGTCCTGCTTTCTCATAATTCCCGATAAAATCAAGGACATTCAGATACTCTTTGCCCATGCTCTTTCGAAGTCCCCTGCCGAGCTGCTGCAGGAAAACAATTGGTGATTCCGTTGGGCGCAGGAACATTACCATATCGACAGCAGGTATATCCACACCCTCATTAAACATATCTACAGAGAAAATCACTCTGATTTCGCCCTGCATCAGTTTTTGGATTGCTATACTTCTATCCTCTGTGTACTCCCCATGTGCATCGCTATACACCGCCACCGAAGGAATGCCACGTCTACAGAATTCCTTTGCCATATCCTTTGCATGCTCCTTCGAACAGCAGAACCCTAATGCACGCTTTGATCCGTATTTACAATAATTTTTATATATCAATTCATACCGACGTTCATTTCCGATATATGTTTGATTCAATTCTCTGTCATCATATTTTCCCCGCACCTGATGCAATTGCGAATAATCTGTCTTATCGAAGATTCCATAGTAATGAAACGGAACCAGCATCCCCTTATTAATCGCATCTTTGAGCGAAATCTCATATGGCACGTTATAGTCACAGATTTCATAGATGTTTCTGCCATCCATACGTTCTGGAGTCGCCGTCAATCCAAGCAGAAACTGTGGTTTGAAATATTCCACAATCCGCATATACTGATCATTTACTGCATGGTGGAATTCATCTATGACCACATAATCAAAATAATCCTTTGAAAAATACGTTTCATTTAGATATTCGGATTTGCCTAAGGTTGCAACTGATGCAAATATCACGGATTTATCTGTGCATTTCTCGTCGCCATCGAAAAATCCATAATCATCTGATTTTCTGACATTTTGGAATGAGTTCGCCGCCTGCCTCAGGATTTCTTCCTTGTGTGCCACAAATAAAACCCGTTTGTACTTTTCTGAATCAAATGCCGCAAGATAGGTCTTTCCTACACCGGTTGCCGCCGATATCAGTGCGCGTCTGGCGCCCTCTGCGCGCGTGTGTTCCAAGGTACATAGCGCTTCTATCTGAGCACCTCTTGGCTCAAATAATTCTTTAACTTTCTCATCTTCCGACTCCGCATCATACCGTTCCAAATCCTTTGATACTGCCGGCTTGTGCCAATTCTTTGAATATTTACGCAGCTCTTCGTCATCAATTGCAATGGAATGATTCTGAAACAGATCTTCAAATGTCTCGTAAAACTTATCATAACTCTCCGGATCTGTTGTACTACGGAAGCGATAGTTCCACTCAATACCAGAAGTGAGCGCACTTCTTGATATATTCGAAGAACCTATGTAAATTTCACTATATCCTTCGTAATGGAAAATATAAGATTTTGGATGAAACGAGCGATTTTTCTCGTTATAAAAACGTAGATCAATCTGATTGCCTAATTTGCGCTTAATCAGATAAAGTGCGGATGGCTGTGTAATACCAAGATAATTCCCGGTTAAAATGCGTATCTTCGCCCCACGCTTCAATGCGTTCCCCAGATGTTTGATCAGCATATTAACTCCCGATTCCATTAGAAATGATACTATAATATCAACGCTTTCCGCTTTTTGAAAACTTTTAAGCAACTGAAAATAGAGATGCATCCTTGCATCTCTATCACCAGTCATAGCATCTGTTATAAAATCATAGTCCACATTTGTATTTAATTCTTTCGCATGATTAAATTCAGCCATTTCTCTTCATTTCTCCCTTGTCTGACGTCCCCTGTAATCCAAACTTCTTCTATCCGTATCTCTGTAATATCTGCAATGAAATCGCGGAATGTATCTTCCGTAAAGTCCGTGAAATACCGTCCATTTCGTTCCCCTTCGAAATTCCCGTACTTAAAGGAAGTATAGATAATACCCTGTTCTTTCAACGCGTCTGCCATCTTCATCAAGACAACTTTCAATTCCTGCTTCAGAAGATGCAGAATCGACGAACACGCCCATATACCATCGTACTTTTCTGTTTCCTTAAGCTCTTGGAACAACATCTGTTTTACAGGTATCCCAGCATAATCACTCGCAATCCTGCATAACTCTTCGGAACCATCGATTGCCTCTACATGCATACCGTGTTCCAGAAAATATTTTGTATCTCTTCCAGATCCACAGCCAAAGTCTAGTACAAGGCTTCCTTTGTCCAGTAACTTCAGGAATCTGTCCTGCGTTTCATGGAAATCCACAGATACGGTTCCCAACGCGAAGCTTTGTGCATTTTGATTGTAATAATCAAGTGTTGTTGAGCTGTTCATTTACCTATATTTCTCTTCCTTTTTTACCGATACTTAATGTATTTATTATAGTTGATTTTCCTTGTAGTTGCAACGGTATTTCCCTTACCAGTTTTCTTCGTTTCTATAAATTTACAGAAAGAAACAAATTTTCTAATGTCCTTGACATACTTAAATCAAACCTGTTATATATAATTCAAGGTTTGAATACACTCTCACAGTCGTCTTCAGCCAAATCATTACCATATTTACATGCTTTATCACACGCTCAAAATATTATTACAAGGGGGATTAATTATGTTTTTAACAAATGCCGATTCATTACTCGACATCGGAGTTGTATCTCTGATAATCCGTATTTGCATTTTATTATTAGTTGCTATATTGGTAGGATATCTTTTCAATTATACACTGATTAAAGAGATCAAAAAATTGACCACAAAAGTTGACGAGTTGAGCTATCCTCTCAGTCAAATTGCCAATAACACAAACGCACAGATTTCAAAACAACCTCATTCGGAAAATACCCAGGTAAAAAATACTGTAAACTATGGAACGGAATCTAACTCAAACAACCCCAATAACAACTAATTCATAATCACGATTCTGCTTATTTGAAGTTTGATTGGAGGTAAAATATTTTTTATTATTTATAATATTCCGCCATCCAATCCAACTTCTCCTCTTAATCCAACCGTGCAAAATTTCATTGCATATATTTCACCTTATGAAATGCCCGCTTCCTTCCGCATATCCCGCATGTATAATTGCGGTAATACTTCGTGAATTCACACTGTTTTTTTCTTTTGATAATCTGTCCACAATTCTCGCATACGAAACAATATTTATAATCAAGTCTTTTAGAAGCGGTGTAATTTTCAACGCCCTTCTCCTCTCCGGAGGTGGTTCGCTTTATCTTATATCCATATTTCTTATTCATGATATTCGCATATATGAGCCACAATCCGGTATGTCCCTTACAGCCTTTGCAGGTATGTAGAATCTCGTGGATCATAGTTTCCTTGCAGGCTTGTTCGGATATTCGTTCATCCTCGATCAGCCTGGCCGCAATCTGTATAATGCATGTTCCATCCGGATTTTTCGTGCACATTCCCCATCTCGTTTTTGCGCGACGGTTTATAACCCATGAGACAATATTTCCCGGCTCGATACCTGCGCCAAGAACTTCATCTATACACACCTTCTGCAGCATCTCAAAATTCTTCATATATACATCCTTTATTTCGTCGTTACACCGTCTTTTACTCTTCCGTTTCAATATAAGAAATTCCTAGATATTTCCCTTACCAGTCCCCTTCGTTTCCATCCTCGATATCTTCCTCGATGGCATCATCCACACCGGTTGCATAATCATCATCCCGGTCGTACCGGTCCTGATCATAATCGCCATCCATGTAGACATCATCGTAGCCGCTATCGTAAGAATCATGCGAATGACTGCTGTTATACTTGCTGTTCGAACTGCTTGGCTTGTAACTGCTAGACGATGAACCGGAATTCGAACTACTGCCCGAACTATTTGATGCGGAACCGCTGCTTGTCGTACTGCTTGTTGTAGAATGACTGTGCGAGCTGCTTGTTCCATATGCAGCTTTTCTGCGCTTTCCGGGTGTGTTGTGCTGATAGCAGTAACCGCCCTCCGTTGATACCGTGTTATCGCACCCTGCAAATGCACACTTCGGATCTTCTTTTTCGGTCAAAGATACGAAGAATCCGATTATTGCGAACACTATGATAACTCCAAGTATTGCATATCCTGCTGATTTCTGATTATTATTTCCGCTCATAATGATAACCTCCGTGAATCTTACGACTCCATGCTTCTTATTTCCGTTTCTTTGTATCTCCATCCTACGCAAAGCAACTGTCATAAATAAGTACTTGCATTATGAACATTCAAGTATTATCTTCTCTTTTTGTAACATAAAGTTATATCACAACTCCGTTGCAATGATCCACTTCATGCTGAATAATCTGTGCCACCCAGCCGGAATATTTCCCATGCTGCTTCTTGAAATGCTGGTCAAGGTAATCGACTTCTATCTCCTGATATCTCGTACATGGGCGTGTCCCGTCGAGCGACAGACATCCCTCTTCCACCTGATACGCGCCTGTTTTCTTCGTGATAACCGGATTCACCATCGCGAATTGGAACGGTCCGCTTGCCACGACGATGATATTCTTCTTTACGCCGATCATATTGGCCGCCATGCCGACGCAATGATCCAGATTCGCCCGGAGTGTATCGAGCAAATCTGTTATAACCTGTTTATCTGCTTCCGTTGCATCCACCGATTTCTGTGCCAGGAACAGCGGATCCCGCATAATTTTCTTTACCATATTTGATCCTTTCAACTCTATTACGCATACAAAATTATTAGTCCCATGTCTCTCTTACAAGTACATTTCCTGCAGTCGCTTAATCTCTGATTTCATCATATCTACCGTGCGCTCGGGAGCCACGATCTTCACTCCCGGGATTGCCATGATCCAGCTAAGGAACAATTTGCTGACGGATACCCGTACCCGGACTGTGAAATGTTCTGCGTCGGTCTTCATGAGCGGAATATCGGTTCCGAAACGGTCAATGATCACATTTGCGGCATGGTTCTCACACAGAAGCGTTACAGTTTCCAGATTGCCATCGAACATGCCGAAAAGCCTGTTCGTGTACTCCGACATCTGCATTTTCGAGAATTCCTCTTTTCCTTCCCGCTCCTCATAGACCACAGACACGTCTGCCATCTTATCGACGCGGAAATGTTTGATCTTGTATTCTCTATTGTCATATCCTACCAGATAGTATTTCTCGTCATCCCAGCACAGTGCCCACGGGCTGACACTATAGTAAGCCCCACCATGCTTCAATTCCATCTTCTTATCTGCCGTCCATGTGAAATATTGGAATTTGATCTGGCTTTCCTCATTTAACGCCTCGTGAATCTTATCCACGCTGTAATAGATGCGTTCGTTCATCGTCTTCACGCGTCCATTTACATTGACCTGACGTGCCAGCTTCTTCGCCTCGTATTTGCTTGCGTAGCTCTCAAGCTTCGCGATCAGCTCGTCGGATTTCTTCTCTGTGATGAATCTAGAGGACTGCACCGCATCTACGAGAAGCTTCAGCTCGACAAGCTGGAATTGCCGGCTTGCAACCTTATAATGGTAGGTCTTGCCATATTGCATGCCTATGATATCCAGACCAAACGTGCGCAGATTCTCGATGTCACTGTACAGGCTCTTCCGCTCTGCTGTGACATTGTATGCTTTCAGTTTCTCAACGATTTCGTTCAGTGTCAGGTCATGATCTTCGTCTGTCTCTTCGAGCAGAATCTTCATCAGATACATGATTTTTAGTTTCTGGTTGAGTCTTGGTCCCCGGACAATCTTCTTTTTTTCCTGATTTTCTGTTTTCTGTTCTGATGTGTTATCCATCGTGTTATCCCCTTCTTATAGTATAATCTATGACTCTTCCAAGCCGTTACCTGCATCAGCTTTGTGTTTATCTTATTTTACACTAAAATAGCAAAAAGTGATAGCTGGAAATTCAGATCAGCTTCTATCTCTCCCCACTTGACAAATATCCTCCCACCCGTTAGAATACAGAAAGTGTCCGGAATCATACCGGACACGCAATCACATACCAAAACCCTTTACGGGAGTGGATTTTTTAAGAGAATTCTTTTTTCGCCACACAGTATATTTGCTGTGTGGTTTTTTTATGCAAGACAATCCTTCTTGCCCTGCCCGGCAGACGGGTTTGCTCTGCCCGCAGGCAGGATGATATACACAACAATTACGAAGGAGTGAAAAATATGAACCAGAATTTTATGAAAGAAAAACCGATTTTACCGTTGGTAATCTCGATGTCTCTGCCGATGGTTATTTCCATGGCGATCAATTCCCTATACAACATCGTCGACAGCTATTTCGTGGCGAAGATCAGCGAGGATGCCATGACTGCAATCTCGCTTGTATATCCGCTGCAGAATCTGATGACTGCGATTGCGGTTGGATTCGGTATCGCGATGAATGCAAGAATTGCATTTTGTCTTGGCGCGAAGGATCTGGAGAAAGCGGACGAGGCAGCAGTCACAGGCATGTTCTTAAGTGTGATTCACGGAGTCATTCTGATGGTTGCCTGTATGGCCGGTATGCCGCATTTTCTGAGACTTTATACGAAGGATGAAACGATCATCGAGATGGGACTTATCTACGCCAACCGCGTATTCGTGTTCTCGGTCATCATCATGCTTGGAATCTCGCTGGAGAAGATCTTCCAGTCGGTCGGCAGAATGAAGGTTTCCATGCTCAGTATGATGTGCGGTTTTATCTCCAATATCGTACTCGATCCGCTGATGATCTTCGGCATCGGACCATTTCCGAAGATGGGGATGGCGGGAGCCGCTTACGCAACCGGAATCGGACAGACGATCACATTACTTGTCTATGTGCTATTCTGCATCTTCCGTCCGTTGCCGCTTTCCTTCAAGCGTAAGAACCTGTCGTTTAACAAGGCATTGCTTGGGAATCTGTACGCCGTCGGCATTCCGGCTTCCCTGAACATGGCGCTGCCGTCGCTCATGATCTCCTGTCTGAACGGTATCCTGACGGCATTTTCGGAGAAATACGTCCTCGTGCTTGGGGCTTATTATAAGCTGCAGACATTTATTTACCTGTCTGCAAACGGAATCATCCAGGGTATCCGCCCGATCATCAGCTTCAACTACGGTGCCGGCGAGAAGAAACGTGTCCGGCAGATCTTCCGGACTACACTCTGTCTGACCGCCGGTGTAATGGCGGTCGGTGTGCTGCTCTCCCTGCTCATACCGGGACAGATGATCGGACTTTTCACCGACAATGAGACGACGGTTGAGATCGGTGTCAAGGCACTCACGATCATATGCATCGGATTTATCATCTCGGCAGTTTCGGTCACCTGTTGCGGTGCGCTCGAAGCCCTGCAAAAGGGAATGGCGTCCCTGCTGATTTCGTTGTCGCGTTATGCCGTTGTCATGATACCTGCTGCCTTTGTTTTAAGCCGCGTCCTCGGTGCCAATGGAGTCTTCTGGGCATTCCCGGTCACAGAGACCATCTCCGCGGTTGCTGCATATGCGATTTACCGCCTAATAAAATTGTAACCGGTGTTCCACGAGTGTATCGCCCACATACACAAGCCGCAGTGTGAAAAACCTTGGATCGTCTGACAGGATCTGCTTCAGGAATATGGCGTCTCCGCTCCAGGTCGGAAGCTCCGGCACCTGTGTTTTATCCACCCAGACCAGATCCCCCTCATTGCAGGTGATCAGCTCTCCGGTAAATCCGTCTGCCGTGAACAGGCACATCAGCTCTGGCTCACACTCGTTGCTGATAAATGTAATCAGCCCGCGGAACCGGTACGACGTAAGTGTCAGCCCTGTCTCTTCCTTTACTTCACGAAGCAAACATTCTTCCGGTCCTTCGCCCTCTTCGGCATGTCCGCCGACACCGATCCATTTATCCTTATTGATATCTTTCTTTTTCTTCGTCCGATGCAGCATGAGGTATTTCCCATCCTGCTCGATATAACATAATGTTGTCATTCGCATAGTGATTCCACCATTTCTTTCAGCCATATACAGTCTTTATATTTGTTCATCGGCAGTAATTCGGAATTTCCGAACTACTCCACCCCGCGTTTTAACCGCTCCATACCGTCTTTTAACAACGCTCTTGGGCAGGCGATATTGAGCCGCAGGAATCGGTCTCCATCCCCGGAGAATCCACTTCCGGCAGACAGGAACAATCCCGTCTTCTTGCGGATGCGGTGTGCGATCTCGCGCGAACTTCCCGGAAGATCCTTGCAGTAGATCCATAACAGGTAGGTTGCCTCCGAAGAAAGAATCTCCACCTCCGGTATCTGTTCCTTCACATACTGAACTGCATATTGCTTGTTCTCGTAGATATAGGCACGGAGCGCATCTAGCCAGTCTGCGCCCTTGGTAAATGCCGCGATTGCCGCGTCAACCGCAAATGCATTCGGCTCTGCAACTTCATCAGTGTTGATCCCACGCCATACCTTATGGCGAATCACCGGATTCGGTACAGAGATGGCTGCCGTCTGCAAACCTGCCAGATTGAATGTCTTCGTCGGAGCTATACAGGTAATACTGTTATCCCGGCAGATATCGGACACCGATGCAAACGGAATATATCCACGTCCCGGATCGGTCAGATCACAGTGAATCTCATCTGAAAGCACGATTACATGATGCTTCGCGCACAAAGCACCAATTCGTTCCAGTGTTGCTTTGTCCCAGATCTTTCCAATCGGATTGTGTGGATTACATAAAATCATCAACGTCGTCTGCGGATCTGCGAGTTTCTTTTCCAAGTCTTCAAAATCAATATGATATGCATTTCCGTCGAATACAAGCGGACTTTCCAACACTTGTCTGCCATTATTCAGAATCGAGTTAAAGAATATATTATACACCGGTGTCTGCACCAGCACCTTCTCGGCTGGTGTTGTCAGCTTCCGCACGATTGACGAAATCGCCGGTACAACACCGGTACAAAACATCAGCCAGTCCTTCTCCATTGTAAAATCATGGCGTATCTTCCACCAGTCGATATACGCCTGATACCATGCATCCGGAATCTCTGTATAGCCGAAACAACCATGCTGCGCACGCTTGCTAATTGCTTCCATAATTGCAGGCGCTGTCTCGAAATCCATATCCGCTACCCACATCGGAAGCTCGCCTTCTGCCACGTTCCATTTCATGGAATTCGTATTGGAACGATCTACTATTTTATCAAAATCATATGCCATAATATCTTCTCCATCTGCAATATTCATATCATTTGTCACCTCGCGATAGTGTGATGACCTACGTACACATCAACCTGCTTCATTATAGCCTTAATCTTACTTCGGAGCATGATCCCTCGTCTCTTTGATCTCTTTACAGATAATCTCTGTATCCGCAGGGTTCACCCGCTCCGGCTCCATGATGAGCGTTCCGATGGAATCTGCCCGTATCACACCGGACGTCGGATTGATTACGCTGTCGATACCGCCCTGTATCTCCACATCGACGGTCGAATACTCAAACGCAAGTGTTGTATTAACGAGCTTGCAGTTCTTCATCACAAGATTCTCAATATAACACATGCCCTGCAGGCTCTCGATCGTACAGTTAATCAGTGTCAGATTCTTCGAATTCCAGCCCAGATATTCGCCGGAAATCACCGAATCATAGACAGTCACATTCTCACTGTTCCAGAATGCATCCTTCGAGAGCAGCTTCGCATTGTGGATCTCCACATTTTTTGCTCCATCGAACGAATAATTTCCCGCAAGCTGGAAGTCCTGAATCTTCATGTTCTCGCAGTCCATCGCGAAATAATCGCCCTTTGCCATCACGTGATCGAGTGTCACATCTGTGCAATGCCACAATGTCTCTAAAGCATTTGGCATGGCAACCTCTTTGAGCGTCAGTCTGCGACAGCGCCGGAAATTCTTCGGTGCCTCGATCAGCGCGCGCTCGACCGTCATATCATCGGTGTACCAGACACCGGCACGCGCCATTTCCGCCCATGTGCCGTCTTTCACCGCAATATTCTTACTGTACCAGAGCGGATATTTCCACTGGAAAATGCTCCCTTCCAACGAAATATCACGGCTCTCCTTAAGCGGGGATTCTCCTTCCCCGAAAATCGTATCTTGAATGGACAGATGCTCCGCACCAAACAATGGGCGTTCGCCCTCGAAATATGTCTGTCTGATCTGCTTTTCCATCTTGTTTCATCTCCTGTATCTATAATTGTTCTCTTACGTTATACCACCTACACCTACCTTTAGGTCAAGAGCAAATTAACAATTTTCATTTCTTTTATTGACAATATAGATTCCCACACAGACAAGTGCAAGCGAAATTATGCTCAGTACACCAAATGCCTGCTCCCGCTCATCCAACAGCCATGCGGATAAGATCACACCGAACACCGGATTCATGAATCCGAACACTGCCACCTTCGATACCGGATTGTATTTTAAGAGCAGTCCCCACAGCGAGTAGGCAACGGCGGACACAAACGCCAGATACACAAGAATTCCGATAGCGGATGCTGATACCGCACCCATCCGTCCGCCAAGCAGCAGACCACACAGGATCAAAATGATGCCACCTGCGATGAACTGATAGCCGGAAAGCATCACCGGATTATGCTTTGCAGAATATCGCTTCAGGAACACGGATGAAAATGCGTAGGCAATCGTCGATAACAGGATAAAGCCCTCTCCATTTGCCTGCATATGGAAGTCTACGCCATTTAAGTTAATCAGCACTACACCCGCAAATCCGATCAGACAGCCGATCATCTGTCTGGCATGGATCGTCTCCTGCCGGAACAGACACCCCGATACAAGGATTGCGACAAACACATTGACTGCCTCTATGATCGACGCCTTCACGCCACTTGTATGTGCCAGTCCGATATAGAAGAACATATACTGTGCGACTGTCTGCAGAAGCGACAACCACAGAATCTTCCCTGCCGCGCCCTGCTCCGGTTTCAGAAACCGCCGCTCAAGCATACTTCCGAGCACGATTGCCAGTATGCCCGCAAGCAAAAAACGCATACCCGCAAATAAAATTTGCGATGCCGTATCCAGAGAATTGATCTCCCACAGCTTATAACCGATCTTGATACACGGAAATGCGCTTCCCCACAGGAAGCAGCAAAGCATCGCACCAAGCCATACTACAACCGGTTTCTGCATCCATTCTGTTTTTTCTTGTTCGTTCTTCATCGTCTATTCTCCATTTTATCCCTGAATGTCAATGTCCTATATCATCAACGATTCCATATTATATATCATAGTTAAAAAAATGCCAACCAAAATAAGTTTCCACCAAATCCCAGCCGGCAAGCCTTGATGAATCCTAACCGGATTGGTATAATAACGATATGAGTAACGTAGCAGTCATAGCAGAATTTCATCCATATCACAACGGACATCACTATCTCTTCGAGGAAGCGATGTCTCTTTCGCATGCCGACCACGCAATTGCGCTGATGAGCGGAAATTTCTTGCAGCGTGGCAGTATCGCCCTGTGGGACAAATACACACGCGCGGAAATGGCGGTTGCGGATGGATTTGACCTGTGCTTAGAGCTTCCGTTTGTGTATGCGACCGGAAGTGCCGGAGATTTTGCGGATGGTGCTGTCGCAATCTTAAAGAACCTTCATGCGATTGACTATCTGGCGTTTGGCGTTGAAGAGGCAGAACCGGACGTATTTGAACAGGTGGCAGAGTTTCTGACCGAGGAACCGGAGAACTATCAGCTTGCCTTAAAGCAGGCATTAAAAGTCGGAGTTTCCTACCCGAGAGCGAGACAGACTGCAATCGCCGCAATCTGCGGAGATTCGGCAGCCGCGCTTCTTAAGGCACCAAACAATACGCTCGCGCTCTCCTATCTGTGCGCGATTAAGAAGCTACATGCCAATATCAAACCAATCTTTATCAAACGGATCTCGAACGACTATCATGACACCGATCTGCAGGCACAGATCAGCTCCGCAACAGCCATCCGGACAGCCCTTACCGAAGGAACGGACGTTTCAGCACTTGCCTCACAGGTGCCACCGGCAACCTATTTGCGCATGGAGACACCCGACCACACCTATCTGTCGGATGCAATGCTGACACCTTTCGTACAGGCTTGCAGACTTCGGGAACCGGAGCTTTCGGATATCTGTGATATCTCCCCGGCACTTGCGGATAAACTGCAGCATGCCCCATATCCAATCGACTATGAAGTGCTTGTCGAGCAGTTAAAGACGAAAGACATCACAAGGAGCCGCATCGCCCGGGCGCTCCTGCATCTGCTGCTTGGCTATACCGAGTCCGACCGGCAGAAGTTTATCGGATCCGGCTATGCATGTTATGCAAATATACTGGCGCTGAAAAAGGAATCCAGCAGCTTGATCCGGCAGCTACATGAATCATCTATGATTCCAGTCATCACGAAGAAAGCTGATTTTGACACTATACTTTCCGCCTATCCTGCCATTGACACAGAACTCGCACGCACCATGTGGCAATACGATCTGCGTGCAACTGAACTTTACAACTGCATCTACTATAATCATTACGGCATCACACTTCCGAACGATTATACAAGAAAACTCCCGGTTCTATAACACCTTCCACGTTCATACATTTTATTATGGAAGATATGGGAGTTTTTCTATGCTATTTTGTCTGATTATTTTTCTTCTGACACTCATCGGGGAAAATCAGGTCGTAGTCACCGGGGCACGTGCCGGACTTATGCTCTGGTTTCACGATGTCCTGCCCCTGCTTCTTCCCTTTATGCTCTTATCAAACCTCTTCGTCCTCAAAATCCGCACCGAAAAAACAGGCGCCGCCTATGCGATTCCTGTCTTATTCCTGCTCGGACTTCTATGTGGCTATCCGCTCGGTGCAAAGATGGCTTCCGACTTCACGAAGGAAGGCTATATCAAGCCATCCACCGCCACGATACTGCTCCCTCTGTGTAATAACATCAGTCCAATGTTTCTGTCCGGCTATATCGGTCACACTGTGCTGCAGGATCGGTTTCCGTTCTGGTTTCTGCTTGTAGTTCTCTATGTGCCGTATGTGCTTGTCACATCCATCGTATTTCTTGTTTTTCATGTGATCAAGAAAGATAAATATGCATCCGCATTCTCCAAACTGCATCCTGCATCCAAAGAAGCTGCCATTACCAGTCATTTATCACCCCCATCTGTACATACCTCTAAATATCCCCAGAAAGGTGTATCTCAGCAAGCCATATCCATGCAGACAAACGATCTGCTGTTACAATCCGTCATTCAGATCACCTATGTCGGTCTGTACATCATGATCTGTTCCATCCTGTTTGCACTTGTCTGCGCCATCCCGGACCTGCCACAGGATGTATCGACCGTCCTGTGCGGCATACTCGAGATCACTCAGGGAAGCACCGTGCTTGCCGCAAGTGCATTTCCCCTTGCAAGCAAAACAGCCCTGATTCTTGCGTGTACCTCGTTTGGCGGCATCTCTGCCTTTCTCCAAACCTTACAGGTCACGAAACAATCCGGGCTGTCCATGATTTATTATTTCGTTGTCAAATGTATCTGTGGATGTATGACTGGTTTTGCAATGTATCTCTTACTCGTCTAAGAAATCATCAAAATCATCGTCGTCATCCTCTTCCTCGTCACGCTCGCCGTATACGTCGATATCGTCATCGTCCTCTTCTGGCTCTTCCTCATCCTCAGCGGCTTCCTCCTGATAGCTTGGAGCTGGCTGTGGTGCCGGAGCTGGAGCTGGAGCTGGCTCATTTGAGAATGCGCTGTCAAGATCATCCGTCTCCTCATAAGACATGTTAGAAGAAGCAGTGAACATATTGATGTTCGTATCCATCTCTGTCATATTTGTCTCGATCACATACGTATCGTTCTCCAGAGACTCGATCAGAACACGGTAATTTTCCTTCTCCATGTCATGAATCTTCTGGAAGATATCACGCATTTCTGTAAGCTTGTCCTTTGTATAATACATTGCACCCAGACGGATCTCATTTGCTTCCTCAGAAGCTTGATCTACGATCTGCTGTGCCTGATTTCTGGCATTCTCCAGAATCTCGTCTGCACGAATGTTGGCAAGACGTGTGATCTCGTTCTGTTCAATCATACGATTTGCCTCATTTACGGACTCTGTAATAATCGCATCGGAACGGGTTCTTGCATCAGCAAGAATCATTTCCTTGTTACGCATAATTTTCTTACAACGTTCAATCTCGCCCGGAAGCTTTAACTCTAATTCATCCAACATAGAGAGAAGCTCTGGCTTCTGTACTGAAATCTTTGTCTGTGACAATGGCATTGGCTTACAATTTTCAATGTATACCTTGATCTCCTCGATCATACTTTCAACGCCTTTTTTACCCATCTTAAGAATCCTCCTATGACCTCTTTATATCCAACTCATTCATTCGCTCGATTAATTTGGGAATAATGCACGCGGGAACAAATTCAGTCAGGTCAACACCATACCTTGCATATTCCTTTACCACGCTGGAACTCAGATACGAGTACTGCGTGCTTGTCGACAAAAACACAGTGTCGACATCCTTGGCAACCATGCGGTTGCTCTGTGCCATCTGCATCTCTAAATCAAAATCTGTTAAGGCACGAAGTCCCCGGATGATCACGTTCGTATTCTTCTGACGGACGAAGTCCACCAGCAAACCGTCAAACGATTCTACCGATACATTTTCAATCTCGGAAACTACATCTTTCAACATATTAACACGTTCTTCCAAAGAAAACAATGGTTTTTTCGATGTATTATTCAAAACTCCGACAATTACATGGTCGAATATCGCCGCTGATCTGCGAATGATATCCAGATGTCCAAGCGTAACCGGATCAAAGCTGCCCGGGTAAACTGCTATGCTCATACGTTCTCCTTCTGCATCAAAAAGACATGCTTGTTCGTCTTATAATGCTTATCTTTTGTTATTTCAAATCCAAGTGCATCCACATACGAGAAATCCTCGTCCAATGCGGCTTCCACTACAATCAGGGTATCTGTCATAAATTTCTTTGTGGAAAGCACCTCTAATACTCTGCGCTCCAGTCCCTTGCTATATGGAGGATCCATAAAGATCACATCATAATCAATTTCCGGCAGGGATGAGACAAAACTTACCGCATCAAACTTCCGCACCTGCGCCTTATCTGCAAGCTTCGTGAATTTCAGGTTATCCTCGATACATGCGGCTGCATTTTTTGCCTGCTCGACAAAGGTACAGCTCTCTGCCCCACGGGACAGCGCTTCAATTCCGATGCCGCCGCTTCCTGCAAATAAATCCAAGAATTTTGCCTGCGGCACATACCCGGTCAGCATATTAAATAATGTCTCTTTGATCCGGTCTGTCGTCGGTCGCGTCTCCAGACCTTCTATCGTTTTTAACGGCAGACTACGTGCCGTTCCAGCTATTACACGCATATTCTTCTTCCTTTTACTATTTATTTTAGAATGCCTGGACTATATGCCATGTTCATCCTGATCAGTTTTCTCCATGCATCTGCTTTTTGATCCATTTTCCTGTCTCAGAATAATCCTCGTCTGTCCAGCCAGATGTCTTTGTACAGGACGAATCAATCAAGGATGACGTCTCTGCCTTGTTTGATAAGTTCCATGCGGCATAAGACAGATTGTTGGAATCAATCAGATCAAACCATTTTGCTGCCTGATCGTAATCAATCGCACCATTTCCAGATGCATCGCAGATGGAAAATTCACTGACAAAGATTGGCAGTCCTTTGGAAAGCGCCGTTGTCACTTTGTTCCGGATGTTATCCGTATGTGTTGCCGCATAGAAATGAACGGCATACATGATATTGTCATATCCGGTAACAGGATCTTCTGCCGCAATATCTACATCCTGTGACCATGTTGGTGTTCCTACGATGATCAGGGCATCCTTCGTATTCTTGCGGATAATCGGAATCACCTCTTCCGCATAGGATTTTACGTCTGCCCATGTCGTTCCACCATTTGGCTCATTACAGATTTCATAAATCACATTATCATAATCTTTATACAGAGAAGACATTTCTTCAAAAAATGCCTTTGCCTCTTCTTTATAGGTCTGTGGATTCTGGTCACCTAATACATGCCAGTCGATAATAACATACATACCAAGGTTCGTTGCTGCATCCACACCCGTTTTCACCAATTCCTTTAACTGCTTCTGGTCACCACCGGTGCAATATCCGTTATTTTCACCGGAATACATCGCGATACGAATCAGATTTGCACCCATATCATCACGCAGACTCTGGAACGCATCCTGATTCACATATTCCGGGAACCACGCGATACCATGTGTACTGACACCCTTTAACTGATATTTGTCTCCATTTTTATCAACAATATCCGTTCCCTTCAATGTAAGCTTGCCATGATTGTCAACTGGGGTACCGCTCTCCGGCTCTGTCTTTTCCTTCGGCTTCGTCTCTTCCTTTGCCTCCGTTGCCTCTGTTGTTGAAGACGCACTGCTTCCTTTGTATTCTTTTCCATCTACATACAGCACGGCGCTGTCACAGATGGCCTTCAGATCTGCCTGTGAAGGCACAGTTACGATGACGCCGATATCCTTCAGATTGCCGTTTGCTGGAACCTCTGCATTGTAATCCACACACTTTACCGATAATGTCGTTCCATCCAGCTTGAATGTTCCATTCCATGAGCTATCTAATGTCGCCTTATCTGGCACCGTCATCCGAATCTCCCAGTTTTTCAGTGCACCGCTTGTCTTGTTCGTGATCGTTGAATCGAGCTGTCCGCTGTATCCGTTTGCACTCTCCCACGAATTGCTGTTGGTCACTTTGACAAAACAATCCTGTGTCGCCTGCGCCTCTGTTGTTGCCGCTTCTGTCGCATCCGAGGCTGTCTCCGGCGTTGCCTCTGTCTCCGTCTGGATTGCCTCCTCGGAGGTTACCTTCTCGACGTCATCCTTCGGTTTTCTGCGCACCAGCACTACGATCAATGCCGCGATCACGACAACCAGCACTGCGATCACCGCAATCCATACCTTATTATTATTTTTCTTCATTGCTTCACCTGATTCCTTCCCCTGTAACCCTCTTACTTTGTACGTTTTTCCTGTATCCAGATATATAATCGGTGCAGGTCAACCTCATCGTATGCCTGTCCTCTGGCACGCTCCGACTCAATCTGATATTTCTTCTTATTCGTCTTGATCACGAGCAGATACGCAAGATTCGTCTTGCTTGTCTGTCCAAGTGTAATCGGTTTGATATCTACACTTTTTATATCATCCATCGCAATCTCGATATGGCGCTTCTTATCATGATATGTAAATTCCCCGTTCTCAATCGCGGCGATTCCTTCGCCCTCAAAGCGTTCCCATTTGTCACTCAATACAAGCACAAATACAACGATGCACAGAAGCAGTGCCGCAACACTTACCATATTCGAAACAAGTGCCGCTTCGATCAGCTTCGCACATACGGTAGATACCAGTCCAAATACAACAATACATGCCACCAGAGTAAAGAAAATGGCTCTTCTCCAGCGTGTAATATACCCTACTTTTACTTTCATGTCATTCCTCTTATCTTATTTAATTAAACACGTGCCTATTATATGCTTTTTTGCCCTTTTCGGCAACCGTTTTCATAGGAAATCTGACGTTTTTTCTATAACACGGTCTCAGAGATTCCTCCCCGGTTTCTGCGGACCGGCTGTATCGTCTTTCCGTATTTTTTGAGCATGTCCTGTGCAAGCTGCAGCATATCCGCATGATTGTAGATATCCGCAAGCTCAAACAATGCATCGCCGCTCTGTCGGATTCCAAAGAAATCTCCCGGTCCTCGGAGTTTCAGGTCTTCACTTGCGATAAAGAATCCATCGTTGGAATTTTCCAGCACACGCAGACGTTCCATCGACTCTTCCGATTCTTTTCCATTGATGAAGATACAGTATGACTGCTTCTTTCCACGTCCGACTCTGCCCCTCAGCTGATGCAGCTGTGCCAGTCCAAACCGCTCTGCATTTTCCACCATCATCACGGTTGCATTCGGGTTGTTGACACCGACCTCGATAACCGTTGTCGATACAAGCACGTCAATCTCACCTTCCGAAAACCGTTTCATGATCTCATTTTTCTCTTCTGCCCGCATCTGTCCGTGCAACATCTCGATCCGTGTGCCTGCTGGCAGATTCGCCCGCATCGTATCGACATATTCTGTAACATTCGTCACGTCAAGCGTCTCGCTTTCTTCCACCATCGGACAGACGACATAGACCTGACTTTGTTCGGCAATCTGCCCTGCGATAAACTGGTATGCCGTCTGGCGGTAATTCGTGCCAACCACACAGTTTTTGATCGGTTTTCTGCCCTTTGGTAACTCTTTGATGATCGAGATATCCATATCTGCATATAAGATAATGGCAAGCGTCCGCGGAATCGGTGTCGCAGACATGACAAGCGTATGAACACCATACCCTTTGTCTGATAATTTCTTTCGCTGGTTGACGCCGAACCGGTGCTGTTCATCGGTTACAACCAGTGCCAGATCTTTGAATTCCACCTTATCTTCCAGCAGCGCATGCGTACCGATCACAATATCGACTTCCCCCTGCTGGATTGCTTCGTAAATTCTCCGCTTCTCTTTCAGTGGAGTCGAGCCAACGAGACATGCCGTGCGGATATCATACTGTGCAAACTGCTCCGCCAACTCCTCGTAATGCTGTCGCGCAAGCACCTCCGTCGGTGCCATGAGCGCACCCTGATACCCAGCCTTCGCACAGGCAAGCAGAGCTGCAGCCGCAACGACCGTCTTTCCCGATCCAACATCTCCCTGGATCAGGCGGTTCATCACACCATCGCCACCCATATCTGCTAAGATATCCTCGATTGCCTGCTGTTGCCCCTTTGTAAGGGAAAACGGAAGATTCGATATGTAATCCGCAACTGCCTTGCCCTGTACGATCTTATGCAGATTCTCCTGTAACTGCGTTGTCTTCTTCATGGATGCCATATCATAGAGGAACTGATAAAACTCGTCAAAAGCAAGTCTGCGGATCGCATTTTTTAAGACAGCCTGATTCATCGGAAAATGAATGTTCTCATACGCCTCCGATAATTCCATCAGACTGTGCTCTGCCCGTACCTCCTCCGGTACATAATCGCCCATCTGACAAATCAGCTCCCGTGTTGCCATGATGGCTTTCTGGAATGTCTTGTTCGAAAGTCCGCTCGTAAGCGGATAAACCGGCTGCATTTCCTGCTGCATCCCGGCATACACCGGAAGTTTATAATACTCTGCCTGCTCCATGACACGCATGCCATTTTTTACTTTGACCGTTCCAACGAAGATATACGAATCCCCCTTGTGGAACACATTTCTTAAAAATGGCTGGTTAAACCATGTCATATGCATCGTCATATCGCCATCACTGACGGTCAGGATTGTAAGCTTTAAGCTCCGCACCTGCTTGACGGTCACATAGGAGGTGATCATCGCCCGGATTGCATGCCGCTCGCCAACTGCTGCATCCCGGATACACACCGGTTCCTCGTAGCTTAGATAGTTACGAGGATATGTATGCAGCAGATCATCGATCGTAAAAATGCCAAGCCGCGCAAAGCTTTCTGCCGTTTTCTCTCCAATGCCTTTAATTGTCTGGATACTGTCTTCTTTTCTCATATTTTTCTTTCCATCTTCTACAACAAAATCCTGACAAAACACACGTTCTGTCAGGATTTATACATGAAATTGTTTTCCGACAATTTCGTTGATTCACTTTATTCCAGAGACAAAATGTAATAGTAGATTGGCTGTCCGCCTGCATGCGCTTCGACTTCAAAGTCCGGATACGCTGCCTGCACAGCTTCTACCAGTGCATTTGCCTTCTCCTCCTCGACATCGCTGCCGTAGTAGATGCTCAGAAGCTCGGAATCCTCATCTGCCATCGCACCAATCAGATCCTTTACCACCTCTGTGATATCCTGTCCGACTGCCTGAATACCTGCATCGTCGATACCCATATAATCGCCGGTCTTGATCTCCTTGCCATCGATGGAAGTATCACGCACGGCATAGGTAACCTGTCCACTCTTCACTGCAGTAATCGCATCTTCCATGCCAGCCTGATTTGCCTCGGCAGTTGCTGTCTCATCAAACGAAATGAGCGCACTGATACCCTGTGGAATCGTCTTGGTTGGAATCACAATCACCTGTTTCTCTTCCTCAATCTCGGCTGCCTGATTGGCTGCTAAGATAATATTCTTGTTATTCGGGAATACAAATACAGTTTCTGCATTTACCTTGGAGATTGCATCTAACACATCCTCCGTACTTGGATTCATCGTCTGTCCACCCTCAATGATATGATCGACACCGAGATCCTTGAAGATATCATTCAAGCCTTCTCCGACGGAAACTGCCACAAACCCAAATGGCTTCTTCGGCTCTTCCTTCGCAGCTTCCTGCTCGGCAGCCTTCTTGCGATCCTGCTCATGAATGACCTTTTCTTTATGCTCCTCACGCATATTGTCGACCTTCATGCTTGTAAGGGAACCATACTCCAGACCTTTCTCAAACGCAAGTCCCGGATGATTCGTATGCACATGTACCTTCACGATCTCATCATCCGATACAACAACGAGAGAATCACCGATTGAAGTTAAGAACTCCTTGAACTTTGCCTCGATCTCTGCATTGTATTCCTTCTCAAGCATAATGATAAACTCTGTACAGTAACCATATTTGATATGGGATGTATCAATCTCTTCCGAAGACATCGTCTGTGCCTTCGCTGCACCGCCGGATGTCACCGGCTCTTTGATCTCTTCTTTTCCTGTCAGGCCGTTGTATGCACCCGTCAGAAACTCCATCAGTCCCTGTCCGCCAGAATCAACCACGCCTGCTTCCTTTAATACTGGCAACAGCTCTGGTGTCTGCTTTAACACTTCGTTACCATGATCGAGAATCTCCTGTCCGAGTGTCTCGAAATCCATGTCCATCTCAGAAAGCTCCACTGCCTTCTCTGCGACGCCCTTTGCCACAGTCAGGATTGTACCTTCCTTTGGCTTCATAACTGCCTTATATGCCGTCTCTACGGCACGTACGAAACCATCTGCAAGTACCGATACTGTAATCTGCTTCTTGCCCTTGATCTCCTTGCAGAAGCCACGCAGAAGCTGGGATAAGATAACACCGGAATTTCCTCTTGCTCCACGCAGGGAACCGCTGGAAATCTTCTTGGAAAGCTCATCCATCGATGGGTTCTCCAGTGCACTTACCTCTCTGGCTGCCGCCATGATCGTAAGTGACATATTGGAACCTGTATCGCCATCCGGCACCGGGAATACGTTCAATTCGTTGATATAATCTTTATTTCTCTCTAAGTTGTATGCGCCAGCAATAAATGCTTTCTGTAACAACTGGGCATCAATTACCTTTGTAGCCACTTTGTCTGTCCTCCTGATCTATGTTATTAATCTATCACACGAACGCCCTCAACAAAGATGTTGATTGCCTTCACCTTCATACCTGTCATCTCTTCGATGGAATACTGTACGGTACTGATCAGATTGTCACATACCGTCGAAATGCTGACACCATATGCCACAATAATGTGAAAATCAATAGACAGCTCATTGTTCTCACCGATGACTACATTGACACCCTTGCTGATACTGTCGCCCTTTAAAAGCTTCGCAATACCATCCTTCATGCTGATGGTTGCCATACCAACAATACCGAAGCACTCCAATGCAGCGTGTCCGGCATACTGGGCAATAACTTCATTCTCTATAATGATTTCACCGTTTTCATTCGATAAATAACCCTTCATGCGTTTACCTCCGTTTCCGTAATAAGCCAGACTGATTCCGGCTGTTTAAAGTCATATAGTGACATTATACCCTTTTTAACAGGATTTAGCAACTTTTACCTGCTATGCAATTCTATTTATTTGTCATCTCTGCGTATCAACGGACGGCAGAGACAAGATGCGCTCTGCGCATCTTGCTCTGATTAGCGGTCGTCAAATGCACCGCATAAATGCGTGCATTTTCCTCGTCGCCATAACATAAAAAAAACAGCATACTGATATGCTGTTTTTTTACCATCTGCTTAGGCTCTCTCAACCTTACCAGACTTCAAGCACTGTGTGCAAACATAAATCTTCTTAGGAGTACCGTTAACTACTGCCTTCACAGACTTGATGTTTGATTTCCACATTCTGTTTGATCTTCTATGAGAATGGCTCACATTGTTACCGAAATGAGCTCCTTTTTCACAAATACTACACTTTGCCACCGTTAGCACCTCCTTGACAAATATTAAGCCCTGCCTGCATATTTCTTCTTTGCGGGCTCACAACATAGGCTATTTTACCAAATAACTTTTCAATATGCAAGAAAAATTTTCATATTTTTTGATTTTTTTTAAAATTTTTCTATTTCACCCTATTTTATCATAGATAACTGTATCCGATGCTTGTCCAGATCGACACTCATTACCGTCACATCCACGATATCTCCAACTGAAACGACCTCCAGCGGATGCTTGATGTATTTGTCTGACATCCGGGAAATATGCACGAGTCCATCCTGATGCACACCGATATCGACAAACGCACCAAAGTCGATCACATTCCGCACCGTTCCTTTCAGCTCCATACCCGGTTTTAAATCTTTCATCTCCAGTACATCGCTTCGAAGGATCGGCTTTGGCATCTCCTCTCGCGGATCTCTGCCCGGCTTCTCCAGTTCCTTCACGATATCGACAAGCGTCGGTTCACCGATTCCAAGCTCTTCCGCAAGCTTCTTCGTATCCTTTGTTTTCTTGCTGATGCCTTTCATGCCGCCATGCTTGATATCATCCTCGGAAACACCGATTTTCTCCATCAAAGCCTTGGTTGCCTCGTAGCTTTCCGGATGAACGCTTGTCGCATCCAGTGCTTCGCTTCCGCCATGGATACGCAGGAAACCAGCACACTGCTCGTATGCCTTTGGTCCAAGCTTCGGCACCTTCAAAAGCTCCTTACGGTTCTTGAAGCTGCCATTTGTCTCGCGGTATGACACGATTGATTTTGCCAGTGTCTTATTGATACCGGACACATACGAAAGCAATGCCGGACTGGCTGTATTCAAATCAATTCCGACTGAGTTTACACAATCTTCCACAACATTGTTAAGGGCATTGCCAAGATTCTTCTGGTTCATGTCATGCTGGTACTGTCCGACACCGATGGATTTCGGATCGATCTTCACTAGCTCTGCGAGCGGATCCTGAATTCTTCTTGCAATACTTGCCGCACTTCTCTGCCACTCATCGAAATCCGGGAATTCCTCGGTTGCCTCCTTGCTTGCAGAATAAATCGATGCGCCCGCCTCATCCGTGATGACATATTTTAAGTCCACGTTCAGTTCCTTCATCAGCTCGACGATCATCGCTTCCGACTCCCGGCTTGCGGTACCATTTCCGAGAGAAATAAGTGTCACATGATATTTTGCGATCAGCTTCTTCAACACCTGCTTCGCCGCATCATAGTTTTTCTGTCCCTTTGTCGGGTAGATAATGACGGTATCAAGCACTTTTCCGGTCTCATCGACAACTGCCAGCTTGCTTCCGTGTGCAAATCCCGGATCCCAGCCAAGTACAACCTGTCCGGAGATTGGCGGCTGCATCAGAAGCTGATGGAGGTTCTTACCGAATACGCCGATGGCGCCCTCCTCTGCCTTCTCCGTCAGTTCATTCCGTATTTCACGCTCGATGGAAGGCGCGATCAGACGGTCATAACTGTCTGTAATTGCCTCATAAAGATAGCTTGCACTATCATGCTTCATATTTCCGATAATCTGCTTTACAAGCCAGAGTAAAATTTCCTGTCTTGGTGCCTCGATCTTCACTGTCAGAAATTTCTCTGCCTCGCCACGATTGATTGCTAAAATCCGGTGTCCAACCAGCTTTTTGATTGGCTCTGAGAAATCATAATACATCTCATAGACCGAATCTGCTTCCTCGTCCTTCGCCTTTGCTACAAGGCTTCCGCTCTCCTTTGTCATCGCACGAAGCTTCGTCCGGTAATCCGCATCATCCGCATACACTTCTGCGAGAATATCCTTGGCTCCGTCGATGGCATCCTGTACGCTTTCCACGCCTTTTTCTGCATCAACAAAAGCGGTTGCCTCTTCCTCGATCGTCCTTGTTGTTGCCTGTGCACGTAAGATCTCTGCAAGTGGTTCCAAGCCCTTCTCCTTGGCGATTGTCGCTCTTGTCCGACGCTTTGGACGGTATGGACGGTACAGATCCTCCAATGCTACCATCGTCATTACTGCTTCGATCTGTTTCTTTAATTCGTCTGTCAGCTTGCCCTGCTCCTCGATCGTTGCAAGTACGGACGCTTTCTTCTCCTCTAAGTTCCGCAGATACACAAGACGCTCAGACAGCGCACGTAACTGCTCATCATTTAAGGAGCCGGTCACTTCCTTCCGGTATCTTGCGATAAATGGAATCGTTGCACCCTCGTCGATCAGTTCAACCGACTTTTCTACCTGACCTTTTTTAATCTGCAATTCATCTGCGATTACCTGTAATATATCCATGTTGTCTCTCCTGTTATTCCTTATAAAATTCCGGGATGAAGCTTTCTTTTGCCACTTCCCCTTCCTGATAAAACGCCTGCTCCACGCCTAAGTTCACTGCATAATCAAGCAGTTTGCGGTACGATTTCCGGCGAACTTTATCTGCAAGCTCCGGGAACCTTACCCCGATATCACCAACCGGTGTGTACTGGCTCATCATACTGATATAGATCCGGTTTCCATACGTCTCGTAAAGATATCGTATAATCTTCTCTGCTTCTAACAGATGCTTTGGCAGTAACATATGCCGTACGATCACGCCACGTCTTATATACGCATCCTCCACATCAAGGACGACCTCACCACACTGGCGCACCATCTCCGCAATCGCAGCCTTCGCCACCACCGGATAGTCCGGTGCGTGGGAATACTTCGCCGCCGTATCCACATCCATATATTTCATATCCGGCAGATAAACATCCACCAATCCATCTAACATACGCAGAGCTTCCACCCGGACATAACTGCTTGTGTTATAGATAAATGGCAGGGAAAATCCTTGGTCCTTCGCCTGTCGGATTGCCTGTGCCACCTGCGGGATAAAATGATCCGCAGTGACCAGATTGATATTCGCCGCGCCCTGTGCTTCTAAATCACGAAATATCTGCACAAGCGCTTCCACTGTGATCTGCCTGCCGGTGCCGCCATCCGAGATTGCGTAATTCTGGCAATACACGCAGTGAAGCGGACACCCGGTGAAAAAAACCGCCCCGGAGCCTTTCTCTCCGGAAATACACGGTTCCTCCCACATATGCAGAGCAGCCCGTCCGATCCGCATGGCAGCGGTCTCTCCACAGACACCGATCTCGCCGTCCGCACGGTTTTTCTTACAATCCCGCGGGCAAAGCGTACAGGCTGACTGCTCTGTATCTTCTATCTTATTCTTTCTCTGACTATTCTCTGTATTATCTATCATTTAACTCATGTTCCCTGTGAATTTCCTGTCTGTGCGGCCGTTCAATCGTGATATACCACTTCACCACAGACGTTCCGATGATCACCACATATCCGATCACGCTCAGGTAATCCGGGATCTGATCTAAGAACAGGAATCCCCATAATGCCGTAAAAAGCACAATAGAGAAATCATACACCGAGATTTCCCTTGCCGGTGCATACGAATACGCCTTCGTGATGAAGATCTGGCCTCCTGCAGCCGAAATTCCCGTACAGATCAGAAACAGCCATTGAAGCCCGCTCATCGGCTGATATTGGAACACGAAAAAAGGCAATGTCACTGCACAGGAAAAGGCGGAGAAGAACAATACGATAATCATACTATTTTCTCCGCGTTGTCCAAGCTTTCTGACAAACGTATACGCAAAACCGGCGCCAAATCCGCCGAGTGCCCCGATCAGAGCCGGCACTGTCTCCATGCTCATCGTCGGCTTCACAACAAGCAGCATTCCGACGAATGCTGCAATTACGGTCACCCAGTCCAGCTTACCCGCAACCTCCTTCAACACGAAGAACGAGCAGATAATCGCAAAAAACGGTGACAGCTTATTGAGCATGGAAGCATCTGATATAGAAATATGATCGACCGCATAAAAATTACAGATCAATCCACACGTACCACCGATGGCTCGGCAAAGCAGATACTTCAGATTGCCCTTTCCGATCTGAAACGGCTGATGCGCCTTTACCAGTGCGGCAATTGCGATAAGCATCGCAACCAGATTCCGGAAGAAGCATTTCTGCATCGTCGGCACATCTCCGGCTAGCCGGATAAATAAGCTCATAAGAGAAAAGCAAAATGCAGATAACAAAATACATACGATTCCCTTTTTACTTTTTTCCACGTCTCTCACTTCCTGCCTGATTTATCCTGTTTATTAACGACAATATACAATTTCGACGTCTTCGACTGCCTTCGCGATCAGAGGCTCAATCTTACCGACAAGTGCCTTCTCTGATTCTAAGATCTGCTCCATCTTCGGCTTTGTCACCGGATGCTGTGCTACAAATGTTGTACAGCAGTCTTCATATGGAAGAATGGACGTCTCATACGTTCCGATCTTCTCTGAGATATCAATGATCTCCTGCTTATCCATACCGATACATGGACGGAATACCGGAAGCTTATCGATTGCGCTGTCGATGACGAGCAGACTCTGTGTCGTCTGGCTCGATACCTGTCCGATACTCTCTCCGGTGATCAGGCACTGGCAGTCTTCTTTTAGTGCGATCTCCTGCGCGATCTGATACATGATCCGCTTCATGATGATCGTCAGTTCATCATGCGGACAATTGTCATAGATGGCAAGCTGCACATCGGTAAACGGCACCACATGAAGTTTGATCACACCTGAATACTTCGACACAATCTTCGCAAGATCGATAACCTTCGTCCGCGCCTGCTCGCTTGTGAATGGTGGTGCATGGAAATACACTGCCTCAATCTCCACACCACGCTTCGCGATCATATATGCCGCAACCGGGCTGTCGATACCGCCAGACAAAAGCGTCATACCCTTACCATTCGTGCCGACCGGAAGTCCACCCGGTCCCGGAATGATCTGGGAATAAATATAGGTGACATTTCGCACTTCCACGTTGATGAATACATCCGGTTTATGAATGTCGACCGTCATATCTGGATAGGCATCCAGCAGATCGGCTCCAAGATCACAGTTTAACTCCATCGAAGTCTTTGGAAATGTCTTATTATTTCTTCTTGCATTTACCTTGAATGTAAAATGCTTATCGTTATATTCTTCTGCCACATGCGCAACGACTGCCTTGGAGATTGCCTCGTAGCTCAACTCCTCCACAACCTTGACCGGGCACACACCGACGATACCGAAGATCGTTGTGAGTACCTTCATGACATCCTCGTAATCGTAATCCGAGAACGCCTCGACGAAAATACGTCCGTATTCCCGGCGTACCTCAAACTTGCCCAGTGGCTTTAAGCGTGCACGCATACGCTTGCACATAATTTCCTCGAAGACGTAACGATTCTTTCCTTTCGTTCCGATCTCCGCATATTTGATCAAAAACATCTTATACTGCATCGTAATCCTCATTTCCTACTACCATAGTTGTTTTATTTTCATCGTTTCACTATAACAGAAATAACGAGGAATAGCAATTATTTCTTCCGTGTATAGCGCCGCAGCATTGGAAGGGTTTCCTTTAATACTTCCACGCAATAATCCACTTCTTCCTTTGTGTTCCACTCACAGAAGCTGAACCGGAGTGTCGACTCCAACTGCTCCTGCGACAAACCAATTGCTGTCAGGACATGGCTTATCTGCGGTTTGTTCGAAGAACAGGCAGAACCTGCTGATACATAGATACCCTTATCGCCGATCGCACGCATCAAAACGGCAGCGCGCACCCCTTCAAAGCTGATACTCGCGATATGCGGTGCCTCACCGGAATGGTCATAGACACCCTCGATCTTCGTTACCTCCGATACTAGATAATCCCGCACCTCGCGTACATGCTGCATCTTCGCCTCATGGTCGGTATAGATCATCTCTGCGGCAAGTCCCATGCCTGCGATTCCCGGTAGATTCTCCGTACCGGAACGCATGAAATTCTGCTGTCCACCTCCGTAAATGATCGGGCGGATCAACGTCTTGTCCTTGATATAGAGTGCTCCACTTCCCTTCGGTCCGTGAATCTTATGCCCGCTCACAGAGAGCAGATCCACGCCGAGCTGCTTCGGTGTGAATTTTAATTTGCCATATGCCTGTACCGCATCGACATGCACAAGTGTCTGCGGATTGTGCTCCTTTACCAGCTTTACAAGCGCCTCGATTGGCTGGATACTTCCGATCTCATTATTTACATACATGCAGCTGACTAATATCGTATCGTCACGCAACAGCTTCGAGAGGCTGTCTAAATCTACCTTTCCGTCAGAACCGACTTCCATGAAACTGATCTCGAAGCCTTCCTTCTGCAGGAACTCCACCGTGGAAAGCACAGACGCATGCTCGATCGGTGTCGTGATAATATGCTTGCCCGCACGGCGGTGTGCCAGTGCCGCTCCGATTAAAGCAAGGTTATTTGCCTCTGTGCCGCCGGATGTAAATACGATCTCCTTCGGCATACATTTAAGCGTCTTTGCGACCTGTTCTGTCGCGGTGCGCTCATAGTCTTTCGCCGTTAATCCCTTCTTGTGCTGGGACGATGGATTTCCATAATCCACGTCCAGCAGTGTCATCATCAGTTCCTTTACCTCTGGGAATACAGCTGTTGTTGCTGCATTATCAAAATAACATTCCATAACTTTTTTCCTTCTATCAATTTGTGCTGAACAAATTTCTAATTTTCTCTACTGCTCCATTTGGAACATCAAAATAGATAAAACTGCAAGCCCTGCAGTCTCTGTCCGCAAAATCCGGTTTCCTAATGTGATAATCTTCGCACCAGCTTCCTTTGCTACATCAATTTCTTCTTTTGCAAATCCACCTTCCGGTCCGATAAAAATTCCGATATTCGCGCCGTCTGGAAGGTTTGATGCCTGTGCAATTATCTCCCTTGCGTATGCAATTCCATCCGCACTCTCATACGGTACAATCAGCAGGTCAAACTTTCCTGCATATTGAAGTGCTTCACGAAATGACATAAATCCGGTGACTTCAGGAATTATACCTCGTCCGGACTGTTTCGCCGCAGACTCCGCAATCATCTGATAACGTTCTCTTTTTTTGTCTTTCTTCTTATCTTCAAGTTTCACGACAGTCCGTTTCATCATAACCGGAACAATCCCGGCTGCTCCAAGTTCTACCGCCTTCTGGATGATAAATTCCATTTTATCTGATTTTGGCATTCCCTGAAACAATGTGATATTACACGGAAGTTCTGCTGCATTCTGATTGATATCTACGATATTTGCATATACCTGCTCTTTGGATATCTCCGCGATCTCACACTCATACTCTTTTCCAGCACCATCACACACAGTAATGGTATCTCCGATTGTCAAACGCAATACATTTTTTATATGGTTCACATCTTCTCCCATAATCGTAATACCAGTCTGTGCATCCTGACATCCTTCCACATAAAACCTTGGCATAGCGAATATTTACCTCCTGCTTTTCTGCATGTCTCCTATCATACCTTATCTGATAACGTTTTGAAAGAATATTTTATATATTCTTACAGATCTGTTGTTTCCGTTATACAAATAGATTCATCTTCCTGTTTATTTAATTCACTTTTCTGCTCATTTATCTTTTTCTCCACCTGTACACAAAATGGACACACACTATGCTCCACTGTGTTATAGTAATGTTTTCCCTTTTCACATTTTATGATCATTTGTCTCACTCCCGCTTTCCACTATCCCAATCGAAATTCCTGTGATTCATCACACAGCCATACCCGGTTTCCGGTCTCCGCCTGTACCTTATTTCCTTTTCCAAGATAGGCACCTTCCACATAGACACCATTTTTTGAGCAGTCCTCCACTTCATAGGTGTCATCGTCAAGCCGTCTTACAATACAGTGTTCCCGGCTCACGTTGGATTTTTTCAGCACGATCTGACATTTTTCGGCATCTCTGCCAATCGTCAGACTTTCACCATTTTTCATGCGGTAGATGATTCCAAGCAACTCGCCCTTTGTTCCAATGATTGCACCATTATTTTCCATGCTTTTCGCCAGACTCCGTGTGACTGTCGGATCTATATCCTCCTCTGCCACCTGTATCTTCTGCTTGAGCTGAAACTGCATCTGCACCGTTTTATAATATTTCCGGCTGATTGGAAGCGTATTCTCCCCGACAACGGCCTCATATCCATTGATTGCTACAATCGCGGCCTTCCGTACAAGAAAGCTCTGATGGATACGCACAAATCCATGTTGTAACACCTTATGTTCAATATCCGCCAGCTTTCCATAAAATGGAATCACTTCGTTTTTTGTATGTAACAACAGCACTCTGGCGCGGCTTTCTATATAGCGGATTGTGGCAATCGGAATACTGCGCACAACCGACTCTGATTTCACAAGAATCGTACCAGTCTGCGCCCGTCGTTTCATATATTGCCGCAGACAGTCTGGAAGCTGTGTCTTCATATCTTCTTTTAAGACATATCCCTGTGCCTGCACATGATAGCCTTCATACACATGATCTGACTCATCTGTTACAAACAGCAGATCAACATCCAGATTTTTCTCCCGTATCTGCTTTGCCAGCTGTAACCCACTTGTATTTTTATATTTCATTTCCATTAGCAACAGATCAAACGGCACTGTACTTGCCTGTATCTCCTGTTCCAATGTCTCTGCTTCCGCATATTCAATATAGCTTAATTCTTCTTCCCGGAACAATGTGTCCGTCACAATCTGTCGGATTACCGTCCGGTCTTTCGTATTTTCATCACAGATTCCAATTCGCAACATCGTTTTGTCCTCACATAAAAAAATCGAGTATTTACATACTCGATTTTTATTTTACCATGTTCTTTTATTTTTTCCAATATTCCTGATAGGCTTTTCTGACTTCTTTGTCGTATGTCCTGCCGATCGGGATTGTCTTTCCATTCTGTACTTCCAGCGTTTCCACACCTAAATAAGTGATATACGTCAAATTCACAACATATCCACCATGCACACGTATCATATTGTCTCCCAGCATTTTGCGGATGCCTGCCAATGACTTGTAACTGGTGTATTCCCGGAACCGCGTCACGATTTTAATGGTTCTTCCACACTTCTCGATATAAATAATATCCGGACGATTGATAAATACATGATGCCCGTCACAGATAATCTCCAGTGATTTCCGCGCCGTATCCTGCTTTACCATATTAACGGCTTTTTGCATTGCAAGCTCCATGACTTGATCTGCATCCTTTTGCCGGACAAAATAGCAATGATTGGTCTCATACACATCCTTGATTGCATTTTCATTCTCGGTCAGATAGATAATCTTACAAAATGGAAATGCTGCATTGATCTGCTTGGCAATCGCCACCCCCCGCAAGCCGCTCTCTGGATAATCCGTATTCATGATCAGGATTTCACAGTCAAATACCATATCTTCGATATCAATTTTTATTTCGTTTGGAGTATATGAATGAATTAAGAATCCTTGTTCCTCTGTATATGTTTCCTGTAATATTTCCTTTACTTTGTGCCGTATTTCATAACGGTCATCGCAAATTCCAATTTTCATCGTTTGTTCTCTTCCCCAGTCCCAAATATTCATTTTATAAATAGTATCATAAAAAATACCATCAAAACTGAATCCTGCTAATTTGGCTATATATTCGGTATAATTTACGTTTTATTTACAAATATGGATTGAACACATCTTAACAAAAGCGAGGAATCTCAAACAAAAAATGCAAATAATATACAAAAATTTGTAAAATTTGGTATATCTTACGCTTTTATGCAAACAGGAGCGCGAATTACATCGCGCTCCTGTTCAGATAAAATTCAATTGTCGCCTGAAACACCGATTTCTGTGTAGCAGGATCTTCGTAAGAAAAATATAGCTTGTACCTTCCATCCTCCAGCCCCGAAGTAAGCGGAATATACAATGTAAAGGAATCATCTGCAAAATGAAACTCTGGCGGATATAAAGTTGCATAGTCCCAGTAACCCGATGTATCATCCGCATCATAGATTGCCCGGTATATTCCATAGTCGGAATCATATCGTTCAAAGGTATAGGAATAGATCAAATCATCTGTCACCTGCGGCGTATCCCCCAGAATGCTGTCATAATACTTTAAGCAGAGTTTTACGCAGTCTCCCTCATATGCAACCGCCGCCAGACCATCTGCGGATTCCATCCTGTATCCCTGATTTCCATCCTTCATATATTCAAATGCATCAATACTGACGCGTTCCGTCTCCGAGGACGTGATATTCAGGATCGCATCGGATTTTTCCTGCTCGGCAAGCTCCTCCTTCGTTGGCACATGCATAACCATCGGATTGTCCGCCTGTGTCGTTTTCTCCGCCTCTGTTGCTGCCTGTTCAGCGTCCGTGGCAGTCTGTGCATCCGCCATCGTTGCTGTCTGCGCCTCTGTCGATGCTGCATTCATTTCGGTTGCTGTTGCCGTCCCTGCCTTCTTCGCTACACGCCCCGCCATCCAGATTCCTGTCACTACAAGCATAATTACGATACAGAAAGCTACACCAATCAGAAAGCCCCGTTTCTTCGGCAAATCCCGCTTTGAAATCCGGGATGCTGGGATCACATACGGCTCCATCTGCGCATTCTGCCCCTCTCCGGCAAGCAATGCCTCCCGCATTGCCTCCACCGTCTGGTAGCGGTCCTCAATCTTTACTGACATCGCACGCATGATCACCTGCGACATTGCACGCGGGATCTCCGGGTTCACCTCACAGACTGGCTTTATCGTATCCTCCAGTACACGTCCAAACGATTCCTCCGGCTTCTCTCCGGTCGCCGCAAAATAAAGTGTCGCACCAAGCGCGTAGATGTCTGTCCACGGTCCCTGTTTATCCTTTTTTGCATACTGCTCTGGCGGTGCATATCCCGGTTTTAAGACAACCGACATCGTCTGTTCCCCATCGAGATACACCTGCTTTGCCGCGCCGAAATCGATCAGCTTGACGGTCAGATCCTCACAGATAAAAATATTCTCCGGACTGATATCTCGGTGAATCATGCCCGCCTTGTGAACAACTGCAAGTGCGTCCAACACCGACAGACAGATATGGAGGATATGATCCGTATCCAGCCGTCCTCCATGCTCCCGAATGTATTGTTTCAGCGTACAGCCATGCAGATACTCCATGACCATATAGGCAGTATCATTTTCCTCCAGATAATCATAGATGCTTACAATATTGGGCTCCGACTGAAACCGCGCCACATCCTGCGCTTCTTTTAAAAAGCGAATTCTTCCCCGATGGTATTCCCGCTGCTCCTGTCCAACCGGCACACAGACCTTCGACGAATCTGCGCTCCGCGTCGCAATCCCGGACGGATAATACTCCTTGATTGCAACATACGACTGTAAGAGCGGATCCCATGCACGGTATGTGATTCCGAATCCACCTGCCCCGATCACCTCTTCAATTTTATATCGCTCTTTTAAAATAACACCCGGCTTTAAACACCGGGTGTTACTCATACTGCGATTTGACGGACTTTCAATCATTCCGCGTTCTCCCCATTTGTCGCAAATTATTTCTTTCTTCCGATCACGGATACCCAATCATTCATATGCACAACATCGATGACTTCAAATCCATTCGCCTTCATCGCATCTGTAACATCGTTTTCTTTCACATCCAGAATTCCAGATGTAATAAAATATCCATCGTCCTTCAAATATGGGCCGATTACCGCAGAGAGCGGCACGATCACGTCTGCCAGAATATTGGCAACAACGATATCATACTGTCTGTCTACATCAAGGTGCTGTGTCTCCTTGATCGTCGAACGGTCAAGCTGGAAGGTTGTTCCCTTTCCAATGTAATTATCTGCAAGCAGATTGCCACACGAGAACTTGATCTTATCTTCGCCCATATGATTGAGTTTCGCATTTTCCTCACTTGCCCGCACAGCCAGCTCATCAATATCCATGCCATGTACAAAGCCTGCTCCAAGCCTTGATGCGATCATGGATAAGATACCACTTCCACAGCCGACATCAAACACCATATCGCCCGGCTTTAAATATTTCTTTAACTGTCCGATACAAAGTTTCGTCGTCTCATGCGATCCGGTACCAAATGCAATCCCCGGATCGATCTCGATCACGATGTCATCTGGCTTCGCATCTTCCACCGTCTCCCATGTTGGTTTGATGACAATATCATCATAGAGACGGATCAGATGGAAGAACTGCTTCCAGTTGTTCATCCAGTCTTTGTCCTCTGTATTCGAGAGTGTTATATTCTTGCTGCCTACCGGTATAAACGCTTCAAGGCGGGTAAGCTCTGCAGCTATATCCGCCCTTAACGTTTCTATATTGAAAGAGTCATCTATGTAGCAGGAAACCTTTGCCGTTCCATCATCCACGCCATCAACCAGCGGGATATCCACAAACATAGCAGCCTTATCTTCCTCGGTAAGTGGCACATGATCTTCTATCATCACACCTTCCACACCCTTTTCATCCAAGAATGCAGAGATGAGATCAACAGCTTCCACCGTTGTATCGATGGTCAGTTTTGTCCACATCATTTTACCTTACCTATAATCCTTTTTTGAACCCTTTCTTTCTCTTATGATCGCCAAAAATCGAAGAACCGGACGATGCCGCATCCGTAGAGGAACGTGCATTTACTGTTGTATTTGCATACTGGTTCAAAATCGATTTCTGCTCTTCTGTCAGCTTATCTGGTACCTGAACAACCAGTGTGATGTAATGATCGCCTCGTACTGTCTTGTTACGAAGTGTCGGAACACCCTTGCCCTTCAGTTTTACCTTTGTATCGGTCTGTGTACCTGGCTTAATCTCCAGTTCATAAGGTCCATCAATCGTTGTAACTGTGATCTTGCCTCCCAGCGCTGCCTGTGTAAATGTAATCGGCTCAGAAGAGTAAAGATCATACTCCTGTCTCTGGAATCTAGGATCCCGGTCAACAAGCACGGTTACAAGCAGGTCTCCACGTTCACCGCCGTTGATACCCGGCTCGCCCTTTGCACGAATACGGATACTCTGACCATTGTCAATACCTGCCGGAATAGCGACCTGAATCTTCTTCTTACTCTTTACATAACCAGAACCTGCACAGTTGCTACACTTATACTTGATAATCTTTCCGGAACCGCCACAATCCGGACATACGGATACGGTTCTTGCCATACCGAACAATGACTGCTGGGTATAGACAACCTGACCTTTTCCGGCACATTTGCTACAAGTCTCCGGCTGATGTCCCGGCTGCGCTCCTGTACCATGACAGACCGTACATTCATCCTTGAGCGGAAGCTCCAGCTCTGTCTGTGTACCAAATACAGCGTCTGTAAAACTTACACGCACTGTTGTCTTGATATTTGCACCCTTAACCGGACCATTGGACTGTCTCTGACGGCTGCCGCCACCGAACATATCTCCGAAGATATCTCCGAAGATATCTCCCATATCTGAGAAGTCAAATCCACCGAAGCCGCCCGGACCACCGCCCTGCTCGAATGCAGCATGACCATACTGGTCATACTTTGCACGCTTCTCAGGATCGGACAGTACAGCATATGCCTCTGCAGCCTCTTTGAACTTTTCTTCCGCTTCTTTGTCTCCCGGGTTTGTGTCCGGGTGATATTTCTTCGCTACCTTACGGTAAGCTTTTTTCAAATCCGCCTCGGAGACACCTTTTGTGACTCCGAGAACTTCATAATAATCTCTTTTATCAGACATCTGCACTCACCCTTATTATTCGTAATCTGCTTTTATCAACTTGCTCCCCGTCTTAACGCTTAGACTTCCTTGTAGTCTCCATCAACTACATCGTCTGAATAATCTGGTGTGCCTGTGCCTGTACCAGCGTTTGCTCCAGGACCGTTCTGCTCATAGAGCTTTGAGAACAATTCCTGTGCGCTGTTCATCAGTGTTTCCTTACCAGCCTTGATCTTCTCTACATCGTAGTCTGTCATGGCATCCGGATCTGTGCTCTCGATGATATCCTTCAAAGCATTCAGATCAGCCTCTACCTTTGTCTTATCTGTTGCAGAAAGCTTATCTCCTACATCGGAAAGTGCTCTCTCTGTCTGGAATACCATAGCATCGGCATCATTACGAACCTCGATTGCTTCCTTACGCTTCTTATCCTGTGCCTCGTACTCAGCAGCTTCCTTAACAGCTCTATCGATATCCTCATCAGAAAGGGATGTTCCGGATGTGATTGTGATATGCTGCTCACGACCTGTACCAAGATCCTTTGCAGATACATTTACAATACCGTTTGCATCGATATCGAATGTAACCTCGATCTGTGGAACACCACGTCTTGCAGGAGCGATACCATCCAGTCTGAAACGTCCAAGGCTCTTGTTATCTCTTGCGAACTCACGCTCACCCTGTACGATGTTGATATCAACGGCATCCTGATTATCCTGAGCTGTTGAGAAGATCTGGCTCTTGTTTGTAGGAATGGTTGTATTTCTCTCGATCAGGTGTGTAGCGATACCACCCATTGTCTCGATAGAAAGTGTAAGTGGTGTAACATCCAGCAGAAGGATTTCGCCGGCACCTGCATCACCTGCAAGCTTACCACCCTGAATAGAAGCACCGATTGCAACACACTCATCCGGGTTGATACCCTTGAACGGATCCTTGCCTGTCAGCTTCTTAACCATATCCTGAACAGCGATGATACGTGTAGAACCACCGACCAGAAGTACCTTATCAAGCTCTGCTGCTGTCAGATCTGCATCCTTCAATGCTGTCTGTACAGGAACTCTTGTCTTATCTACCAGATGTGCTGTCAGCTCATCAAACTTTGCACGTGTCAGATCCATATCAAAGTGCTTTGGACCATCCTGGGTAGCTGTGATGAATGGAAGGTTGATGTTTGTTGTTGTAGCGGATGAAAGCTCTTTCTTTGCCTTCTCTGCTGCTTCCTTCAATCTCTGCATAGCCATCTTATCTGTTGAAAGGTCTACGCCCTCAGCCTTCTTGAACTCTTCGAGCATATACTGTGTAATTGCGTTATCGAAATCATCACCACCAAGCTTGTTATCACCGGCTGTAGCAAGAACCTCGATGACACCGTCGCCAATCTCAATGATAGATACATCAAATGTACCACCACCAAGGTCGTATACCATGATCTTCTGTTCTTCTTCGTTATCCAGACCATAAGAAAGAGCTGCTGCTGTAGGCTCGTTGATGATACGCTTTACATCAAGACCTGCGATCTTACCTGCATCCTTTGTTGCCTGTCTCTGTGCATCTGTGAAGTATGCAGGAACTGTGATAACTGCTTCTGTAACCGGCTCACCGATATAGCTCTCGGCATCTCTCTTCAGCTTAGAAAGAATCATAGCTGAAATCTCCTGTGGAGAATACTTCTTACCATCGATGTCTACCTTGTAATCGCTACCCATATGTCTCTTGATAGAAGCGATTGTCTTATCTGCGTTTGTAACTGCCTGACGCTTTGCTGCATCACCAACGACACGCTCGCCGGTCTTTGTAAATGCAACAACTGAAGGAGTTGTTCTTGAACCCTCAGCGTTTGTGATAACGACTGGCTTACCACCTTCCATAACAGCTACACATGAATTTGTTGTACCTAAGTCAATACCAATAATCTTACCCATAATATTTTTCCTCCTAATTATTATCCTTTAAAATATACTAAATGATTTATTGTAAAAGGTTAATTTGCAACCTTTACCATGCTGTATCGTAATACCTGATCCTTATACATATAGCCTTTCTGCATCTCTTCGGCTACGACATTCTCTCCGAAATTTTCATCCTCCACATGTGTTACCGCATTGTGGTAATCCGGATCAAATGGCTTGCCTTCTGCATCCATCGGCTTTACGCCAAGTCCCTCAAGTGATACCATGAGCTGCCGATAGATTTTATCGACACCCTGTTCAAATGCCCGGTCCATATCCTCTTCCGGAATACTGGAAAGTGCACGTTCCAAGTTGTCAACAACCGGAAGCAGCTTCTCTAAAACTTCCTTGGCTCCGATATCATACATCTTCTTGGATTCCTTCTCGTTACGCTGGCGCATATTCTCAAACTCTGCCAGCAGACGCTTATACTTTTCTTCGTTTCCGGCTGCCAGCTCCTTCGCTTTCTCAAGTTCCAGCTGAAGGGCCTTGCTGCCTCTGCGGTTTCCCTTGGATACCGGCTTCGGCTTTGCAGCTTCCACTTCTTCTTTCTTGTCTGCCGGAACAGTTTCTTCCTCGTTCACCTTCACGTCGGTTCCTTCTGTTACCGGAGCATCATCCACAGCCTTTACTTCCTCGACTGTCTCCGCTTCTTTATTTGCATTTACATTTGTCTTATTGGCCATTCTCATTCACCCCTTCGCCTTTCTTGAATATCTCATCGAGTTCAATTGTCAGATTCTTCAGTGTGCTGACAACCTTCTTATAATCCATTCTCTTCGGTCCCAATATTCCAATCGTTCCCTTTGCGCCTTCCGGCATCTGGTAGGTCGCTGTAACAAGAGAGCAATCTTTCAGGCTTGGTGTCTCATCTCCAATATATACCTGAATTCCGGATTCGTTTGTCTTTCCGGTCGTCTCTTCCAGCAAATGTGATACTTCATTTTTATCTTCCAGCTTTTCAAGCAGCTCACTCGTCTTGGAGATATCTCCAAGCTCCGGATACTTCAAAATGTTTGTCGCACCGCTGGTATAAACCTCAAGTTCCTGTGCCTCATGTATCGCTTCCACAATTCCCTGAAAGATCTGGTCTAATATCTCGCCATACCCTCCGGATTGCTTCTTCATCGCCTGAATCATCTCTAAATTGATGTCTTCTAAGCTTGCACCCTGTAAGAAGGTATTCAATAAGATATTAAATTTCAGAACATCTTCATTATCAAGGCTTACATTGATGTGAATCATCTGATTCTTAATAATGTTACCCTCAACCACTATGACGGCAAGAAGTGTTTTTTCATCAACAAGGGAAAGCTGGATAAACTTGACTGTTTTCTCATAATTTGGTGCTGTTACCATCGTTGCATAATTGGTATTGTACGCCAGTACCTTTGCAACCTGCTTTAAGAGCACCTCCATGCGATCCACCCGCTCTAACAGTGTGTCACGCTCCTGCTTTGCAACCTCAGCAAACTCTTCCTTTTCATCCATCAGCTGATCGACATAGAACCGGTATCCGGCATCTGTCGGAATCCGTCCTGCCGATGTATGCGGCTGAATAATGTATCCCATTTCCTCCAGATCTGCCATCTCGTTACGAATCGTAGCGGAACTTAAATTCAGATCCGTGTACTTTGAGATTGTTCTGGAACCTACCGGTTCCCCAGTCTCTAGGTAATTGGAAATAATGGCTTTCAGGATTTTTACCTTACGCTCATCTAATTCCATCTTATCACCTCTTTTATTTATTAGCACTCATATCTATCGAGTGCTAACCCTATTGGTAGACTACCACTACATATAGTAAATGTCAAGGAAAATTATCATAATTTTGTGAAAAAATTGTGTATTTCCATGTATAAGAAAAGAGTGCGGAAAACCGCACTCTTTAGGGGAGAAAAATCACGGATGATTGTAAATTTTATTTGTTATTTGCGTTTGGATTTTCCATCAATGTAACATCGACGGTTTTCTCCACATACGCATCGTCTTTCAGGTATTCATATGTGATTGGCACTGTCTCACCAACTGCATAATAATTCAGCTTTTCTGTCAGTTCCTCAGCACTGCTGATGGATTGTCCATCAATCTTTGTAATCACATAATTTGCTTTGATACCTGCCTTCTCAGCGGCACTCTTGCTTGCAACATCTGTGACAAGCACGCCCTCTGGAATACCATATGCTTCTGACACATCGGAAGATACGGTTGCACAGGAGATTCCAAGATAACCTTTCTCGCTCTCGTCAACCTTTTCACGTGTCTGACGGTTCATCAGATCATCCAGACGATCCTGTACGGCTGTAATTGGAATTGCATATCCCATACCTTCAACCGTTGTATCGGAATACTTCGAAGAGTTAATACCAATAACTTCGCCCTTCATATTCAGAAGTGCGCCGCCACTGTTACCAGGGTTAATGGCTGCATCGGTCTGAATGAGCGGTGTTGTATTCGTGCTGTTTGTACGATCCTTTGCACTGACAATACCGGTTGTAACGGATTGTCCATAGCCAAGTGCATTACCGATGGCTACGACCTGTTCACCGACCTTCAGGGAATCCGAATCACCAATCGTGGCGATCTTGATCTGATTCATCGTGGATTCCTTTATATCACTGAGCTTTACAACAACGATTGCAAGGTCCGTGTCGCTATCGGTACTCTTTACCTGTGCCTCGTAGCTCTCACCATCTGCAAACGTTACATTTACGGTTGTGGCATCACTGACAACATGGTTGTTTGTCACCATCAAAAGCTCGCTGTCATTCTCACCGATGATAATACCGGAGCCGGAGCCTTCTGCCTCATACTGCTGTGTATAACCAAACATACCCTGCTGCTCCACGATTGCCGAGATGTTAATGGCAACAACGCTTGGCATAACATTTTCTGCGATTGTGGAAACATCCATGCCATTTCCAACCGAAGCGGTTGATGTCAGGCTCAAAGACTGGGTTGTCGCTGCCGATGTTGTGGAAGCGACCTCTGTCGTTGTGTTTGTAAGTGCATCAAGCTTCTTGATCTGGTTTCCCGCGATTCCGTAGAATGCACCACCTGCAACACCACCAAATACGGCTGCACTTGCAACAACTGCCACGCCCTTCTTCCAGAAGGTACGCTTGTTATGTGGCGTCTTCGGTGATTTTGCTTTCTTGACTCTCTGTTTCTTTGCTTTCTTTACCTTTGCCTTTGGCTGTTCTGCGTCTGCATTCTGGAAACCATTCTGATAATAATTGTTCTGTCCATAATTATATGCATTCTGATTCGGCTGCTGGTAATTGTTATTATAATAATGCTCGGTACCCTGGCTCATCTGCTGGGCACGTTCTGCCATCGCCTGCATATATTCCTGTGTACGCATATCACCGTAGTAAGTACTTCCATACTGCTGTGCCTGTGTATAGGCATCCTCCTGTCTATGCTCTGCATTCTGTTCTGTTTGCTGTTCAGTACGCTTCAAATTATCCGTATTACCATCTCCGGTGTCATACGGTGTCTCCGCATGTGGTGTCTGATCCACATGTTCATTTTCTCTGTTATTCTCAAATTCATCCATCATATCAATTCCTCCATTCGACATAAGTTTTATTACTTATCTTTGTTATGGCTTAATCATAACCCCAAGCTATGGTTAAATTTTGAAGAAAATGTCAAGAAAATGTGAATTCCATTTATGGTGCCTGCAAACCTTGTTTTAGCATTTGCAGATTTTCTTCCATATAAGACAGGTATGTGCATCCTTTTTCTATGTCGTCCTTCGTCACGGACTGCATGGACGACAGATGCAGAATTTTGGGTTGCATCTCTGCGGATTCCGCAATCGTATTCGCGAGGCTGTCGGTACCATTGTCCACCACATAGATGGCTTGCAACTTGTACTCCTGCAGCTTCTCCGCCAGATAGGTAACTGTATGCACACTTGCCTCCACATCTGCAGAACAGCCCGAATATGCGGCAAAGTAATGAATATCATAATCCTCTGCCAGATACAGGAACGGGAACCGGTCGCCGACCAAGATCGTCGTCTGTGTGGCTGCGTCCCGCATCGTCTGATAGTCATCATCTAACGCTTCCAGCTTTCCAGTATATGTTTTAGCGTTTGCCACATACTGTTTTGCATTGTCAGAATCCAGTTCCGTAATAGCATCTGCTAACGTCTCGGTGCAGACGATTGCATTTTTCAGGGATAACCACACGTGCTCATCGTAATGGTCATCCTCTGCAGCATTCTGTCCATCCGTATTGTCTGCTTCGCCCTCTGCATGGTCTGCCGGTTCTGCTTCATGGTCATGGTCTTCATCGTCATGATCGTGATGATGGTGTTCTTCCACACCCTCTAACTCCACTTCATTTAACGCGCGGTTACCAACCAGATCTAACAGACTGATTGCAACAATATTTTCATTTCCGGACTCCACAAGCGCATCGCTCACCCATGTATCGCTCTCGCCACCGACATAGACTAACATCCGGCAATTCGCGATCTTCATGATATCCTGTGCGCTTGGCTGGTAGCTGTGTAAGTCCACACCGTTATCGACCAGCATCCGGCATGTAAATGTATCTGTGTCTCCAAGGATTTCCCGCACCCAGTCATACGCTGCAAAGGTCGTACATAGGATCACATTTTCGTCTTTGTCCGCCATTTGCACCGGCTTGGCACACCCGGAAAGCAGGGACAGACAAAGAACAAGAGCAATCCCGATTGATTTTAAATGTCTGTGCTTCATCATCGCCACCTCTACTCTCTGTGCAGTGCGATTCCGATGATGCTGAATATCACAAATAATACGATGTCAATCGCTACGATCGTCGCACTGACCGGTGTCGATGCCGCAATGGAAATGAGGATTCCCACGCCAGAGGATACCACACCATACACAGCAGAACAGATAAACACACTCTTATAATTCTTAAATACACGCATTGCGGAAAGTGCCGGGAATATGATCAGCGCCGATACCAGAAGTGATCCGACGATATTCATCGCAACTACGATCACAACGGCTGTGACTACCGCCATCAGCACATTGTAGGCGCCCGTATGAATACCGGTTGCGCGTGCAAAATTCTCATCAAATGTCACCGAGAAGATCTTGTGATAGTACAAGATGTAGAACACAAGTACCAACAGCGACATAATCAGGCAGATCCACACATCTGTATTCGATAATGTGAGTATGGATGCCGCGCCAAACAGTGTCGAGCACACATCCCCGGATACATTCTGCGATGTTCCGGATACATTCATGATCAGATATCCAAATGCCAGCGATCCAACGGAAAGCATCGCAATCACGGCATCTCCGTTGATCTTCGCATTCTGTCCAGTCTTCAGCATCAGGATTGCTGCCACAACCGTGATCGGCAATATTATAAGTGTATTGTTCGTCATCCGCAGCACCATCGCGATTGCCATCGCAGCAAATGCCACATGGGACAGTCCGTCTCCAATATAAGAAAAGCGTTTTAACACAAGTGTCACGCCAAGCATGGATGCACAAAAGGCAACCAGCACACCAGCAACTAAGATCCGACGGACAAATGGATATTGCAGGTATTCAACTAATGTATTCCACATATCTATACTCCTTCTTCTCTTGTCGCTGCGTAATCCGCATACTGTCTGCCGATTGCGCTCTTCAAATACGCTTCCTTGGAATCGAAAAACTCTGGTTTATCACTCACATGCAGCACCTTGTTCGCATATTGTGCGGCTGCCTGTGTATCGTGCGATACCATAATGATCGTGATACCTTCCCGGTTCAGCTTCTGGATCAGCTCATACATCTCGGCTGTCACACGTGGATCCAATCCCGCTACCGGCTCATCAAGCAACAAGAGCTTCGAGGTTGCACAGAGTGCCCGCGCAAGCAACACGCGCTGCTGCTGTCCACCGGACAGATCGCGGTAGCATTTCTTCATGAATGGTTCAATCTCCAGCCGTTTCATGTTCTTCTGTGCGATTTTCCGCTCCTCTTTGTTATAGAATGGACGCATGCCACGTTTCGACAAGAACCCTGACAAAACGATTTCCTGCACGGATGCAGGAAAATCGCGTTGTGTCACAGTCTGCTGTGGCAGATATCCAATTTCATTTGCTTTCAAATCTTCGCCTCTGACAAGCATTCCCTGCATAGGACTTTTCAGTCCCAGAATCGCTTTCATCAGAGTACTTTTTCCGGAACCGTTTTCTCCAAGGATGCAGAGATAATCTCCTTGTTCGAGACGGAAATTCAGATGTTCAACCACTGGTTTTCCTTCGTATCCAAGGGATACATCTTCACATGATAGAACCATCGCGGTTCCTCCTTTCTAATTCTCCTTAATTAGTTGAAATATACAAGTTCTTCTTCGGCTGGTTTGGCCGGTTCGATCTTCGTGGCACGGATCACAGGTCCTTCGCCCTCAAACTCCGGATAAAATTCTTTGTCAATGGTTCCCGTAACTGTTACCCACTGTCTGTCCTTCAGATGCTTTGCCAGATCGGAATAGCACTTAAATCCGATAAATGCGACATCTTCGGCACAGCAGGTCATCGCAAATCTACCTGGTACGAATTCGTTTGCCTTGTAGCTTTTCGGCTTGTGTACCATCGCCTTAAATGTGATCTGCTTTCCGACGTATTTGTCCGGATTGTCGCAGGCATCAATATAGAAGATACCATAATCTTCATCCTCGAGTGTGATACTTGGCTTGTCGATCTCATATGGCAGATCTAACTCCTCATCACCGACATCGGCTGCGCCATCCTTGTTCTCGAAGATCACCTGCGCACGACGATTTACCGCACGAATGCTCCGGCGGTACTCCGCACGCTTTGTATTCTCATCGCATCGGTTGAAGATGATCATATCTGCGCTCGATAACTGTTCCATCATCATCGCTTTCATATTTGCTACATATACATCAAAGGTGGATGCATCGACAAATGTGATTACCTGTACGATTGTCCAGCCCTTTGGCACGCGGATGGAAAACAGCTTATCCATCTTCCATGTACCGTTATACTCGATCATCACACGGGTCGGCTTATACTTATCCTGCAGGTCAAGCAGATATTCGGTATTTAAGTTGGATTCCTCCAGATATTCCACGAAGATATTCTGACTCTTCAGATACTCCTCATCGTACTCCTCGATTCCCTCTTCGCAGACAAGCAGAAGGGTCGGTTCGCCTTCTGTAAATCCACGGTCAATCAGAGTTTCGTTCGCAAAGGTTGTCTTTCCGCTTTCCAGAAAGCCCATAAACATATATACCGGAATCTCTTCTACTTCCTTTGTTGGTCCCATACTCTATTTCCTTTCTTCTCTATCCTTTACGCAAAGTGCCGGGATTATGCAACCCCGAACAACTCTGCCAGCTTATCTTCCTTCAGATTGCTTCCGATGACACAAAGCTTACCTGTGTAATCAGCTGCGCCCTTACGGATCTCATATTCGCCCGGTGTCAGGTCGAAGTGAATCCACTCGCCGTCCGTATTTGGAACAATACCCTTGGCACGCAGGATGATACCATATTCGTCTGCGTTGTCAGCCAGTGTCTTCAGGATCTGTTCCATATCGGCATCTGCAAACTTCTTAGCAGTCTCCTTGCCCCAGCTTGTAAATACCTCATCTGCATGATGATCATGATGGTGGTCATGGTCGTGGCAGCCACATGTACATCCAGGTCCATGCTCGTGATGGTCGTGATCATGATGATGCTCGTGTTCCTCATGCTCGTGATCATGATGATGTTCATGCTCCTCATGCTCGTGATCATGATGATGTTCATGCTCCTCATGGTCATGATCGTGATCGTGGTGATGATGCTCTTCCTCATGCTTTCTTGCAATCTCAACTGCCTCTTTGATCAGCTTATCGAGCGTATTTGCATGTTCCATCGCATCCAAGATTACCTTACCGTCGATGTCATCCCAAGGTGTTGTGATAATGGCTGCATCCTTGTTATGCTCACGCAGCATAGCAACTGTATCGTTTACCTTCTTCTCCGGTACATTCTGTGTACGGGAAAGTACAATCGTTCCAGCACTTTCTACCTGGTTGTTGAAGAACTCACCGAAGTTCTTCATATACATCTTGCACTTTGCCACATCAACAACGGTTGTTGCACTGTTGATTACAACATCCGCATCCTGCTTTGCATCTTCAACTGCCTTCATAACATCTGACAGCTTACCAACACCGGATGGCTCGATGATTACACGATCTGGTGCATAATCCACGATTACCTTCTTCAATGCTGTACCAAAATCTCCAACAAGGGAACAGCAGATACAACCGGAATTCATCTCTGTGACTTCCACACCTGCATCCTTCATGAAACCGCCATCAATACCGATCTCACCAAATTCATTCTCGATCAATACAAGCTTCTCACCCTGATATGCCTCGGCAATCAGTTTCTTAATCAATGTTGTCTTGCCTGCACCTAAAAATCCTGAAAGAATATCAATCTTTGTCATCTCTATTGCCTCCTAAAAATTATTTCTATTTTTGTCAACTTTATATAATAGCACATTTCTATTATTTTTTCCATATGCTATACATCCTTATTCTTCAAAGTCACTTCCATCTGGTCAAACGGAATCTCGATTCCCTGCGCATCAAATGCATATTTGATTGCTTCCTGTATCTCCCATTTTGCCTTCCAGTAGTTCTCTGTCGCAACCATACAGCGGACACCCATCTTGATGCTGCTGTCCCCGAAGGAATCCACGAACACATCGACTTCCTTCGTCTTATCATAATACTGGTTCTCCGTCACAACCTGATACAGCGTATCCTTCACCTTTTTCAGATCAGAATCATACGCAACGCCGATTGAGATATCCAGTTTTCTTATTCCTGCTGCTGTCACATTGACAAGCGAATGGGATGTAATGTTTCCGTTCGGAATCACAATGATCCGGTTATCGTATGTCTGCAGCTTCGTGTAGAAAATGTCGATCGACACGACCGTACCTTCACACTGCTTGTCGTTCTCAATGATATAATCCCCGACACGGAACGGCTTGAGTATCAGGATCAGCACACCGCCTGCGAAGTTTGCCAGACTACCCTGTAGCGCAAGACCGATTGCTAAACTGGCAGTACCAAGAATCGTAACTAACGATGTCACCTGAAATCCGACAATAGATGCAGCCGTGATAAATACGATAGCATAAAAAGTGAATTTAATCAGCGATAACAGAAAAGATGCAACACTTTCCTCCATGTTTGATTTCTTGAAGGATTTGCGTATCATCTTCACGATCAGCTTCGACAGCTTCATGCCGATATACATACATATAATTGCAAGTACTAACTGAAACCCTTTATTTAACGCCCAGTCTCCAAGCTTGCTCAGATACTCTTCAATCTTGGACGATTCAATGTCTTTGATGTCTTCCAATCAAGTCCCTCCTTTTTATGTTCATATAAGTAAATATTCATTTATCCATAAAACTTCACAGGCTGCCCTTCTCACGAAGGACAGCCCGTTTCATCTTAATTATTTGCCAATTTTCTTCTTGAATACGCTGATCGAAAGTGGTGGTACTGTAACGGAGATATAATGTTCCTGTCCGTCACACTCTGCTTTCTTCGCCTGTTTCACTGTCTTGTTATTTCTGCCCTCGCCACCATAACGGTTGTTATCGCTGGAGAAAATCTCCTGCCATCTTCCGCCGGATGGAGTAGCAAGCTTGTATGCTTTGTGTTCCATCGGTGTGAAGTTACAGATGATCAAAAGCGTATCGCTCTCCTTCTTACCTTTTCTAACATAAGAAAGAAGGCTTGTATTTGCACTATTACAGTTGATCCATGTGAATCCTTCCGGTGAAGAATCAAGCTCATACAATGCAGGTTCCGTCTTGTAAAGTTCATTCAACTCTTTAACGTACCCCTGCATAAATACATGTGCATCAAACTCGAACAGTGACCAGTCTACTTCCGCATTCTCGTTGAATTCCGTAAACTGCGCAATCTCCTGTCCCATGAACAAAAGCTTCTTGCCCGGATGCGTCATCATATACCCATATGCCACACGCAGATTCGAGAATTTGTCTTCGTATCCGCCCGGCATCTTCGCAATCATAGATCCTTTCTCATGAACAACCTCGTCATGGGAAAGTACGAGAATAAATTTCTCGCTGTATGCATATACCATACTGAACGTCAGATCGTTGTGATGATATTTGCGGTACAACGGATCAAGCTTCATATAGTTCAGGAAATCATTCATCCATCCCATATTCCACTTGTAATCAAATCCAAGTCCGCCAGCCTCAACCGGATGCGTCATCATCGGCCATGCGGTTGACTCCTCCGCAATCATGATAACTCCCTTGTGCAGTTCATGCATCTTGCTGTTTAATTCCTTAATGAAATCAATCGCTTCGAGATTCTCATTGCCACCATAGATGTTCGGCAGCCACTCACCATCGCCACGTCCATAATCCAGATACAACATGGATGCGACCGCGTCAATCCGGATACCATCAATATGATATTTCTCCGCCCAGTAAAGAGCATTCGCAACTAAGAAATTCCGGACTTCATTGCGTCCGTAATTGTATATATATGTCCCCCAGTGTGGATGTTCCCCACGCTTAGGGTCCTCATGCTCATAAAGTGCTGTGCCATCAAATCTGCCAAGTCCATGCTCATCCTTCGGAAAATGTGCCGGAACCCAGTCTAAGATCACGCCGATTCCCTTGCTATGCAGATAATCAACAAAATACATAAAATCTGCCGGTGAACCATAACGGGAGGTCGGTGCATAATATCCGGTTACCTGATAGCCCCAGGACGGATCATACGGATGCTCCATGATTGGCATCAACTCGACATAATTATAATTCATCATCAACAGATAATCTGCAAGCAGGCTCGCAATATCGCGATAATTGAAAAACTCTCTGCCATCGGTCGGACGCTTCCAGGAACCAAGATGCATCTCATAGATTGCCATCGGCTGTGCGTCTGTATCTTTCGTCTCCCGCTTCTCCATCCATGCGGTATCTTTCCACTTATAGGAAATATCCACGATACGGGATGCATTTGCCGGACGGACCTCGCTGCTGAACGCATATGGATCACTCTTCATGAATACCTGTCCGGACTTCGCCTTGATCTCATACTTGTATATCTCGCCAACGAGCTTACCCGGGATAAACAACTCATAAATACCGGAATAATCCAACTTCCGCATCGGATGCCGTCTGCCATCCCAGTTATTGAAATTACCAACCACCGATACTCGGTCTGCATTCGGTGCCCATACAGCAAACAGTACACCTTCCACACCATCCACGGTCATTGGATGTGCACCCATCTTCTCATAGATGCTATAATGTTTTCCCTCGTTGAACAAACTGATATCAATCGGATCAATTACCGGTTCGAACACGTACGGATCAAAATATGTCACTTCGTCACCATTGTCAAACCGGACGTTCAATTTATATTCAAATGGTTTCTTATCTTTTATAACCACAGAGAAAAAACCCGGCACACGCTCCGATACAAGCGTGTACTTCTTCTTCGTGGATACCTCAATGGCATTCACAACCTTTGCCCCCGGCAGATATGCATTGATATACAGATCATCGATACACTCATGCATACCAAGAATATGATGCGGGTTGTTATGAATACCCTGGACCAAAGCATCGACTTCCATCCAGTTTATAGCAAAAATTGCTTTTCTTTTGGACATGTCAAATGTGTCTCCTCTCTACAATTTATGAATGAAGATTCCACTTCTTAGCTTTGGTTCAAACCAGGTTGACTTCGGTGGCATCAACCGTTTTGCATCAGCAACCGCAAAAAGCTCCTCAATTGATGTCGGATACATCGAAAATGCAAGCTTCATATCACTGTTTGCACGTCGTTCCAACTCCGCAAGACCGCGGATTCCTCCGATAAAATCGATTCTTTTATCGGTTCTCGGATTTTCAATTCCAAGAATCGGTGCAAGGAGATGATCCTGTAAAATTGAAACATCAAGTCCATCCACCGGATCTTCAGATAGTATATGTGATTTTGCACGCAACTTATACCAGATACCATCTAGATACATGCCAAAGGCTGCCTTTTCTTCCGGCTGATATGCTTCCGTAACCGCTTCTACTTCGAAATCTGCCTTGACCGCATCTATAAATGCATCCGCAGTATACCCATTCAAATCATGTACAACACGATTGTATGGCAGGATTTTCAGCTGATCATGCGGAAACAGAACCGACAGGAAATAATTGTATTCTTCCTCTCCGGTATGGTTCGGATTTGCATTTCTGCGTTTGATTCCAACTTTGACCGCTGACGCTGCACGATGGTGTCCATCTGCAATGTAGATCTGTGACATCTCAGAAAATACATGCTCAATTGCCGCAATATCCGCTGCATCTGTTACCAGCCATACGCGATGTGTAATTCCATCCTCTGAGACAAAATCGTTCTCTGCCGGACGCGCCTTAATCTTCGTTACAATTGCATCAATCGCAGCCTGTGCCCGGTACGCAAGAAAGATCGGACCTGTCTGTGCATCACATGTATCCACATGTGTAATACGGTCAATCTCTTTATCTTCCCGTGTATTCTCATGCTTCATGATGACACCGGACTCATAATCCTCAATGGATGCACATGCCACAATTCCGGTCTGGGATCTTCCATCCATCACAATCTCATACAGATAATACATCGGGACTTTATCTTCCACATAGTCACCGCGCCCGATCATATCGTCCAACAGTTCCTTTGCCTTTTCATACACACATGGTGCATAGGTATCCACGCTGTCATCAAACGCGGTCTCTGCCCGGTCAATACGGAGGAAGGAAAGCGGTTTTCCTTCTACTTCTTTTTTGGCTTCTTCCCGGTTATATACATCATATGGCAACGCTGCCACTTCACTGACAATTTCTCTTCTCGGTCTATACGCTTTAAATGGTTTAATGATTGCCATGTATCTTCTCCTCTAATTATCAGCTCTGTCTATTCTGACAGCTTATCCACGAATTGCCTTTACCGCCGCATCGATGGACTTCTTATACTCTTCCTCGGAAGAATTGTTGAATACAAACAACTCCGGAATATTGTCCGGCTGCTTGAAATTCTGTGTTGCAATATACTCATCCCAATGTGCAAGCTTCCATGCATCACGGTCAGATGCACGCTTGATCATACGCTCGTGGCATACTTCAACATCTGTATGTACCCATACTACAAATAATTCTGCATCCTTTTCCTTTAATTTTGCACGCAGATTGTCAAGATATTCGTTATCACGGATCTCTTCTGTGAACGGGGCATTGATCAAAACTGTGTCGTTGTACTCCAATGCTTCAAATGCAAAATCAAGGACTGCATAATACTCATAATCACGAATCTCTCTCTGGAAGAAATCAGATGAACGATTGTACTCTTCGCCAGCCACCTTGAAAATCTGCTTGGACAATACAATCAGGGTATCCTTGTCCAGATATACGCAGTTTGGAAGTGCTTTTGCAAGCTTACGGGAAATAAATGTCTTGCCACAGGCTGGTGGTGAAGTTACTAAAATCAATTTCTTCATGGTTGGTGCCTCCTATATATGTACATAAAAATTCTCTATATGTTCTACCTCTGTATGCAACGCATACAACAAGAACCTAATTATTTCAATTTTACCACAAAAGAAAAGAACAAACAAGCTTTTCCATTCTGTTTCGTCATGAAAAATGTCTGTTTGTCCTTTTTCTTAATTTTATTTACCTGCTACGCAATCGCGCAAATTACTTCTTTGTAATGTAACCCTGTGCTTTGAGAAGCTCTGCACATAATACAGCACCACCGGCAGCACCACGAACGGTATTATGAGAAAGTCCAACGAACTTCCAGTCATAGACAGAATCCTCACGGATACGTCCAACGGAGATGCCCATGCCATTCTCATAATCCACATCCAGAGTAACCTGTGGACGGTTATCCTCTTCCATATAACGGATAAACTGCTTTGGAGCACTTGGAAGTCCAAGCTCCTGTGGAACGCCCTTGTAAGACTCCAGCTTCTCGATCAGCTGTTCCTTTGTCGGATTTTTCTTGAACTTTACAAATACAGCTGCTGTATGTCCGTTCAATACCGGTACACGGATACACTGGCATGTGATAACCGGACTTGTCGCAGGAACGATTTCACCCTTCTCCTCATCAATATGTCCCCAGATACGAAGTGGCTCCTTCTCGGATTTTTCTTCCTCGCCGCCGATAAACGGGATGATATTTCCAACCATTTCCGGCCAGTCCTTGAATGTCTTTCCTGCTCCTGAGATTGCCTGATAGGTTGTTGCAACAACCTCGTATGGCTCGAATTCCTTCCATGCAGTAAGCACTGGTGCATAAGACTGGATCGAGCAGTTCGGCTTTACAGCTACAAATCCTCTTGTCGTACCAAGACGCTTCTTCTGGAACTCGATAACCTTCATATGCTCCGGGTTAATCTCCGGAACTACCATCGGTACGTCCGGTGTCCAGCGGTGCGCGCTGTTGTTAGAGACAACCGGTGTCTCTGTCTTTGCGTATGCATCCTCGATAGCTTTGATCTCGTCCTTAGACATATCAACAGCACTGAATACAAAATCAACGGTAGAAGCAACCTCTTCTACTTCGTTTACATTGTGTACGACCAGCTTCTTAACCGCTTCCGGCATCGGTGTATCCATCTTCCAACGGTCACCAACTGCCTCTTCGTAAGTCTTGCCTGCACTACGTGGGCTGGCTGCCACTGTCACAACCTCAAACCATGGATGGTTCTCAAGAAGTGAAATAAATCTCTGTCCAACCATACCGGTTGCACCAAGAATACCTACCTTTAACTTATCACTCATTCTATTATCCTCCAACTCCTGTTTACTGAATTACACGTACTTTCAATACGCCATCGATACTGGAAATAGACTTTACAGTATCTTCATCTGCCTTCTCAGAAATATCAAATACCGAGTAAGCATAATCACCCTTTGACTTGCTTACCATGTCAGATACATTGATGCCCTTGGAAGCAAATGCACCAGTAAACTGCGTGATCATATTCGGAATATTCTTGTGACATACACAAACTCTTGCTGCTTCCGAACACTTGCCGGCATCGCAGGCCGGATAGTTTACGGAATTTTTGATATTACCATTCTCGATAAAATCAACGATTTCTTTCACTGCCATCACTGCACAGTTATCCTCAGATTCCTCTGTGGATGCGCCAAGATGTGGCAATGTGATTACGTTATCAACTCCGGCAATCTTTGCATTTGGGAAATCTGTTACATACTTAGCAACCTTTCCGCTTGCAAGTGCCTCGATCATATCATCATCATTTACAAGAATATCTCTTGCAAAGTTCAGGATCTTCACGCCATCCTTCATCATGGCAAATGCATCCTTATTGATCATGCCCTTCGTAGAATCAAGCGCCGGTACATGTACAGTAATGTAATCACACTCTTTATAAATATCTTCTACATTCTTGATGTGTTTTACATGGCTGGAAAGTCTCCATGCTGCATCGACAGACACATATGGATCATAACCATATACTTCCATGCCAAGACGGAAACCGATGTTCGCTACCTTGGCGCCGATTGCACCAAGACCGATGACGCCGAGCTTCTTACCCATGATCTCGCAGCCGGCATAGTGTTTTTTCTGCTTCTCAACTGTCTTTGCGATATTCTCGTCTGATGCATTCTCCTTTACCCAGTTATAACCACCCATCAGGTCTCTGGATGCGAGCAAAAGTCCTGCAATGACAAGTTCCTTTACACCGTTTGCATTGGCGCCCGGTGTATTAAATACTACGATTCCTTTCTCTGCACACTTGTCAAGTGGGATGTTGTTGACACCCGCACCGGCACGTGCGATTGCAAGCAGATTATCGGAAAGCTCTAAGTCATGCATAGCTGCACTTCTGACAAGTACCGCGTCTGCTGCTGCAAAATCGTCTACTACTTCATATGTATCATTGAACAAATCCATACCGCAGGCTGCGATCGGATTCAAGCAATTAATCTTAGCCATTTTCTTCTCTCCCTTATTATGAGTTCTTCTCCTCGAAGTCCTTCATGAATGCAACTAACTTCTCAACACCCTCGATTGGCATTGCGTTGTAGATACTTGCACGCATACCGCCGACTGTTCTGTGTCCCTTCAGGTTTACAAAGCCTGCGGCTGTTGCTTCCTTTACGAACTTGGCATCAAGCTCTTCGTTGCCTGTTACGAACGGAACGTTCATCAGGGAACGGTCTTCCTTCACAACTGTTCCGCGGAACATCTTAGAGGAATCCAGGAAATCATACAGGATAGCTGCCTTCTTTTCATTATGGATCTTCATTGCAGAAAGTCCACCCATTTCCTTTACCCACTTGAACACCAGACCACAGATGTAAATACCGTAGCATGGAGGTGTGTTATACAAGCTGTCATTATCTGCCTGTGTCTTGTACTTCAGCATGGTCGGGCAGTAAGTTGGAACGTCATCACGGATCAGATCCTCACGGATAATCACAATAACAACACCGGCCGGTCCTACGTTCTTCTGTACGCCAAAGTAAATCAGACCGTAATCAGATACATTGACTGGCTGTGACAGAATATCGGAAGACATATCAGCTACAAGGATCTTGCCCTTTGTATTCGGAAGCTTCTTGTAAGTAGTTCCGTAAATTGTATTGTTATGGCAGATATACACATAATCTGCATCCTCGGAGATCGGAAGGTCAGAGCAATCCGGAATATAGCTGAAGGTCTTGTCAGCCGATGATGCAACGACATTTACCTTTCCGTACTTCTTTGCTTCTTCGCATGCCTTCTTTGCCCACTGACCGGTAATGATATAGTCAGCAACACCGTTTTTCATCAGGTTCATCGGGATTGCAGCAAACTGCTGTGATGCACCGCCCTGCAGGAACAGCACCTTGTAATTGTCCGGAATATCCATCAGATCGCGAAGGTCTTTTTCTGCTTCTTTGATGATGTTATCGTACACTTTCGAGCGATGACTCATCTCCATTACGCTCATGCCGGAACCTTTGTAATCCAGCATCTCATCTGCTGCCTGCTTCAACACTACTTCCGGTAATACGGAAGGACCTGCTGAAAAGTTAAATACTCTTGCCATTTTTCCTCTTCCTCCTACTTATTATCTAAATCCTGCTGGTCAAAACAGGTTTCCAAAGCTGCTCCTGCAGCAACCATTGGCCATACCTTATCATCCTTACCGATGATACAATCAATCACAACCGGCTTATTTAACTCGATTGCCTGCTTCATGGCATCCTCAAACTCCTGAAGATTTGTAGCTCTGAAACCGGTCGCTCCAAGTGCATCCGCTACCTTCACGAAGTCAACCGAATCATCTAAGATTGTATTCGAATAACGCTTATCGTAGAACAATGTCTGCCACTGACGCACCATACCAAGCACATGGTTGTTGATTACAACCTGGATGATCGGCACATTATAACGGCTTGCCGTAGCGATCTCGTTCATATTCATACGGAAACATCCGTCTCCCGCAATGTTGATTGCCACACGGTCCGGACGTCCGTACTTGGCACCGATACAGGCACCAACGCCGTAGCCCATTGTTCCGAGTCCACCGGATGTAAGAAGCTGTCTTGGCTCTTTGAATTTATAATACTGGGCTGCCCACATCTGATGCTGTCCTACATCCGTTGTAATTGTTGCATTGCCCTCTGTCAGCTCATAGATCTTGTTGATAATCGCCGGTCCCGAGAATTCATTCATATCTGCATGATCCGGATACTGTTCTTTGAGTGCATCAATCTGTGCTCTCCACTCCGGTTTCTTAGACGCCTTGATTCTGGTAGAGATCATCTTCAGTATTTCTTTGGCATCACCGACAACACTTGCATCAACTTCCACATTCTTATTGATCTCTGCAGCATCAATATCAATATGTAAAATCTTTGCCTGATTTGCAAACTTATTTGCATTACCTGTTACACGGTCTGAGAATCTCGCACCAATGACAATCACAAGGTCTGCCTGATTGATACCGAAGTTTGAAACCTTGGTTCCATGCATACCGATCATTCCCGTGTAACGGTCATCCGTTCCCGGAAATGCACCCTTACCCATCAATGTATCACAGACAACTGCATCAATTTTCTCTGCAAATTTTTTCAGTTCCTTGGACGCATCTGCCGCAACAACACCACCACCGACAAGAATCATCGGCTTCTTCGAGTTCTCGATCATCTTAATCGCTGTGTCGATATCCTCTGCACGGATTGTCTTTGTCACGCGCTCGATTGGCTCCGGTGCCTTCGGCTCATAGTCTGCAACATTTGCAGTAACATCCTTTGTAATATCGACAAGAACCGGGCCCGGTCTGCCTGACTGCGCGATTTTAAATGCACGGCGGATTGTATCTGCCAGTTCATGTACATTCTTTACAATAAAGCTATGCTTCGTGATCGGCATAACTACACCTGCAATATCAATCTCCTGAAAGCTGTCCTTTCCAAGAAGAGAAACACCTACGTTTGCAGTGATTGCAACAAGTGGAATTGAATCCATATATGCGGTTGCAATACCGGTTACAAGATTTGTTGCACCCGGACCGGAAGTTGCCATACATACGCCAACCTTACCGGTAGCTCTTGCATATCCATCTGCTGCATGGCTTGCGCCCTGCTCATGGGATGTCAGGACATGGTGAATCTCATCCTGATGCTTATACAATGCATCATAGACATTCAGGATCGTTCCTCCCGGATATCCAAATACTGTGTCAACGCCCTGTTCTTTCAGACATTCAATCACTATTTCTGATCCAGTTAATTGTTTCATAAACTTCTCCTTATCTACATACAACTTGATTTATCCTTTTTCTTCCTGTCAGATAACCAATATCTGATAGGATAGCACATTGTTTTGAATTATTCAATATATTTTACTTCAACTCCAAAACTGCACCGCGGTTACCGGATGTTACCATCTTTGCATATCTTGCCAGATATCCGGTTGTTACCTTTGGTTCTCTTGGTGTCCATGCTTCTTTCCGCTTTGCAAGCTCCTCGTCGGAAACCTTCACATTGATCGTACATGCATCAATATCAATACTGATGATATCACCCTCTTCAATCAAAGCGATCGGGCCTCCAACAGCTGCCTCCGGTGAGATATGTCCGATAGAAGCACCACGGCTTGCACCTGAGAAACGGCCATCTGTAATCAGTGCTACCGAAGAGCCAAGCCCCATACCCGCAATCGCAGATGTCGGGTTCAGCATCTCACGCATACCAGGACCGCCCTTTGGTCCCTCGTAACGGATAACGACAACGTCGCCTTCCACGATCTTGCCACCCTTGATAGCCGCAATTGCATCCTCCTCACATTCAAACACACGTGCCGGTCCTTCATGCTGCAGCATCTCCGGAACAACGGCAGAACGCTTAACAACAGAACCATCCGGTGCGATATTTCCCTTCAATACGGCAAGTCCGCCGGTTGAGCTGTATGGATTTGCCATCGGACGGATAACTTCCGGATTCAGGTTCTTATGTCCCTTTACAGCCTCTCCGATTGTCTTGCCGGTTACTGTCATACAATCCTCATTGATCAGACCTGCCTCACAGAGCTGGTTGATAACGGCATATACACCGCCGGCCTCGTTCAAGTCCTCCATATATGTCGGACCTGCCGGTGCTAAGTGGCAGAGATTCGGTGTCTTCGCACTGATTTCATTTGCCATGGAAATATCAAAGTCAAATCCGATCTCATGTGCGATTGCCGGGATATGAAGCATGGAGTTAGTAGAGCATCCAAGTGCCATATCCACTGTCAATGCGTTCATGATAGCATCCTTCGTAATAATATCTCTTGGGCAGATATTCTTCTTGTACATCTCCATAACAGCATAACCGGCACGCTTTGCAAGCTTCAGTCTCTCAGAATATACTGCCGGGATTGTACCATTTCCAGGAAGTCCCATACCAAGTGCCTCTGTCAGACAGTTCATAGAGTTTGCAGTATACATGCCGGAGCATGATCCACAAGTTGGACATGCATGGCACTCGAAATCATTGACATCCTCTTCTGTCATCTTGCCTGCTGCATAAGAACCAACTGCCTCGAACATAGATGAAAGGCTTGTCTTATGTCCCTTTACATGACCGGCAAGCATCGGACCACCGGATACGAATACGGTTGGTACGTTGACTCTGGCTGCTGCCATCAGAAGTCCCGGTACGTTCTTATCGCAGTTCGGGATCATAACAAGTGCATCAAACTGATGTGCAGTTGCCATACACTCGGTTGAATCTGCGATCAGGTCTCTTGTTACAAGGGAATACTTCATTCCGATATGTCCCATGGCAATACCGTCGCAGACAGCGATTGCCGGAAACATCACAGGTGTTCCGCCTGCTTCAGCCACGCCAAGCTTCACGGCCTGTGCGATCTTATCCAGGTTCATATGTCCAGGTACGATCTCGTTGTAGGAACAAACGATACCGACCAATGGTTTCTTCATTTCTTCTTCTGTCATTCCAAGGGCGTTGAACAGGCTTCTGTGTGGTGCCTGCTGCATGCCTACTTTAACATTATCACTCTTCATTTTTGTCTTCCTTTCTCTTCAATTTGTTCAGACAATTTCGAGATTTGCATACCTGCAACATATATTTCGATTCCATTCATCTTATATACAATGTATTGAAACTAAGAAGTGCTAGATGTTCTGATCTACATTGTTTCATAATACGCAACCGCCGTCAATTCGCCATCCATGGCTCAGTGACGGCTTGTTTGAACATCGTGTTCAAACATTGCTTCTTTTACTACAGAACATCAAGAACTTCTAAGTTCCAAACATATCGTATATATCCATGAATGAAATTCAAAATATATGTTTTACATCCATCTCACTACCTCGAAATTGTCTGGCAAAGTATTATCTCTTAATTAACTACTAATTCTTCCTTAACCACTTAGATTCTTTCTACAATCTTGTCGCCCATCTCGTTACAGCCGACAAGGGTTGTGCCTTCGGACACGATATCGCATGTACGGAAGCCATCTACCAGTACCTGCTTGACTGCGTTCTCGATCGCATCTGCCTCTTTGTCGAGGTCGAATGTGTAACGGAGCATCATCGCTGCGGAAAGAATCGTCGCGATCGGGTTTGCCTTATCCTGTCCGGCAATATCCGGAGCTGAACCGCCACTTGGCTCGTACATACCGAATTTTGTTTCGTTCAAGGATGCAGATGCCAGCATACCGATGGAACCTGTGATCATAGATGCCTCATCGGATAAGATGTCACCAAACATATTCTCTGTTAATACAACATCGAACTGTGCCGGATCTTTGACAAGCTGCATTGCACAGTTATCAACAAGCATATGCTCATATGTTACTTCCGGATAATCCTTTGCAACCTCTTCCACGATCTTTCTCCAGAGTCTGGAAGAATCAAGCACATTTGCCTTATCAACACTTGTTACCTTCTTGCGGCGCTTCATCGCGATATCAAAGCCCTTGATTGCGATACGACGGATCTCATTTTCGTTGTAAGTCAGTGTATCAACGGCTGTCATTACGCCATCGACTTCTTTTGTCTCTCTTGCACCGAAGTAAAGACCACCGGTCAGCTCACGCATGATCATCATATCGAAACCACGGTCTGCAATCTCTTCCTTTAAAGGACATGCACCCTTTAACTGCTCATAAAGATTGGCTGGTCTTAAGTTTGCAAAAAGTCCCAACTCCTTACGGATCTTCAGAAGTCCGGCTTCCGGTCTCTTCTCTGGTGGAAGCTTGTACCAAGGTGATGTGCTTGTGTTACCGCCGATGGAACCAAGCAATACTGCATCGCTTGCCTTTGCTCTTGCGACTGCTTCGTCAGTAAGTGGAACGCCACATGCGTCGATCGAGCATCCGCCCATCAGAAGCTGCTCATAATTAAATGTATGTCCAAACTTTTCTCCGACTGCATCTAACACCTTCATTGCCTGTGTGACAACCTCCGGTCCGATACCGTCACCCTTGATTACTGCAATATTACAATTCATGATTCATCCTCCAAATAATAATTTATCCTGTCTGTTTCTTACCGGTCGAACAAATGCTTTCTCTTCTTAAAGTATACAATGTTACAGATCAGCATCACGATAGAAACAGCCATTGTTCCATAGGTGGAGCTTGCGATATACTCTGTAAGACCATCCACGATGCTTGTAACACTCGCAATATATGCGATTGATATAATCAAACCTGCTACCTGCATGCCAATATACATTGCAGGACCGCACTTCTTGAAATCCGCAAGCATAAATCGTGTGACAAGTGCGAAAATGGCAATCGCGATGTAGCATATACCAATAATCGTATCCACACCCTTCAAGCCAGAAAAATAACTATATACCCGATCAGTGTTCTCACCATAAATTCTGCCTGTAAGAAGCTGGAATCCATTCCACAATCCAACAAGAGCGGAAACAAACAGCTGGAAATAAATTACGAAATGAAACCATTTCATTCCAAGCTCTTTCTGTGGCTGCTGCGGTGTCTGAATGTACATGTCCTGCTGGTTGTACATGTTCTGCTGTGGTGCCTGATTGTACATACCCTGCTGGTTATACATGTTCTGCTGTGGTGCCTGATTGTACATTCCCTGCTGGTTGTACATGTTCTGCTGTGGTGTCTGATTGTTTGCCTGTGCGCCTGCACCGGTATAAGCTCCACAGACTGGACAGGTCAACTGTCCGTCCGAAATCTGATTGCCACAATTATTACAAACTCCCATATATTTTATCCTCCCAGATGAAATTAGTTTTCTTTTGCATTGATATAGTTGATCAAACCGCCCTCTTTGATGATTTTCTGCATGAATGGAGGGAATGCCTGTCCCTTGAACTCGGTTCCTTTTGTCTTGTTGTAGATCATACCACTGTCAAAATCAACCTCTACCATATCGCCTGCCTCGATTCCCTTGGCAGCTTCCGGACACTCGATAATTGGAAGTCCGATGTTAATTGCGTTACGATAGAAAATTCTTGCAAATGTCTCAGCGATTACGCAGCTGATACCAGATGCCTTGATTGCAATTGGTGCATGCTCTCTCGATGAGCCGCATCCAAAGTTCTTATTTGCAACCATGATATCGCCCGGCTTCACACGCTTTACGAAGTCCTTGTCAATATCCTCCATACAGTTCTTTGCAAGCTCCGCAGGATCTGAGGAATTCAGATATCTTGCAGGAATGATTACATCTGTATCTACATTGTCACCATATTTATGTACTGTTCCGTATGCTTTCATTTTTGTTCCTCCTTATGCCAATTCTGCCGGGCTGCTGATCTTACCTGTAATCGCGGAAGCTGCTGCAACTGCAGGGCTTGCCAGATATACCTCTGAATCTACGTGTCCCATACGTCCAACGAAGTTACGGTTGGTTGTGGATACAGCTCTCTCGCCAGCTGCCATAACACCCATATGTCCGCCCAGACATGGTCCACAGGTTGGAGTTGATACGATCGCACCTGCCTCGATAAATGCCTTTGTCAGACCTTCCTCGAGCATCTGTAAATAAACCTCCTGTGTGCCAGGGATCACGATGACACGCACACCCTTTGCCACATGTCTGCCCTTGATGATATCGGCTGCAATACGCATATCAGAGATTCTTCCGTTTGTGCAGGAACCGATGACTACCTGATTGATCTTGATATCGCCAACTTCGTCGATGGTCTTTGTATTCTCTGGAAGATGTGGGAATGCAACGGTTGGCTTCAAGGTTGAAAGATCAATCGTATATTCCTCATCATAGACTGCATCAGCGTCTGCCTCGTACTTTGTATATGCCTTTGTCGAATGCTCCTTCATGTAAGCTTCTGTCTGCTCATCCACTGGGAAGATACCATTCTTTGCACCTGCCTCGATTGCCATGTTCGCAATTGTGAAACGGTCGTCCATTGTCAGGTTCTTGATACCCTCACCAACAAACTCCATAGACTTATAGAGTGCACCATCTACACCGATCATACCAATGATATGAAGGATTACATCCTTACCACTGATATATGGTGCTTTCTCGCCTACGATATTAAACTTGATTGCAGATGGCACCTTGAACCATGCCTTACCTGTCACCATACCGGCTGCCATATCTGTACTTCCGACACCTGTGGAGAATGCACCAAGGGCACCGTAAGTACATGTATGTGAATCGGCTCCGATACATGTCTCGCCTGCAACGATCAGTCCTTTTTCCGGAAGAAGTGCATGCTCGATTCCCATCTCTCCGACATCAAAGAAGTTCACGATCTCATTCTCGCCTGAAAACTCACGTACACATTTGCAATGCTCTGCACTCTTAATATCTTTATTCGGTGTAAAGTGATCCATAACAAGTGCAATCTTGCTCTTATCAAACACTTCCTTCTTATTAAACTTTTCCATCTCGTGAATGGCAACTGGTGTTGTGACATCGTTACCAAGCACTAAATCCAAACCTGCCTCAATCAACTGTCCTGCTTCCACACTTGCAAGACCTGCATGTTTCGCAAGTATTTTCTGCGTCATGGTCATACCCATAATCATTTCCTCCTGATTCTGCTTATAATAGTAGAATCATACCATATTTCTTTCTATAATTACAATATATAATATGAATATTATTTATAACTTGTAGTTATGGTTTGGATATGATATATTTAATCAAACTACTATTTATAGGATAATAAGAATATAATTTTGAAACGCGAATTGCTATATAAGGAAACGAGGGGATATTATGTTTGATAATCTGAATTATTACAGAGTTTTTTATACGGTTGCCAATACCGGAAATATCAGCAAAGCCGCCGATATGCTGTTTATCAGCCAGCCTGCGATCTCAAAGGCGATCTCCAAGCTTGAAGACGGACTGCATGTGAAGCTCTTTCTGCGCTCTTCCAAGGGTGTGACGCTGACTGATGAGGGACAGGTTCTATACAACCATATCGAGAAAGCATTCTCAAATATCTCACAAGGCGAGGATGAAATCCGGCATATCCACGAGCTTGGTATCGGACAATTAAAGATCGGTGTCAGCACCTCGCTTTGCAAGCACATCTTACTGGACAAGCTGCAGACCTTCATCTTGGAAAATCCACACATCAAGGTTATCATCGACTGTCATTCCACAGTAAACACCCTGAAGCTTCTAAATGACGGACGTATTGATATCGGACTAATCTGCAAGACGGATATTCCTGCCGGTTTTGAATATCAGGATGTCAGCACGATTCATGACATCTTCGTCGTAAATGAAACGTATCTCTCCAACCTGCACCTGCGGGAACAGGAAGAGTTTGCACAGGAACCGACAAACCCGTGGCTCTTCGCCGGAAATCTGACCGGTATTATGGGAAATCTGGATGAGGACGTTCCCGATTTATCTCCGATAGCTCCTGTGTCTGCGGCAGATAAATCGGGGTTTGCCATGAAAGATATTTTGGAGAAATCCAATCTCATGTTGCTGGAGAAGAATAATATCACCCGTACACATATCGATGATTATCTGGAGTCCGAAGGCATCCATCCACAGCAGATCCTCGAAGTAAATAATATGGATCTACTCATTGATTTTGCAGCTATCGGTATGGGTGTTGCCAGTGTCGTACGGGAGTTTGCGACGGACTATCTGGCTTCCGGGCAGATCTTAGAGCTTCCGATCTCCCACCCGGTTGCGGAGCGTACTGTCGGGTTCGTGTACCCGAAGAGCCGGGAGAAGTCAGAGGTGTTAAGGAAGTTTCTGGGGATGTGGGGATAAACTGAGCAGCGCTACTTGTGATTACCTGAGCAATCAGCCGCAAGATGCAAATATAATAACCTAAGCACGCAGCCACAAGTCGCTTCGCGACTTGCCGGCTGTAGTGCTACGCACAGAATAATAAGCTGAGCAACGCTACTTGTAATTACCTGAGCAATCAGCCGCAAGATGCTTCGCATCTTGCCGGCTATGGTGCTTCGCACCATAGAAACAGAAAAAGACAGCCATGTGTGGTTTTCTGCGAGCAGAACCACGCATGGCTGTCTTTTTCTATTTCTGCGTTGCTCAGGTTATTACATCATTCCCATGCCGCCGCCCATGCCACCTGCTGGCATAGCTGGAGCATCTTCCTTGATGTCTGCAACAACAGACTCTGTTGTAAGGAATGTAGAAGCAACAGATGTTGCGTTCTGCAATGCTGTTCTTGTTACCTTTACAGGATCGATAATACCTGCTTCGATCATATTTACATACTCTTCCTTGTAAGCATCAAATCCAACACCAACCTCAGACTCTTTGATCTTGTTGATGATAACTGCGCCTTCAAGACCTGCATTGGCTGCGATATGAGCAAGTGGAGCTGTCAATGCCTTTGCAATGATTGTTGCACCAGTCTTCTCGTCACCTTCCAATGTATCGATCAGAGCATTCAGCTTCTTAGAAGCATGGATATATGCAGATCCACCACCTGCGATGATACCCTCTTCTACGGCTGCTCTTGTAGCGTTCAAAGCATCTTCCAGACGAAGCTTTGCTTCCTTCATCTCTGTCTCAGTTGCAGCACCAACACGGATAACTGCGACACCACCAGCAAGCTTTGCCAGTCTCTCCTGCAGTTTCTCCTTATCGAACTCAGATGTTGTCTCAGCAAGCTGTGCCTTAATCACATTAACTCTTGCCTCGATATCTGCCTTTGCACCACAACCATCAACGATAACTGTATTCTCCTTGGCAACCTTGACGCTCTTTGCACGTCCAAGCTGATCCAGAGTTGTCTCCTTCAAATCATAGCCAAGCTCCTCAGAGATCACTGTACCACCTGTCAGGATTGCGATATCCTGCAGCATCTCTTTTCTTCTGTCACCATAGCCAGGTGCCTTTACACCTACGACTGAGAATGTACCACGCAGCTTATTTACGATCAATGTTGTAAGAGCCTCGCCCTCGATATCCTCAGCGATGATCAAAAGCTTCTGTCCACCCTGTACGATCTGCTCCAGAAGTGGAAGAATATCCTGAATGTTTGAAATCTTCTTATCTGTGATCAGGATATATGGGTTATCCAGCTCTGCAACCATCTTCTCCATATCCGTTGCCATGTAAGCACTTACATAACCACGGTCAAACTGCATACCTTCTACTAAGTCAAGCTCAGTCTTCATTGTCTTAGACTCTTCGATTGTGATAACGCCGTCCTTGGAAACCTTCTCCATTGCATCTGCAACGAGTTCGCCGACACCATCATCACCAGCAGAGATCGAAGCTACTCTTGCGATCTGCTCCTTACCATTGATAGACTCGCTCATCTCTGAGATTGCATCAACGGCTGCATCACAAGCCTTCTTCATACCTTTACGAAGTACGATTGGGTTTGCTCCTGCTGCTAAGTTCTTCATACCTTCGTTGATCATTGCCTGCGCCAGAACGGTTGCTGTTGTTGTACCATCACCGGCAACATCATTTGTCTTGGTTGCAACTTCCTTTACGATCTGTGCACCCATATCCTCAAATGGATCTTCCAGAGAAATCTCCTTTGCAATTGTCACACCATCATTTGTGATGAGTGGTGAACCAAATGACTTTGCAAGAACTACATTTCTTCCTTTTGGTCCAAGTGTTACGCTAACTGTATCTGCAAGCTGGTTTACGCCTGCTTCCAAAGCCTTTCTGGCTTCTGCTCCATACTTAATTTCCTTTGCCATTGTATTACGCCTCCTAGTTTTTTTCGCATCTTCTAATGATAACGGCAATACTTTCTTTGTACCCATACTGCCTTACCTGCTACTGAACGATTGCAAGAATATCTGCCTGCTTTACAATGATGTACTCATCATCTCCAAGCTTTACTTCTGTTCCTGCATATCTTGAATAGATTACTTTATCGCCAGCCTTGACTTCCATTGGAACCTTCTCGCCATCTACGACAGCGCCAGGGCCAACTTCAACGACCTCTGCATACTGTGGTTTTTCCTGTGACTGTGTTGGAAGAACGATACCTGATTTTGTCGTCTCTTCTGCAACGGACTGCTTTAATACAACTCTGTCTCCTAACGGTGTTAACTTCATAATATACCCGACCTCCTAATTTTTACTTTTAGCACTCATATTGATTGAGTGCTAACATAATTCTTATTGTACTCATTTTTCTGAAAAAATCAACCCCTAATTTGTAAATTTAACCAAATGGACACAATTTGCCGGACAGCCTGTATATAATGTATGATTCCTATCCTGTTTTTATGCTATTCCGTTAGGATTCTATGATCGTATGGTTCGTCTTGATGATGCCCCGTGGCAGCGAATCCTTCGCATTCTTCCACGGCTCGTCCTTAAACCGGTAATCAAACTTATCAATAAACCAGCCGATATCACCATTTACACGCTCCATACCCGCAAAATATGTCTTGTTCAAAATCTCCTGAAACTCCGCATAGGCATCCTTCGGAAGCTTCACACTGCCCTCATCATACAGGATTCCATAATGATAGGTACAAAAGCCCTTGCAGTTTGCAAACTTCTTACGGAACTCCGGCTCCTTCTTCCACAGATGAAAGATCGTATCAATATACCGCATGGACGTCTCTTTCATCCGGTTACAGATGAAACACGAATCCTCCAGCCGTTTGATATAATCACTGACCGAAGAGCTTGCCTGCTTCTTAAAAAGTCCTCCCGATACAACTGGTTTCCCTGTACTGAGCGCTTTCAGATCCCGGATTGTCTTATCCGTATGTGTCTTTAACATCAAGGCAAGCCCCAGCCGGTTCTTCTCTGCATAAAGCATCCGTACATGGTGCGCACAAAAGCCCTGCTCGTCTGTCATCGCACGGTTATCATCCTCCATATAGCTTGGTCCCATCGTGTAATCGATTGCATTCCGCTCCAATTGCCGGTTCATCTCGCAGATTGGACATTCACAGTCCGTCGTAAATGCGTCATTCACCGGAATCGTATACAACTGTTCTTCCATTTTTTGTTCCTCCCTTTTCTTGTATCTCATTCAGACGGAAATTTCCCATCTTATTGCGCAAAAGAGAGCACAGCGATCCCGTTGTGCTCTCTTTACTTAGTTTACAATATAATCTCCTGTCTCTGCATCCCGCAGGAAATACAGTTTCAGATAATTCCTGTAATTACGTAATTTCCCTTCATAGATGATTTCCAGATCATCACACATCCGAAAATCACGCGGGCAGGTCAATCCCGGTTTCTTCATAATCAGTGAAATTCCCGCCTTACGCAGAACATACGACACAAACTGTGAACAGAAATAATTGTATCGCCGTTCCACCGATCTCTGGCACATCACACCTAAAATTCCAAGATAATTATATCGATAAAATACTTTTTCACTCTTAAATTGTTCCAGTATTTCCATGATCTTTTCATACTGTTGTTTGGTCACACGCAGTCTCCCGATTCTGCATGTTGTCTGGACATCACGCCCAAATACCCCCGTCGTGATATCCTCATTGATAAATCCGCAGTCAAACGGATTATGTAAGTGCTTTCTTGCGAAGCTATACATTTCCTTTAGTTCCACATCCATCGCCAGTGATGTATGCGCATATGGCTCCCGCGTCCATAGCTTGATCACACGTGACGGAAGTGTCTGTGTCTTGGACAACACAATATAAACACTGTAATCTTCCTCTTCTGGTTCATACACGTGCAAAGGAATGCCTGTCATAATATTATTTGCATCCATACTAAATCAATCTGTTATTACAGATTATGCTCCATCTCATTTATTGTTCTTAATACTCTCTCGAATCATATCCTTCAGCCTCAGCGCCTCATCCTTCATACGGGAAGATGCCGACCGCGAAGTAATCACCATTGACAGCAGGCGAAGTGCATCTTCGTTCTTTCCAAGCCTGCGTGCCAGATCTGCAAGTAGATAATTCAGTGTATTTTCATCCATTCCCGCAATCGGGAAAGTCTCTGATGAAATTGCTTTCAAAAATCCCTCATACGCATTTTTTAAACATTCTCTTTCATCCATATACAGGGAGCGATTTTCCTCCAGTGTGATACCTTCCGGTCTCGCTGCCAGATACTGCCGTTTTCCACGCAGTACCCATGCATATTTCAGACAGGTATATGCCCGTTCACTGTTTTTCGCTTTTTTCACCATTGCTGTGATCAGCGCCAACTGGTAGCGCGTGATCGCGTCATCATATGTAAAGATATCCTTCTGGATTGCTGGCTCTATACCATTGAACTTCGAACCGATCTGTTCGCTGATATCCCGGATCTGCCGGTTCATCAGCTTGCCAAAATATCTGCCAAGCGCAGAATATCCACACTTCTCGCAGGTAATCACATCATACTTGATTGGATCTATATGATTATAAATCGGTCGAAGATCCGTATCTTTGCTTTCCAGCCGGACCTTTCCAGCTCGCACGCATTTCGTCTTAAATGTCAGATTACAAATCGGGCATTCATAAGTCTTATCAAACAGTGCTTCTTTCTCCAGCTCCTCCGGTGACTTTGTCTCCTTTTGTTCCGCTGCCCCGCGGCGTGCGGCTGCTCCGGAATCATTATCTAATATCTTTGATTCGTCAAAATCACCAAGGCCAAGATTTCCGATTGTGGAAAAAATGCCCATCTCAATCCTCCTCTGCCTAACACCCCTGTTACTTCTCTTATTTGCCCGGCTTGTATGAACTCTTTAATGAGACAATCCGGTTAAATACCAAATGATCTTCTGTCGTATCTTTCTCGTCCACACAGAAATATCCATGACGCAGGAACTGGAACTTATCACCCTTGACAGCCTCTCCCAATGCTGCCTCAAGCTTACAATTCTTTAAAACTGTCAAAGAATTTGGATTGTAGTTCAGGGTACCATCTTCATTGAGTTTTCCCTTTTCTTCATCCACAATATTCTCGTACAGACGAACCTCTGCATCCACTGCACTTTCTGCAGATACCCAGTGGATTGTTCCTTTGACCTTTCTGCCCTCAAAACCGGAACCACTTCTGGTCTCCGGATCATAGGTACAGTGGATCTCCGTTACAACTCCATTTTCATCCTTCTTGTAATCCACGCACTTTACGAAATAAGCACCCTTTAAGCGCACTTCATTTCCAGGGAACAACCGAAAATACTTCTTCGGCGGCTCCTCCATAAAGTCTTCGCGTTCAATATATAACTCTCTTGAGAATGCAACCTGACGCTTGCCAGCAGATTCATCCTCCTGATTGTTATCGATATCAAAATATTCGACCTGACCTTCCGGATAGTTATCAATAATGAGCTTGATTGGATCTAATACCGCCATCATACGGTTTGCCTTCAGACGCAGGTCCTCACGGATACAATACTCAAGCATTGCATAATCCGCAGAGCTCTGTGACTTTGATACACCAACCAGCTCCATAAACATCTTGATGGATTCTCTTGTAAATCCACGTCTCCGAAGTGCAGCAATTGAAACCAGTCTTGGATCATCCCAGCCATCTACGATGCCATCTTCTACCAGCTTCTTGATATAACGCTTTCCAGTCACAACATTGGTCAGATACAGCTTGGAGAACTCAATCTGTCTCGGTGGGTTCTTGTATTCCAGTTCCCGTACAACCCAGTCATAGAGTGGTCTGTGATCCTCAAACTCCAATGTACAGATAGAATGGGTAATTCCCTCCTCGGCATCCTCGATCGGATGTGCAAAATCATACATCGGATAGATGCACCACTTATCACCGGTATTGTGATGTGTCATACGTGCAATACGATAGATAACCGGATCACGCATATTGATATTCGGACTTGCCATATCAATCTTCGCACGCAATACCTTGCTTCCATCCGGATATTCTCCGTTCTTCATACCCTCAAATAATTTCAGGTTTTCCTCTACGCTTCTGTCACGGTATGGGCTGTTCTTGCCCGGTTCCTTCAGTGTTCCACGATACTCGCGGATCTCGTCTGCAGACAGATCGCAGACATAGGCTTTTCCTTTCTTGATCAGCTTGATTGCTGCTTCGTACATTGCATCAAAATAATTCGATGCGAAATAAATCTTATCTCCATAATCAGCGCCCAGCCACTTGATATCATCAATGATGGATTGCACATATTCTGTCTTTTCCTTTGTCGGGTTCGTATCATCAAACCGGAAATGGAATGTTCCGCCATACTCCTTGGCAAGACCATAGTTTAACAGAATTGATTTGGCATGTCCGATATGCAGATATCCGTTTGGTTCTGGTGGAAAACGGGTTACAACCTCTGTATATCTTCCTTCTGCCAGATCTTTATCTATCTCCTGTTCAATAAAATTCTTTGAAACTGTTGCTTCACCTTCCATGGACGTACTCCTTTTTTTCTAGTATTTCTCTATCATAGCATTGTATATGCATTTCGTCAATTTACTCTTTCGTGTCTGTCGGTGCAGACGCATCCGGTGCCGCGCTGTTTTGTGTACCATCTGCAAATACGCTGTCCATCTGGGAATCATAATTTGTCATGATCTTGTTATTGATTTCCATGGAACGCTTCTCATAATCCTCGTGCGCGAGTTCTTTTTCTGATTTCTCCACATAGGCTTCGCCACCACCCATGCTTGTCTGGAAATCACGATTGACTTCCTCTACCAGTGCATTTACCTCTGGTGTAAGAATCGAGCTGTCTACCTTCGGAATCTCGGATGTCTGCTCCAGATCGGATGGATCTGCCAGCTTCTCTGCTTCCTGTACCGTTGGAATCTCACTGCCTGTACTTCCATCGATTACGGCATCTGCCAGTTTCTCATCCGCCGTTTCTGCCTGCGGTGCTTCCAACTCCTCGGAAACCTCTGGCTTATCCAATCCAAGTTTCTGCAAAAGCTCTGGATTCACATCTTTATTTGCATTGGCAAGCTGGGCGATCATATCTTCCGCATCCAGCATCTCTTTGTTCTGCTTATTGATCCGTCCTGCAAAGATTACAAGACATACGACCAGAATTACGATAATCACAGCAGCTCCAACCATAATTCCAATCACAAGTGGATTTGTGAACGGACTCTTCTCTGTCGGAACTTCCACCGGTGCACTTGGCGTTGCCACAGTCGGGGTTGCCGGAACCAGTACTTCCTCTGACACGATCATCGGTACATAGCGTAAAAATGCCTGTTCCTTTGCATCGTACTCATAAAAGCCTTCCTCGCCCTCAACATTGATCGCATAAACAAGATACAAATCCTTATCTGCAATATCATCAGACTGATAAGCAACGACCGAATTGTCTCCAATCTTCAAAGTCGTCTCCTTAAATCCATCCGGAATTGCAACACCATCTGGAACTGCAGTTATAATATAACGGTTATACTGAGAAGAATACTCCTGATATGGAGTAAATACATCCTTTTCCGCATCCATAATAAACCAGTGGTTCTCGCCATCCTCGTCTTTCAGACATACCACTGTGATCTTCTTATTTGGGGACTCGTAAGAAAGTACATCCCAGTCCTTATAAGTTGTCGTACCGGCAGTAAAGCCTTCCGGTGCTTCCAGACCATCCTCGTTCATCACAAATGAATATTCTTTTCCATCGATCGTCGCAACCGGATCTCCGACATCCTCGCCCGCCTGTACATTGATCGTATAAACCTTAACCGCACCATTTTCCGCAGTAACGGTTACCCGTACAGTGTTCTTTCCTTTCTGGATTGAATTGGCACCAGAGACACTTGTTGTCGCGTTGCCATCTGCAGCAGATGCACTGACAACCACACTTGTAACATCCTCATCCACCTGTAACGAGTATGTCGTACGGTCTGCGGAAAATGCAGGTGTCAATGTACCCGGAGATACCTGCAGACTTGCCAGATCGCAATCTGCCGATCTGCCATCATCCTCTGTCGTCTCAGTTGTCTCTCCGGCCTCTGTTGTTGCATTTCCATTATTGGTATCTCCATTGTTCGATGCGGTTGCAACCGTTACCGTTGCACCTGCATGGGAGATTGATATGGCATTGCCGTTGATATCATAAACATCACTTCCGCTTGTTGTGATACTTCCGCTACCATTTGCAATGGCTGTAAAGGAAATCGAAAACGAACCCGCAGAGGTTCCACTTGCCGTTACCGTTCCGCCGCCGCCATTGACGATGGCGCTTCCACTTGCGGAATTATATTGCAGCACGCTCGAATTGTAGGACACATAGATCGTGTATGCGGAAATATCCGAGCCACTGACGGATATCGTTGCAGTAACGTTATTTCCCACGCTCACGGTGCTTGCGCTCAATGCAATCACTACATTTGCCGCCTGTGCATCAATCTTTCCAAATTGCAGGCATAAAATGAATGCCGTTAAAATTGCCAGTCCACGTTTCAAAAATTGTTTCATGATAGTCCTCCTGCTTTTTCCTGTCGTTTCTCATGTATGTTACTGGATTGTCTCCAATCCAACAATATGCCGCTGTATCTTGACGATATCCAACGCGGTTACTTTTCCATCTCCATTGATATCCGCGATTGCAAGCACATCACTGTTTAACGCGTCCAGACCAACGATCAGACGCTGCAGCTTGACAATATCCAAAGCCGTGATCTTGCCATCACCGTTCAGGTCGCCCTTCTTGCCACCCGCAGACGGTGTCGTCGGGTTGTTCGTTGCCGTGCCCCGCACGACTGTTAATTTATAGGTTCTGGTCGCACCACTCTGCGCCGTTACCACAAGGCTGATCACGTTTGTTCCCTGTGACAGACTCACCGTTCCTGCGCCGCTCACACGTGCATTCTTATTCACCGGTGTCGCTGTGATATTGATCTTATCTACGGAAGCGGACACGATCAGAGAATAATCCGTCGTATTGTTCACCGCATAGGACGGTGTCAGTCCGTATCCCGCAATGGAAAGCGTTTTGAGCCAATTATTGGGATTTCCGGAATCCGCAGGTTTTGAAACTGCCTGTGACGGCAGGCTGGAATAAACCGGAATCTCAAACATCATCGAAGAATTGAGCAGATTATTGTTTTTATATGCATTGTAGCTTGTCAGACACTCCGTTGCCGGTGACTGGATATTCGTCATGTACTGATGACTGAACAGACTGCTCTTGTTTGTCACGTTAAATTTCTGTGTATATAACGTATTCTGTCTGACATTGATATACGATGCACCGAGATACTGTGCACCGCCAATGATAGACTTTGCTGCGGTGTTCCACGGACGTCCATATGAACCGCTTCCGGCCGCCCATTGCAAGCCCTTTACCGCTGCATTGCCATTTGGCGTGTCAAATGCTCCAATGTTGTAGAAGTTATAAATGCCCGGATATGAGGAATTCGTTCCAGAACATGCAGTTCCAATCTTAGAACCCATCTCCAGACGGATACGGCTCGCAATATGATATGGGCTGACACCGGACTGTGCCGCTGCCTCCATAATGATCTGTGCATAGGTGCGGCTGTCACCTGCCGGTTTTGTCTGCGACATAAAGGTCCCCTTCAAAATCGCTTCCACACCAGTCTCATTCTGTACGCCCTGCTGATAAGACAGGCTCTCAAATGCAAAAATATAATTTTCATACAAGTATGTACGTGGGTCCATATAATAAGCAACCAGTTCATCCGATGCCGCAAACCATGTCTTTCCATCGAAGGAACTCCATGTGTCCGTTGCAATGTTATAACCGATTGTCGTCGATCTCCAGTTATAATGCGGATACGAGCTTGTTCCATAGATCAGATTCTTGACCTGTCCGGATTTGGATACCTCATTAGCTACAAGTGTATTCCAATCCACTCCGGTCTGAACCGCCCGAAATTCCCAGTTTGGGTATTTCTCATGGATAGCGCGCAAATAAGGCTTATAGCTGTCCGGGAACCCCTGCGCCGAAAGCTTTGCCTCAAAATCAGCATCCCCACTCGGTGTCGAAGGCGTCGGTGCTGCACCAGCCACCACGTATTGGGAACTCACATATCCAGTATAGCTGCCCCCATTATAGGTGAGCGTTACCTTATACCAGCTGGAATTGGATGTATCCTGTATCGTCAGTGCCTGTCCACCATTTAAATAAATTGTATTTCCATTGGAATCTTTTATCGGCGTACCACCGGGTGTCTCACGAAAATAAACCCCAGTTACACCAGATTTTATAGAACCTTCCGTTGCTGCTGACGCATGCAAAACGGGTATATATTGAAAAAGCAGAACAACCATGCAGATTGCCACTACCGTTGCTATCCATCGTTTTTTTGTCATCAAACCACACCTTTTCTGAATTTGAGCCTAGTTATACAAGGGTAGTATAACACAATATATTGATGGTTGCAGTAATTTTTTGGCTTTTTTTGTGATTTTTCACAGAATTTTCTGAATTTTTGTTTTCAACATTCCCTCTTGACAGAAAACCAATAATAAAGTATTATCTCTGTTGTGCTTTATACAAAGCAAGCTGGTATGGCTCAGTCGGTAGAGCGTCGCATTGGTAGTGCGGAGGTCACGGGTTCGATTCCCGTTACCAGCTTATAAAAAAAGAACTTCCTTTGTAAGGAAGTTTCTTTTTTTGTCTAATTCTATTTCCTTGATAATTTCCCACGGATACGCTGCAATGCATTGTCAATCGACTTCTCTGTCTTTCCGAGCTGTTCTGCGATCTCCTCGTAGGAAAGTCCCTGCAAATACAGTTTTAACACCTGCTGTTCAAGCTTGCTAAGCTCTTTTTTGATACGAGCATTCCGATCTTCGATCTGTTCGCGTGCAATCAATAGCTTCTCCGGGTCTTCTTCCCGGCTTGTGGAAAGACGTTCCTCCAGCATGAAGTTGTCACCCTCCTCGCTGTTCATATACAACGATACATAGGAATTTAACGGCACATGCTTCTTGCGGTTCGAGTTTGTGATTGCATTCTGAATCTGTCTGCGGATACAGACACTGGCAAAGGTGGAAAAGCTGGCTGCCTTGTCCGGGCTGTAATCCCGGATTGCCTTAAAAAGCCCAATCATCCCCTCCTGCGCCAGATCCTCGGTTTCCGCGCCGATCAGATAGACTGTACGCACTTCCCGTTTGACCAGATATCCATACTTTTGCAACAGGAACTCTGTTGCCTCATCCTCACCAGCCCGTCCAAGCGCAAGTATTTGATTGTCGTCCATCTTTGTATAATCCAACGCTTCTTCTCCGTATTTTTACTGCATTCTCTGCCGCACAACCTCATAGGCAAGCACGCCGGCTGCCACGGATGCATTCAATGAATCTATATCGCCCTTCATCGGGATCGATACAACATAATCACATTTTTCTTTGACAAGGCGGCTCACACCGCTTCCTTCGTTTCCGATCACAAGACCGATCGGTCCGGTCAGGTTCGCCCGGTACATCACCTCACCGCCCATATCAGCGCAGGCAAACCATAGGCCTTTTTCCTTTAGTTCTTCGATTGTCTTGGCAATATTTGTCACCTTGGCAACTGGTGTATAGTGGATTGCACCTGCCGAAGCCTTGACTACCGTTGCAGTCAGTCCGACTGCCCGGCGCTTCGGAATGATCACGCCATGTGCCCCACACAGATTTGCAGTACGGATAATCGCACCTAAGTTATGCGGATCCTCAATCTCATCTAAAATAAAGATAAACGGATCCTCGCCCTTTTCCTTTGCTTTTTCTAAGATATCATCCACTTCCGCATATGAAAATGCCGCTGTAATTGCCATCACACCCTGATGCTTCCGGTCTGGAGACATCTGATCAAGCTTTTCCTTGCTCACAAAATTTACGATCACATCTTTTTTCTTCGCATCACGTAAGATGGATGAAATCACGCCATCGCGCAGACCATCCTGAATATACAGCTTGTCGATTGTTTTTCCGGCACGAAACGCCTCTAACACCGCATTTCTGCCTTCAATCATATGGTCGTCCTGCGGTTCCTGTTCATTTATAATATTCTTATTCTCACTCATTTTGTTTTCCTTTACTGTTCTTTGCCCGCGAGATACTGTTTAATCATACCATTCACAAAATACTGCAGTCGTTCCATATCCCCTTTCAGATACAGATATCCATACAGGGCTTCTAATCCCGTTGCTTTGCGGTACTGTCCCATCGTGGCATTCTTCGCCTTGGAATGAGTATTCGTATTTCTGCCACGCTTGTAGACATCCAGCTCATCCTCTGACAGTTCTTCCATGATCTGATCGATATAATCTGCCTGATTCACCGCCTTAACGATCTTGCTGACCTCCACATGATACTTATGCGGCTGCATATTGGAATGTGTGACAAAATATTTCTTCACAAGCAGATCCAATATACTGTCACCCATATACGCAAGCGCAAGTGGCGAGTACTGATATGCATTTACCTGTTCGGTCTTTACGCTCTCTTCCATCTTACACCTTCTCTGGTATCCTCCAGAATGATTCCCTTCTCTGTGAGCAGATCACGGATTTCATCCGCTCTCGCAAAGTTCTTTGCCTTTCTGGCTGCCTGACGTTCCTCGATCAGATTCTCGATCTCCTCGTCTAAAAGCATCTCCTGCTCCTTGATATCAATACCAAGAATATCCATCAGCTGTTTCATCGTATCATAGATCTTCTGCGCAAATGCCTTGCTTGTTACACCAGCCTCGACATTTGTGTTTGCAAATTTTACAAGCTCAAAGATAACAGAAATCGCATCGGCTGTATTTAAGTCATCTTCCATCGCATCTTCATAGCGTTTCACAAACGCTGGAATCTCCTCTGCCAGCTTTGTCTCTGCCTCGGTCATATCTGCAACTGTACTGTTGTTGATTGCTTCCTCTACCTTTGATGCTGATGTGCGGATTCTGTCCAGTCCGTTCTTAGAGCTTTCCACAAGCTCTGATGAGAAATTAAGCGGACTTCTGTAATGTGCGGAAAGCATGAAGAAGCGGATGACCTGCAGATCGTACTTTTCTCCAATCTCTCTTACCGTGAAGAAGTTTCCAAGTGACTTGGACATCTTCTCGTTGTTAATCTTCAAAAATCCATTGTGCATCCAGTACCGTGCAAACTCTGTATCATTGGCTGCCTCACTCTGCGCGATCTCATTCTCATGATGTGGGAAGATCAAATCCTCTCCACCGGCATGAATATCAATGACATCGCCAATATACTTCTTCGACATAACCGAACACTCCAGATGCCAGCCTGGTCTTCCATCGCCCCAAGGAGATGGCCATGATGGCTCGCCTTCCTTCTTCGGCTTCCAGAGTACAAAATCAAGCGGATCTTCCTTCTCATCCTCACCGGAAACAAGAAGTTCACGGTTTCCGGCACGCAGATCGTCAATATTCTTCTTAGAAAGCTTACCATAATCAGAGAACTTTCTCGTACGGAAATATACGGTTCCATTTACTTCGTATGCATAGCCCTTCTCAATCAGCGTCTCTACCATCGCGATCATATCCGGGATTTCCTTCGTTGCCTGCGGATGTGTCGTTGCTTCTTCTACATGAAGCGCTGCCATATCCTTCTTGCACTCTGCGATGTAGCGCTCGGAAATCACAGACGCATCCACACCTTCTTCATTCGCGCGCTTGATGATCTTGTCATCGACATCGGTAAAGTTTGACACATAGTTTACTTCATAGCCCTTGTACTCAAAATATCTGCGCAATGTATCAAACACGATCATCGGTCTTGCATTTCCGATGTGAATATAGTCATATACGGTTGGTCCACAGACATAGATACCTACCTTGCCCTCGTTGATCGGATGAAATTCATCCTTATGTCTGGTGAGTGTATTAAAAATCTTCATACCTGTTTGTTCCTCCTGCGATCGTTCCATTTTTCTTTTTCAAATATGTCATGCAATCCGCGGTTTGTCAAGCAAAAGCTTAGTGTGCAAACTGTGAATTGTACAGATTCGTGTAGAAGCCATTCTGTGCCATAAGCTGGTCGTGGTTTCCCTTCTCGATGATATTTCCATCCTTCATAACTAAGATTACATCTGCCTCGCGGATTGTTGACAATCTGTGTGCAACAATAAAGCTCGTTCTGCCCTGCATCATACGGTTAAATGCCTTCTGGATCCGGATCTCCGTACGTGTATCAATGGAAGAAGTCGCCTCATCTAATATAAGCATCGGCGGCAATAACAGCATCACCCGTGTGATACACAAAAGCTGTTTCTGACCCTGTGAAAGATTGCCGCCATCCTCAGCGATCACCGTGTCATAGCCCTGTGGCAGACGGCGGATGAAGCTGTCAGAATGTGCAAGCTTCGCTGCCTGTACGATCTCCTCATCGGTAGCATCCGGCTTTCCGTATGCAATATTCTCACGAATCGTACCACTCTTTAACCATGTCTCCTGCAATACCATACCATAGTTTTCTCGCAGGCTGTCTCTCGTCATGTCACGGATATCTGTACCGTCAACCGAAATAGATCCGGTATCCACATCGTAAAACCGCATCAGCAGATTGATAAGTGTACTCTTTCCGCATCCGGTCGGTCCAACGATTGCCACACGCATACCCGGCTTTACAGAGAGATTCAGGTTCGTGATGAGCGTCTTATCCTTTACATAGGAGAAATTCACGCCCTTAATCTCGATTGCACCCTTCGTATCCGTTAATACATGGGCCTGCTCCTTCTCCGGTACCTGCGGCGTCTCATCTAAAAGCTCAAATACACGTCCGGCACATGCCATCGCATTCTGAAGCTCGGTAATGACATTCGATATCTCGTTAAATGGTTTCGTATACTGGTTTGCGTAGCTTAAGAAGCAGGTAAGCTGTCCAACAGTAAATCCGGTCGAAATCACGGAAACCGCACCGATGATACCGACTGCCGCATATACAAGGTTGTTGAGAAATCTTGTACATGGATTGACCAGTGACGAATAAAACGTTGCTGACATGCTGTCCTTCTCCAGACGATTATTGATCTCCTCGAAGCGATCGAGTGCATCATCCTCATAGCCAAATGCCTGCACGATCTTCTGCTGTCCGACCATCTCGTCGACCAGTGCTGTGATCTCACCACGTGTCTCTGACTGCCGGTGGAACAGATGATAGGTACGCTTCGCAATAAACGATGCTACAAACAGGGAAAGTGGCGTCAATACAATTACAACCAACGCGATCGGTACATTTACAGCTATCATAAATCCAAGCGTTGCAAGAATCGTTACGATTCCGGTGAACAGCTGTGTAAATCCCATCAGAAGTCCGTCTGCAAACTGGTCGATATCCGACACGATACGGCTCACGATATCGCCATGCTTGTGCGAATCAATATAGGAAAGCGGAAGCTCCTCCATATGATTAAATACTTCGATACGGATATCCCGCACAACGGAATATGTGATATGGTTGTTAATAATATTCATAAACCACTGTGAAAGCACTGTCACAACGGTTACCATCACAAATGTATAGATGATGTCCTTGATTCCATCGAAGTCAACCAGACCTTTTCCGACGATCAAGTCGATTGCATCACCGGTCAGAATCGGTGCATACAAGGTTGAGGCAACGGTGATCATTGCACAGACAAACGAAAGGATGACCAGAATACGGTATTTCTTGATGTGTGTCAATACACGCTTCAACACAGCTTTATCAAAGCCCTGCAGCTTCTTTTTCTTATCCTTAGACATCTGCCTTCACCTCCTTGTTCTGGGATGCGTAGATCTCCTGATATACCGGGCAATTCTTCATCAGTGTATCATGATCGCCTATCCCTGCGATCTTACCATCGTCCAAAACGACGATCTTATCAGCATACATGATGGAGGATGCACGCTGCGATACGAGGAATACCGTCGTGTGATCGGTCTTCTCCTTGATTGCTTTCCGGAGAGCGGCATCCGTCGCATAGTCAAGTGCGGAAGAACTGTCATCAAGAATCAGGATCTCCGGCTTCTTCACAAGCGCACGCGCGATCGTCAGTCTCTGCTTCTGTCCACCGGACAGGTTCTTACCACCCTGGTTCAGCATAAACCCGATTCCTCCATCCTTCTGTTGCACAAAATCCTCCGCCTGTGCGATAGAAAGTGCTTCCTCGATTTCCTCGTTCGTTGCATCTTCCTTGCCCCAGCGGATATTATCCGCGATCGTTCCGGAGAACAGCACTGCCTTCTGTGGAACGACACCGATTTTTTCTATCAACTGCTCTTTTGGATATTCCATTACATCCACACCATCGATTTTAATACTGCCCTGTGTGCAGTCATAGAAACGAGGAATCAGATTCACAAGAGTCGATTTACCGGAGCCTGTACCACCGATAATACCGATCGTTTCGCCACGTTTCACCTTCAGGGAAAGTCCCTCGATGGAAGTTTCCTTTGCATCCGCATACGTGAGACCTGCATCGACAAACTCCACCTTCGGAATCGCTGTACCGCCGGCTGGTTCCACGGGTGCAGTCTCATATATCTGGCTGCTTGTCGTCTCGAAGATCGCACCGAGACGGTTCGCACAGGCAACTGCCTTTGTCTCTGTAATAATCAGATTTGCAAGCTTCACAAGCTCAATCAGAATCTGTGACATGTAGTTTACAAGCGCATATACTTGTCCCTGCTTTAAAATACCGAGATCTACCTGCTTTGCACCGCCCCAGATCAGGGCTACAATCGACAGGTTAATGACTGCGTAGGTCAGTGGATTTAAGAAAGAAGAAATCTTTCCGACGAACAGCTGTCCCCTCGTCAATGCTTCCGTTACCTCAGCAAACTCTTCCTTTTCCTTCTTCTCCTGATTAAATGCACGGATGACACGCACACCGGACAGATTCTCTCTGGATTTCAATGTCACTGTGTCAAGCTTGCTCTGTACTTTCTTATACAAAGGAATCGAAACAAGCATAATTCCAAATACGATCACAATCAGAACCGGAAGCGTAATGAAGAACACACGCGACGCCTTCGCATTGACCGTAAATGCCATGATCGTTGCACCGAACACAATAAACGGGGAGCGCATAAACAGACGCAGGAACATATTGATTCCTGTCTGTACCTGATTGACATCACTCGTCATACGCGTGATAAGTGTCGCACTACCGAGCTTATCGATCTCTGTATAGGAAAGTGTCTCGATATGCTTGAACAGATCATACCGGATTTCCTTTCCGATTCCCATTGCCGTCTTCGCTGAAAAATACTGCGCTGTGATGGAACATCCAAGTCCAATTACGCCGAGTCCAACCATGACAAATGCCATCTTATAAATATATGGCTTGTCATTTCCTGCAATACCATTATCAATGATTGCCGCCATAACGAGCGGTACCAAAAGCTCAAAGGCCGCTTCTAACATCTTGAATAATGGTGCTAAAATTGCTTTCCATTTGTAATTCTTGAAATATTGTAATACTTGTTTCACGTTTCTTTCCTTTTTCTCTTTCCCTTATTTTATAGTTGACCTATGATACAAATTCCCTTAAACTATTATAGACAAGGATTTTTCTTTTTCAATACAAAATCAAAAAAATGTAAAGGAGATTCATACTATGGACGATAAAAACAGATCATTTTCAACCGATAATACCGACGACGATGACTATGTAGACATGGTGTTAGATGATGGCACAGAGCTTCATTGCAGTGTCATTGCCATCTTCCCAGTCGAAGGTCAGCAGTATATCGCATTGCTTCCGGACAAAGTCATAGAAGGCTACGAAGAAGACGACGTCTTCCTCTACCGTTACACAGAGAAGGAAGGCGACGACGTCGAACTTGGCATGATCGATTCCGAAGAGGAATACGAGATCGTTGCCGATGCGTTCGACGAGCTTTTAGATAACGAAGCCTACGAAGATATGTAAGCTTCTCTATTCTGTAAGGTCATAGATTTCCACTGTCTGTGTTTCAAACTGGAAGCTGTAAATGTATGACCACTGCGTCGTTCCGTTCAGACACAGATTGACATTTCCATAAAATGTACAATTATCATTTGCATCCAATGAAAATCCATCTACTGTCACACCGTAGATGGATGTTTCTTTGTCTGACAGTTTTTTCATCCGTAAACAACTGTCAATTACCATCTGCCGCACATCATCGAGCGTCGTTTCTTTCTTCACAAGTGCATCTGTGAGCGTAATTTTCTTATCCTGAATCCGGTCATAATTGTAGCTTGCAATATCTCCATAGCCGCCGACGAGCGGATACTCGACATAGCGTACAACCACTTGTAAATACTGATTCGTGCTATATTCCGTTGTGCGGATCTCCGGGATGATCTCTTTTCCATCTTTGTCTTTCTCATAAATTGCCCCCGGTCCATCCATGATGTCCTGATTCAATTCTTCGATCACCGCACTGTCATGCGTCGATGTAAATTGCGGAAGTTCTATCGCATGTCCGTCCAGTTCCGTATGTACTGCATACGTCAGGGAAGAATCCTCCGATGCATAATTTACCGCTTCGGTTGCATCTTCCTTTGCTGCACAGCCAATCAGGCACAGACAGCTTCCAATCGCCGCAAGCACCATAACCAGTTTTCCCTTTTTTAAGATTCCTTTTGCCATGTAATATCCTCCACAAACCGGCTCTTATCTTTTGCCTTTCCTGCGATTGTTCTCGGTACATAGATATGCAGCGCATGTCTTGCCCGCGTCATCGCCACATAAAACATCCGCCGTTCCTCTTCGAGTTCCGCTGCCGTTTTTGCCTTTTTATACGGCGTAATCTCTTCCACTGCATCGAGAATGTACACCGTGTCAAATTCCAATCCCTTCGCACTGTGCATCGTCATAAGATTGACACCCTTCCGCATCCGGTTCTTCTCCTGCTGTCTCGCAAGCTGCTCTTTGTATTCATCTATAAATGTAAAAAGCTCCGCGTAGCTTTCCATATCTTTAATCATATATCCAAATTCATCTAAAACCTCATACATCTCCGATGCATCAAGCTGGCGGTATTCCGCGTAATCCTTAATATACGTGTCATAACCGATAAAATTCCGTATGAAATTGAGTGCCGGATACGGGCGCAGCTTCCGAAGCATCTTTACATCTGCCATCATCTTATCCAGATTCTCGACGACGGACTCCTTATTGCGGAGCCGAAACCGCAGCTTATCATAATCAACCGGATCTTCAAGCAAGGCGTCCCGGCTGATATAGCGCGACGGTTTATTTATAATTCTTAAAAATGTCGCCCGCGAGGTATCGCCCATCGCAATCCGCATATAATCCAGCACATACCGCACTGCAAAATGGTCAAACAGATTCGGCAATGCATCACTCAACGTATATGGGATATTATATTGATTAAGCTTATAGGCAAGCCGACGCGGCTGTAAATTTGTCCGGTACAGCACCGCTTGTTTTTCATATGCAATTCCAGCCTGATACTGTTCCCGAATACGCCGTATGATACACTCGTTTTCCTCCGCCTCATCCTTCACGGTATGCATCTGTACAATCCCAGGTTCTTTTGAAACTGCTTTTAACTGCTTCTTATATCGCGTCTGGTTCTTCTCAATTACCTGCGTTGCCGCCTGCACGATCCGGTAATCGGAGCGGTAATTTTCTCCGAGGTACACAATCTCACAACTTGAAAAATCCTTGCGAAACTGCTGCATGATCTCTGGTCTTGCGCCCCGGAATCCATAGACGGACTGGTCATCGTCTCCGACGATACATGCATTTTGCCGTGGATTTGCCAGCATCCGAAAAATCTCATACTGAATCCGGTTGCTGTCCTGAAACTCATCTACCATGATATATGGAAACAAACTTCTACATTTATCCAAAATATCCGGTCGCGCTGTTAATAGTTCATAGCAAAGTACCATCATATCGTCAAAATCGATCAGCTTCCTGCGTTTTAACTCTGCATCCAGCCGTCGGTACAATTCCCGGAATGCATGTTCTGGCATATCCTTACTGTAATAATTTTCCACATCCATCATGTCGCATTTGACAAGGCTTACCTGTGAAACAATACTGCTTACAATCTCTTCCTTGTTCTCGTAGCTCAGCTCCATCGTATGTAAAATCTGCTCGATGATCCCCCGCTTTTCTTCCTCGGAAATCACACGCAGCATGGATTGCCCATATGCAGTTTTTAAAATCCAATAAAATATGGAATGAAAGGTTCCAAATCGAACCGGATATTCCTTTCCGGGTGTCATCGCACGAAAGCGTTGCTGCATCTCCCCTGCGGCTGCCCGTGTAAAGGTTATAACAAGAATATCTGCGGGTGAAACACCCGCAGATTCTATCAGATACTTGATTCGTTTTGTAATTACAGTTGTCTTCCCGGAGCCCGGTCCTGCAATCACCATCATAGGTCCATCCACATGCGAAACCGCCTTGGATTGTGCCTCGTTTAATTTCATATTATGCATTCGCTCCACAGCACTTCTTATACTTCTTTCCGCTTCCGCAAGGACATGGATCGTTACGTCCAACCTTTGGCGGCTTTACGATTGTCTTGGAAGACTTCTGGATCTTGTACAGTTCCTTTCTTCTCTCAGGAGTCAGGATCTTATCCCACTGTGGAAGTGTATACAACCACTCTGCGTTGCAGTCTACCATGTTCATATAAAGCTTCTCTGGATCATAACCAAGCGCTACCTGTGAATCTTCTTCCAGCTCATCGACCTTGTTTGGCACGATCAGACTGTCCTCGATACCATCCAGAAATCCGATCATCAGCTCAATACTCATATCGTACTTCTCAGCCAGTTCTTTGACTGTACCGCCCTCGATCTCAACCGGATTCTCAAGAATCTTCTCATAGATTGCCTTTTCTCTCTGGAAGTAATCAAGCCAAAACTCCTTTCCTTCTGGAGTTCTGTCATCAAGACTATATGCATGCTCACGCCATTCTGTTAATAAACTCATAACCGTACCTACACAGTGTTATCCTGTGTTTCCCTTTCATTTTTTCATCCAATCTAGTATAGCAAACCAGCCTTTATTTTTCAAGACCGATTCTTTCTGTGATTTTGCAGAACCTTCCCCAGCCAAAGCGCCACATAAATGAGTATCGGCACTATGATCATCAGCGCAAGACTCGGCATAAAATATTTGCTGCCTGTCACGCCGGTCACGATCACCAATACAATCAGTGCAAAGATCACGACCAGTCCCACCCACGCCATCACACGTAAGACAGGACGTCTGCGTATACTTTGTTCATATGTTTCTGTCTTTTTTTCTTCTTCCATACTCTCTCCATCGCCGCAGCGTTTTGTTTATTCATATCGAAGTGCATCGATTGGATTCAGGTTCGATGCCTTGACCGAAGGAATAAATCCAAACACAATTCCAATCACCATAGAGAAGATTACTGAGATTGCAATCGCTGCTCCGCTGATTGCAACCGGAACTGATGCAACATCAGAAATCAGATATGCAAGTCCCACGCCAGCGCCAACTCCGATGATACCACCCATGCTTGTAAGCACAGCTGCCTCTGTCAGGAACTGCATCAAAATCACTGATTTTCTAGCTCCTAACGCTTTCTTCAGACCTATCTCTCTCGTACGTTCTGTCACAGATACCAGCATGATATTCATAACGCCGATACCACCTACCAAAAGAGAAATACTTGCAATCCATATGAGCTGCTGGCTTGTCGATGCACTGACCTCCTGCATTGCCTTCGCAGTCTCCAGAAGATCTTCACTCTTATACTTAAATGAAGAGCTGCTGCTATCTTCATCCGTTCCGCCTTCCGAAACATTCTCACTGCTTGTGGCTGGCATATAGGAATTCATGATATCCGCCGTTTTCTTTCCTGCATTTGTCATGGCATCTGTACCCGCCGGCTTCACAACCAAGTTATATGGCTCATCAAACGAGAAGATCAAAGGCCAGTTGACATCTGTGATAAACACCTGACCGGAGGATGTATTTCCATAGTAGGTATACCAGTCATTCATATTGGTAACCTTCGGAGTAAACCCATCAATCTGTTCAACAACACCGACAATAATAAACGGCTCGCCCTTGATCTCCATGGTCTTACCGATCGGATTCTCACTTGCAAACAATGTATTCGCTGCAACGGTATCCAGAATTACGCCCTTGGTATAATTCGTCCAGTCCTGATCCTCAAACAGTCGCCCGGTCTGCACGGTATATCCCATCACACGGAAATAATCCTTATCTACACCATAAACCGGTGCATTGCCCAGATCCTTTGTTCCGCTGTTGATACCTTCATAAAGTGCGCCATACCGATAAGATGCAACAGCCGTTACCTCATCCACTGCCAGAATCTCATTTTTTATATCATCTGTGACCATTGGCATATTCTCTGGTGTAGAAGAATCACCGGATGTATAGGTCCATTCACCCTGATACAATTTTACATTTACAATATTATTTCCAGAGCCGACCAGATTCTCTTTGATCTGCTCACTGGTTCCCTTGATTGTTGATACAATCGCAATAATTGCCGCAATACCAATAATAATACCAAGCATGGTAAGAAGGGAACGCATCTTATGTGCCCAAATACCTTGGAACGATAATCTTATATTTTCTAACATAGACTGATTTCCTTTCTTATCAATTATACAGATCATCCGTCGACTTCTTTACAGTCTTTACGCCTTCCACTGCCTCATCGAGATATGGGAATGCAATATAATCCTGCATCGTCAAACCGCCGAGCACCAGCACGGAATCACCGGATGTCTTGTTTCCTACCTTGATATAGGTCTTCTGAAGCTTACCATCGACATCTTTCATCACATAATAGTTGCTTCCTTCCTGCTTCATAAACGCTTTTGACAGATAAAATCCACCACTCGTATCTTCCGCGCCCGAATTCAAAGTAATCTCCATATACATATTCTGACTGACATCCGTGGAATCAGTTAACGCAATCTTGATTGGATAATAGGTTTCCACCTTGCCATTGTAATTCGTATATCCATCCGCCGGGAACGTAGAAATCTCTGTGATCGTACCTTCATAATTCATACCGGTATCATAGCAATACATCGATACGGTATCACCAACCTTGACCGTTGACATTGCAAGCTCACCAATTTGGCTTTCGACCAGATATCCATCTGCCGCACTGACAACAAGAACCGGATCACCGCTCGAAGCTGCTTCATCCGCAGTTATCACGCTCTTTACCACGCCATCGAAATTCGCCAGTACTTCACCGGTTGCGTTCTGCATCTCTTCCATCTGAAGCTTGACCTGTGCAATCTCATACTGCGTCTGCATCGTTTTGATTTCCTGCTCTTTCTGAGCAATCTGATTTTTCAATTCCTCTCTTGTCGGAGGAGTATCTGCATCTGGATCCGTATCCGGATCCGGCTGTGGCGCATCTGAACCTGTTGCAACCGGAGTCGCCGGTGCCTCTGTTGTCGGAATATCCTCTAATGGTGTAGTTGCTTTTAACTTCTCGAGTTCACGCTGTGCATCAATAATCGACACGCGGGATAACTCCAGTTCCGATCTTTGCAGTTCTAACTGTAAGTCGTTGGCAGTTGTATCATACACAAGCAACACATCGCCTGCTTTCACGCTCTGACCTTCCGTTACCTTGATCTCCGATACGGACTGTGTCTTTCCTACATAGACCTTCTGCTCAGAATTCACAGTCACATTTCCACTCAATGTACTGTTATCCCACATATCCGAAGCGTCATATCCAATATCGCTGACCGCATAGACGCCTGCAGTCTTGCTATTCTGATTCTTCTGCTTCAAGGTGCGGAGTGCAAAATAAATACCACCGAGCACAACTACGCAGGAAAGAACGATAATAATTATTTTCTTTGCCTTATTCATGCTCATCACCTCCGGTCACCGGCTGGGCATCTCCCTCATACAGCTCACCATCAATGATTTTTACAACTCGATCTGCATAAGACGCAATCTCGTCAGAGTGCGTAATCATAATAATCGTCACTCCCTGCTTATGCAGTGTGTCAAACAGCTCCATCACCTGTAAACCTGATTTGGAATCAAGTGCTCCCGTCGGCTCGTCGGCAAGCAGAATCTTCGGATCTGCCACCATCGCACGTGCAATCGCCACACGCTGTTTCTGTCCACCGGAAAGCTGTGTTGGCTTGAAGCTGACACGATCCGCCAGATCAACCATCTCCAGCATTTCTTTTGCCTTTTGTTTCCGTTTCTTGATCGGCACCTTCGCATACTGTAACGGAAGCGCTACATTGTCAAGTGCACTCTGTCTTGGCAGCAAATTAAAATTCTGAAATACGAATCCGATCTTCTGGTTGCGCACTTCGGAAAGTTCTTTATCTTTGCACTTCTCAATCTCCACATCATCAAGCAGATAGGTTCCTGAAGTTGGCTTATCAATACATCCGATGATATTCATCAGCGTGGACTTACCAGAACCCGACGGACCCATAATCGCCACATACTCCCCTTCTTCTACACAGAGATTGATATCTTTCAGTACAGGCACTTCCATCGTGCCCTGAATATAATTCTTATAGATATTTTTCAATTCCAGTAACACTATTGCACCACCTCGCTATCGCTGTCTGGCGCAGATTCATCCTGTGGTGCAGCTTCTTCCACGGATCCATCAATACCGTCCATATTCGCACCATCATCAATATTATTTATGCTGCCATCATCTAAAATACCATCATCCGTGTAACCATCGATATAGCCATCATCTGTATATCCATCATCGATACTTCCATCATCATAAGAACCATCGTCATAAGCGCCGTCATCATAAGAACCGTCATCGATGACTCCATCATCCCCTGTATCATCGATCATAACATCCTCATAGTTATGTGTGACCTTCATACCTTCCTTGACACGATCCTCTGGATATGCAATATAATCATCCTCCGTCAGACCAGACAGAATCTGATACCGCATCATATTCTCATCATACTCACCAAGTTCTATTTTACGCTTCTCGATGTATCCCTTTGCATTTTCTGCCCATACATAGGCACCATCGTCCTCCTGCATGATATAATATTCATCCAGCCACAGACCTTCCTTCACGTCACCCTGTCCATAGTCTGTTTCCACATAGACATGCTGACCGAGCATCAGACCATCCGTGCTGTCCAGGCTGATATAAAATGGATACTTCGTTGCAGTTGTTCCGCTCGATCCCATATAATAACCATCATTATTTCCGTTATCCGGATGTTCCAGATCGATCTTTGTCACTGTACCAGTCCATGTCGAATCATCGACTCTGGAACGAACGATCATGCTCTGTCCCTCTGACATACTGCGGACTGTCAGTTCGCTTGCGGTTGCCTTGATTCGGTAATCGCCCTTTGCCATAATTGTGATATACGCGTTGCTTGTCGAATCTGAACCATTATCCGAATTACTATTGCTGCTATCATCATCCGAGCTGCTTGTCGAATTGTTCTCATTGATTGTCTTGATAATACCATCCATCGGAGCAACAACCTTTGTATTCTCCATAGAGAGCTTCTGACGATCAATCTCCAGCTGCTTTGCACTTGCATCATAGTTGGCCTGATTGACCTGTGCCTGCAGATTCTGGATCTGTGCGCTGTAGCTTAACTGCTCCTCCGCTGGTGCCGCCGCCTTCTCTGCCGTAAGCGATGCGATCTGCTGGTTCAGTGTCGCAATGTTATTGTTGATGCTTGTAAGCTCCAGCTCCAACTGACGAAGCTGTAACTCCATGGACTCGGTATCGTACTCAAACAGTACGTCACCTGCCTTGACTTCATCTTCTTCCTTCACATACAATTCCTTGACCTTCTTGTCACTGTCACGGTTTACACCCTTGACCTCCTGTGACTCGACCGTTCCCATATAGCGGCTTTCTGTCAGGTCATATCCTCCATTTAAGTCGGATATCTTTGTGGCATATACCAACTCTTCGTTTGACGCCTTTTTATTATGCAGAACATAATAAATTGCTCCGGCTGCGCCTGCAAGAACAAGCAGTACTACAATTAAAATGATGATTCCCTTTTTCTTCATTCCCATACCTCTTACTTTTCTTTTTTTATCAGGTGAAACCAATCCTGTATATGCTTTTCATATCCGAGATTCCCCGGTTTATAGAATGTTCTCCCTACTAACTGATCCGGCAGATACTGCTGCTCCACATAATGATTCTCATAGTCATGTGCATACTTGTATCCAACGTTGCCAAGCTTTTCCGCCCCGGAATAATGCGCATCCCGGAGATAGACCGGCACCTGACAGTTTCCAACCTCTTTCACTGCCTGCATCGCATCGAAAATCGCATTGACTACCGCATTGCTCTTCGGTGCACATGCCACATAGGTTGCCGCCTGCGCCAATATGATCTGCGCCTCTGGCATACCAACACGTTCCACTGCCTGTGCACATGCGGTTGCCACCTGTATTGCCTGCGGGTCTGCGTTGCCGACATCCTCACTGGCACAAATCATAATTCTTCTGGCGATAAATGTCACGCTCTCCCCTGCGTATAACATCTTTGCCAGATAATACACGGCGGCATCCGGATCGGAACCACGCATGCTTTTTATAAACGCGGAAATAATGTCATAGTGGTTATCTCCGTCTTTATCATATCGTATGGAGCGCCGCTGAATGCACTCCTCCGCCACAGGAAGATCTATCACAATCTTCCCCGTCTCCGGATTCCGCTCGGTCGACAGGATGCCAAGCTCAACTGCATTCAGTGCATGTCTCGCATCGCCCTCCGACATATCTGCCAGAAAATCAACTGCCTCCTCCGTAATCTCCGCGTCATAGCTTCCCATACCCTTTTCGGTATCGGTCACTGCACGCCGGATCAACGTCTTGATGTTCTCCTTCGATAACGGTTTTAACTGAAAAATAGAAGAGCGCGATATTAACGCAGAATTCACTTCAAAATAAGGGTTCTCCGTTGTCGCGCCTATCAGTATTACTGTTCCATCCTCTACAAACGGGAGAAGATAATCCTGCTGCGCTTTGTTAAACCGATGAATCTCGTCCACAAAAAGAATCGTCTTCTTGCCATACATTCCGAGATTATCTTTTGATTCCTTCACCACTGCCTCGATATCCTTCTTCCCGGCAGTCGTCGCATTCAGTTCCTTAAATACCGCGCTCGTCGTATTGGCAATCACCATCGCAAGCGTTGTCTTCCCCGTCCCTGGTGGACCATATAAGATAATCGAGCTGAGCTTATCTGCCTGTATCACACGGTACAACAGCTTATCCTTTCCAAGAATGTGCTCCTGCCCAACTACCTCGTCCAATGAAGTCGGCCGAAGCCGCTTTGCAAGCGGGGATTCGCCCTTCTTCATGTTTGTCTCTCTCATATAATCAAATAAATCCATTTGTTTTTACCTAGATGATCTCAAGCTTGCGAATCAGGCTGTCAAACTTCATGATATCAATCGGTTTACACATGTACTCCTCATAATCATCACTCGCATAACTTGCATCAAACCCTTCATCAAGTGCACTGATCATAATGACCTTACAGCGCTTGTCTCTTGGTGTGCCAAGCTTCCGCTCCGCATCCCGGATAGACGCCAGCGCCTTATATCCATCAATCTTTGGCATCATAATATCCATACAGATCAGATCGAACCGTTCGTTCGTGCTGACCGCATTTACAAATTCATCCACGGCCGCGATTCCATCTCTTGCCAGTACGACTTCGCCATACTTTGACAACAGCTTCTGCATAAATTTTCCACTTGCCAAATCGTCCTCTGCTACTAATACTTTCATAAACTGCCTCCCAATCCTATTCTCACGCTTATTTTTTTATCTGAAGTAACTGCATCCATTTCTGAATATTATCCATATATTCTTCCTTGAACGACTTCTTGTGATAAGAAATTCTGCGTTCCAATATATGACTCATCGCCATACCCGTTACATTGTTTGCCAACACAGGCGCCGAAATGACGTCTGAGATTTCTCCGGCGTCCATTGCTTTTTGAAACAAGTCTCCCAGAAATGCCAAACGTTCTGTGATGCACCATGCAATCCTCTCCCGCGTCTCCACGATATGTAACAGTTCTTCATACTGAAGCATCAATGTGGAAATCGCATAATAGTTATCATAATAGGTTGCATACGCTTCCAGATAATCGATCAGTTTTTCCACATAGGTTGCATCCTTTGCCTGCACCGTCTGACGAATGCCTTTGTCAAACTTTGAATATGTTTCGACCACCTCCACGAGCACTTCATCAATGCCGCCAAAATATTTGTACATGAGTGCCTCTGACATATTTTCCTTCAGGGCAAGGTTTTTAGTTGTAAGAGCTGATAATCCGGATTCGCTGATAATTTCGATTGCAGATGCAATTATTCTATCTTTTCTCGATACAAAGCTGTCCCCCAATAGTATTCCTCTCCGTCCTATTTTTTACATACGTTCATTCTATGCCATTTGCCTGTTTTTGTCAATAAAATACAAAAATAGGAGCCATCGTTTTACACGGTGACTCCTACTTTGTTTCACTCAATAAATATAACAAATCCCAATTCAAAATTCAGTATAACAATGCATGCAGAATCTATAAAATATAGGTACCCTGTTACTTGATTAAGCTAAACTACTTGATAACAGTTACGTTTGTAGCCTGTGGTCCCTTCTCGCCATCAACAACATCAAACTCAACCTTCTGATTCTCTTCAAGGTTCTTGTAACCTTCCATGTTCAGTCCTGAGTAATGTACGAATACATCCTTGCCGTTCTCGTCTGTGATGAATCCAAAGCCCTTCTGGCTGTTGAACCACTTTACTGTACCTTTTGTCATGACAAATCCTCCAATTTTTAAAATCGCATTTCTATCTGAAAATGCGTCTTAACAATAGCACACACACGTGCATTCGTCAAGCATTTATCCTACAATATTTCCCAATTCTTTATCGTAAAAATAGACCGCATCTGACAGAAATTCCGTGTCGGGAACTACAAATTCATTGACTTCCCGCAGTGTATTTTCTAACATTTCCTTTTCTTTTTTTGCATCTGTAAGACACAATAACAGCTCGTTCACACTCGACGGCACGATGTAGACACTTTTTCCCATCTGCTCTGCAAACGAGGCGACCACATCCTTGTAGAGCAGCATCGTCGCACCATAGATAAACTGCCGGTTCGATAGGATATAGACCTCCGGCTCCTCCGGATACACATGTTCCTGTGGAAACCGTGTCCGCAAAAACTCATCCAGCCGCATAAGAAATGGCGGAAACAACCGGATCGTGTTCTCCTTTGCCATACAGTACAGTTCTTCCACTGTACATGCGCTCTTCTCCATGCTGTCATAGTCAATCAACGCAGACGCAATCCCCGCCTCGTCCATCTTTACAAGATAGCGGAACGTAATTGCCATATCATGAAACGGAATATACGGGCAGTTTGCAAGCGTCTCCTGATTGCGTTCGTAATTCACCAGACGCAAAAACACACGGCTCTGCATCTGATCCAGATCAACTGTCAACGGTTCCTGCTTTTGCAGGCAGTCTTCCACCCGTCTGTATTCCTTTGCGACCAGTTCTAACACATCCGAAAGCGATGCCTGCTGCCGCACCATATACTGATAATATTGTTCCAGATAAATCGTTGGGGATACATAATCTCCCTGCAATAAGATCACAAGTCCGACATGCTCGACGCCATTGTTATGACACACCGTCTCCAGCCGGATGCTCTCGATCTCATACTGCAAAAGATACTCTGCGATACCGTTTACCACGGCATTACAAAAAGATTTAAAATCCATACGCTCCATATTTAAAACTCCTTTATTCTAAATAATTCACGTAGGAAAATTCAGACCGGACATGTCTGAATGATGACATCCCCTATTATATTTTCTTTTTTACAAAAGCACAACCACTTACAGCAAAGTTTTCAAAAATGCAACAAATAATTGCATTTCTTTATCGGTTCCAATGCTGATACGCAGATAATTGTCAATCCTTGGCTTATCAAAATACCGTACGAAAATCTTATGTTCTCTTGCGTTCTCAAATATTTCTTTCGCCGGAATCGTCTTGTGTGTCGCAAATACGAAGTTCGCACTTGACGGAAGCACAGTAAATCCAAGTGCCTCGATCTCCTTTACAAACCATGTTCTCGTATCGACAACCTTCTTGACCATCTCCTTAAAATAGTCATCTGCCTTGATCGAGCAGGTTCCAAGCTCGATGCTTGTCAGATCCATCGTATAGGAATTGTAGGAATATTTGACATCGTTTAAGTAACCGATCAGTTTCTCATTTCCGAGCGCATATCCGATACGGAGTCCTGCCATCGAACGGGACTTCGAGAATGTACGGACAACAAGCAGATTGTCAAATTCCTTCAGAAGCGGCAGTGCTGTCTGTCCACCGAAGTCGACATATGCCTCATCCACGATCACGATCACATCCGGGTTGTGGCTTACGATGTCACGCACAAATTCAACCGGCTCTGCGATTCCGGTTGGTGCATTCGGATTCGGGAATACAACGCCTCCATTTTCCCCATAATAATCGGACGCTTTGATACGGAAGTCCGCATCGAGCGGCTTCGTCTCATATGGAATCCGGAGCATATCTGCCCACACATCGTAGAAGGAATATGTAATATCCGGGAAGAAAATCGGCTTTCCCGAATTGAAAAATGTCATAAATGACATTGCAAGTACATCGTCGCTTCCGACACCGACAAATACCTGATTTTTATCCACACCGTGATACTCTGCGATTGCATCAACCAGCTTTGTCGCTGCCGGATCCGGATACAGACGCAGATTTTCTAACTCTACCTGCTTATTTAATACCTCAGGTGCCGGTGGATATGGATTCTCATTTGTATTTAACTTGATAATGTCCTGTTCCTTTGGCTGTTCGCCCGGTACATATGGCACAACCTTTCGTATATTTGCTTCCCAGTTTCCCATAAGTCTCGTTCCTCCAAACTATTTCAGTCTCTTTAAGATCTCCAGTGTATATTCCCACGTTCTCTGCACGCTGTCAACATGCAATCGCTCGTTCGGTGTGTGGATGTCATACATCTGCGGGCCATACGACACGCAGTCCAGATCCTTCATCTTATCCATGAAAAGTCCACATTCCACGCCCGCATGGATCACATCCAGCTTCGGCTTCCCGCCATATAACTCCTCGTAGACAGCGACCATCACATCGCGCAGCTTTGATTCCTGCTTATACTCCCATGCCGGATATGTCCCGCTCTCCGTGTACTGTCCACCCAGATGTTCACACAATGTCCGGATCTGTAAAGCAAGCAGATTCTTCTCACTGCCTACACTGCTCCGCACCGAAAATCCCATCTGTACTTCCTCTTCCTTCATGGTAAGAATTCCAAGATTGAGCGACGTCTGCACGAGTCCCGGCATCGCATCACTCATTTTCTGCACGCCATTTGGAAGCAGTACGAGTGCATCGATAATTGCATCGCCGCTCGCACGGTTCATCACCTGTGCCACCGCTTCTGTACATTCTTTTATCTTCAATGTCACATCCGGATCACTTACCTGGTATTCATGGCTGATCGTCGCCTGCAGCGTCTGCACCGCCTGCTTCACAGTATCCTTTGCTTCTGCTTCCACGACAAACACTGCCTGTGCCGCACGTGGAATTGCATTATCCTTCTTGCCACCGTCGATCAACACGAGCCGGATGTCTGCCGCTGTCTGTATCGCCTTTAACGTTCTGCCTAGCGTCTTGTTCGCATTCGCGCGCTGCTTGATGATCTCCATGCCAGAATGTCCACCGAGCAGTCCATCCACACTAAGCTGCATACAGACCGGATGCATCAGATTACATGCTTCCCACACAATCGGCATATGGCAGACCGCCGTCATACCTCCGGCACAGCCGACCAGAAGCTGTCCCTCATCCTCCGAATCAAGATTCAGCATATACGATGCCTGCAGATCATCGGTTGTAATCCCTGCCGCACCAAGCATGCCGATTTCTTCGTCGACCGTAATCACAACTTCGAGTGCCGGATGCGGAATATCGGAAGCATCCAAAATGGCAAGTGCAAACGCAACGGCAATTCCATCATCACCGCCAAGGGTTGTCCGGTCTGCGTGGATCACATTTCCCTCGAGCACCAGATCCAATCCCTGCGTATGGAAATCAATCTCCTTGTCGTCTGTCTTCTCGCAGACCATATCCATATGTCCCTGTAACATCACGACCGGCGCATCTTCGTAACCGCTCGTCGCCGGTTTCTTGATGATGACATTTCCAAGTGTATCCTGTCTCACATAGAGATTCCGTTCCTTTGCAAATGCAACCAAATAATCGCTGATTGCCTGTGTGTCCGAAGATTCGTGCGGAATCCCACAGATCTCCTCAAAATAATGAAAGACTGCTTTCGGTTCTAACTGTGCAAGCACTGCCATAGTGGCTGCCTCCTTTTTTCACAATTACATGCATATTATTTTTTCTTTATAGTTCTTACTTTCTCTTCAAATGCGGCAATGAAATGTGCCACCTTCTCCTCTGTCCTAAGGTGTGCGTCGAGATAAACCAGAATCTCGCGCAGGGACTTCTGAGGGGAATACTGATAATTGTTCCGGATCACGCCGATATCCCAGCCCTCGGCTGCCCACGCCTGATTTGCCGCTGTAAGCAGTGCATCATCCTCGCAGATGACCTTGAGCTGTGTATCCACACTATAACTATATGGAGATTTCACATCGAGATAGATGCGTGTCTCGCCAAATACATTCTCCGCTGCCGAAGAGGTTGCAGCCAGAATATCATAATAGCCTTCCTCCACTGCAAACTGTTCAAGATCCATATCATACGATGCGAGATCCCGGATTGCAATCGCGAAAGTTACATCCTTCTTCTCGCCCGGTGCAAGCTTCACCTTCTCGAAGGCTTTCAGCTCCTTCTCCGGCTTTGCAAGTGTGCTGTACGGATCATGAATATAGATCTGTATGACTTCGCTACCTGCGACCTTACCGGTATTCTCCACGGTTGTATGAACCTTGATCGTATCCCCATCGACTGCCGCATCCACCAGCTTGCAGTCAAATGTTGTATACGACATGCCATAGCCAAATGGATACCTTGGACGGAGCTTCTTCTTATCATAATACCGGTAACCGACGTAGATACCTTCGCCATACGATACATGATACCCATCTCCTGGGAAATTCATGTATGTTGGCATATCCTCGATCCGCTCCGGGAATGTAATCGTCAGTTTACCAGATGGATTTACCTCACCTGCGATCATATCGGAAAGTGCCTTTGCACCTGCCATACCCGGAAGGAACGTTGCAAAGACTGCCTTTACATTGTCTGTATCAATCTCACGCATATCGATCGGTCCACATGTGTTCAGAACTAAGATCACGTTCTTGCCAGCCTGTGCTAACCGCTTTAACACTGCCAGATCCTCATCGGCAAGCGCAAGTGTCTTCCGGTCATTTCCTTCCATGCCCGGTACGATGCCGATCATAACCACATACTCTGCCTGCGCTTCGTCAACTACATCGAAATACCGTGCAAACTCTGCCGCTACGTCCCCGTGACGGCTTGTATCAATCCCGGCAGAACCGGAGCCACACTCTAACATCTGTGCATGTCCGCTGCCAAGCAGTGCGATCTTCGTATGCTTTGCAAGCGGGCAGGCTGCATCATTCTTAAGCAGTACAATTCCCTCGCAGGCTGCCTCGTAGGCTGCCTCGTCCGTCTGCTTTATGATTTCATCTACCGGAAGCTTGTCAACTTCTTCCTTCTTATAGTTTTCTGTAATCCACTTGATTGCAGTAAGTACACGTTCGCATGCCTGATCGACCTTCTCCTCTGACAGTGTAGCTGCTTTCACTGCATCATAGATTGCCTGTGGTTCGCCCGGTCCCGGCATCGCGAGATCCGTTCCGCCAGCAAGTGCCTTTGCAGGATCTAAGACAGCGCCCCAGTCCGACATTACCATACCGTCAAAGCCGAAATCCTTGCGCAGCTTCTCCTCTAATAACCATGCACTCTCTGTACAGCGCACACCGTTGATCCGGTTGTACGCATTCATGATAGACTTCGTGCCACCCTCTTTTACGCACGCACGGAAGCCCGGAAAATAAATTTCCTCCAATGCACGCTTCGAGATCGTCTCATCGATTCCTACCCGGTTTGTCTCCTGGCTGTTCGCCGCATAATGCTTCACGGTTGCAGAGACACCATAGCTCTGGATGCCCTTGACGATTTCCGGTGTAAGCTTCGATACGACACACGGATCCTCAGAATATCCCTCGAAGAGACGTCCATTTCTCGGATCACGCAGAATGTTGACATTTGGTCCGAGCAGGAAATGCACGCCATAGACACAACACTCTAATCCAAGTGCCTCACCAACCTTGCGGATTACCTCCGGATTCCACGTACAGCCAAGCAAAATGCCCGGTGGATAACAGCCCGGTGCATAATCCTTACCCTGCAGGCGCACGTCCATATGCTTCTTCACCCAGCCGTATAACACCTTCTCATCTTCCGAAAGCTTCTCCGGCTCAAAATAATGCTCAATCACATGTACAAGCCGCGTGCTTCCAATCATATTGACCGGCTTGCTCGTATCTGCGTCGATCTGCTTACGCTCCTCGGCATTCGACCAGTCCTCATACTCGGTCATATCGCCGAATACCTGCTCCAGATTCATACCGGTTGCACCGTCCAGAAGCTGCATACGCGGCACACCGAGACGGTCGATTCCATAGCTTCCGAAGAAGGTCGCACCATTTACCAGATGCGACTTCTCCTCGAGCGTCATATTCTTTATAATTTCCTGTATTTCCATTCCTTTTCCTCCAGTATATAGATAGCTTTATGCAGCCAGTGCAAAATATGCGATCACGGCGATGCCGAGGATGATACGATACACACCGAACACCTGAAAATCATGCTTTTTGATATAGCTCATTAGGAACTTGATCACTACAAGTGAAACAGCAAATGCAACGGCACAGCCGACAATCAGGATCACAAGCTCCGAGCTTGTGATTGCCACACTCATCTTAATTACCTTCAAAAGCGAATATCCAAACATAACCGGAACCGCTAAGAAGAATGTAAATTCAGCAGCTGCTACACGGGATACACCGATCAGGAGTGCTCCTATGATCGTCGAACCGGAGCGGGATGTACCCGGTACAATGGATAACACCTGGAAAAGACCTATCAAAAACGCAGTCTTATATGTGATATCTTCCAGCTTCTCCACCTTCGGTGTCCGCGTCTTGTTCCAGCGTTCCACGATGATAAAAACGATACCATAAAAGATCAGGGCACCTGCGATCACATACGGCGTCTCGAAATGTGCTGTGATATAATCATCAAACAGCAGTGTCACGATAGCACCCGGGATGCAGGCAACAACAACCTTAAACCACAGGGAAAATGTCTCCTTCACACAGACCGGTTTTGACTTATCTTTCATCTGAAATGGCCACATTTTTTTCCAGAACAACAGGATAACTGCCAAAATTGCGCCAAGCTGAATGACAACAAAAAACATCTCCTTGAACTCTTTGGATGCCTGAATCTGGATGAACTCATCCACCAGAAGCATATGTCCGGTACTGCTGATCGGAAGCCATTCTGTGACTCCTTCTACAATTCCTAAAAAAACAACCTTTAAAATTTCAACTATACTTAACATGGTTTCCTCCGGCAGAAGCGTTTGTATCCGAAACGCCCTGCATTTTTGATTTTAATATTTTATGAATTTTTCTTTTTCTTGATCTGCTCTTCCATCGCCTGAATCACAATCTCCAACGCTTTTATGCGCGCATATTTTTTATCGTTGGATTCCAGTATATGCCAGGGCGCATACGTCGTATTTGTCTTTTGCAGCATCTCATTAACCGCATCCTCATAGAGATCCCATTTTTCCCGGTTTCGCCAGTCCTCATCAGTGATCTTCCAGCGTTTCTCCGGGGTATTCTGACGAAGTGTGAACCGCTCTAACTGGGTATCCTTGTCGATCTGCACCCAGAATTTCACGATGACGGCACCCCAATCATCAAGTTCTTTCTCGAACTCATTGATCTCGTTGTACGCCCGCTGCCAGTCGTTTTCCGAACAGAAGCCTTCCAGACGCTCTACCATCACACGTCCATACCAGGTACGGTCGAAGATTGCAATGTGTCCGCTCTTCGGCAGTCTGGTCCAGAAGCGCCACAGGAAATGCCGGTTTTTCTCGTGTGGCTCCGGGCTTGCAATCGGGTGAACCTCATAACCGCGTGCATCGAGAGCCGCAGCAATCCGCTTGATATTACCACCCTTTCCGGCGGCATCCCAGCCCTCATAAGCGATGATAACCGGAATCTTCTCACGATATAACACATTGTGCAGTTCCGACAACCTTTTTTGCAGCTTTTCGAGCTTCTCCTGATATTCTTCCTCGGTAAGTTCCTTGTTCAAATCCACATCCGCAAGCTTCGGGATTGGAGAAAGCGGGAACAGATTCGGCAGGATCGGTACTGCACGTCCACTGTTTGCAAGCGCAGTCTCAATATTCTGATTGATACGCTCTAAGATCTGCAGCTCTGCCCATTTCTTACTCTTTGCATCAATGGCATACCACGGTGCATACGACTGGTTTGTCTGCTCCATGTAAGTCTGATAAACCTCTGAACATTTCTTATGCTTTTTGTTCTGCCACAAGTCCTCCTCGGAGACACGCCATGCCGTGTTCTCATCAGCAAGCAGCTCCTCCATCCGCTTCTTCTGCTCATTCTCATCAATATAAAAGAAGAATTTCAGGATCGTGTAGCCGTTATCCGAAAGTGTCCGTTCAAACCGCTTGATACTGCAGATCTTCTTTCCAAACGCTTCCTCGTCCAACTGCTCATGCACACGGTCTCTCACGATTTCTTCCATCCAGCCGCCATCCATGAACGTGAACTGTCCATTCTCCGGAATCCGCTTGAAATATCGGTATAAAAATGGTTTCCGAAGCTCGGTCGGCTCCGGCTGATCCATTGTCTCAACATGGAAAAAACGCGGATCCATGTTCTTAATGATCTTGCTTAACACACTGCCCTTTCCGGCAGCCCCAAATCCCTCGAACAAAACCAGTACCGGAAGCTTCGCTTCTTTGACCTTGATCTGCAAGGTGGCAAGCTTCTCTCTCGCTGCGGACAGTCTCTCCTTGAGTTCCTCGTCCTTCGGTTTCGTGATTGATGCGATCGTTTTCTCCATAGGCATCCTCCTTCTTACCTCTTACGGCAAATCAACAAAATGGAACTTCTTTCTTCCCTGTGCATAATCATCGACGATATGTCCATCGCCAAACAGCTTATATTTGTAACTGAGCAATCCCTCTAACCCGACTGGACCTCTCGCATGTAATTTACTTGTACTGATGCCGACCTCTGCGCCAAATCCATAGCGGTAGCCGTCGGCAAACCGTGTGGAACAGTTCTGATATACGCCTGCTGAATCAACCATTCGCATGAAATGAAGTGCCGTCTCCTTGTTCTCAGTCACGATGCTGTCCGTGTGATGGGAACCATGCCGGTTGATATGGTCGATTGCCTCATCCACCGATTCCACAATCTTCGCCGACAAAATATAATCAAGATACTCGGTATCATCGTCCTTCTCCGTCGCAGGTACACAATCTACCAGCGCCTGAATCTCCTTCGTTCCACGAAGCTCGACGTGCTTTTCTTTAAGTGCCTGTGCCAGCTTCGGAACCAGCTCCTTCGCAATATCCTTGTGTACGAGCAATGTCTCTACGGTATTGCAGGCACTGACATACTGTGTCTTCGCATCTAAGATAATTGGAATCGCCTTCCCGATATCCGCATCCTTATCTACATAGATATGACAGATGCCATCCGCATGCCCCATAACCGGGATATTCGTATGACTCATAATATACTGCACAAATGCATTGGACCCACGTGGGATCAGCAGATCCACAGAACTCTGACAGGTAAGCAGCTCATTGATCTCACTTCTTGCCTCGAGCTGCAGCATACAGTTTTCCGGAAGTCCTGCTTCCCGTACCGCCGCATAGATCGTATCAAATAAGATCTTATTGCTCTTTGTCGCCTCACTGCCACCCTTTAAGATCACACAGTTTCCACTCTTGATACAGAGTGCGGATATCTGCACAAGTGCGTCCGGTCTTGCCTCGAAGATCACACCGATCACACCGATCGGACATGTCTCACGGTACAAGGTAAGTCCCTCATCGAGCTCTCTGGCAAGCTTCGTCTGGAACAGTGGATCCGGCATCTGCACCAGATCATGAATACCATTTATGACATCGCGCAGCTTTCCTTCATCGAATTTGAGACGCTTTAAGACAGGCGCTGCAATCCCATCTTTTTCTGCCTGTTCCATATCCTGTCTGTTTGCGTCAAAGATCGCATCCTTGTTGTCCATCAATGCTTTCGCAACTGCCAAAAGCGCCTGGTCACGAAGCTCACCGGTTGTTCCTGCCAGCTTCGGGCTTGCCAGCTTCACAAGTCCTGCCTGTTCTTCTATCGTCATATGCTCCTCCTTGCTGTGTGTTCCACAAAAATCACAGAACTCACACATTGTATTTTCTTATTACTATCGTATAAAATTCGTCTGGTTCGAGCGGTCTGCCGTCGGCGGCACAAGCCCCTTCTCCTTACCAGCTTCTAAGCATTTCAACACCCACGCCATATTGTGTCCGAGGTTCCGCATCGTCTGCATACCCTCGAGATCCTTCGCCGCATCCTCTGCATTTCTTCCATGCACCTGATTCCAGTAGGTCGAACCGACGGTAATCATCTGCGTGATACCGAAATATTTGTTCAGCACATCAAAGGTCGTCGCGGTGCCGCCACGTCTGGCTACTGCCACCGAAGCGCCCGGCTTATGTGCAAAATGCTTACCGCTGCTGTAAAATACCCGGTCTAAGAACGACTGGATCCGTCCACTTGGATGCGCATAGTAAACCGGCGTACCGAATATGTATCCATCCGCGGCTTTTGCCTTCTCCACAAAGGCATTTACCGCATCATCGGAGAAGATACATCCGTTCTCTGTGCACTGTCCACAGCCAAGGCAATCCGCGACCGGACCTCCGCCAATCTGGAAAATCTCATACTCGATGCCATCTTCCTCGAGTGCCTTTCCGACCTCGGTCAAGGCTGCCATCGTCGTTCCATTGATATGGGAACTTCCATTCAACATCAATACTTTCATTTTATTCCACTCCTTATTCTAACTGACTCTATATTAAATTATTTATCCAAGTGCCACATCGAGCACCATCATCAGCGCAAAGCCGATTGCTGTACCGATCGTTCCGATATTCGTATGCTCGCCCGCCTGTGCTTCCGGGATCAGTTCCTCCACAACAACATAGATCATCGCACCAGCTGCAAAAGACAGGAAATACGGAAGAATCTTCGTCATCTGCGCTGCAAGCAGGATTGTCAGAAATCCAAACACCGGCTCCACTGCGCCGGATGCCATACCACACAGAAATGCTTTCGGTTTTCCCATACCTTCGCCCTTTAACGGCATAGAGACAATCGCGCCCTCCGGGAAATTCTGAATCGCAATACCAAGTGACAGGGCAAATGCACCCGTAATCGTAATTCCGGCATTGCCTGCAAGCGCACCGGCAATCGTGACACCGACCGCCATGCCTTCCGGTATATTGTGCAGCGTGATTGCAAACAGCATCATCAGTGTCTTACTGATCTTCGTATGTACACCCTCCGGCTTATCACTGTTTAAGTGCAGATGCGGAATCAGGGTATCCAATAACAATAAAAATGCGATGCCAAGCAAAAAGCCGACCACCGCTGGCACCCACGCGATGCCGCCCTGTGCCTCCATCATATCGATCGAAGGAATCAGAAGCGACCAGACCGATGCAGCGATCATCACGCCGGACGCAAAGCCGAGCAGCGCTTTCTCAAGCTTCGGAGCGATCTTTTCTTTCATAAAAAATACCATTGCCGCGCCAAGTGTTGTTCCTATAAAAGGTATGCCAAGGGCAATCAATATATTCATATATGCCTCCTTATTTCATAGATATCCATATTATATACAAAATAACCGGAATCGGCAACAAAGAATAAAGGATTGCACGGTCAAAACCAATGCAATCCTTCCTTGGGGATTCAGATATAAGTAATACGCATTTATTTGTTCAATTCCGTCACAAGCATCGGCAATGCACGCTCAAAGCATACGCCATACCAGTGTCCGTCGTCTGTTTTCTTAATACTGTCCACAACGAAATCAGCAGCCATCTTTGCAGCTTCGGAAATCGTCTTTCCCTGCATCATCGCACCTGTAAAAGCTGCCGCATAACAATCGCCGGTTCCATGTGAGCTCTTTGGCACCTTCTCTGTGAAATAATATTCTGCTTTTTTCTCTGCGCAGTCATATACGACAACTCCGATCTTATCATCTTCAAAGCTGATGCCTTTTAAAACAATCTTCTTGCAGCCAAGCTTCGCAAGAGCCTCTAAAATCATCTGTACATACGCTTCATCCTGTCCTTCTAACCGCAGTTCACAGCCAGTCATAAATGCCGCCTCTGTAATATTCGGAAGGATAATATCCGCACTGCCACAGAGCTTTGCCATCTGTGCAACAAACGCATCATCAAATCCATAGTACAGGCTTCCGTTATCTGCCATCGCCGGATCCACGATCAGAAGTCCGTCTTCCTTCACAACACGTTTTTTCAGATCATACACATATTCAATCTGCGTGATACTGCCGAGGTATCCGGTGTACAGGCAGTCAAAGCTGATGTTTTCTTTCTCCCAGTGATCCATAATGCCGGGAATATCCTCCGTCAGATCACGGAATGTATACCCGGTAAATCCACCTGTATGTGTAGACAATACCGCCGAAGGCAGTATGATAGTCTCTACGCCACATGCCGAGATGATTGGAAGTGCGACTGTAAGGGAACACTGTCCCATACATGAAATATCCTGAATTGTCAAAACTTTTTTATCTGTCATGTTAAACACCTCTTTTTTATTTTCTCTAACTATATAGTCACTTTGACCTTGTGTAAATCTCCAATTGTAAAATATCTAGAAATGTCAGATTTACAAAATCATAAATATAGTTTATACTTTTCAACAGAAAACATCCGATTTTATATTAAATAACGGCATTTTCATCTAAAAATGCCAGAACACAGAAAAAGGAGCTTATCATGTTAACCTACTCTTTCGATAAACGCGGCGGTCAAAGCCTGTATGAATACCTTTATAACTGCATGAAAACTGACATTATAAACGGTGTTTTATCCCCAAATGAAAAGCTACCATCCAAACGTGCATTTGCAAGCAATCACGGCATCAGCATTGTCACGGTTGAAAACACATATGGACAGCTGATGGCAGAAGGATACATCTATTCCAAACCCAAAAGCGGATTCTTTGTTTCCCCGATACAAAGTCAGATCGTTTCTGTAAACAACGAATCTGACCTTATTGAAGCACAAAAGCCATACGTCCATGACAATTCCATCAATCTGATTTCCAATCATACAGCTCCGGAGAATTTTCCTTTTTCTATCTGGGCGAAGCTGACTCGTCAGATTTTGAGTGAGCAAAGTCCGGATCTGTTAGTGCCTCCACCTGCCGGCGGTGTACCGGAATTACGTACAGCCATTGCCAGACATCTGCACGAATTCCGCGGCATCAACGCATCCCCGGAGCAGATCATGATCGGTGCCGGAACAGAATACCTGTATGGCCTGATCGTACAGTTGCTTGGACGGGATCTTGTCTACGGACTGGAAAATCCGAGTTCCAAGAAGATCCGCAGCATCTATGAGGCTCTCGGTGTGAAGGTTGCACCGCTCGAGATGGACGAGGAGGGGATTCAATTAGATGCCCGGAACCTGACGATTCCCGACATCATCCAGATATCTCCATCCCACCATTTTCCAACCGGCATTGTAACTTCTGTGAGCCGGAGATATGGACTTTTGCAATGGGCAAATGAATCGAATTCCCGCTATATTATTGAAGATGATTTCGACAGTGAATTCCGTCTGCAGGGAAAGCCGATTCCATCCCTGTTCTCAATGGATACCACGGACAAGGTTATCTATTTTAACACCTTTACCAAAAGCCTTGCCTCCACGATCCGTATCAGCTATATGGTCCTTCCCAAGTCCCTGCTTCACCTGTATTACAACAAGCTTGGCTTTTATGCCTGTACGGTATCGAATTTCGAGCAGTATACACTTGCAGCCTTTATACGGGATCAATATTTCGAGAAACATATCAATCGTATGCGGAACCACTATCGCAGCCTGCGTGATGAGTTGATTGCAGGGTTTAAGCAAAGTCCAATTGCTGATAGGATTACAATCAGCCAGGAAAATGCAGGGCTGCATTTTCTGCTGCATATTGACAGCAAAAAAAGTGATCAGGAATTACAGGCGATGGCTCAGACACACGATATCACACTCGCATTCGTCTCCGATTATTACAGCTATGATTTCAAATCCGATATAAGCCGGTACGACCACACCGCGATCATCAACTATTCCGGACTTAACATGGACGATATCCCGGTCGTAATCGAACGGCTCAGCAGTGCCTGGAGCGATTTGCTATGATGCCTGCAGCATCATTTCAATTATTTGAACGGTTCCATATATATATTTGAAAATGTATATTTTCTTCACAAACAACAAATGTTATACTTATGTTATCTTTATACGCAAACACAAAGGAGGATATTATGTTCGCTTATAATCTCTGGCAATGGATTGCCTTTTTCATCATCTACTGCCTCATCGGATGGATCGGTGAAAGCTTATATGTGTCATGGGAACACAGGAAATGGGTCAATCGTGGATTCCTGCATGGTCCGTTTCTTCCGATTTACGGATTTGGTGCTGTGATCATTCTGATTTCCACCATTCCGGTCCGCAATAACTATTTTTTAATTTTCCTGTTCGGTATGCTTGGTGCCACCCTGCTTGAATACTTTACCGGATGGGCGATGGAACAGATCTTCCATGTCAAATACTGGGATTACACCTACGACTTCTGTAACCTGCACGGTTATATCTGTCTTGGCTGTTCTCTCACATGGGGCGTCTGTGCACTGCTTCTGACCGGGCTTGTGCATACCCCGATTGAAAAACTTGTTTTATCCCTTCCTGCTGTACCTCTGATGGTCATCGATATCATATTCGCGGTTTATTTTATCTGGGATATGATTACATCTGCACAGGAAGCATTTGATTTAAAGAAGATCATCCTTGAAAACGAGGAAGTCCAGCGTCTGCAGAAACGTCTTGATGTGATACATGCCTTTGCGGAGGATGACAAGACAAAGTTCCAGGATTATCTGAAAGAGAAAGGATTGGAATTTAACAAGAGCAAAGAAGAACTCACCGAAGAATTCCAGAACCGGCTCCAGGCAGCCAGAGATCGTGTTGATCACCGCTCCCAGAAGATGCGCAAGCATGCTACACGTATCTTAAGCCGTAACCCGGGTTCTGTATCCTTTAAACACAAGGCTGAATTTGAATCCATCAAAGAACGTATTAACGAGCTTAGAAAAACGAAATAATATAAGAAAAAGAAAATCCAGGCGTTCCTCTTATGAGGATGCCTGGATAAATTTTACGAATTCTTCCCGCGGAATTGGCTTTGAAAAATAATATCCCTGAATATATTCACATTCAAGCTCCGAGAAAAGCTTCAACATCTCTTCTGTCTCCACGCCTTCCACTACAATCTTCATCTTCATTGCCTTGATCATATTGATTGCATTCGTCAGCACAATCCCAAGCTTCGGATTGTCATATAATTCCGAAAATGTCCGGTCTAATTTAATAATATCGAATGGTAATTTTACGATACGCTGCATATTCGAATATCCGGTTCCGAAATCATCCAAAGAGAATTTCATCCCCATGTTGGTCAGATCTTTGATATTATCCTCAAGTGCCTGCTGCGAGATGGATGCAGCTGTCTCTGTAATCTCCAGATTCAGCTGTTCCGGCCGTACTCCATAGCGGGTTAAAATCTCCATAATGTGATTCGCAAGTTTCGGCTGCATGCACTGTACCACAGACAAATTCACTTCGATATAGGACATTCCAAGCTTCTTATATTCGTCGCTTGCAATAAATGCACACACCTGTTCAAGCACGAAATCACCAATTTTGTGGATTGCTCCACTCTTCTCCGCTACCGGTATAAATACCTCCGGCGAGATAAAACCATACTTTTCATCCTTTAGCCGGATCAAAGCTTCCGCAGAATGGAACTTTTTCTCCTTCACAGAATAAATTGGCTGATAGTATACCTCGAACCGTTTATTTGACAACGCAGATTCAATAATCGTATCCATATCGTGCATCATATCATAATGTAGCCGCTTCAACAGTTCTGAAGCAGTCATAATGTCACCAGTAAACGGAACTTCCTGTAAAGTATCTCCAAATGCCATCAAAGTATCCACATCGGAGATATCCTCCGGGCAATCCGCAATACAAATATTAGTAATAAAATTGACCGACATCTGATTGATCACAAAACAGGCTTTCAAAGAGCGATTTAGTTCCTCTGCTATATCCGGAGCATGGCCCGACAGCGTATCTTCCAACACATATCGGAATTTTCCTTGTCCCAGATAATACATCGCAGCCTTTAACTTCTTCTCTTTATCCAGACGCATCATATATTCCGAAATCCCCGCCATCACCTGCATGCATTTCCCATATCCAAGCAATTCACGCAAGGATGCATAGTTTGTAATGTTGACCATAATGATATGTATCGGCTTTCTCGTCCTGAATGCATGCCGCATATCATCCATATACGCCGTCATCTTATCCAATCCGGTTATCATATCCAATCGTTCCTCCGGGCGCTGCAGCATCAGAGAAATAAACATCAGACCGATTGCCATGCAAAGCATCTCAACGACTGCTGTAGGATAAAAGAACCGTATGACGGCATTTGCAATCGCCGCTGCAAATACGATTCCCAAAGGAACAAGATATCTTCGCCGGAACATTTTCCGGAATATACCCAGATAAATCAGCCCATAGATTACATATATTACCGTACACACATATATTAACGAAAAATATCTGCCTCGTGTATACTCACACTCCGCATTGATATAAAAAATCCATTTTGTTGCCGGGCTGACGACAATCATCGCAGTTATCGCAAATACCGGAAGTAATGATAAAAAGGTAAGAAATCGTTTTGCCTTAAACAGATGCCACGTATCTGTCATAGATACTACATATGCAATATAAAACGGCATTGCAAAACTAGACAACACCAGATATCCCATATGCACTGCATACTTGGTAACCATCTGCTGTACCCCCAGATTATCCAGATATCTTGCCCATACATCAAACAGTACAGCCAGCCATGCAACTACCAGCACTTCCATAAATGAACGATTTACTTTTCCTTTCACCATTCGTCTGAGAATTGTCGTAATGATTAAAATAGAGATAATTAATATCGCACAATAGTCATACATGACATCTTTGTAAATATTTGCCATAGCCTCACTTCTTTCGCTTCTATATATTTCTTTCATTCCGGATACAAAAAATGGATCACATCCTCTGCCTGCATCTCCTGCAGGTGGTATGGATCTGTCTCCTCGTCCGTATACCACCGCATACTGACAGAATCCTCCAGATAGAAATACCCGACTCCGCACTCCGGATATCTCGAGTACCACGCCGGATATTGTCTCTGCATCACCTGCTCAGCAAGCTTCACCGCCTCACTTTTTGTGCCATCATCGAGATACGTCCCGCAGATGCGCACGCCCGGCGGGCTTGCATGTACAAGCAGCACACTTCCATCCGGGCAGCGTCCCAGACTCATCCAGACATGCCCTTCCATACTGCATATATCACCCGGTCGGTAGTCTCCCTGCACCAGATAGCCCCAGCCACGTGCCGCACAGGCGCGTGCCATCTTCGACGCACCAACCACATAGCCGGTTTCGCCATTTCTGGTATGAAATACATTATACAGCAGCCAGCCGATATAACCGGAACAGTCCAAGCCATCATGACTCTGATATCGCGTCTGATCAAAATCATATTGTTCCGTCTGCCACGCCGCGTATTCCGCCCATCGCTTCGATACACCAAGTGTGACAGCTTCTATCCCGGCACCTGCATCATCCTGATTCCATCCTCCGCCCCAGATATACATCGTCTGGCCAACCGGAAGCAGTGATGTCCGAAGCAGCCGCTCCATCGAAAACTCCCGCAAATGCTCTGGCTGTGGTCTGTGCAGTACGAGACACGTCAAAAGCCATATTGCGAAAAGCAGGATGCCTGCAGCACCCTGCCTGATGCGCTTTAAACTACTCATATACCCTCTTTTTTACCCATCTTTCATTCAAGCATATGATAGAGGCGCTGCGCAATATTACTCTCTTTTACTTACAAAGTTCTGCTACAACCGCATTAATCACCTTGCCGTCTGCCTTACCCTTTAACTGTGGCATAACGGTCTTCATGATCATCCCCTTATTCTTCGTAGCAATCACATCCGCACATTTCTCTGTCAGGAATGCCTTTACCTCATCCTCGCTCATCAGAGATGGCGCATACTCGTTAATGACATCGTAACGTGCCTGATACTCTGCAAGCAGGTCTGTACGCTCTGCCGGGCAGGTATCGATCTGCTCTTTGGCTGTCTTCAACTCCTTTAAGATTACGCGGTCTACCAGTTCTTCCTTGATATCATCGCGGCAACCCTCGTCGATAGCTACCTTCTTTACTGCGGAAATCAGAGAAGAAATGGAATCCTTTCTTGCCTTATCTCTTGCCTTCATAGCGGCGATCATGTCTTTCTGTAATGTTTCTAACTGCATAATTTTATTCCTCCTAAAAACTATTACTCTTCGTTCATCTTTGCCAACTTCGCAGCCTGATCCGCTGCGATACATGCATCGATGATTTCCTGAATGTCTCCATTCATGATCTTGTCTAATTTGTATAATGTCAGTCCGATCCGGTGATCCGTCACACGTCCCTGTGGGAAGTTATACGTACGGATCTTCTCGGAACGGTCACCCGTACCAACCTGACTCTTACGAAGATCTGCTTCTGCGTCGTGACGCTTCTGCATCTCAATATCTAACAGTTTTGTACGAAGCAGGGCAAATGCCTTTGCCTTGTTCTGAAGCTGTGATTTCTCTGTCTGGCTGTAGATCACGATTCCGGTTGGAATATGCGTCAGACGTACCGCAGAATCCGTTGTATTGACACACTGTCCACCATTACCGGATGCACGCATGACATCGATACGGATATCCTTATCCGGGATATCTATCTCATCCACTTCCTCTGCCTCTGGAAGAACAGCAACACTGGCGGTACTTGTATGGATTCGTCCACCACTCTCTGTCTCAGGCACACGCTGTACACGGTGTACACCACTCTCGTATTTCAATACGGAATACGCACCATTTCCGGTTACCATCGCTGTAACTGACTTCATACCTCCGATACCGATTTCTTCAGCTTCCATCAGTTCAACCTTCCAACGACGACTCTCCGCATAGTGCACATACATACGGTAAAGCTCTGCTGCAAAAAGTGCTGCCTCATCGCCACCGGCACCTGCACGGATCTCTAAGATGACATTACGCTCATCGTTCGGATCTTTCGGCAGAAGCAGGATTTTAAGTTCGTTCTCGCACTTTTCCACCTGCTGCTTCGCTGAAGAAAGCTCTTCCTTCAGCATCTCACGCATCTCCTCGTCGCTTTCGCCCTCCAGCATGGATAAGCTATCCTCGATCGTCTGCTTCGCTTCCTTATACTCCTGATATTTCTCTACGATTGGTGCTAAATTTGCCTGTTCCTTCATCAGATTCCGGAAACGTTCTGCATTGCTTGCCACATTCGGATCTGAAAGTTCATTCTGCAATTCGTCCAAACGGGCTACCAAATCCTCTAATTTATCAAACATGTTTTTATCCTCCAACTATCCTCAATTTCGTTCCATACGGACGAAATCATTTTTCTCTTCTTTATTGAACGCAAGACTTCAGATACCGTGCCGTCACGATCCGGTCAAGCCCTGCATAATCTTTGATTCCTTTTATATCCGTATATCCGTTCTCTACAAGGAGTCCCCGAACAGCGTCCAGCTGATCCTGTCCGATTTCAAACAAAATATATCCATCTTCATAGAGATACTCCCTCGCTTCCCGAATAATCTTATCATAAAAATACAATCCATCCGCTTTTCCGTCAAGCGCCAGATGCGGCTCAAAATCACGCACCTCCGCCATAAGCTTTGGAATCTCATCCGTCCGGATGTACGGCGGATTTGATACTATCATATCATATTTTCCTTCGATCTGCATAAATAAATCTGTTTGTATCACTGCACAATCTGCCTGTAACCGTTCCCGGTTCTTCTTCGTCAGGGCGATTGCAGCGTCCGAAATATCTGCAAGCTCAACCAGATCTCTACCATGCCGGAGCTTCGAGAAACTGATTCCGATACAACCACTTCCGCAACACAGATCTAACACCCGGCGTTTTCTGCCATCCGGGGTATCCTTCCAATTTTCCGCGATCCTGCAGGCTTCTTCTACAAGCAATTCCGTCTCCGGTCTTGGAATCAGAACCTCCTCTGCTGTGGCAAACTCGTATCCCATAAATTCTTGTGTTCCAAGAATATACTGGCACGGCTTATGTGTCATACGTTCCGTGACATATGCATGCAGCCTCTGTGCCTGTTTCTCCGTGACTTCCTCTGCCATACGCAGAATCAGTGTTGAATATGTACAGCCCGCCACATCCATTGCCAGAAGCCGGATATCACTGTCCGCCTCCGGAATATCTGCCTGTCTCAGGCGTTCTAACTCTTCTTTCATCAATGCCTGCCACGTCATAGTTTTCCTCATTTCTCGCTCTTTGCCTGTTCTTCGAGATATGCACGCCAGTCTAAAACCGCCTCCACCGAAGCGATCGCAACCTCAACCATATCCTCCGTCGGCTCCTTGGTCGTCAGTCTCTGGATCAGAAGTCCCGGTTTACTGAGCAGATTAGCGATCCACGACTCACTGTTTCCTGCAAACCGGATAAATTCATAAGAAATTCCTGCAATCACTGGAACAAGCAGGACACGCAGCAATAACCGCAGCCACATGGCATCTACTGTAATACACATAAACACCAAAATACTTACAATCATAACGATGAACAGAAAACTCGTTCCACATCGCTTATGAAACCGCGATGCCTGCATGACATTCTCCACCGTCAGCTCATTTCCATGTTCCAGACAGTTGATTGTCTTGTGCTCTGCACCATGATACATATACGTCCGCTTAATATCTTCCATACGTGAAATCGCAATCACATACCCAAGAAAAATTGCCAGACGGATCACGCCTTCAATCAGTCCGATCAGCACATGGCTTTTTATCACAGCATCTAACAGCGATGCAATCCACGCCGGAAGCAACATAAAAAGTCCGACTGCCAGCACAATCGAAAATGTAACGGTCCCTGCCATCTCTGCTTTCTCCGCACGTGATTCCTGTTCTTTCGTTTTTTCTTTCTTCTTTTTCTTTTCCTTCTTCGGCGCTTCCTCTTCCTCGTCCTCAAAGAACTGTGCCGAATACATCAGTGTTTTCACACCGATAGTGAGCGACTGTACAAAACTGAATACCCCTCGCACAATCGGCAGATTACAAACTGCCGGACGGTCGGAGGTTCCTGTACACCGATTTGTCTTTACTTCTATTTGCTTATCTGGTTTTCGGACAGCGACAGCATATCGGTCATTGTTACGCATCATGACACCTTCCATAACTGCCTGTCCGCCGATATTTATTCTGCTCATACTCCACCTTTTTCATACATATGAAAATAGGCTTGCTACATTATTGTAACAAGCCTATTCCATGTCATTTCCGTATTATGCCTGAACACCGTACTTACGATTGAACTTATCGATTCTACCACGAGCCTGTGCAGCCTTCTGCTGACCTGTGTAGAATGAATGGCACTTTGAACAAATTTCAACGTGAATATCTTCCTTTGTTGAACCTGTTACGAACTCGTTACCACAGTTGCAAACAACCTTTGCCTGATAGTACGCTGGATGGATTCCTTCTCTCATTTCTTTCACCTCTTAAATCATACTTGCTACCATGTGCTAGACATAGCAGACTGTTTATTACACAACATACGGATTTTATCATACCATATCAAGAAATTCAAGCATTTTTTTGATATTTCTGATAATTTTTGTCACATTTATTCCGGCTGTTTTCCTATCTTCTTCCATATGGCAAAATCTTCTTTACCATCTCGATAAATTCCCGGTTATTCTTTGTTCTTGCGAACAACTTCAGGATTTCATCGGTAAATTCTTCCGACTTTGCAGAGGTCAGTGCCTTATGGATCATGTTGACTGCCTCCTGCTCCTCTGGAGTCAAAAGCAGATCGTCACGTCTCGTACCAGACTTCGCAATATCGATTGCCGGGAAGATTCGTTTCTCGGATAATTTCCGGTCAAGCACCAGCTCCATGTTGCCAGTTCCCTTGAACTCCTCGAATACGACATCATCCATACGGCTTCCGGTCTCTACCAGTGCCGTTGCAAGAATTGTCAGGCTTCCGCCCTCACGCATATTACGTGCCGCACCGAAAAACCGCTTTGGCATATGCAGTGCTGCCGGGTCAAGACCACCAGACAACGTTCTTCCACTTGGTGGTACCGTCAGGTTGTACGCTCTTGCCAGTCTTGTGATACTGTCAAGCAGGATCACAACATCCTTGCCATGCTCGACCAGACGTTTTGCACGCTCGATTACCATCTCCGATACACGCTTATGGTGATCTGGAAGCTCATCAAATGTCGAATAGATAACCTCAACATTTTCACCCTCGATAGACTCGCGGATATCTGTCACTTCCTCTGGACGCTCATCGATCAAAAGCACGATCAGATGCATGTCCCGGTTTCTTGTGCTGATACTCTTTGCAATCGCTTTCAGCAGGGTTGTCTTACCTGCCTTTGGAGGCGATACGATCATACCTCTCTGTCCCTTTCCGATCGGAGAAAGCAGATCCACGATACGGATAGCGACCGGAGCACCTGTCTCGTCAAGTGAAATACGCTCATTCGGGAAAATCGGTGTCAGATCCTCGAATGGTTTCCGCTTTGCTGCGACCGATGGCAGCATACCATTCACATGACGGATAAACAAGAGTGCCGAGAACTTCTCGCCTTGTGTCTTGTTCCGCACCGGACCTCCGATGATATCACCTTTCTTCAAACAGAACTTCCGGATCTGTACCGGCGATACATAGATATCACGATCACCTGGCAGATAGTTTGCACTACGGATAAATCCATAGCCCTCAGTCATAACTTCCAGAATACCATTTGCCTCCGAACCACTGTCTAGCTTCGGATTGTATTCCTGTCCGTCAAATACCTGAATCTCCGCTTCTGTCTCGCCTTCCTCCGGCTCAATGTTCCGAAGCTCCTGATAATTTTCTGCCGGATTCTTTATGCGGTTCGCCTGTCGTGTATCCGGACGTACTTTTGCCATTTCCTGGTTTTTGCGCTCCGCAGCTTTCTTCTGCTCGGCTTCTTTTTTCTTCGCTGCCATCATCTTCTCCATATTTTCCAGAAGCTCGGCAAGCTCGGCTTTTTTGAGTGTTGAAATATTGCGGATTCCTTTTTCTTTCGCATACTCCCGCAACTCAGCCAAAGACATTTTTCTAAATTCCATGCGTGTCTCCTTTTTCAAATAACCTACTTTTATGTTGCATTTTGTACTTAACTATTTGTATTCTCTAATTCTGGGGCATCTCACTGAATAATGAAGTGATACTTTATACCTTTAGAAAGATTATATTTATCTTAGCACACTTAATGAAACTCGTAAACCTTTAATTTTGCTTTTTTTCTTGATTTTTGCTTTCTGGTAGCGTAAAGTAAAAAGGACACAATAGGAGGAACGTATCATGGAAGGGTTATTACTATACAAACTGATGATTTTATATATGCTGGATCGGACCGATTATACGATGACGAACTCTCTGATCTCGGGCTTTATTGTTGGAAAAGATTACACGAGTGTGTTCAATCTGCACGAGTCCTTAAGCGAGCTGATCAACGATGAGTTCATCTCCACGGACACAATCCGCGACACGATTCATTATAAGATCACAAGCTCCGGCGAGGAGGCACTCTCCTATTTTGAGAACCGTCTGCCTTACGCCATCAAGGAAGATATCTTAGAATATCTCAAGGCAGAGCGTATCAACGTAAAAAAAGAGTCCGAAATCTATGCGGACTACTTTTACAACGATTCGAACTGGTACACCGTACAGTGCATCATCAAAGATCGAAAGGAAACCTTGATCGATCTGAAATTCGATGTCCCAACAAAATCACAAGCCGAAACCATTTGCAACAACTGGCGCAGCAAAAGTTCCGGCATTTATGAATATCTTGTCAATCAACTGTGGATGTCTGAATAGAATCCTCAATCAAGTTCCAAATCTCCTCTTTTCCCTGTTTTGATACAGCGGAGAAGGGAATTATTTTTGTCTCTTTTCCACATCCCAGTGTCTCTCGAATCACTTTTATGTTCTTGTCTTTCTGACTCCGCTTGATCTTGTCCAGCTTCGTCGCAATGATAACCGGCTCATATCCATTTGCCACGATCCAGTTATACATCGTTACATCATTTTCTCCCGGTGCATGCCGGATATCAACCAAAAGCAATACTGCCTTTAACTGTGTCGACGCATGCAGATACCGTTCAATCATCTTGCCCCATTTGTTACGGATTTCCTGCGATACTTTCGCATAGCCATAACCGGGCAGATCAACAAAATACAGATTCTTGTTGATATTGTAGAAGTTGATCGTCTGTGTCTTTCCGGGCGATGCCGAAGTCCTCGCCAGCGATTTCCGGTTCAATAATCCGTTGATCAGCGAAGACTTTCCAACATTTGATTTGCCCGCAAAAGCAATCTCCGGGAATGTATTTTCCGGCAATTTACTCGTAATGCCGCATACTGTTTCTAATTCTGCTGATTTAATAACCATTACGCGATTGAATCCTCTTGCTTTATACGCTTACGGGAAGCGTTTTTCTTCGTTCTTGGTTCGTCTGAGCGCTCAATGATCGGACCTGCAACGCCATCCACCATATCCTTAGTAATACGGCAGCTGACAACGGTATCATCAGAAGGAATCTCATACATCTGTTCCATGATCGTCTTCTCAATGATCGCACGCAGTCCTCTCGCACCGGTCTTTCTTGTCATAGCTTCCTTCGCAATCTCACGAAGCGCATCTTCATCAAAGATCAATTCGACACCGTCTAATTCAAACAGCTTCTTATACTGCTTGCAGATGGAGTTCTTTGGCTCTGACAAAATCTGTACCAACGCATCCTCATCCAGAAGATCCAACGTAACACTGACTGGCACACGTCCGATAAACTCTGGAATCAGACCATACTTTACAAAATCCTCTGGCAATACCTGCTTTAAAATCTCGCCAACCTTCTTGTCGGAAGAACGGTCTGCGATCTCTGCATTGAAACCGATGGATTTCTTACCGATACGGTTGTCAATAATCTTCTCCATACCTTCGAATGCACCACCACAGATAAAGAGAATATTCGTCGTATCAATCTGAATAAACTCCTGCTGTGGATGCTTTCTTCCACCCTGTGGTGGAACGGAAGCAACCGTACCCTCGATGATCTTCAAAAGTGCCTGCTGTACACCTTCACCCGATACGTCTCGTGTGATAGATACATTCTCAGACTTCTTTGTAATCTTATCGATCTCATCAATATAGATAATACCATGCTGTGCACGCTCGATATCATAATCGGCTGCCTGAATCAGCTTCAATAAGATATTCTCTACATCTTCTCCGACATAACCAGCCTCAGTCAAAGCAGTTGCATCTGCGATTGCAAACGGAACATTTAAAAGCTTTGCCAGTGTCTGTGCCAGATATGTCTTACCGGAGCCCGTAGGTCCGATCATGATGATATTACTCTTCTGAAGCTCGACATCAAAATCCTTCTCTGCCAAAATACGCTTATAATGGTTGTATACGGCAACCGAAAGCACCTTCTTTGCCTGCTCCTGTCCAATCACGTAATCATCCAGAAATTCTTTGATTTCCTTCGGTTTCAAGAGATTGATTTCTGAATCGGAAGGCTCATTATCAAATTCATCCTGTATAATCTCAGAACAAATCTCAATACACTCATCACAGATATATACATTCGGTCCCGCAATCAGCTTGCGCACCTGTTCCTGTGATTTGTTACAGAACGAACATCTCACTTTTTTCTTATCGTCTGAACGATTTGCCATTCTAATTATCTCCTAACTCATGTGAAGCTTTTTGATTAAACTTCCTTACAATTCTCGCCAAGGAATTCGAGTGCCTTTCTGGAAGCGATATCCTTCTTGATATTCTCCAGCTCTGGTGCACCGATCATATCTTTCAGTTCCTCTGGCTTCATCTGGTACTGTGTAGCCATATCCTGGATCTCAGCATCTACATCGTCATCACTTGCAACGATATTCTCAGCAGCTGCAACTGCTTCAAGAACAAGGCTTGTCTTGATTCTTGCGATTGCATCTGGCTTTACACGCTCTAAGAACTCTTCCTTTGTTGTTCCCATGAGCTGGAGATACTGTTCCATCTGAAGTCCCTGATACATCATTCTCTGAGACATCTCATTCATGATTCTTTCCTGGTTGTACTTAATCATTGCCTCTGGAATCTCAACCTCAGCTGCCTCAGCGATCTTCTCAACTACCTTAGACTGCTTCTCGCGCTTTGCCTGCTCTTCCTTCTTTACTTCCAATGTCTTCTTCTTGTCTTCCTTGTACTCAGCAAATGTCTCAAAAGAAGAAACATCACTTGCGAACTCGTCATCAAGCTCTGGAAGCTCCAGAGTAGAAATTGCAAGAAGCTCTACCTTAAATACAGCTGGCTTACCCTTCAGATCTTCTACATGATACTCTTCTGGGAATGTTACGTTTACATCGAACTTATCGCCAATATTCTTGCCAACGATCTGATCCTCAAATGTATCAATGAAGGAGTGTGAACCAAGTGTAAGCTTGTAGTTCTCGCCCTTTCCACCTTCGAATGCAACATCATCTACAAAGCCTTCGAAATTGATTGTAACTTCATCATCCATCTGTGCAGCTCTGTCTGTTACATCGATCTTTCTTCCGTTTTCCTTCTGATCCTTCAGGATCTCTGCCATAACGTCTTCGTCTGTTACTGTTGTATCGATCTTCTCGATCTCAACACCCTTGTAATCACCAATCTTGATTTCTGGCTTTACAGCTACAGTTGCTGTAAAGATGAAATCCTTACCCTTCTCGATCTGTGTTACATCGATCTCTGGGTTTGAAGTGATCTCTTCCTCACAGTTCTCGAGTTCCTTTGGATAATACTCATTTATAAGCTGATTTGCAGCATCTTCATAAAAGATAGCAGCACCGTACATTTTCTCGATGAATGCCTGTGGTACTTTTCCCTTACGGAATCCAGGTACAGAGAATTTACTCTTCTGCTTGTTGTATGCAGAAGTGATTGCCTTTGTAAACTCCTCAGCTGGTACTGTAATTGTTAATTTTGCCATGCTTCCGTCTAATTTTTCTACTGCTAAACTCATTTGTTTTTTTCCTCCTTAACTTGCAACGCCTACTATCCATTGTAAGCACTATTCTCTGCATTATATCATAAGATTTTTCGCAAGTCTATATATTTGCTCAAAAAAAGAGCTTGTTTCTATATCTTATGCAATAATGTTTCCCATTATCACCGATATAGAAACAAACTCCCTTACATGGTCTTACTTAGCGCATATCCATCTGGTCAGATTGATTACTTACCAGACATCTGCTGCTCCTGCTTCTTGATCATCTGTCTGACCATCTCGCCACCGATTGAACCGCTCTCACGGGAAGTAAGATCTCCGTTGTAACCCTGCTTCAGGTTTACACCGAGCTCGTTTGCTACTTCCATCTTGAACTTGTTCATAGCTTCCTTAGCCTCTGGTACGCTTGTTGTGTTGTTTGAGTTCTTCATAATTATCTACCTCCATACTTTTAAATTAAGACATGTTTGTCTTACTCTTATTATGTTCGGTATGCGAAGAACTATAACTGTTAATTTTTAGAAACTTTTTCTCTTTTTGATCGTAACTACGATTCCTGCACCTGCAAATACGATTGCACATACAAGCAATACAATTGGTGTTGCATCACCCGTCTGCGGAGAACCAGTCGCTCCCATATATGTATACTTCACTGGGTTCTTTGACGTGTTCTGTCCACCGTTTGCTCCGTTACCACCCGGTGTCACATTTGCATTCGGTGCCTTTGGTCCCTCCGTTGTACCCGGTTGCTCTGTCGTACCTGGATTTTCCGTTGTGCCAGGATCTTCCGTTGTATCATCACGCTTTGTCGAATAGAACCATGCGAGAATGACCATATCCTTTGTGACATTTGTATAATCCTGATCCCAGCCTTCAAAGGTGTATGTGTAATCCTTTGTTGGTGTCTTCGTCGGTGTTCCCTCTGGCGGTGTTGCAGAAGCACCCTCTTCTACAGTCTCTGTCTTTAGGATATTTCCATCGCCGTCCTTCCATACAACCGTGTAAGTCTTCGGCTGTGTCACACGATACAATGCGTAGGTTGAGAAACGGTCTGTATTGATAATTACATAATCATGCGTCAGTGTAACCTCACTTGCATCTGTCCAGCTCTTGAACAAATAATCCGTTCCCTCTGCATGCAGCGATGCTACCTTGATGTTCTCACCTGCCAGATCCTCCAATGGGAAGGAGATCGTCACAGGCTCATACAGTCTTGTCAGATTCTGTGAATACTCTAAGTTTCCAAACTCATTATATACATTTTTCACGATGTATAATCTTATATAACGAACAATTTCTGTCCGGCTGCCAAGCTTATCTGCGAAGATTCCCTGCTCTTCGGATGTCACATCGCTTACCTTGATGTAGCTTGCATGCAAAGCAATATCGATCCGGCCACCATTTTGAACGATTCGAAGATCATCATCCGTTACATTTCCCTTGTAGTAGCTGTTGTTGTAGATCTTATCCAGACCATCCACAGCAATCTCTACATCGCCATCATCCAAAATCACATCCGTAGACAGACCGGAAAGTACAAAGTTGATTCCTCCGGTTGTCGAATAGGTCTCTGGATAGGTGATCATGCCATCGGCAACTGTCACGGATGCCTCTTTCGTCAGAGTACCGTTTGTTGCAACGATACGATACGTTCCATCGGATACACCGGTGAACATATACCGTGTATTATCTGCGCTTGTTACAACCTCACCGCCGACAATCGTATTGCCACGGTACAGGTTAATGTAGATTGGCTTATCCTTCACATCATCTGGCAGTGAATCGTTATAAGTTGCCGTACCGTAGATCGTAGTCGTCGAATTGCCAGACAGCGTCTTAAAGCTTCCTTCGATCACACGCTCCTCAGAAGAATTCAGTGTCGCTGCATGTACACGGTAATTATATACCGTATCTGGTGTCAGCTTGCTGAAATTGTAGATCATCTCAATTCCGCTTGCAGTATCTGTCTTATTGACAAGTACGGTATCGTAGCTTGTCTCAGTTGCTTTCTTATACTCGATATAGCACAGGCTCTTTGACAATGGGTTTGTTCCCTGAATTACCTGCGCCTCGATATGTGCTGTTGTATTTGTGATTGCTGTTACCGGTGTTACTTCCAGTCCAAGCGGCTCAAAGCTTACCTCTGCGGACTTGTTGCCTGCATTATCATAAGCAACAATCGTGTAAGTTGCACTGCCATCTGCCTTGAAGCTTCCCTTTGCCACGCCATCTGTATCTGTTACCGATACAGCGTTGCCATTTACGAGTACCCGGTCAGTATCTACACCACTGATCAAATCAATTGCCTGGAAGTTGATTGTTACATCCCCATTTGCATCAACCACAGAATCTGTGATCGTCACAGCCGGTCCATCAATATCAACCTTTGCATCCTCAGAAGCAGTATCACTCTGACAGCCCGCCTCGCTGACTGCCCACGCTTCCACTGTCACATCACCCTGTCCGTCCAGTGCAAATGTATAACTCTCTCCAGTAAAACTATCCTGTGATTCATGCTTTCCACTTGCGTCTGTATAAATCACTTTGTAATATGTCTTGACCGGAACCTTATCACTTGTTTCCGTTGTTGACTTGATTGTTACCTTCGGCTTATCCTCGATCAACCAGCCTGCATTTCCAATCGCACCATTATCGCCCTTCGCGATTGATACGCTTGGCTTGTCTGGTCTCTCCGAAGAAATATGACTGTAGGTTACCTGCTCGGTAGACTGATTACCTGCAATATCCGTTACAACTAAGATATAGGTTCCACTCTCTGTTACATCATAGCTTTCTGTCCAGCTCTTCGCGCCAGCGGCAGACCATGTCTGGATCGGCTCACTGCCTGTGCTATCCTTGTACAGTGCGATGCTGTCAATACCACTTTCCAGCTCACCCTCTGTCGCTTCCATCGTAATCGTGACATCGGACTGGAACTGTGTCTGGCTTTCTCCATCATCAGACAATGTCACTGCCGGTTTGATGCCATCGAAGAGGAATGGGCCCTGCTTCTCTACATCTACCGTATTGCCAGCATTATCCTTTACCACTGCCGAGATATAATACTCACCCGGTGTGTAATTATTTGATGCACCACCTGTAATGATCTGGTGGAAGGTATAATCTGTAATCTTTGCATTCTTTGTCGCATTGGCACCATACGCAGATGTCGTAGCTGTCACAGTTGTACTTGGTGTCTCAACACTCCATGTCACTTCATCCAGTCCACTGTCAATATCCGTTGCTGCGATTGCTGCATCCAATGTATTGTACCACTTATCTGTCAGCGCAGCCTCTCCATTTCCCTGTACGCTCAGCGCAGCAGTTGGAGGGGTTCCTTCAACCATCCACTCATAATATTTATCTGTCAGACTTGCATCAGTGTTCGTTGTATAACATACCAGCTTTGTATGTGCAGACTCCTTCTGCTTTGTATCGGTTGCCCATACAACCAGCTGTCCGGCATAGCCGCTTCCTACCAGAAGTGTTGCCTCATACAGACCATTTCCCTTCGATACCATCTTTGTCTGCATCGTCGTGGTCGGAACGGTACTTGCGTCCTCACCTGCGAAATAATAATGCAGGTAATCACAAGGGCTTTCGTCTGAACGGTATGTAACTGTCAGTGTCATACCTGTGACATTGTTCTGCGAATGATAATATGTACCAAACCCAAGCTGATTTACAAAGCCGGTCGGTTCCACTGCATGGCTTACATAAACCGGAATCTTTGTATCTACAATGATCGTCTCCTTCACTGTGTAGATTGTAGAGATTGCATTGGTTGTCGAATTGTACAACTGGAACCGGATGTTCGTGTAAGTACCATCTGCCGTAATACCTGCGGACTGGTTCTTGAACAACGCTTTTGCCTGTGCACGTGTCATCGTGTCGGAAATATCAACCTCGCCATCACTCAGGATTCGAACCATATCATATCCGTTCGTTGCCACGATCGTATAACTTGGATAATATCCACCAACCGCAGTCTCCTTGATGGAGAAATGTCCATCGGAGCTTTCTCTTGTCACCGAGAATTTCGGTGGATTTGCAACAACTACTTCATAGTTTCCGTTGCTTGCAAAGGTTGGACGGATATAGTAATACGCATTTGCCGGGCTGCTATAAATCTTGCGGTTTGTCTCCCATGCATCCTTGTTATTCAGTCCAAGATATCTTGTCATAAATGTATTCGGATCTGCCGCATATGCATTCTGCTCTTCATTGTTATTTCCCTGTGCAATATTATCTGGATTCGTAATCGTCAGTGTACATTCCGGACTATCCTGTCCAAACAATACAGAATCCACATCATATGCAACCTCCACGTTCAAGGTACGCTTCGTTACAGTAGCTGCGTTTGCCACATCGAGGTGTCCCTCTTCTACATTCAGCAATTCATAGCAGTTTGCATTATTTCCAGATAATCTTGGTGATGTCAGACGGATCGTCTTTCCAGTTCCGACATCCTTGCCCTTCACACTTCCTGTATCAAGCATCTTTGCGGTTGCATCGAACGTTACCTGAATCGCATCGTTTGTTATACAATCCGGTACACTGCCGTCCTGTGCTGTGACAGACGCTGTCGTCTGCACCTGGATAGTATCCGAATTATCATACACCTTCGTCAAAGTTCCTCCTGTGGAAGCATCCTTGACTTCTCCAATGATAACCGGAAGCTTTTCAACAGCAAACACAAGATTAAAGGTTGCTGTCTTACTTGTGTCATTCGTATCTGTCACCGTAAATGTATAGCTCTGTGCATCCGTTGTCACATTGTTCGGTGTACCTGTTATCGTATAAGAATTTGCCGATTCGTTTACAGAAAGTCCATAAGTACCAAGTCCGGTTGTAACCGCCTGCATACCATTTGTAAACTGGATGGACTCACTCTCTGCGCCATCTTTCTTGTACTTTGCTGTAATGACATGGTTCATAGCTGTACCGTACATGCCTGTCACAGCCGCATCACTGCCATCGACCTTATTGCCGTCGACATACAGCTCAATTTCCTTATATTTCCACTGACCGATCAGCTTAACCGGTGCAACATTCGTTGCATCTGTCAGTGCACCACTTTCTTTTACAAGTCCACTGTCAGTCGTCGCAGCCATCGTTGCTGTCTGGGATGGATCAATAATCGTATCCGTGCCCTCGATCTTCCAGCCTGCGAAATAATATCCTTTATTCTGAATATAAGCACTCTCATCCAAAGTCATGATAGAGACTGTATCGCCATATGCAAAAGCTGCACTCTCAACAACTGCATCGGCTGACTCTACCGGATCAAGCACACCTACAACCGATGGATCATACAACTGGTATGTCAGCTTCATGTCCTTGATTGGCTCCCAGCCTGCCTTTACCGTAATCGTGTTCGTACGGACATCAGAAGATTTCACCTCGATACTCTGACCGATCATCTTGTCTCCAAGGCTGATATACTTATATCCTCTCTTATAGAAATGATAGGTATCGTCTGATCCCGGTACGGCAAATGTCATCACCTGTTCGACATTACCGGTATTTGTCTCATTTGTCGGTATTGTAACACTTGCGACTTCTCCCTGATCACCACAGTCAGAAAATGCAAGTGTATATGCGGTTCTTGTAATCTTTACAAATACCTGATAGGTTCCATTTTCTGTCGTGGTCATCTGGTTGCCTGCGATCGGCGTTGTACACTGTGCATCGCTGTACAGATTTCCGTCTGTCGTAAAATATTTTGCATCCAGACCAAATCCCTGCAGAATTTCTGCATTATCGCTCATCAAAGTAATGGTAGAGTCTGCAACTGCACAAGCCTTTGAAAAACCGGCAATTGTCTGAGATGAGGTTGTATATGCATAGTATGTAACATTTGCTGTTTCTGCATCCGCCGTTCCGTCGTCTGCGGCATCGGCATTTCCGTCTGCATCAAGCAGCTGGATTGGATCTTTCACTCCATCCCCGCTATTCATCACACTGGTTGCATCCGTAGCAGTGTTCGTGAGTGCTGCATTTGCATCATCACCATTATTTACAGCGGATGACGTCAGGAACAGCGACTGCGTGATCAGAAGTGCCACAACCATAATTGATGCGACCATCTTCTTGCCATTTCCGCGTCCCCAGCAGATGACATGCGAGATTGCAGTTACAACCGCAACCAAAGCAAGCATCGGATAGACTAATATCCGGTGTTTCTTTCCGATATCCAATAATTTACTTACCAGCTTGTCTTTAAAGTTCATAGTTACACCTCTCTACCTTATAAACTCTCTATATCCTCGATACATTTTCCATAATAATTCAAGTCAAACTATACCTGTCCGCAATTATAATTCATTGTACCATACTGATATGTAAAATCAAATACTTTTTATAAAATTCCTACAAAATATTGGGGTTCATTTAGAAAAAATGACTTATTTTGTATCTTCGGGTGCTGGCCAAAGCTCCTACTGATACCACGACTGCTTCCAGAGCGGAACATATGAACCTTCATAAAACGATGACAGGTTCTGATTGAGATATGCGAGTTCCTTTTCATATTCGCTTCGGCTCATCCCTTTGTAATAAAAAGGTTGTTCCTCCACGATCGAAGGGTTACGGAATGCATCATACTCAGCCAAACTCTCATACTCAAGTTTTCTTGGAATGTCCTGTTCTTCTCCCATACAACTCCTCCTTCCATCCTTACCTTATAATTAAGATGATAAGAGGTTTGCATGGGATTTTCAAGACATTTTGTAAAATGCAACAAATACGCGCATTTTGTGGATATTGTGGATAACTATTCCGGATAAACAAGTCTCTCTTCCGAAATATTCTCCAATACTTCCGTCAGATACTTCTTGCTCAGATATTTCGCCATCGGCAGGTTCATATCGAGATAATTTCCGCAATCCCGCGCACACGCGCCCGGTACATCGCCCTCGAACTCGCTCATAAATGTATACAGTTCCTTCAGCAACGGCACGATATCCTTCGATTCATACTCGCCTGCCAAGATCAGATAAAAGCCTGTCCGGCATCCCATCGGTCCAAAATAAATAATCTTCTCTCCGTATTCCTTATGATTCCGGAGAAAAGTTGCTGCCAGATGCTCAATCGTATGCACCTCTGCTGTATTCATCACCGGCTCATAATTTGGTCTCGTCATACGCAGATCAAATGTTGTAATCACATTTCCGCCGACGTTATCTTTTCTTGACACATACACGCCCGGCAACAAATTCAAATGGTTCACTGTAAAGCTTGCTATTTTCTCCATGATTTTACCTGCTTTCTTATTGATTCTATATTCGACATGTGATTCTATTTATACATGGAATCACATATGAGATTAACTCTTATTCTATGCATTCGCATATCCTGCAACGATTGCCTGCACGAGCTTTACGCTGTGCGCGATTGCCTTCGCCTCAAAGGTTGGATAATCCTCCGTCGCACTGTCATCTGCTTTATCTGAGATTGCTCGGATAATCAGAAACGGAATCTGATTCAGGTAAGCAGCCTGTGCGATCGCTGCACCTTCCATCTCAGTACAGTCGCCTGCAAATGTATTCAGGATAAATTCTTTCTTCGCCTTATCAGAAATAAACTGATCGCCACTGACCACGCGTCCTTCAAATACATGAATATCCGGATTCACGCGCTCGCAGCACTCCTTCGCCAGCTTTCGCAGCTTCTCATCTGCAATAAATGTCGATGTCTCCATCCGAGGAATCACGCCCGGCTCATATCTAAAGCCTGTCGCATCCATATCATGCTGCAGTGCATCAGTCGAAAGCACAATATCGCCGATATCAATCTTCGCATTTAAGCTTCCTGCAATTCCTGTGTTGATCACAGCATCCACATGATACAGATCACACAGAATCTGTGTGCAGATTCCCGCATTGACCTTTCCGATTCCTGAGCGGACAACGACAACCTCTTTGCCATTCATCGTTCCCTTGTAAAATTCCATAGACGCCTTTGTCTCGACTGTGACATCCTGCATTGTTTCCTTTAATTTTGCAACTTCTTCATCCATTGCACCGATAATTCCGAGCATTTTTGTTCCTCCTTAATTCCAATATAATTGCAAAATGGATATTTCTATCTTCCATATTTATATTTGAAATCCAATTCTATGCGATGTATTGAAACTACGAATTACTAAATGTTCTGGCACACATTATCTCGTCACACGAAACCGCCGCCAATTCGCCATCCGTGGCTCAATGGCGGCTTGATTGAACATCGTGTTCAATCATTTCTGCTTATCTTCCAGAACATTAAGTAATTCTAAGTTCCAAACATATGCATATTCTTGAATTTCAAATTATAAATATGGAAATATGCATGTCCCGTTTTGCAATTATATATTTTCTTCCTCTTACTAAAAATGCGCGAGAGATTCTCTTGCATTTTCAATTTTGTTGCATAGACTTTCGTAGATGGCTGCGATTCCGGCATCGTCGTAGGCTGCTTCTGGCAAATCTGCAACATAGAATTCGTTCAGAATATACATTGCCAGTTCCTGCAGCTTCTCGCCACGGCCACTCTGCTTATGTTCCACCATCTTCTGTCCGGCTGTGCGGATCAATGCATGCCACGCCGTGACAAATTCCCGGTTCTTCTCCGGGCATCGCAAGCATGTCCACTTTTTCACCTTGATCTTCGCAAGGTTCTTCTTGGCACATTCGCCTGTCTGCAAGAAATAAGAGAAATCTCCCTTGTCATCATAGACTCTTCCAAGCGGGAACAGCCGACAGATTCCCGGTCGCACATCATGAATCCGGCACCGCCCATCTGCATCAAGATAAGCACATCGATCCTGTTCTTTCATGCTGAGATTCGGCAAGATCAAGCCATCCACGATATTCAGCTCCACATTTCCGGTTGCAAGGAGCTGTTCGAATGTCAGCTTCGCTCCCTCCGAGAAATTCTTCAGCAGCCAGATATCATACGGATCTAAGATAATGGAATTCCCCATGCCTGTGCAGCATTTGAAACAGCCATCACACCCAGCCGTATCCGCTTTCACCATATCATTTTCTCTATATGTCCGTCCATCGGATATCTCTTCCAGACTACATTCGCGTATCATAGGTAACTCCTTTTTCTGTAACTTTTTCCACGTAACGATAATAGCAGAATTATTGGCTTAATACAAGAGGATACCTTTGGCGAGGTATCCCCTTTGTGTTTTTACTACTCTTATTTATTGGGCGCTTATGTAATCCAAAAAAGCTACAATCACTAGCAAAAGAGTCAAAATCTCCATCGTGTTCATACGACCATTCTCCTTTCTTCTTATTTTGGAAGGATGCTTCCTTTTATATCTGTGTATAGATTTCAAAGCTCCCTTCTAAATATAGAATGTCTTGTTTTTTATTTTTTTTATAATTTTGCAAAACTTTTTTCTATAAAAAAGATTCACTGCATACGGGAGGATATACAGTGAACCTTTTTATTATCATATTAAATTATTCCTCTATTTCAGCGCCTTCCAAATCAATATATACTATATCATTTTGATTATATTCTGTATCAATCTCGAAGCTTCCTGCCATTTTACTCAGTGAAAACAAAAGATTATCCATTTTTGCTGTTGGTTCTTTCAAAACCCATTGTTGATTTGCATAATCAAATTCCGCCCTCACCCAATTCTGATGTATCTGTGCATCATTTTGATATTTCCACAGAACACTATATTCAAACGAATCATATGTATTCGTGATAGATGTAACCCCCATTTGCATAACATAGTATGCATCATAGACGCCAATATAATTCATTATATCTCTGCCCGTAAATGTCGGTTCAACCTTGTACTCAAATTCCGTATTGTTTTTCCGGACGCTTTCCTCATCTTTTAAATCAGCATAATACTTCTTTTGACTATAGCAATAATCCCATTTCACGTCTGTCTGTCGAGAGCCTAAAATCGGAACTTTCAATGTAACCTGAACATTTGTCAGATATCCAATCCCCAGATCAATATCTGCTATTGCTGAAAATTCATTGAATTTTTGATAAAAAACAGATATGATTTCAATCTGTTGCTCCGATTCAATATATATATCATTTATGTGATCATTATCGTCTAGTACACTTCCCGACGATCCTACCAAAAATTTTGTTATATTACTGCCATCGGAATATTTATGCTCAATATATGAAAAATATGCGACAGCAAAAAGCACTACACATAATACACATATTACCATGCCCAACAGTATCCTTTTTATTATCGTTCCTGCCGTTGCCTGCGCTCCCACAATTCGAGCAAACAGGCTGTCCTTTTTCTATATAATTCCCACAATTTTTACAATACACGTTATCACCATTCCTCTCATCCAAATGCAATCTTATTCATTTTCACTTGGCAAAACACCATTGTCCGCCTCACCTGATACGCCATCTGCATTCGTCCCTTTCGGCACATATGTTTTATTCAAATACAGATCACATAAGCCTACGGAGAAATCTTCTGTATAAGTCAAATGTCCACCATTCATAAAATTAACCACAAATACGCCTACTGAGACCTGATTTCTTCCAGATATATCTAAGTTGATTTCAAGCGGCATATCTCCACCCCGAATCCAATCGGATTTATATAAGATATCATCATCTCCTAAAACGAAGAACTGTGCTCCAAAATTATCTGCGGTACAATCTTTCGAATCGAAGTCTATTGCAAATAATCCAGTAAGTGTATCATAATTTCCATCAATATTGTAAATGGTCTTATATCTATAATCTTTTAAATCTCCAATTCCCATATTATCCTCAACACTTACTTTTTTGCCTACATAACCGGAATTTCCTGTATTTGTCTTGTCTCCGGTTGACCAATTTTTTACAGATACACACTGTCCTGTCGTTTCAGCAAAAGAATCCAGAGAAAATAAATTTACCGGTGTAAACTCCTCTACACGAGCTTCCTGCGCCTTTAACTCTTCATCATCTTTTATACGTCCCAATGCAGGATTTAAAACTTTCTTTGCATTTTGGTAGTCTCCATTGCTCAAATACTGTTCAGATTCTGCAACAACCTTGTTTACCCATTCATTTTCAAGCTCAGCTATTTTTACAGTGTATGTCTCATCCTTAAAATAATCATACAACTCATTGTAATCTATGATCGCTGTTTGATAGTCTCCATCCGACACGCACTTTTCAATCTGCGCTTCTACATTCTGCTTGTACTGACTTTCTGTATCCGCAATCCAAGTATCCGCACTGCCATCATCATATACATCCTTCGAATCTTTATATGCAGAAATTGCTTTTGCATATTTATCCTCAGAAATATATGTCTCGCCTAATTTATGTACCTCTTCCAAATACTTATTACCATCATCTACAATCGCCTGCTGTGCCTTTTCATAATTCGTATCTTCTGCAATTACATCTGCATAGCTCTTGATTGACAACTTGTAGTTATTTACATTACTTGCATTTTTCGCTGATTCGAAAGCATCTTTTGACTCTTTCAGTTTATCCAGCAGCACTTGCTCTTCATCAATTTTTGTTTTCATCTCCGAATCTGCATTATTATACATAGCACTTAATTCTGAAGATGCTTCGTCATAGGAAATATCTCCATTATTGTACTGCTCCACAACATTTGTAATTTTCTTGGAATACTGTTCCTGACTTTTTGTACAACCGCATAAAATGATGGTACTCATAACCAATAAAAATATTTTTATTTTTTTCATTTTAGTCTGCTCCCCTTGTTTATTATTTTATAAAAATTTTAGCATATTGTGATTATATTCACAATATGCTATTTTTAGCAATTTGGATATACTCTATAAAAAAGGAAAGGTTGATTCTTTTGATAGATTATTCTCCGCTTTGGACTACAATGGAGCAAAAGAACATAAGTCAATATAAGCTTTTAAAATCTGGAATAGATAATCGAACTCTGGATAGTTTAAAAAAAGGAAAAAATATTACAATGTTAACCCTAAATAAATTATGTAATATTTTAGAATGTACTCCAAACGATATTGTATCATTTAAATAACCTCAATTCTGTAGCAAAGAATTTACCTATATAAAAAAGGAAAGAATTATTTTATAATTCTTTCCTTTTGCTTTTAAATAATACGATAGTTAAGAATTATTAATAGAAAATTTTTAACAATCCATTGTATTAATATTATAGCAATTAAAATATAAAAATGTATAGGCTTCACAATCATTTTATGCATGTTTTTAGCTAGACAAATTATATTCATAACAAAATAATAGATAAATAATCCCACTAAATAAATAATTGCAGGGTAATAACGAATACTCTCTATATAATTACCATGGATCAGAGCCATACATGCACGCGTTCCTCCACACCCAGTACAATAAAACCCATAATTATCATATAATATACAATGTGCTGGTATGATTTTCACCAAATCAATATCATATATCTTAATAAGCAGAGTCGCAATCACTACGCATAAAAATAGAGCAAATAACAAATAGTTCTTAATTGATATTTTCATTTTATTTGATTAAACAATACAACTATACTCCATAAATGTTACATCAAAAATTTTTTAACGACGAAACTATTGATGCTCCAGTTGATATAAGAATAATCGCGGGAATAAATGATATAATACTACATACAAGACCTGCCGTCGCCATTCCCCGACCTGCCTGTTTTTTCAGGCCTATCAACCCCAATATAATTCCAACTATTGCGCATGGTATTGAAATAAAATATGCACAACAAGATAAGCACAATGATATAATTCCTAATACCATAGATGCAACTCCAAACCCCGGTGACTCCGGTGGTTGCTGCGGATATTGATATTGGTATTGATTTTGAAATTGACCCTGATTTGGATATTGATTTTGATTCATATCGTTATACATAATTTTCTCCTAATCGTCCGTATTTATAAAGATTATTATAATCTTCCTAACTAAATTATTATTCCTCCTTTCTGTCATTACCTGAAGATATAATATCTTTCTTTATGTAAATTATACCACATTGTGAATATATTCACAATATGGTATTTATAACAATTAGTAAAAATCATAGTAATAAACAATCTATAACGAAACTCCTGTCAAACACGAATAAACTCCCTTTTAACTTAAATTGAAGTACTTGGGTCGATTCAGAAAATACCGATAAATCTCTCATAAATAAACCAACAGCATTATCAGCATTCCTGTCTCCCTTCCCACAGGTTTTCCTGCTTTTTTTTCTCTTCCCGCGCCCACGTCGTGGGTTTTTCCGCCTGCCAATTTCTCTCCGCGCCCACTTTTCTCTCCGCAACCTTACGATAAGCTTCCATGATGGGTTTTCCTGCTTGTTTTTCTCTTCCCGCGCCCACACCGTAGGTTTTTCCGCCCGCCAATTTCTCTCCGCAACCTTACAATAAGCTTCCGGGGTGGGCTTTTCGGCTTGCTTCTCTCTTCCTACACCCACGTCGTGGGTTTTTCCGCTTGCCTGCTTCTCTCCGCGCCCACTTTTTCCTCCATAACCTAGCGACAAGCTTCCAGAGTGGGTTTTCTAGCTTGCTTTTCTTTTTCTACGCCCACATCGTGGGTTTTTCCGCTTGCCACTTTCTCTCCACGCCCACTTTTCTCCCCGCAACCCAACAATAAGCTTCCAGGGTGGGCTTTCTCGCTTGCTTCTCTCTTCCTACGCCCACGTCGTGGGTTTTTCCGCTTGCCTGCTTCTCACCACGCCCACTTTGAGTCAACAAACTTGCGCAGAGACAAGATGTGCTCTGATTAGCGGTCGTCAAATGCACCGCATAAATGCGTGCATTTTCCTCGTCGCTATAACAAAAAACCACCGCATATCTTACGATACACGGTGGTTCTAAACTCTTATTTACTATTTACTTTTGCAAGTAATCAAATTACTTTGCAGCAAGCTCAGCCTTGATAGCCTCTGTCAGTGCTGGAACGATCTTGTTCAGATCACCAACAACACCATAATCAGCTACATCAAAGATTGGAGCGTCTGGATCCTTATTGATTGCAATAATGATATCAGACTCTTCCATACCAGCTACATGCTGGATTGCTCCTGAGATACCGATTGCGAAGTAGAGCTGTGGACGTACAGTCTTACCTGTCTGACCAACCTGAAGCTCCTTTGGCTTCCAGCCTGAATCTACAACGGCACGTGAGCATGAAACCTGTCCGCCAAGTACGTCTGCAAGATCCTCCAAAAGCTTGAAGTTCTCAGCAGAACCAACACCACGACCACCAGATACAAGAATCTTTGCATCCATGATATCCTTGATGTCTGAAACAGCCTTAGAAATCTCAAGGATCTCTACATATCTGTTATTTGGTGTGAAACCTGGGTTGTAATTGATAACCTCAGCCTTTGCACCCTCAACCTTGTCAAGCTTCTGCATAACGCCTGGACGTACAGTAGCCATCTGAGGACGGTTGTCCGGACATGCGATTGTAGCGATTGTGTTACCACCAAATGCTGGACGAGTCATAAGAAGCTGATTGTGCTTCTGCTCTTTTCCAGGGATTGGGTTAACAGGGAAATCACCGATCTCAAGTAATGTACAGTCAGCTGTAAGACCTGTCTGAACTCTTGCTGAAACTGTAGGACCAAGATCACGACCGATTGCTGTTGCACCAACCAACATGATTTCTGGCTTGAACTCATTGATAACTGAAGCAAGTGCGTGTGCATATGGCTCAGTTCTGTAATTCTTCAACTCTGGATCGTCTACTACGATTACCTTATCTGCACCGTAAGCAGCAAGCTCATCTACAAGTCCTGAAACATCAGAACCAACCAATACTGCTGTTACTTCTGTGCCTAACTTCTCTGCAAGTCTCTTTCCTTCGCCAACAAGCTCGAAAGAGATTCCGCTTAATACATTATCTACCTGCTGTGCAAAGACGAATACGCCCTTGTACTTTGCTAATTCTTCTGCATTCATTGCTCCCATTTTATTCACCACTTTTCCTTTTTAATTAAATTACGTGCTTATCCTTCAGTTTACCAACAATATAGCTTACTGGATCTGCGTCTTCTGGAGCCATCTCTCCCTGACCCTTCTTAACCTTGTCAGAAGCTCTGGCAATCTTTGTTGGAGAACCATTCAAACCGATGTTTGAATCATCAACATCTACAAGATCTGCTCTACCAAGAGTTGTGATCTCTGCATTGACTGCATCGAAGATTCCACCTGGTGTCATATATCTTGGATCATTTAATTCAGAAAGTGCTGTGATAAGACATGGCATCTGAGCCTTTACCATATGGTAACCGTCATCATACTGACGCTTAACGATTACGCTGTCTCCATCTACCTTGATCTCCTGTGCATAAGAGATAACTGGAAGTCCAAGGTGCTCAGCGATCTGAGGACCAACCTGAGCTGTATCACCATCGATAGCCTGACGGCCTGTGATGATCAGATCATAGTCAAGCTTTCTGATCGCACCAGCGATTGTTGTAGATGTTGCCCAAGTATCAGCACCACCAAGTACACGGTCTGTTACAAGAACACCCTTGTCAGCGCCCATAGCGATTGCTTCCTGAAGAACATCTGCAGCCTTTGGAAGTCCCATTGTAAGAACTGTAACCTCAGCGCCATACTGATCCTTCAGTCTAAGAGCTGCCTCAAGACCAGCCTTATCATCTGGGTTCATAATTGTGAGCATTGCTCCTCTATTCAATGTACCATCTGGGTTGAACTGTACGCCACCCTTTGTATCAGGTACCTGCTTAATACATACGATAATTTTCACGATAAGTACCTCCTTACTTTAACAAGTTTGCTGAGATAACCATACGCTGTACTTCTGAAGTACCTTCGTAGATCTCTGTGATCTTAGCATCTCTCATCATACGCTCAACGTCATACTCCTTGATGTAACCATAACCACCATGAAGCTGTACACACTTTGTTGTTACTTCCATAGCAACCTCAGCAGCATATAGCTTAGCCATAGCAGCCTCTACAGAGTAAGAAACCTTAGCGCCACTCTGATACTCATCTTTCTTTCTTGCAGCCTTGTATACAAGAAGCTTAGCAGCCTCGATCTTTGTAGCAAGATCAGCAAGTACAAACTGTGTATTCTGGAACTGGGCAATTGATCTACCAAACTGCTTTCTTTCCTTTACATAGTTTACAGTTGTCTCAAGAGCGCCCTCAGCGATACCAAGTGCCTGAGCAGCGATACCGATACGACCACCATCGAGTGTGTGCATAGCGATATTGAAGCCCTTGCCCTTCTGTCCAAGAAGTGCATCCTTAGGGATACGGCAGTCTGTGAAGATCAACTCATATGTAGAAGAACCACAGATACCCATCTTGTTTTCCTTTGTACCAAATGTAAATCCAGGTGTTCCCTTCTCTACGATAAATGCAGAAATCTCTTTCATCTTTCTGCCACGCTTCTCGATGATACCTGTAACAGCGATAACGATATATACGTCAGCTTCCTTACCATTTGTAATGAAGCACTTAGAACCATTCAGTACCCACTCGTCACCATCAAGAACTGCCTTTGTCTGCTGTCCCTGTGCATCTGTACCGGCACCTGGCTCTGTCAGGCCGAACGCACCGAGCTTCTTACCAGATGCAAGATCCGGAACATACTTTGCCTTCTGCTCTGGTGTACCAAATGTTACGATCGGGTCTACACACAGAGATGTATGTGCAGATACGATTACACCTGTTGTACCACAAACCTTAGAAAGCTCTTCTACACACATAACATATGTGAGAATATCACAGCCCTGTCCGCCTAATTCCTTAGAAACAGGAATTCCTAAGAAACCATACTTTGCCATCTTGTCTACAGTCTCTCTTGGAAATCTGTGCTGCTCATCAATTTCCTGCGCAAGAGGCTTTACTTCGTTCTGCGCAAAATCCTTGAACAGAGTCTGCGCCATTTCATACTTCTTGTCTAAAGTGAAATCCATTCTTTCTATCCTCCATAATAGATTGATTATTACATCCGCACATGGCTGAAAAGCCACGTGCGGGGATTGTACGCTTATTACTGAGCGTCAACAGGTGTCTTTGTGCGATCTGCGTTGTATACATAGAAGCCCTTGCCTGTCTTACAGCCGAGGTTTCCACCACGTACCATCTTACGAAGCAATGGACATGCACGATACTTGCTGTCGCCTGTTTCCTTGTACAGAACATCCATGATTGCAAGGCAGATATCCAGGCCCACGAAATCACCTAACTCAAGTGGTCCCATTGGGTGGTTTGCACCAAGCTTCATAGCTGCATCGATACCAGCGATATCAGAAACACCTTCCATCTTGATGAATGCTGCTTCGTTGATCATTGGGATAAGGATACGGTTTACAACGAAACCGGCAGCCTCATTTACCTGAACAGGTGTCTTGCCGATCTCTTCAGAGATCTTGATGATCTTATCAACTGTCTCCTGTGGAGTATTTACACCAGCGATAACCTCAACAAGTTTCATTCTGTCAGCAGGATTGAAGAAATGCATACCGATCATAGGACGTGTAAGACCATTTCCAATCTCTGTGATAGAAAGTGAAGATGTATTAGAAGCGAAGATACACTCTGGCTTTGCAATCTTGTCAAGCTCAGCAAATGTTGTCTTCTTAACTCCCATATCCTCAAATGCAGCTTCTACGATCAGATCGCAGTCTGCACAGAGATTTTCCTTCAGACCAGGTGTGATGCTTGCAAGAATCGCATCTACCTTCTCCTGTGTCATCTTTCCTTTTTCTACAAGTCTAGCGTAGCCTTTCGCGATCTTATCCTTTCCGCCTTCAGCCCACTCCTGCTTGATGTCGCAAAGTGCAACTTCGTAGCCATCAACCATAGCAAATGCCTTTGCAATGCCCTGTCCCATGGTACCAGCACCAATAATGCCAACCTTCATGTTTATTTCCTCCTTAAAATTTTAATTACTTTTATTATTTGTTCTGGAATGGAACAACCTTTAACTTCTTCTCCTTGTCTTTCTCAAGGAAGTTGCCCATGCCAGCCTTCTGGTCTTCTGTCTCGAAGCAGTCACCGAAGAGCTTCTCTTCGATTACAATTGCTGTATCCATATCTACCTGAAGACCATCATTGATTGCCTTCTTGCAGTTTCTGACAGCGATCGGAGCATTTGCTGCGATGCCTGCTGCCATCTTCTTCGCTGCCGGAAGAAGCTCTTCCAATGGATATACAGCGTTTACAAGACCGATTCTGTATGCCTCATCAGCCTTAATATTTCTTGCTGTGTAGATCATCTGCTTTGCCATACCAGCACCTACCAGACGAGCGAGTCTCTGTGTTCCACCAAATCCAGGTGTGATACCAAGACCTGCCTCCGGCTGACCGAATACCGCATTCTCAGAACAGATACGGATGTCACAGCTCATAGAAATCTCACAACCACCGCCAAGTGCAAATCCGTTGATTGCAGCGATTACCGGGATTGGGAATGTCTCGATCTTACGGAATACATCATTTCCCTTCTTACCGAATGCTTCGCCCTCAGCCTTTGTAAGTGTAGACATCTCTCCGATATCAGCACCTGCAACAAATGACTTCTCGCCGGCGCCTGTAAGAACTACGGCTCTTGTTGTATCCAGATCGATTGCATCGAATGTAGCCTCAAGCTCATCCAACACCTGACTATTCAACGCATTCAAAGCCTTTGGTCTGTTGATCGTTACAACGCCTACAAAGCCTTCCTGCTCATAAATAATAAATTCCATCTTAATCTCCTTAAACTCTATCCAAGTATGTTACGCGGCTCAATTAGTCCTCAATCTTAACGATTGTAGAGCAGCCCATACCACCACCGATACACAGTGTAGCAAGACCTGTCTTAGCGCCTCTTGCCTGCATCTCATGAAGCAATGTAACAAGGATACGGCATCCGGAAGCTCCAACCGGATGACCAAGTGCGATTGCACCACCGTTTGGATTAAGCTGCTTCTCTGTATCAATACCAAGATCCTTACCAACTGCGACTGACTGTGCAGCGAATGCCTCATTTGCCTCGATGATATCGAAATCTTCGATCTTCATGCCTGTCTTAGCCATAACCTTCTTTGTTGCAGCAACAGGTCCGATACCCATGATTGAAGGATCAACACCTGCAAGTGCACCTGCAACGAATGTAGCCATAGGCTTAACACCAAGCTCCTTAGCCTTCTCCTCAGACATAACAACGATTGCTGCTGCACCATCGTTGATACCAGAAGCGTTACCAGCTGTAACGAATCCGCCTGGGTTGATTGTACGAAGCTTAGCCAGAGTCTCAACAGTTGTTCCAGGACGAGGACCCTCATCCTTCTTGAACTCGATCGTCTCTTTCTTCTTCTTAACCATAACTGGAACGATCTCTGCGTCAAATGCACCAGACTCCTGAGCTGCTGCTGCCTTCTGCTGGCTGTTTGCTGCAAATGCATCAAGCTCTTCACGAGTCAGACCCCACTGCTCACAGATGTTATCAGCTGTCTTGATCATGTGGTAATCATTGAATGCATCCCAAAGAGCATCGTTTACCATTGTATCAACGAGCTTGCCATTGTTCATTCTGTAACCAAAACGAGCGTTCATAGCTGCGTAAGGAGCCATAGACATGTTCTCCATACCACCTGCTACAACGATGTCAGCATCGCCAGCCTGAATCATCTGAGCTGCCATGTTAACACAGTTCAGACCAGAACCACAAACTACGTTTACAGTAACAGCAGGTGTCTCGATAGGAAGTCCAGCCTTCAGAGATGCCTGACGAGCTACGTTCTGTCCAAGACCTGCCTGGATTACGCAACCCATATATACATGATCGACCTGATCTGCAGGAACGCCTGCTCTGTTCAGAGCCTCCTTGATTACGATAGAACCTAACACTGGTGCTGGTGTTGTTGAAAGTGCACCACCCATAGTACCGATTGCTGTACGACATGCGCCAGCTAAAACTACTTTCTTTGCCATGTTGAAAATTTCCTCCATTTCGTTTTATTGTTTCTATCTGTGCCGATCATGCATATGTCGACACGCCTAGATAGATAATATCATAATTTCCATGGTTTCGCAATAAAAGAAACCTTTACTTTTGTTTCTTTTTATGTACATTGCGTATACTTTTTTTGTTTTTTGTATTCATTTGCTGCTTCTGGTTTTGCCCCTGCTTCTGTGCAGAATTTTTATGTTGCACATTCGAACGATTTCCAGATTGTTTATTCGATGCGCCATATTGAGATTTTTTCTCATTTGCAGCATTCTTCATCTTCCGCGGTTTGATCAGACAGTTCTTATCGAACCCGATCAGATCCGTCCGTCCTGCTTTCACAAGTGCCTCATGCACCAGATCGTAATTATCCGGATTCCGGTACTGGATCAGTGCACGCTGCATCGCCTTTTCATGTGGAGAATTTGGCACATATACCTTCTCCATCGTCCGCGGATCCACGCCAGTGTAATACATGCAGGTTGATATCGTCGAAGGTGTCGGATAGAAATCCTGCACCTGTTCTGGCATATAACCCAGATCCCGCAGATATTCCGCCAGTTCCACCGCTTCTTTCAGAGTGGAACCCGGATGCGATGACATAAGATACGGTACCATATACTGCTTCAATCCAAGTTCCTCATTGATCCGTTTGTATTTCTTGCAAAATGCCTGAAAGACTGCATTTTCCGGCTTACCAAGCTTCATCAGTACCTTGTCAGAGATATGTTCCGGCGCCACCTTCAGCTGCCCGCTGACATGGTATTTGCAAAGTTCCCGAAAGAATGTATCATCCTTGTCCGCCATCAGATAATCAAACCGGATACCCGAACGGATAAATACCTTCTTCACCTTCGGCAGACTTCGGAGCTCCCGCAGTAATTTCAGATAATCGGAATGATCCACAATCAGATTCGGACATGGCTTTGGGAACAGACACTGACGGTTCGCACAGACGCCATATTTCTCCTGTTTCTTGCAGGCGCGCTGCCGGAAATTCGCCGTCGGGCCGCCAACATCATGGATATAGCCCTTAAACTCCGGATCTTTCGTCATTTCCTTTGCCTCTTCTATAATGGATGCATGACTGCGTGTCTGCAATGTCCGGCCCTGATGAAATGTAAGCGCACAGAAGCTGCACCCGCCAAAGCACCCCCGGTTGCTGACCAGCGAGAATTTGATCTCCGATATCGCAGGGATTCCACCCTGTGCCTCATAAATCGGATGATAGGTCTTCGTATATGGAAGCGCATACACCTCGTCCATCTCCTGCTCCATCAGTGGTTCCGCCGGTGGATTCTGGATCACATATTGATAATCCTTATATTTTTCTACCAGAATCTTCGCGGTGATATGATCTGTGTTATCATATTGGATTTTAAAGCTTCGCGCGTAATTTAATTTGTCTTCCTGCAACGCGTCATACGACGGAAGCTCAATATAGTCTTCATACAGATGTTCCAGATTTCTTGCTTTGTAGACCGTTCCATGAATAAAACTTAAGTCTTTGATGTCGATGCCGCTTTGCAGCGCATCCGCGATCTCCACAATGGCATGCTCACCCATACCATAGATCACAATATCCGCCTGTGCATCAACGAGAATCGAATGTTTCAACTTATTGGACCAGTAATCATAATGTGCCAGCCGGCGCAGACTTGCTTCGATACCGCCTGCCACAATTGCCGCATCCTTGTATTTCTTCCGGATCAGATTGCAGTAAACGATTGTCGCATAATCTGGTCGTTTTCCCATCTCGCCACCCGGGGTGTATGCATCTGTATGCCGTCTTTTCTTGGAAACAGTATAATGGTTCACCATTGAATCCATATTTCCGGCGCACACCAAAAAGGCAAGCTTCGGCCTGCCATAAATCGCAATCGAATTTTCATCCTTCCAGTCTGGCTGTGAAATGATTGCCACTTTATATCCATGTGCCTCTAACACACGGCTGATGATCGCCGGTCCAAAAGATGGATGATCCACATAGGCATCTCCGATCACATAGACAAAGTCCGGCTGTTCCCAGCCCTTTAATTGCATTTCCTTCTGCGTGAGTGGGAGGAACCGCTCATCATATGTATATTCCACACCATGTTCACGCAATGTTTTCTTCTTATTTTCCACGTATTTCTATCCTGTCTCTTACTCTTCCAAGGTTCTTCCGTCCTTGATATAATAATGGGCTGTTCCTGCACCTGTCGCAACAACCTGATCCGGATTCTTGATGTTCACAACCGGGACACCAATCTTATCCATAATAAGCTTGTCCATACCAAATATCTTGCTTCCGCCTCCGGCAAGGATAATACCATGCTCGGATATATCGGAAACCAGTTCCGGTGGTGCCGCCTCCAACATCTCCCGAACGGAATCCAAGATCTGATCTGTCTCCTCCTGACACGCCTCGATCATCTCAGAGGATTTGACTGCCATCTTCGTTGGAAGTCCGCGCACCAGTTCCTTTCCACGTGCATACCCGATCGCATCCTGTTCCCGCGGATACACAGAACCAATGTCCTTCTTCAACTGTTCGGCAGAGCTTTCGCCCAGCAGCACATTATGACGTTTCCGCATATAACGGATGATTGCCTCATCGAAATCATCGCCACCAATCTTGATGGAACTGCTATGCTGCACACCGCCTCTTGCTACGATTGCAATATCCGTCGTTCCCGCACCGATATCCACAACCATCGCACCAACTGCCGACTCAATATCCACACCTGCACCGATGGCTGCCGCAAATGGTTCCTCAAGCACATACACATTCTTTGCACCGGTACGGTATACTGCATCACACGCTGCACGCCGCTGTACGTCCGTGACACCACTTGGCACACAGACGCAGATGTTTGGTTTGCCCCAGATCTTTCGTTTTGCAATCGCTGACTTCACATAGATCTTGAGCATACGCTCCGTCATAATATAATCGGAGATAACACCATTCCGGATCGGACGTGTCACCTCAATATCCTCCGGTGTCTTTCCAAGCATCTTTTTGGCTTTATTTCCAACCGCAATGATCTTTTTACTTTTAGCCTCATATGCAACCACCGATGGCTGGTTGACTACGATTCCTTTGTCTTTTATGTATATGACCGTATTCGATGTTCCAAGGTCTATACCGATATCTATATTTACCACGTTTTATACCTCTTATCTTCTGGTTTCTTATTTATCATCCCGTCTATTGGCTTATCACGTAAAAAGCCGATGCTTAAATTATAAGCATCGGCTCTGATTTTTTCAACGATTATTTAAAATCTTCACTTAGTAAATATTTCCGGCTGGAACCTTTTGCCTTCTCACGATCGTCACATTTGAGCATTGCCTCATCGCAAGCCTTGAGCATACGATCGATATTTCCAGACTCCATTGCCATCAGGAGATTCTTTACAGTGCCTTCTACAGAATCATCTGTCTTAAAGCCCTGCTGTTTGAAATATCCCTTTGCAATCGCAAGCATATCCTGTGTAGAAATGCCTTCCATATTGATCTGGTGTGTAAACTTATCCTTGGCATCTCCAGTCGCTCCAAACAAGCGGTTGATAGACTCAGTCGCACCTGTCAGAATCACAACAACATCGTTTACATCCTTGGCTGTAAGTTTCATCAGCTCTGTCATCTTATCTGGTGCGATCAGACCTGCATTTTCAACAACCATACATCCACCGGCAAGCTTTGACATTGCATCTGCAAGTTTAACCTTGTTCAATGCCTGTGCCTTGATCTTCGCGATCGTCTTCGCCTTGCAGATTCCCATATCGTAGAAGCTTCTTGCGAAATCTTCTCCGACACTGGTCAGACCAAATCCGTGATCACCCATCATACATACGTTACGATTCTCCTGATCAACAGTAATGGCATTGAATGTATCCACGAGACTCTTTCCGGATTTCTCCATCTTTGTATACTTTTCAAGGTAAGATGCAGCAAGTGGAAGTTTTCCTTCCTCCGCTGGCTGTGTCAGGTCGATCTGAATGCTGTCTGCCTGCTCTGCCGCCTTCAGCGCTTCCTCTTCGGCCTTCTTTGCAGCCTCTAAGATCTTGCGGGCTTCCTCAGCCTTCGCCTTTGCTTCCGCCTCTGCCTTTGCAGCTTCCTCGGCTGCCTTCTTGCGAGCCTCTTCTTCTGCCTTTGCAGCAAGTTCTTCCGCTGCCTTCTTCTTTGCTTCCTCTTCGGCTTTCTTCTTTGCTTCCGCCTCTGCCTTCTTCTTAGCTTCTTCTTCAGCCTTCTTGCGTTTCTCTTCCTCAGCCTTTGCCTTTGCGGCTTCTTCCGCTTCCTTCTTTGCATCTGCCTCTGCCTTCTTACGAGCTTCCTCAGCTGCCTTTAGTGCTGCCTCTTCCGCCTTCTTTGCTTCTTCTAAGATACGCATAGCCTCTTCGGCTTTCTTACGGGCTTCTTCGGCTGCTTTCTTTGCTTCTTCCTCAGCCTTCTTACGGGCTTCTGCTTCGGCTTTCTTCTTGGCTTCTTCCTCTGCCTTCTTCTTTGCTTCCGCCTCTGCCTTCTTCTTTGCTTCCGCCTCTGCCTTCTTCTTTGCCTCTGCTTCGGCTTTCTTCTTTGCTTCTTCCTCAGCTTTCTTCTTTGCTTCTGCTTCGGCTTTCTTCTTGGCTTCTTCCTCAGCACGCTTCCGATTCTCTTCTGCACGCTTTGTTGCTTCTTCTTCTGCCTTCTGTGCCTGTTCTAAGATACGCTTTGCTTCTTCGGCTTTCTTCTTTGCCTCTTCCGCCTTCTTCAAAGCTTCCTGCTTTGCCTTGGCTCTTGCCTCTTCCTCAGCCTTCTTGCGGGCTTCCTCGGCTGCTTTCAGACGTGCCTCTTCCGCTTTCTTACGTTTTTCTTCCTCTTCTGCCTTGAGGCGTGCCTCCTCGGCTGCACGTTTCTCAGCGGCTGCAGCTGCACGCTGTCTGGCTGCTGCTTCTGCGATTCTACGCTCCTGTGCAGCTGCCTTTTCTTCTGCCTCTTTCAGCTTCTTTCTTCTGGCTTCTTCTTTCCGCTCAGCTTCCTCAATAGCCGCCTTCTTCTTGGCTGCCTCTGCCTCCGCTGCCTTCTTCGCCATCTCTTCCTGCGCCTTTTTCTTTTCTTCCTCTGCCTTATTCTCAGCATCGCCATACTGCGCAAGCTTTGATATCTCTGCACCCAGAGCATCCTCATCCTCATCGCCAAGATCGTACATACTCTTCACATCATTGGTTGGAGTACTCCGGTTTGGCACAATGCTGATGATATCATCTGCATCATCCTTGGATGCTTTGTTCTCCTGTGCTTTCCACTCTACACCATCGGAAATAATCGTTGTATTTCCCTGTTTTGTAAAGGATGCTTCCTCTTCTGCATCATCCCCATTGATTACCTTTACATCGCCACTGCCACCGGATAATTTTGTAGGACGCAATCTTGCTTTTTCATCATCCTGAGCCTTTTTCTTCTCAGGTGCTTTCTCTTCCTGCTTGTTACCCATGTCAATATTGAGACCAAGTCCTCCAGATGGCTCTGTAGCTCCAAGGCTACCGCCCAGTCCTCCAAGTCCTTTGCTCTCTGTCTTGCCACCTGACAGTCCGCCACCTACTGGTGCTCCAAGTCCGCCGCCAGCCGGCTTATCTAAGGATTTTCCAGACTTATCTGCCTGAATGCCAACACTCATGCCAAGTCCTTCATCACTTGCCTTCTTTGGCTCTTCCTTCGCAGGTTCTGCTGCCTTTGCAGGTGCCTCTTCTGGTTCCTCGTCCTCCAATTTAATACCAAGTTCTGCAGCTTTCTTACGACGTTTTTTCTCTTCGATTTTCGCAAGTTCTTCTGCTGACAGAGTTTTGTATTTTGGCTTATTGTGGTCTGCAGCAGTTTCTCCCGCATCTGCAGCTCCAGACAATTGCATTGCTTCCTGCTCTTTTTTCAATTTTGCAGCCTTGGCAGCTTTCTCCTTTTCTACCTGTGCTCTTACCGCAGCAATCAATGCTTCTCTTTGATCAATAGCCACTCCCATTGCCTCCTTTCAGTCATACCTTCTCTCGGTCATATCTTCTCGTCAAGAATTATCTGTATTCTTTCACACGTTTTAGCAAATTCTTCTTAACAGAATCTATCTTCAAAGATGCTTTTAACTCATCTCGTGAAGGTCCTTTTTGTACCGGCTGTTCCTCTTTCTTCTCGGCCTGTGGTGTTGTTGGAATCGAGTCTATGCTGATTCCAAGTGATGCAAGTAACGCTTCTGCCTCTCTCTGCATCTGCTCTTCCTTCTGCATGTTCTCTGTCATCTTATCCTGTGCTTCTTCCATGATCTCGTTGAAATTGTTCTCAACGATTTTCACTTCTTTGTGATAATCCGGGAATAACGATGACTTGAATACCGGGAAGTCCAACTTCTTTTTTTCCGGTTTCGTTGTAAATGGAGCTACATGGAATTCCTCTTTCGGTTCTTCCTCCGGCTCCTCGATTTCTTCCTCTGTCTCTGGTTCTTCTTCAACAGCTTCTTCTACTACTGTCTCCTCGATCTCCGGTTCTGACTCGGATTCCACCTCTGGCTCCGGTTCTACAACCTCTGGCTCCTCAATTTCTTCCTCAACCTCTGGTTCTTCTTCGACAGTCTCTTCAATCTCCAGTTCTGGCTCGGTTTCCACCTCTGGCTCTGGTTCTACGACCTCCGGCTCCTCGATTTCTTCCTCTGCCTCTGGTTCCTCTTCGACAGTCTCTTCAATCTCCAGTTCTGCCTCCGGTTCTTCTTTCACAGATTCTTCCACCGTCTCTTCGATTTCCGATTCTGGTTCGGCTTCAATCTCTGGCTCCGGTTCTACAACCTCTGGCTCCTCGATCTCTTCCTCAACCTCCGGTTCTTCTTCGACAGTCTCTTCTGCTATCTCTTCGATTTCCGGTTCTTCTTCCACAGTTTCTTCAATCTCAGGTTTCGGTTCCGGCATCTTCATCTCTCCGAATTCATCATCCACAGTTTCAGAGAAATCGTCAACCTCATATTCTTCCTCAAAATCTTCCGGCGCCAGTTCCACTGTCTGGAATTCAAACGTCGTTTTCTTGGCTGTTGTCACTTCTGCTTCCTTCGTCTCGGTCTCCTGCGTCACATGTTCCTTGGATGCAAGTTCCTCAATCGTATCCGCTTCTGCTTCAAAACCATCATCTTCATCTACTACGACTACATCTTTTGCAATTGTCCCTTTTCCATGTCTCATATCTTCCGCCTGCCCTGTTGTCTCTGCAATCTCTGATGAAATGTCACTATTTGATTCTTTCGGCTCTTCCGATGGTTTTACATCTTCCGATTCCGATGTTACTTCTTTTGTTTCTTCTATATCAGCATCCGTTGTCTCAGATTCTTCCTCGTGTTTCTTTCTCTTCCGTCTCTGGAAAAATCCCTTCTTTTTTTCTTTTTCCGGTTCTTCCGCTTCTGTCTCAGACGCTTCCTCTGCCGTTTTTTGTTCTGATGTTTCTGTCACAGATGCTTTCTCTGCTGTTTCTTGTTCTGTCACAGTTGTTTTCTCAGACGTCTTCTGTTCTGTCTCATCCGCAACTGTCTCAGGCACTTTCGTTTCGGTTTCCGTTTTTTCTTCGGTAGCAGGTTTCACTTCTGCCTCAGTCTTTTCAGCTTCCGCCGCTGCCGCAGCTTCTGCCTTTTCCTGCTGCTTTTGTTTTTTCAGCAGTTTCTTTTCTTTCCGTTGCTCCTCGCGTTCCTGCTTTTTGAGCATCTTCTGCACTTTCTTCTCCGAACCGGCAGGTGTATATGAATCCTCATACATGATCGTAATCTCTGCCTCTTTCGGATGCATCCGCAGATCATCGGTTGCAAGCAGCTCCTGTTCTTCTGCACGAAGTGCCTCCATATCTGGATCATCATCTACAGCTTCAGTGTCCGCATATATATCGAAATATGTATCTACCTTTACTTTTCCAGCTTCGATATCCAATATAATCTGGCTGTTATCGGAATTCTTGAACGATGCATGATATAACTCAGCCAGCGTCGCCGCCTCGTTCTGTTTTTCCTCTTTCTTGTAAAGCAGATATAACTCAAAGCTCCAGTCATAGTCCAGATTGTGTGCATACCCGGCAATCAATGGTTCCAGCGTCTTGTAATCGTCCGCATGTTCATGCTTATTCCAGACATATTCCATGTCCCGGCTGTCATATGCATTGGCATCAAACATATACATATCGTAATACGTCTTTGCCAGCTGGAAATATCCCATCCGCAAATACAGCTCCACAAACGTATACAAAACCCGCTTCGATTCCGGTCCCAGACGATGCGCCATGATCAGACATCGTCTGGCATCCTTATATCTATCATTTTTTATGTAAATCTCTCCACACAGTCTCAGGAACTGTGGGTTCAGGGATTTTGTCAAATCCTGATGTTCCACTAACTCAAGTGCCAGACTATATTCTCTGGAATTCGCCAACTCTTTAATTTTATTTACACTCGCCATGCTGAGTCCTGCGCCCATGCCCTGTCACCTCTGCCAGTTTCATTTTACTTAGTGTCCTTCAAAGACCTTTTCTACCTTCTCGATTACGGTGTCTTTCATGTTGCCTCTTGTCTTTTCATACTGCAATCCTGACTCCATAATCTCCAAAAGTTCCATTCTGTACTCGCTATCAATATCCTTGATGTATTCCATCAATACATCCTTCAGTTCAATGACATATTCCTTCGTCTGCATCTTTGCAAGCATCTCATCTGGATTGAACTTCGATGTACTCTTCATGTCTTCCTGCTTACGTCCACAGATCAGACATTCATCTGCACCAGCCTCGTTTACATAACCACAGTTACATGTCCAGATCATGCCATCGGTACGATACTTCTCGACTGCATCAATACCACGTTTCTCTTTAAGTGCAGATAATCTATGTAACGGCATGCTGACATCGATTGGCTGGTCGTTGCACGCGAATACACCACGGCTTGTCACATATTTGGAGATGCGTACCTTTGCATCCTTCAAAAGCAGAATATCCTTTGCAGGAAGCTTACACTCCATATCCTTGGATTCGATCAGAGAAACATTTCCTTTCTCAAATACAAAATCCAGATCCTTTAACAGCAATCGTTCTTCATACAGGTTTGTCAGCTCGACGTCTGCACGGATTGCACGAATATCATCTTTGTTATAATTAAAGAAATCTGTAGAAATTGTTACTCCATTCTTAGAACCACGTAACCATACACGTACCGGTCTTGGCACCAGACGATTATAGTAGTTGCTGACATACAGAGATTTTTCTGTAACTGGATTCTCCTCTGGCTTCTTCTTCAGGCGAACAGCTGTACCAGAAGCGATCGTTCCTACGGAATAGCTTGCAAACTGTGTATAATTCAGTTCCACGCCAATTACCGCATCCGCTTTCTTTCTTGCTGCGATTGTCTGCAGACGCTTCAGTGCTGTCTCATTTACCTGCTCCAGCTTGCCTGTCAGCTTCTCACTCTCGGAATCTGACATCTCACTCACACCGGCTGCAAACCCCTTGAAAAAGTTCGAGCTAAGTACCGACTGTACATTTACAAATCCCAAATACTCTACGATTTCGTAACCCTCAAAGCCCTGTCCGGACGTCAACATTACTTCTGTCATTTTTATTACCCTCCCAAAATAAAAATAATCGCTCAAATTTACCTTAAATGATACCATACTTCCATCATATTTGAAAGACTTTTTGTATGATTTATAACATTTTCATCAATTATTTTGTGCATTTTATGCAAAAATCACCAAATTTCTAAAATGCTAATGGATTTTTATTCTCATATTTGTGGAAATAAAACTCCAAATCAAAATAGGTATGCTCGTCGCTGTCCGCGATCATTTCCCAGTTCTCCAGTTCATCCAGATTCGGGAAATGTGTATCCGCTGCATAATCATAGTTGATCTTCGTCACATGCGCATACTTGCAATACGGAAGCAGCATCTCGTAGATCTGTCCGCCACCGATTACAAAAATTTCCTTATCCTCATATTTTTTCAGTTCCTCGAACAGTTCTTCCTTCGAGTGAACAACCGTACCCCCTCGCACGGTATAATTCGGATCAGTCGATAAAATGATATTATCTCTTCCCGCAAGCGGCAGGCCATTCGGGAATCCTGCCAGTGTCTTTCTTCCAAGTACAACGACATTTCCCATTGTCGTCTGTCGGAAGAATTTGTGATCCTCTGGTATTGATACGAGCAGATCGCCCTTGTTTCCAATCGCCCAGTTGTTATCTACTGCTACTATTAAGTCCATATTACCCTCCAAATATTTCGCTCTAAACCGCTATTGGTATGTTCTTGATCTGTGGTCCGGTCTGATAATCTTCGATTGTAAAATCATCAACCGTAAAATCATAAAAATCTTTGACATCTGGATTGAGTGTTACTTTCGGCGCCGGATACGTCGGCCGGCTGATCAGCTCTTCCACGATTGGAATGTGTCTGTCATAGATGTGTGCATCTGCGATCACATGTACCAGCTCTCCCGGTTCAAATCCAGTTACCTGTGCCATCATATACACAAGTGCCGCATACTGTACGACATTCCAGTTATTCGCTGCAAGCACATCCTGCGAACGCTGATTTAAGATTGCATTTAATTTGTTGCCTGTGACATTGAACGTCACGCTGTACGCACACGGATACAGGTTCATCTCAGACAGATCCTGATGCACATAAATGTTCGTCATAATACGGCGGCTGTATGGATTATTCTTCAGATCATAGATCACACGATCGACCTGATCCATCATACCCTCTTTGTATTTGTGCTTCACACCGAGCTGGTAACCATACGCCTTGCCGATCGAACCATCTTCGTCTGCCCACGCGTCCCAGATATGGCTGTGCAGGTCATGGACGTTATTTGATTTTTTCTGCCAGATCCAGAGCAATTCATCAATTGCGGATTTGATATAAGTTTTTCGAAGTGTGATCGCCGGAAATTCCTCCGCCAGATTATATCGGTTTACAACACCAAACCGTTTGATCGTATATGCCGAAGTCCCATCCTCCCATTTCGGACGCACCTTTTCGCCCTTCGTATCGTAACCGTTCTCAATAATATCCTTACACATCGCAATGAACAAATCATCTGCTTTACTCATGTTTTGTCTCCTTCTCCTATTTTGTGCAGTATTCACAGTCTCACTTGTGAATATGTGCCAATCTTATTTTTTCTGCTTGTATTTTTTTCTTTTTCTGTTAACATAATGCCCATGGAGGTACATTCTATGATTCCAAAAGAATTCGGGCCTCGTCTAAAAATTTCGCGTCGTCAAAAACATCTCAATCAAACCGACATTTCCAAACGACTCAATATTACAAGACAAGCCTACAGTAACTATGAAACGGGAAGATGTGCGCCGCCAGTCGATGTTCTGGCTGAACTTACACTGCTTCTCGAATATGATTTCTTTTCTATTTTTCTGGAAGCGGCTGCTTCCAAATTATTTCATTCCAATTTTCAATTTTATCCAGAAAGCGAGGATCTATCATGTCAGACACAACCACCTTTGGAGCTATGCTCATTCGTCTCCGACTCCACTCCGGTTACACCCAGAAAGAAATAGCCGCATCGACCGGCATCTCACGTTCATCGTATTGTCATCTGGAAGCGGACTACCGAAAGCCAACGATGGAATTTTTTATTAAGCTTTGCATCTTCTATAAGCAAAATCCCGTGAAGCTCCTGCTTCCACTTTTCCCGGAAGAATCCATGGATTCCCAGAAGCATTATCTGCAATATTTAAATTCGTTATGTGAAATCCGATACAAATCAGACACGAAGCGCAATCGAAAGCGCAACGTCAAATGCTGGTCTAAGAAATAGCATCAAAGTTGTTCCCGATCAGAAATCCGGCTTCCGCCTGTTTCCGGTTCTTCTCGTATGGATTACTCTCTGAATACTGGATCTGTGTCGTCGTCTCTCCACCTGCAACATACGTTCTGCCGCATTCCGGACAGACCCCCATCTTCAATGTTACATTCGCCGATATCAGCTTTGCACCCGGCTTGCTGCTTTTCTGAATCGCATTCGCCACGTGCTCCCGTTCATGTGCACTTACTTTCGCGTACGATTCTCCTGCCGCAATCTTGCCCGGTGTCTTAAATGACACATCCGGTTCGTTCGAACCATCGACATATTTCCGATTCTTACACGTCTGACATTCGACCGGCTTCACCTTCGTGGAAGTGTCGACCGTATTGTCCGCATTGACCGGTGTCACGCGGCTGACACCGCTATATGGAATTATATAGTTGTTACTCATCGAACCAATATTCATTCCATCACCTCAAAAAAATAAAGGTAACCAGACAGGTTATCTGCATGGTTACCTTTATTTTACTATATTTCGCTTATATCCACAAGAGAAAGATTGTGTCTGTCAGATGACTCTAAGCTTGTAAGAAGCGCATGTGCGGTATCTAAGCTTGTGAGAACCGTCACACCTGTCTCGATTGCATTTCGGCGGATTACGAAGCCGTCCTTGCTGTGTTCCACACCCTGTGACGGTGTGTCGATAACAAGATCGATCTCATGTGACAGAATCAGGTCTAACAGGTTCGGAGAAGGCTCTTCCACCTTGTTAATCGGTTTTGCAGGTACGCCATTCTCATTCAGGACACGGCAGGTACTTCTTGTCGAATAGATCTCATAACCAAGCGCGGTAAACCGCTGTCCGATTTCTACTGCATCCAGCTTATCGGAATCCTTTACTGTAAGTATCATCTTCTTGTACTTCGGCAGATTCACGCCGTTTCCAAGGAATGCCTTGAACAACGCTTCGTTGTAATTTTTCGAGATACCAAGGCACTCACCGGTTGATTTCATCTCCGGACCAAGGCTGATCTCAGCACCCCGGATCTTCTCAAAGGAGAATACCGGCATCTTGATTGCGAAGTATTCAGATTCCGGCTGTAATCCCGGTGTATAGCCCATATCCTTGATCTTCTCGCCTGTGATAACTCTCGTTGCAAGATCAACGATTGGAATACCGGTTACCTTACTGATGTATGGTACGGTACGGCTTGATCGCGGGTTAACCTCGATGACATATACCTCATCCTGATATACAATAAACTGAATATTAATCAGTCCGATAACATGCAGGCTGTTCGCAAGCTTCTTCGTGTAGTCTTCGAGCACACGCTTGATCTTCGGTGTGATCGTCTGTGCCGGATACACGGAAATACTATCTCCGGAATGGATACCTGCACGCTCGATATGCTCCATGATACCAGGAATCAGGATATCGTGGCCATCACATACGGCATCAACCTCGATTTCCTTACCCATCAGATATTTGTCAACCAAAACCGGATGCTCCTGCTCATGGCGATTGATAATCTCCATAAACTCAATGATATCCTTATCCGAGATTGCAATCTGCATACCCTGTCCGCCTAATACATAGGAAGGACGAACAAGGACCGGATAACCAAGCTCATTGGCTGCTTCCAGCGCTTCCTTTGCTGTAAATACAGTCTTACCGGCAGCTCTTGGGATACAGCATTTCTCCAGAATCTCATCGAACAGTTCTCGGTCTTCGGCCGCATCGACATTTTCAGCACTTGTACCAAGGATTGGCACGCCCATCTCCAAAAGCGCCTCCGTCAACTTGATGGCTGTCTGACCACCGAACTGTACAACCGCGCCATCCGGTTTCTCGATATTTACGATAGACTCTACATCTTCTGCCGTCAGTGGCTCGAAATACAGACGATCTGCAATATCGAAGTCTGTACTGACTGTCTCCGGATTATTATTTACAATAATGGTCTCATAGCCCTTGTTCTTCAAGGTCCACGTACTGTGTACCGAGCAGTAGTCAAACTCGATACCCTGTCCGATACGGATCGGACCGGAACCAAGCACCATGATCTTCTTCTTATTCTCATCCACCTCGACTTCGGATTCGCCATCGTAGCAGGAATAATAATATGGTGTCTCTGCTTCAAACTCAGCCGCACAGGTATCTACGATCTTGTAGGATGCATGGATACCATAGCCATAGCGAAGCTCCTTGATTTCCTTTTCCTTCTTGCCTGTAATCTGTGCGATTACCTTGTCCGGAAACTCCATGCGCTTTGCTTCCTGCATCATTTCCTTAGTGATCTCAGGTGTCTCACGCAGTAATTTTTCTTCCTGTACAATATTGTTGATCTTGTCAATAAACCAGATATCTACTTTCGTGATATCATGGATCTCCTCCGCGGAGATTCCACGGCGCAGCGCTTCTGCGATAACGAAGATTCGACGGTCATCGACACGATGCAGCATCTCATGAATCTCCTCTGTCGGAAGGTCATTGTAGTTCTCATAGATCAGGCTATCCACATGCTGTTCGAGAGAACGAAGCGCTTTCATGAGTGCTCCCTCGAAGTTCGTACAGATACTCATAACCTCACCGGTTGCCTTCATCTGTGTGGTCAGCTTCCGGCTTGCCTTGATGAACTTATCGAAAGGAAGTCTCGGCATCTTAACTACAACATAATCGAGTGCCGGCTCAAAGCTCGCATAGGTCTTACCTGTAATTGCATTCTTGATCTCATCGAGATTATATCCAAGAGCGATCTTCGCAGCTACCTTCGCGATCGGATATCCGGTTGCCTTTGAAGCAAGTGCCGAAGAACGGCTTACCCGCGGGTTTACCTCGATTACACAATATTCAAATGTTGTTGGATGCAAGGCAAACTGTACGTTACATCCACCCTGGATACCAAGCTCTGTAATGATATTTAAAGCAGCACTACGAAGCATCTGGTATTCCTTATCTGCCAGTGTCTGGGATGGTGCAACAACGATAGAATCTCCGGTATGAACACCAACCGGATCCAGATTCTCCATATTACATACGGTAATACAGGTACCGTTCGCATCACGCATAACCTCGTACTCAATCTCTTTCCAGCCCGCGATACAACGCTCAACCAATACCTGACCGACACGTGACAGACGCAGTCCGTTCATCAGTATCTCTACGAATTCTTCTTCGTTGTGCGCGATACCGCCGCCGCTTCCACCAAGCGTATACGCCGGACGCAGCACGATCGGGTACCCGATCTTCTCGACGAACGCCAGACCATCCTTGATGTTCGTTACGACTTCGGATGGTGCACATGGCTCATGGATCTTCTCCATAGTCTTCTTGAATTCCAGACGATCCTCTGCTTTCTTGATCGTCTTAGAAGATGTACCAAGCAGCCTTACATTATGTTCCTTCAGGAAACCGGACTCTTCCAGTTCCATCGCGATATTTAACGCTGCCTGACCACCCAGTGTCGGAAGCACGCTATCCGGCTTTTCCTTCTTGATAACTGCCTTTACAACCTCCGGTGTCAAAGGCTCAATATATACCTTATCTGCAATATCCTTATCTGTCATGATGGTGGCAGGATTCGAGTTGATCAATACTACGCAGATGCCCTCTTCCCTCAGGGAGCGGCATGCCTGTGTACCGGCATAATCAAACTCTGCCGCCTGTCCGATGACAATCGGACCGGATCCAATAACTACAACCTTTTTTACGTGTGGATTCTTTGGCATTATTTAGACACCTCCATCATATTCATAAACTCATCAAACAAAAATCCGGTATCAAGCGGGCCTGCACAGGCTTCCGGATGGAACTGTACCGTCTGTACATTCTTTCCAAGGTAATGAACACCCTCAATTGTCTTATCATTTACATTGATAAAGCTTGGCTCTGCAATATCACGATCCAACGTCTCTTCCTTTACCACATAGCCATGATTCTGTGTTGAAATATATACCTTCCCGGTCTTTAAATCCTTTACCGGATGATTTGCTCCACGATGTCCATATTTCATCTTCTGTGTATCTGCACCGTTTGCAAGCGCCAGAAGCTGATGTCCAAGACAGATTGCGAAAATTGGAATCTTCGTAGCAAAAAGCTTCTTGATTTCCTCGATTGTCTTCACATTGTCCTTCGGATCGCCAGGACCATTCGTCAGCATAATGCCGTCCGGTGCATCCGCGATGATCTCCTCTGCAGGAGTCTCCGCCGGATATACAGTCACTGAACAACCACGCTCCAACAGACAACGCACAATGTTCTTCTTCACACCAAGGTCGATGACCGCAACCTTATAACCATCGCCTGGGAAGCTCATCTTCTCCTTGCATGTGACATCCAGCACAACATGTCCCATGCTCCATGCCTTGATCCTTTTGATACAATCGTCCTTATCAAAATTCTCATCCGTTGTGATCATGCCCTTCATCGTACCTTTGTCCCGCAGAATCTTCGTTAATGCACGTGTATCAATTGCCTCAATTCCGGTAATATCATTTTCTATAAGAAATGACTCGACACTTTCCTCGCTTCGGAAGTTGCTTGGCCGCTTCGCCAGTTCTCTGACAATAAAGCCAGACTGCCATGGGCGCTCCGCCTCCATATCTTCCTTACAAATACCATAGTTACCAATCAACGGATACGTCATACACACAGACTGTCCTGCATAAGAAGGATCCGTCAGTACTTCCAGATAACCAGTCATCGATGTGTTAAATACGATCTCACTGATAATTTCCTTGGTCGAACCGACGCTTTTCCCCTCGAATACATGGCCATCTTCCAGTATCAGAAATGCTTTCATAGTCTTTGTCCTTTCTTCTTAGATTTACTTGCAAAACAAGAAATTTGCTCAAAAAAAAAGAGTGAAACGGAAAAATTGCATAGTTATCCGAAGCTCTTTTTTTCTCAAATTGCAAAAATTATACATCAATTTTCGCCATAGCACAACCCCTTTTGTCAGATTCTTTTATTCTTCTTTTGTTCTTCCCTTTCCAAGCGGCTGTAAATACATCCACAATAGTCCTGCCGGTACAGGTGATACTCCCGTGACAGCTCGATGGAATGAGCATATCCATTTTTTTTCTTGAAATCACTGTACAGATATGCAACGCCATATTTTTCTGCCATCCGCTCACCGATCTCGTTTAACCATGCCGCGTTTTTGTGCGGACTAATCGAAAGTGTCGTCGTAAAAATATCGAAACCGTGCTCCTTCGCATACCGGGCGGTCTCCTCTAACCGCAGTTCATAACACTTATAGCAGCGGCGTCCACGCTCCGGTTCTTTCTCCAAGCCTTTCGCGATCGCATAAAACTTCTCCGGCTCATACGCACCGTCACACACAACTACATTTCTCGCAAACTCAGCCTCCTGTGTAAACCGTTTCAATTCTTCGATCCGCTTCTCGTATTCTTCCTTTTCCGTGATGTTTGGATTGTAAAAAAAAGCCGTGATATCAAATTCTTCATATAATACACTCAGCACATGGGAACTGCACGGTGCACAGCATACATGCAATAACATTTTTTTTGTTTTTTTTACATTTTCGTTTATTTCCTTGTCCATTTTTATCCCTTCCTTGTCACTTCGACGAAAAAAGTCGTCCAATCGACCTACAAAAATGACGATTTTTGTGCAATATTCACAGTTGACTTTAGCAATAATATACAATATACTAAAGTCAATGAAAGAACTATAATATGATTAGTTATGATTATATATTTTTACAGCTTGAAGGGCAAGAGTAAAAACGATAGAATCGCTATATGGGAGGTAAGAAACTATGACAGTGGATCAGGCAGTTAAAAAATTCAAATTAGAGCCACTTAACGTATATACGGCGAAGGCAAAAGCAAAAGAACTGAACGTAGAGGAAGTTCTGTATATGAATGTTCAGAAGAACAAATATGCCTACATCGTAAAAGATGGTGCGCGTGGCTATGTGCTCTATCAGGATGAAAAAAGTATTTATTCCAAGATGTACAAAGGACTTAAGATGACCCCACTTGAGCCATAATTGTACATATTTCGTATACGTATATATAATACACACAAAAAGAAATCCGGAGCTTCGATGCAAATCGAGGTTCCGGATTTTTGGTTATTCACTATATTTATTCTTATAGAACAGCTTCACATGCTCTATGCATTTATCATTCAGTTCCACAATTACCGCTTCCGTGCGGTTTTTGCTGTTGTTAATGAATGCGTACCACTTCTCTTTCCTGTCCGGAAAGCAGGAAGTGTAATCCCGGATGATCATATCCGGATGCGCCTGACGTTCGTTGTCAAACAGAATGGAGGTATACGGCAACACCTTCTGGATCTTACCTGCCTCAAACTCATACACCTTTTTTCTGGATGACCGCTTCACGATCTTTGAGATTTCGCAATCCCCGTTCACAAATATATACTCATACTCCAATTCCTGCCGCGTCGCTGTAATAATCGTAAGAGCAATACCGATAATCAAGATTGACGGCCCGACCCAGCCTGCCATAAATGTCCAGATTCCAAATCCGACGATCATCAAAGCAGCGGATGCCACAACAGGCATCCGGTCCTTTGCTTTTAATTTCTTTTGTACTGCGTATTCCGCATAACCGTCCAAGTTATTTACCATATTTACATTTCCTTTAATGACTCATCAATTGCCTTTGCCGCCTTCTTACCGGCACCCATTGCAAGGATAACGGTTGCTGCACCTGTAACAACATCACCACCGGCATACACATGCTCGCGCGTACTCTCACCAGTCTCTTCGTTGACGATGATACCGCCCCACTTCTGTGTTTCCAGTCCTTCGGTTGTCTGGCGGATCAATGGGTTTGGTGACTGACCGATTGCGATGACAACTGTCTCAACCGGAATTACAGTATTCGATCCCTCGATCGGCTGCGGACGTCTACGTCCGGAAGCATCCGGCTCACCAAGTTCCTGTGCAACTACCTCGATGCCAGTTACCCATCCATCTTCTCCGTGGATCTCAACCGGGTTGTTCAGGAGCTTAAAGATTACGCCCTCTTCCTTTGCATGCTCGACTTCTTCCTTACGGGCAGGTACTTCCTCTGCACCACGGCGATATACAATATACACTTCCTCTGCGCCAAGTCTCTTAGCCGTTCTTGCTGCATCCATCGCTACGTTACCGGCACCGACAACCGCAACACGCTTGCCGACCTTGACAGGTGTTGGAACTTCGCCCTTCTTATAACCTTTCATCAGGTTAACACGTGTTAAGAACTCATTTGCGGAATATACTCCAAGGAGATTCTCGCCTGGAATCCGAAGGAAGTTCGGAAGTCCAGCACCTGTTCCAAGGAATACTGCGTCAAATCCACGTGCAAACAGATCGTCAACTGTGAGTGAACGTCCGATTACAACGTTTGTCTCCAGATCGACACCAAGATCTGTAATATTTTCCAGTTCCTTTGCAACCAAAGACTTTGGAAGACGGAACTCAGGGATACCATAACTTAACACACCGCCAGCCTTATGTAATGCCTCGAAGATTGTTACATCGTAACCCTTCTTTGCAAGCTCGCCAGCGCATGTAATACCTGCAGGACCGGAACCGACAACTGCGACACGCTTGCCGTTCTTCTCGATGTTCAGCTCTGCCTTCTCTCCATGTGCCATGTGGTAATCTGCTACGAAACGCTCTAGACGTCCGATGGATACAGACTCACCCTTGATACCACGGATACATTTACCCTCACACTGATTCTCCTGTGGGCAGACACGTCCACAGATTGCTGGAAGTGCATTCTCACTTGTAATGATCTCGTATGCCTTTTCGAAATTACCGGCAGCAACCTGCTCAATAAATCCAGGGATTGGTACGTTAACCGGGCATCCAGTCATACAAGGTCTGTTCTTACAGTTAATACATCTGGTTGCTTCCTCCATTGCCATCTCGGCTGTATAACCGGTTGCAACCTCTTCAAAGTTTTTATTTCTCACATTCGGGTCCTGCTGTGGCATAGGAACCTTTGTTGGACTCATATTTGGCATCTTTCGTTCCCTCCTAATTCTGCATCTGATCTGCCTGAAGCTTCATCATACACGCATGCTCTTCTTCCTTGAAGAATGTCTGGCGCTTCATACACTGATCAAAATCAACCTCAAATCCGTCGAAATCCGGTCCATCTACGCATGCAAACTTTGTCTCGCCACCAACTGTGACACGACATCCGCCACACATACCTGTACCATCGATCATGATCGGATTCAAAGAAACGGCTGTCGGAAGGTTGTATTCCGGCTTCTTTGTAAGTGCTACTACAAACTTCATCATGATGAGTGGTCCGATTGCGATTGCATGGTCATACTGCACGCCAGCATCCAGAAGCTCCTGCAGTTTCTTTGTAACAACGCCCTGCTCGCCAAGAGAACCATCATCTGTCATGATATATACATTGTCACAGAACTTCTCGAACTTCTCCTTGAGAAGTACAAGCTCTGCGGTACGTCCGCCGATAATCACATCCACTTTTGTACCCTGCTCAGCAAGCTTCTTTGCCTGTGGATAAAGTGGCGCTGCTCCAACACCGCCCGCGATACCGATCACACGTTTCCACTCTTTGTTGAGCGGTGCCGGCTGTCCAAGTGGACCTACGAAATCCTGAAGGTAATCGCCCTCATTCAGCTTTGCCATCAGAGTTGTTGAATATCCAACTACCTGGAAAATAATCTCAACTGTATTGCGCTCGCGGTCAAAATCCGCAATTGTAAGAGGAATACGCTCGCCATCTTCATCCACTCTGACGATGACAAACTGTCCTGCCTCACAGCGTGCAGCTACATAAGGAGCTTCAATCTCCATCATGACAACAACCGAATTTAAGACTTCTTTTTTTACAATCTTATACATGGTCTACCCCTATCTCTTAAAAATTTACTTTATATTTACGCATCGTTTCTCGTGCGTCATTATCTGATAAATTATATCACATATACTTTCATAATCAAAGTTTTTCTTAAAAAATCTATCTGTTTTTATACAATTTCATCGAAAAAACTTGCTTCATGCAGTATTGACATCAATGAATCATCCCCCTGCAGTGAAAGCGCCATAAACCCATATCCGTCGTTCATCCGTACAGACACGCCAAGCATATTTGCAATATCATCGCAGAAATGCCGCTCCGACATCGTCACGACCAGTCTTCTGCAAAATGCATGTTCTGCCAGCCTTACCGCTGCATCCAGCACATATCGCACATGATCATCAAAGCTTTCAAAACGCTCCACATACATCGTATCATCATAGATATCATAAGAAAACATACCTGCCAGACGTTCTTCCACCTGCCCGTCATCCATGTGCATACCATCCTCATACACAGCTACCACATCTCCATTCTGGCAGCGATGTTCCATGCACATCTGCTCCAGATATTGCGGCGTACGATGCGCGTAAATCTGATATTTCTTTGCCAGTGCATCATTTACTTCTCCAGACAGATGCTCCAGTATATCTGCGCGTTCCTCATGCAGATCTTTCAGATTCTTCGTATAATATCCTTCCTCACCAGAAAGATCATCCGGTACGACATCCTCGTCCTCCAGCTCTGCAATATCAATATCCAGTTCCAACGTATGAAATACCTTCTCAAAGCCAAGGCTCTCATAGTATTCTTCCCGTTCCGGCATCAAAAACGTAAACGCTCTGCCGTCCTTTTTCATATCTGCAAGCACGCGCTGCATCATTTTGTGCATGATGCCCTGCTCCCGATATTCCGGTTTCACAGCCACTCCGACTATGTAATAGCACAGTTCCTTTTTCCCTTCTACTTGCATCTCATAAGGATTCAGATGAATCATGCCTGCCAACACATCCCCCTTATAAGCAAGTAAAATCTTATTTTGCTTACAAATCTCTGTAAAATAATAATCCGCAAATTCCTCCGGATCATCAAATATTTCATCCCACATCTGTCGAACCTCAGCAAGCACCTCCGGTTCACCTTCAAAATATTTGAGCCTGCAACTGTCTCCGTCACTCATGAAACTAAAATATCCTCCTATATCTATCTATTGTTTTTATCTTTTTGCACACCCCATGCATCCCATGCATGGATTGGCAGCATTTTCTACAGTATCATCTACCACACGCGAGCTTCGATAATCAAAATTATCGATTGTCTCAAGCAGGCAGATTGCCTGGGAACTGATTCCCTGTCCCTGCCCGGTAAATCCAAGACCTTCCTCTGTTGTCGCCTTGACATTAACCTGATTTTTATCAATCTGCAGCCGTGCCGCAATGTTCTCCCGCATTGCATCAATATACGGCGCAAGCTTTGGTCGCTGCGCAATCACGGTTGCATCTACATTTCCAATCACATAATTATTTGCATCCAGAAGCTTCCGCACTTCCTCCAGAAGCCGCATACTGTCCGCGCCTTCGTAAGCCGGATCGGTATCTGGGAAATGTTTTCCGATATCTCCCAAAGCTGCAGCTCCAAGCAGCGCATCCATAATCGCATGCACCAGCACATCCGCATCCGAATGTCCAAGCAGACCTTTCTCATACGGGATCTCCACGCCTCCCAAAATCAGGCGGCGTCCCTCGACTAATTTATGCACATCATATCCCATGCCAACTCTCATGGTTCCTACGCTCCTTTATATCAGGCAAAATTAAAGTATCGTACTATAATCTATCATATTTGCCCCATATATGCAAACGTTTCCTTTTCTCATGGTTAGAATTGCCACAATTTGTTTTTCTATATTTACGAATCTGTCATTTCATTGTAAAATGTCACTATCACAGTCATAGAGAAAAATGTACTGTACAAATTTATACATAATGAGGAGGGTTTATTATGGGAAGATCCGGCGGCGGTGGCGGCGGCTTTAGCAGCGGCGGTCACGGTGGCGGCAGTCATCATGGTGCAAGTTTCAGCGGCGGTGGCGGTAGCTTTCGCAGCAGTGGTTCACGCGGAGGCGGTTTTGGCGGTGGTCCAAGGCCTCACGGTCCCGGTCCGGGACCTAGACCATACGACGATTACGGTCCGGGGCCACATTACTATCATGGAGGTCCGGGCATGCCACCACCTCCACCACCGAGAAGAAGATATTATGGAGGCAGAACAACTTACGTATATTCAAACGGCAGTAGCGGCGGTGCATTTGTTACTATAATCATGCTCATGCTCGTCCTGATCGTATTCTCTTTCTATATGCAGTTTAAAGGTGGATATACAGGCGACACACTCAGCGATAACCGTATTTCCGAATACGCAGAAGATCAGTATAATACAATATTCAGCGGTCGCGAGGACGGACTGCTCCTGGTCGTAGATGAAAACGACAATGGTCAGTTCAAATATGGTGTCAAAGCCAATGCACTTATGGATACATACATTAACAGTATGATCTCCGCATATCAGAATAACTACAATGATGATCTCGGTATCCAGTTAAAGGGCATGCTGGAAGACACATTGGAAATCATGAAGCAGGATGGCATCTCAAAAATCAAATCCGACAAGGCATTTGACTCTCACTGCTATCGGGATGATTTAAACTGGATTGATACAAAGAACAACGTCGTAACCGGCGCACAGGAATTCTACGATGCAACCGGTATCCAGTTCTATGTAATGTTCGTAAAGACTCGTACCATCGCCAAGGCAACGAATCATTCTGCCGGCGTATTCAAGGTACTGATCATCGCAGCAGCGGTTGTCATCGTCGTATGTATCCTCTTCTCATGGTGGAAGAAGCGTACCGCACAGAAGAACAAGGAGCAGGAGGACTTAGAGCGTACATTAAAGACACCGCTTGAAACCTTTGGTTCCACACCGATGGATGATTTAAAGGCTAAATACGATAATCAGGATAATAACCAGTCATAACGGTGAATCCGAATTTGCCAATTTGATTTAAAAGAAAAAAGGGAATGTTTCCATGTAATTCATGAAAACATTCCCTTTTCTTTTACCATGCAGTTGCAATATCTAACTGATTTGGATTTGACGCTGCAAATCCGCCTGTATCTACTACTATCGCTGTACCAAGGCTGCTCTCTACAAGCGATCCTCTTGGATGTGTGTTCAGATCTGCGGCAACCATAACATAATCACCGTACATTTTTACGCCATCCTCGCGAACCCAATACTGCCCTGGAATTCCCATTCCCTGCATCGTTGCTACGACACCATTCATATTCAAGTTGTAATACGTTTCTTTTCCGCTTGGTCCGTAGTTTACACCCTTGGATGCAGTCAGCTTTCCGTCTCCGGTCTGATTTGTATATGTAGTCACATATGTCTGTGCATTTTGTGCGGTTTTTAAAACTGCCTTCTCTGCATAATATGTCTCTACCGTCTTCAGGAATTCATCATAATTGTCGCGAACTGCCAATACCTTGTCTCGCTCGTCGCTCGCCATCAGTGACGGCTTGATCTCAACTGGTAATGACTTTACATGTGCGATGAACTCCGAATATACCGGATTCGTCCGTGCTTCGACCATCGTCTGAAGCATGCTTCTGTCTGCAACCGATGTTTCTTCTATCATATTTGTCACATTCATATTTGTCTGAAACTTCGGTGTGAGTTTTGCTACATCAGTCGTTACAGCCTTTGTCATATCATTCCCAATACTCTCTGTAACTTTCGCTGCCTGAACAGCTTCCCCGATGCGCTCCTGCGTTGTAACTGCTGCAAGCACCATAGACTCTGTTGTCATTGCCGGTGCCGGAGCTTCTGCAAGTACCTCTGTTACCTTCTCATTTGTTGTGCTATTGGCTTTGTAATCTTCCAATAATGTTGGTGCGTATAAACATACTGCTAAGATCATCACAAATCCTATCATTAGCTTGTCGATGTTTAACCTCATCTAATCACTCCTTTTCCAAAACCGTTTGTTCGCAACAAACTTCCCCTATTTAACATCATGTTTGTTAACTTGTCAATACATTTTTGAAATTTTTTAGAAATATTTGAAACATTTTTGTAACATTTTTCGATGTTTTGTCACAATTAATCACATTTCCTGCATTATTTACATATTTTAGAACAGCATCCGAACGGATTCGACAACCGCGCATCGACAAAAAGGCACAAAAAAATCTCATGCCATTTCTGACATGAGATTCTATTTGCACATTCTATTCTATATAGAATTTCAGGCATAAAAAAATAGCGGAAGGGGGATTTGAACCCTCGACACCACGGGTATGAACCGTGTGCTCTAGCCAACTGAGCTATTCCGCCATAAAAATGGGACCTATAGGGCTCGAACCTATGACCCTCTGCTTGTAAGGCAGATGCTCTCCCAGCTGAGCTAAGATCCCATTCGTTTTTGTGTTGTTTGCTCAACACTCTTGCTATTTTACATACCTTGCTTCCATTTGTCAAGCATTTTCTTGAATTTTTTAACATGTTTTTTTCAGATGCTCTGAAGCCCGCATATTTACGTGGTTTTTAGATGCATCCAATCGAGCGCAAAATAAAGATCCACAAGGTAAGTGTCACAGACGACAGCAATGTCGTAAGCACAATAACATTGGAAGTCAGGATATCATCGTTGTCCATATTCTTCGCCATGACATAACAGCTCACCGTCGTCGGGGATGCCAGCATGATCAAAATTGCTACCATCTCACTCGGTGCAAATCCGAACTTATATGCAAATGGTAAAAACACGAGTGGCAATCCGATCAGTTTGATAAAAGTTGCACCAAGGGCAGGCTTGAGTCTGGCAATCGCCTGTTTCGTGTCAAACCCGGCACCCACCGCCAGCAATGCAATCGGTGTTGCAGTCTGCGCAACATAATTGAGTGTCCGTGCCGGAATCGTCGGGATTGGCAACCGTACCAGTGATGCGATCAGTCCCAGAACAATTCCTATAATAATTGGATTTTTCGCAATGTTGATACAAGCGTTCTTGATTTTACCATAATCTTTATTTGCCTCTGTATTTGCATTAAATACCAATATAATGACTGATAATATATTGAAGAACGGAACTGCCGCCACGATCATAAGCGGTGTCATGCCGATCTCCCCACAGATATTCTCCACAAATGCAACACCCAGGATTGCCGCACTTCCACGCGCACCTGCCTGTGCAAACGCACCCACCATTGTCTTGTCCTTCAGGGTAAGCTTTGCAATGCCCCACACAAGAAAGAACATAATGATCGTCACAATCATACAGAACAGGAAGAACTTTACATTCATATCCTTTCTCACATCGGAACCTGCAATATCCCGGAACAGCATAACCGGAAGTGCGACAATAAACACATATTTATTCGCCACCCGTACAAATTCGTCCGTCAGAAAACCGATCCTTCTTAATATATATCCTAACAGAATAATCAGGAAAATCGGAATCGTCACATTCACACTAAATATAAAATTATCCATTGTTTTTTCCTCTTTAAAAATCTTTTTGCATTGCCTAGTGTACCACACCCGTCGACAAATTCCAAGAAATGGCGCTATTTTCCTATATTTTTCGGCATTTTAAATTTTTTATAAAAAGTTGTTGACAACCACCCCTGCTTTATGTATAATAACACTTGCGTTGAGACGAGGCAGACAAATAAATGCCTTATCGGGGTGTGGCTCAGTTTGGCTAGAGCGCCTGATTTGGGATCAGGAGGTCGCAGGTTCGAGTCCTGTCACCCCGACTTAATATCTTCTCTTCGCCAAGCTCAGATTAAGCGGGTGTAGTTCAATGGTAGAACACTAGCCTTCCAAGCTAGATACGTGGGTTCGATTCCCATCACCCGCTCTTTATTTTGCAAATACATTTCGTGTATGCAAGATATTATGTGTCCGTAGCTCAGCTGGATAGAGCAACGGCCTTCTAAGCCGTGGGTCGGGGGTTCGAATCCCTTCGGGCACATTTTTATATTATATGGTGGGTATGGCGCAGTTGGCTAGCGCGCCAGATTGTGGCTCTGGAGGCCGAGGGTTCGAGTCCCTCTATCCACCCTCTTCTTTTAGATTGCAGGCTTTGCAAGAGTAGGTTTTTAATGGGCTATCGCCAAGCGGTAAGGCACAGGACTTTGACTCCTGCATTCGTTGGTTCGAATCCAACTAGCCCAGCTTTTTTATTTTATATGGGCCACTAGCTCAGTCGGTAGAGCACTTGACTTTTAATCAAGTTGTCGGGGGTTCGATTCCCCCGTGGCTCACTCTTTGGCAGATGAATTCATCTGCTAATTTTTTATTCATACATATGCGGGTGTGGCGGAATTTTCGCGAAAGCTACAAGCCATGCCAGCTGGAAGTAACGAGACCGATGGGAGTTTGCTCACAGGAGGTCGCAGTTACGACAGATGATAGGGCGACAGCCCGTGACCGAAGTAAGCGCAGCTTACGGAGGGGCATGGATTCAGCTTTCGTTCTTTCATATTATAATATATTAATTTCACAATTCACATGCGGGTGTGGCGGAATTGGCAGACGCGCTAGATTTAGGTTCTAGTGGGCAACCCCGTGCAGGTTCAAGTCCTGTCACCCGCATTCCATAAAAAAGCAAGAGTTTGAACTCTTGCTTTTTTTATCTCTGTTATCGTGCTATAAACGTATTCGGATTATTCTGTATCATCCCACCATAATTCGATGCCGGTGCTGCTGCCCCTTTCGGCACCAGAAGAATCTGGATTCCTTCCAGCCGGTAAGCATATCCCGCGGTTCCGGAAGACTCTCCGTTCTTCGCCCAGCCAAGCCATCCAAAATGCTGCGCATGCACCCGGTAATAGATATCATAATGCTGTGCCATCTCACCGGTAAGCCGGATCTGGATTGCCTCTAAACGTTTCGCCTGACCGGAAGTTCCTGACATCGCACCATCCTGTTTCCAGCCGCTCTCCCATCCATAGCTCTGGATGTGCGTTCTGTACTGCACACTACCGGAATAACCACAGTTTGACAGCTTGATATTGATTCCTTCCAGCCGTTTGCTCTTGCCGAATGTCCCGGAGCAATCTCCGTTTTGCTTCCAATTCTGCCATCCAAATGACTGCACATGTGTCTTGTACATGACATTCGGCTGACTGTTGTACCCCGGAATCGCAATACTGTTTGACGATGTTCCATTTACATACGCTCTTGTACGATACGCAGAGCCGGATGCATTCACGCCTGCATAATTCACAGATGGCGCTGCACTGCCTGCAGGCAGGACAACAATCTGGATTCCCTCGAGACGTTTCGCCAGTCCAGCTGTACCGGATGGTTCGCCGTTCTTCGCCCAGCCAAGCCAGCCAAATGACTGTGCATGCACCCGATAATATACGTCATATTTACCGGCATCAGCACCGGTAAGCTGAATCTTAATCGCCTCTAACCGTTTGCTTTCCCCGCTCGTTCCATTCGTCTCTCCATTGTAGGACCAAGGAAGCCAGCCATAGGTCTGACAGTGCGTCGTATACTGAATCCCAAGATTGGATTCGTTCTGAATATTGATCCGAATCGCCTCAAGGCGCTTCGCCATCCCCGATGTGCCTGCCATCGTTCCATTATATCGCACGTCCTGCCAGCCAATCGACTGCACATGCGTACTGTACGCAACAGACGCAAGCTTCGAGATTGCAGCGCCTCCTTCTGTATAATCACATCTGGAACAGCCGATTACCTGTTCCCTGCCATCATTCTGATTCGTCGGTGCAACCCGTTCGGATACAACTCTGGTCATGCTATGTCCGAGTGCCGGAAGCTCCTCTGTCCTTGTCTGCTTACAGCCAGCCGCTGTACATCTATAAGTCCGAATCCCCTTCTGTGTACAGGTTGCTGCTTTTGTCACAGTTCCCGCATCCCATCTGTGCTCCGTATGTTCTTCCACATAAGAAACCCGAAATGTGAACTGTGTCGCACTTCCTGCTGCCTGCAGACTCACATCGAGATTGCCGTATGACCAATCCATCTGATTGATCGCATAGGCAGTTATACCATTCAGTATTCCGGAATAGCTTGGCGGATAACTGCTGTTATCTGCCGCAATTGTAAATGTCGTCTCACGCGCATCAAGCTTTGCCTGTATCCGCGCCCGATACGCTTTTGCCCATCTTGCCGCATCTCCATTTCTTACAAGGTAATTATTCGCAAGACTTGTCGAACGCGTCTGGTACCCGGATGTCGTATACAGATCTGCATGATGTTCATGCGCAATCGCCATCAGTTCATCGGTCAGGCCGAAATACATATATCTCTGGTCGAAATCATACCAATGTTCCGATGTATCATCCCACGTGCAATCGACCTGATACCACTCGCCGTCTAACTTCACGGCATTCCATGTATGATTATCTGCCCTATCTTCGATTCGTTCGTTCGGAATACCCGCAGCCGTCAGAAGCTTCGCATACGCCCGCTGGTAGCTCTCGCAGGTTCCTAATCCTCTCGTCAGTGCACCTTCTGCGGAACACCACGCAAGTGTTTTGTCGTACTCCAATTTCGCATTCAGCCAGTTATGCAGCCACAATGCCCGGTCATAGTCAGAACCTGTTGTTTTCTTATTGCACTGCGCAACTGCGGATTTCACAATGGAATCGACGCTTGGATGATCCGCGTCAGAGACGGATATCGTCACATCTATAGAAAAGTACACAACCGGCGAAGACATATTCATAACGTAAAACCGGAAATAATACGTTCCCGACGCGGTCATTTTGAACTTCAAGTCATAGGTACTGCACTCTTTTGTATAGTTTTTCCATTCACTATAGGTTGGATCCACAAGCATTTCCCGTTCTGTGCTTCCGGGATTCGAATAGTTTGGTGATGTCATAAAATACTTATTTGACGCATTTCCTCCTGTCGCCGACAAGTGAAATACCGTTTCTTCCCCTAATTTCGGTTCATCCCATTCTACCTTGAATGTTACACCTTTTTCCGTTTTGGTCTGACAGTATTGATAGCTTTTCTCTGCCGCATGTACCTGCACGATGTGTATGTTCATAACAACCATCAGCATGCACACCAATAACGAAATAACTCTGTAAAGCCTTCTCTTTGTTTTGTTCCTCATACCTCGCCTCCTCATTTGTTCATATATAAAAACAGCAATCAAATAACCACTGACTGCTGTTTTTATATTTCCATTCACATTGCGCTCTTCAAAGAATCATACGGATAGCTTTCCTGATAGACAGTTTCTGGTGCTATATCTATTTCACCATCCATCCATGTAATAACACCGTGGAAAACGCTCATATTTTTCAACACTTCCTCATCTTTTAACGGTTCAAATGCACTTCCTGTCAACAATGTCGTATCAAACAATCTTTTTTCACCATTTGAAAATGTTACAAGAATCATTCCGCCGCGAAGCAATGTTGCATCTTTTACTTTTATTTCTTTTGCTTCACTTGCCGCATAACAAACTCCATCTACAACGTACATCATGAAGCACCTCCTTTACATAGGTTTAATTTTATTAAAATGTTCTCCACGCACCGCCAAATTCCATGCGGCATATGCCTCTTCTTCGTGAAATGCAAGCCAGCCCGTTACCATTTTTAATTGTTTATATGGCAATGAGCCTGCCAGCAATTCACCATCTATTCCTATTGCTGCCTCATACTCTCCATAATATACATGAACATGGGGTTTATTATGTTGTTTTGTATCCCCGAAATACACTTCCCACCGCAGCCAGATACTTTACTGCTCTTCTTTCTCTTTTGGAAGTACAATATTCAACAGGATTGCCACAATCGCAGCAGGCACGATTCCAGAGCCGCCAAACACAAGCTGTACAAGCTTCGGTGCATGGACAAGGATATCCGGATTTGCTCCCATACCATAGCCAACACCGAGCGCTACAGAGACAATGGAGAGATTACGCGAATTCATCGGATTCTTCGTGATCAGCTGGATTCCACTGAATACAATCGAAGAAAACATCATAACTGCGGCACCACCGAGTACTGACTGCGGCATGATAGAAATAAGCGCCGCAAGCTTCGGACAGAGTCCACAGAGAATCAGGAACACAGCTCCCGTTGCAAGCGCAAACCGATTCACAACCTTTGTCATGGCAACAAGTCCGACATTCTGGCTGAAAGACGTATTCGGCAGGACACCAAAACAGGCAGCAAGCGAAGATCCAAGTCCATCACACATAACACCACCGGACAGCTCCTTATCGGTTGCTTCCCGTCCCAGACCGCCTTCCATAACACCGGAGATATCTCCAACTGTTTCAACCGCTGTAACAATAAACATGATCATAACCGGCAGAATTGCACGCATATCAAATACCGGCTTGACCGGCATGATCTTCGGGATAGCAAACCATGCAGCATCTGCTACCTTGTCCCAGTTCAGCACCCACGCTTTTGTATACTCGACGCCATCGGCAGTCACCCCGGTCGTAGGAAGCACAAATCCCATAACGATTGCAGCAATATATCCAGCAATAATACCCAATAAAATCGAGGAAGAACTCAAAAATCCTTTTGTGCAATGCTTGAAGATCAATATCACAATCAACACAAAAAGTGCCAGCAGCAGATTCTCCATCGAGCCAAAATCTTCCGCCTTGTTTCCACCGCCAAAAGAATTGATTCCAACAGAAATCAGACTTAAACCGATGGACATAACAACTGTACCTGTCACAACCGATGGGAAAAACTTCCGAAGCGGTTTTAAAAAGAACCCAAGCACCGTCTCAAAAAAACCGCCTAAAATTGATGCCCCCATGATTGCTCCATATGCGGATACACCGCCCCCCATCGTTGCTGCAACGCTGTTAAATACACCAATAAACCCGGATGATGTACCCATGATGATCGGTACACGTCCGCCGACCGGACCGATTGCAAAAAGCTGCACCAATGTCACAATTCCTGCAACAAGCATTGCATTCTGAAGCAGGGAAAGCTGCAGCCCAGCAAACTCTCCTCCTGCGATTCCACAGGCACCTGTGATGATTAAAAGCGGTGTAAGGTTTCCAACAAACATCGCCAAAACATGCTGCAATCCAAGAGGAATTGCCTGCGCAAGCGGCATCTTTCCATCCATCTGAAATGCCGCATCCGATAACTTAAAACTCTTTTTCATCTGTTTTTCTCCTTGTATTCGGTATTTACTTATCTAAAATCATCTTCTGGCATCGACATCAATATCTTCTCCGGTGTGATTGGAAGTTCTCTGTGCCATACACCTGTCGCCCGGTAAATTGCATGAGCAATCGCCGGTGCCGGTGTGTTGATCACGATTTCTCCGATGGATTTTGCGCCAAATGGACCTGTCGGCTCGTAGCTATTTTCAAACTCAACCCGTAGGTGTCCCATGTCCAGCCGCGTTGGGATTTTATATTGCATAAAATTGGACTCAACCGGTTTTCCGGTTTCATCATATGTGATATTCTCAAACAACGTATGACCGATCCCCTGCACGATTCCACCCTCTGCCTGGATACGTGCAAGTGCCGGGTTGATTGCGATTCCACAATCCACAACTGCCACATAATCGAGGATTTTTACCTCCCCTGTATAGCGGTCAAGCTCAATTTCCACCATACCAACCATATATGGCGGTGGAGAAACCGGTGAAGAATGCGATGCAGTCGCAACCGCTGCAATATCATTTGCCACCTGATCCTTCACACTGATCTGCGCCAGTGTGACACACTCGTCTGTGTTAATCTTCCGCACACACCCATCTTCAAATACCGTTTCTTCCGGCTCACATCCAAGCATTCCCGCCGCAATCGCACACAGTTTTTTCTTCAGCTCCTCGCAGGCAAGCTCTACTGCTTTTCCTGTTACATAGGTAGTCGAAGATGCATAAGAACCGGAATCATACGGAGATGCGTCCGTATCTGCGCCAAATACTGCCACGTCATCCACAGAGCAGTCCATACACTCAGCCACCATCTGTGCCAGAATCGTATCACAGCCGGTTCCCATATCTGCCGCACCGATGATCAGGTTAAACGTTCCATCATCTGCCAGCTTCACAGTTGCAGAACCGACATCGACGTTGGATATACAGGAACCCTGCATCGCCATCGCAACACCGGCGGTCCGCACTTTTCCATCGCCCATCTCCCGGACCGGATATTTCTCTTCCCAGCCAAAAAGCTCACGGCATCTTGCCATACAGCGGTCAAGCGCGCAGGCATTTGCAGTCTCTCCATAATACGCCGGCATCTTCATGCCCTCCCGGAGCATATTTTTCTCCCGAATCTGCGTCGGGTCGATGCCAAGCGACTCCGCAAGCTCATTGACCGAGGACTCCAGAGCAAAGATTCCCTGGGTTGCGCCATAGCCGCGATAAGCGCCCGCCGCCATTGTATTTGTATAGACGACATCGTAACCAAACCGGAACGCCTCAAGTCCTCCTGTATAAAGCGGAATTGACTTGTGTCCGCTAAGTCCGACCGTCGTCGGTCCATGTTCCCCATATGCACCTGTATTGGAAAGTGTGTACAGATCAAGTCCGCGGATATGTCCGTCCCGATCTGCACCCAGCCGGACAGTGACTTCCATCTCATGCCGCGGCGAACCTGCGATCTGGCTTTCGTACCTTGTGAAGATGAGTTTCGCCGGACGCCCCGTCTGCATCGTCACAAACGCCGGATACACTTCGCTGACTGCAGTCTGCTTCGCGCCAAATCCACCACCGATCCGCGGTTTTTCCACGCGGATTTTGCTTTTTGGGATTCCAAGCGCTCTCGATAAAATCCGGCGCACATGGAAAACAATCTGTGTCGAAGAAATCACATGCAGTCTTCCATACCGGTCAAGACATGTATATGTGCGAAATGTTTCCATCATTGCCTGGTTGAACGCACGCATATGATAAGCATGGGAAAATGATACCTCACAGTCCGAAATCACGGCATCGACATCGCCATCTCCGCTCAATTCATGTGCGATCACATTCCGTTTTGCATCACCGCCCACATCAACCGGCGGATACCAGTCATCCTCCGGATGCACAAGCACCGGATTATCCTTCGCTTTGTGGAAATCAAGCACCGGCTCTAACACATTGTATTTCACTTTCACAAGCTTCATCGCTTTGCATGCCGCTTTTTCATCCTCTGCTGCAATGATTGCGACAACATCTCCCACAAACCGCACGTGCCGGTCGATAATCAACCGGTCATACGGAGATGGCTCCGGATAAGTCTGACCTGCGATTGCAAACCTTGTTTTCGGCACATCCTCCCATGTATAGATATCCACCACGCCCGGAATTTTCTTTGCAATTTCTGTATGGATTTCTTCCACAATCGCATTGGCATGCGGACTGCGCAGAAGCTTCACGACAAGCGCAGGACCCGTGATATCATCTGTATACACCGGTTTTCCCAGCAGCAGCTGCATGGAGTCTTTCTTCCGGACTGATTTGTGAATGGCATTGTAATTCTTATGTTCCATCGCTTACTCCTTTCCCTGCTTCTTCCTATTTATATAGTTCAGGTAATTCCGGATTCCCCGGAGCTGTCCTTCGTATCCGGAACACCGGCATAAGTTTCCTGCCAGGTACGCACGTATCTCATCATCCGAAGGATCCGGATTCTCCCGGAGCAATGCAATCGTATTCATGACAAATCCCGGATTGCAAAATCCACACTGATCAGCCCCCTGGTCAGCGATAAAACCAACAAAACCGGATGCTTCCTCCTGCAGTCCTTCGAGCGTATATACTTCATGTCCATCCGCTCTTGCACAGAGTACCGAACATGACAAGACCGGGGTTCCATCTAAAAGCACGGTACAAAGCCCGCAATTTGCGGTCTCACAACCGCGCTTCACACTGTAGCAGCCATGCTTCCGCAGAAAATCAAGGAGCAGAAGATCTGGCGATACTGATTCACAAATCAGTGTTCCATTTACTTTGATTTTGATATCCATGTCTATGCCTGCTCCTCTCCGATTTTCTTTGTTAACCGATAGCAAAGCGCACCTGTAAGGCGTGTGCGGTATGCTGCACTGCCCCGGTGATTGCCGGCTGTCGGGATTTTTGTCTCTACCCATTTTGCAAACTGTTTTGCACGCTCTTCTGTGATTCCGTCTGTGAGAAATCCTTCCTCATCCGTGATACAGATTGCTCTGCCCGGTCTCGCACCGACAGAAATCCGGTATGTACCGGAAACATTTGCCGCTGCACATGCAAGAACCGGGAAATCTGTCCGTTGATTACGAACCGATGCATACGCATAGACACCCGGTGTTTTCTTCACGATCAGACGCACAAGCACGTCCCGGTCCGGTTTTTTCTCGGCGAACTCCTGCAACGGAATTATACCGCCCTGAAACAGTTCCACGTATGTATCCATAGCAAGAAACATCGTCAGGACATCCGAGAAGCCAAACCGTCCCCAAATACTGCCGCCGACAGTTGCCAGGTTCCGGAACTGAACACCGACAATATCCTTTAAGGCATCTCTGACTGCGCCCTGCGTATATGCATACAGACCTTCATGCAGCTCGATTTCACGCAGAGACACCATCGCACCGATAAAAAATGCATCCGCGTTCTCATCAATCCTGTCAAGTCCCAGCTCGCACAGATCGATTGCCGTCTGGATTGTCCGATCCTGCATCTTCGTCCAAAGCATTCCACCGAGGATCATGCTTCCTTTTTTCTGGTTCAGCGTATAAGCTTCTTCCAGATTTTTTACACGAACATAATTCTGTATTGTTACCATAAAAGCTCCTTCTATTTCTCTAACCGCTTTTTTCCAACTTTATATTATAGTAAAAATACTTGCCTTTGAAAAGCGGTTTTGTTACAATACCGTTGTATTATCAAAAGTACAACGAAAGGTTTTTATCATGAAACAAAGATTCAAAAAACATGTAGCACTTATACTCATCAGTCTGTTGCTGCTCTCTCTGATCGGATGCAGCAAACCTGCATCCACAGAGACAACCACAACAACGGAAACAGCTGTCACAGAAGCACCGGCAGCCTCCATATCGGATGCTGCTACAACGGCAGACAGCACCCCCGCAGATGCCAGTGAAGAGGGCTCTGATGCGCAGACGGTCTATCCGGTCACAGTCACCGACCAGGCTGGTCGTGAAGTCACAATTGAAAAAGAACCGGAGTCAATCGTGAGCGGATACTATATCTCCACAAGTCTCCTGCTTGCACTCGGTCTGAAAGACAAGGTAACAGGCATCGAAGCAAAAGCAAGTAAGCGGCCAATCTACAAACTTGCGGCGCCAGAATTCCTCGAGCTTCCAAATGTCGGCACAGCCAAGGAATTTGACTTAGAAACCTGCGCTTCCCTCTCCCCAGAGCTTGTCATCCTGCCTATGAAATTAAAGGATGCAGCGCAAAGCCTCTCCGAGCTTGACATCCCTGTCCTGCTCGTCAATCCGGAAAGCGAAGCTCAGTTAGAACAGATGATTGAACTTGTCTCCACCGCAACCAACACAAAGGAAAACGCAGATGCCCTTCTTTCTTATATTGATGAGAAAAAAGAGATGCTCGAAAAAGACTTATCCGGCGTCGATGCAAAAAGCGTCTATCTCGCCGGTAACTCTTCCCTTCTTTCCACTGCCGGTCCAGCGATGTATCAGTCAGGGCTTATCGAACTGGCAAGCGGTAAAAATGCAGCATCCGAAATCACGGATACCTATTGGGCTGAGATCAGCTACGAGCAGCTTCTGGCATGGGATCCTTCTTATATTATTCTCGCTTCGGATGCAGAATACACACCCGAAGATGTATTAAACGACGAGAATCTGAAGGAGTGCACCGCAGTCAAAAACGGAAATGTCTATGCAATCCCTGGCGATATCGAAGCATTAGACAGTCCTGTACCGGGCGGAATCCTTGCATCCATCTGGCTTGCCGGAATCCTGCACCCGGATCAGGTATCTGCAGATATGTATACAGAAGAAAAGGCAGCGTTCTATGAAACTTTTTATGGAATCAAATAATAAAATTAAATTCACTCTTATCGTCGGAACCGTTATCTTAACGGTTCTGACGATTTTTTCATTTTTTGTCGGCCGCTACCCACTCACACTCTCCGGAATTATATCCGGTGATTCAAGACAGTGGCAGGTGTTTGTGACATTGCGCGCAAGCCGCGGAATCGTCGGCTGTATCGGCGGCTTCGTTCTCGGCGTAGCAGGTTTTGTCTTCCAGACTGTATTCCGGAATCCATTGGCATCACCGGATATCATCGGCGTATCTTCCGGTGCCAGCGCCGGTGCCGCGTTCGGCATCCTGTTTCTGTCCGGCTCTATGGCAGTGACTGCGTCTGCATTTGCCGGTGCTCTCGGTTCTGTTGTTCTAGCGCTTATGCTCGCATCCCTCACTGCCGGGCAGGATGGCAGAGGAATCGTGTTGGCAGGAATCGCGGTACACAGCTTAGCCCAGACCACTCTCATCTTCCTGAAGCTGCTCGCCGACCCGGAAAAACAGCTTGCATCCATCGAATACTGGATTATGGGAAGTTTAAATGGCATCAGTCTCTATACCATCAAAGGAAATGTGATTCTCTGTATCCTCTGTATCAGCGCACTTTTTTTGTTGTACCGGCAGATTATGATGCTTTCCCTGCACGATGACGAAGGGCGTATGCTCGGTGTTCACACACAACATCTCCGGCTTTTGATTCTCCTGATTGCAACGCTGGCAACATCCGGAATCATCAGCATGACCGGGCTTATCAGCTTCATCTCTCTGCTTGCACCGCACGGTGCACGTCTGATCATCAAAAACAACCGGCTATCCACGATGTTTCTAAGTGGGATCATCGGCGGCTGCCTGCTGACACTCGGAGATATTCTGGCACGAAGCGTAGCTTCCACAGAGCTGCCGGTCAGTATCTTCACCAGTCTTGTCGGAGCACCATTTTTGATCTATCTATGCGTAAGGAGGAACCGCGAATCATGAGTCTGCTCACAGTCAGTCACCTGTCTGCCGGATATGGCAGAAAAGAAATCCTACACGATATCAGCTTTACGTCGCGTCCCGGAACAATCACCGGTATTCTCGGTGCAAATGGATGCGGCAAAACTACACTTTTAAAAGCGATTGCGAACATCCTCCCGCACAAAGGTTCCTGTCTGCTTGCAGAAAATACATTGGAATCACTTTCTGCACGGGAACTTGCAAAGCAATGTGGATATATCCCCCAAAAAAGCGGAATCACAATTGATATGACAGTTCTGGATGTTGTCCTGATGGGGTATCATCCGGACTTATCGCTGTTGCAGCCTCCCACCGCGCAGATGAAAGAACATGCCAAAGCAACTCTCACGATGGTCGGTCTTCCCGATCGTGAGCAGGCAAACTACAACCAGCTAAGTGAAGGACAAAAACAGTTATGTATCCTTGCACGGACATTCGCCGGCGCACGTAAGCTTCTGCTCCTCGATGAGCCGGAAAGCGCCTTAGATTTCCGGTTCCGGAACCAGATGATGCAGCATCTGCGGACATATGTGACTGCCCACGACGCCTGTGCGCTTGTCACACTCCATGACCCTTCTCTGGCATTAAACACCTGTGACGAGCTCCTTGTCCTGTCGAAAGGCACACATTCCGGGAAAATCTCCCCGAAATCGACTCCTGTTTCAAAGATGGAGTCGCTGCTTTCCTCGATTTATGGTACAATCAATATCACAAAGCTCCACGACAAAAGTGGGAACGAACACCTTGTTATGATACAGGAGGAGTCCATATGAAAGCTGTTACAAAAATTACTTTTTACGATGAACAGGATGAAAAATTCTTTGGAGAAGGTCCCTGTCGTCTGCTGCATGCCATCGAAGCAGAAGGCTCCCTGCGTGCGGCTGCAAGCTCGATGGGACTTGCTTACTCGAAAGCGCTTCGTATGATAAAAAATGCCGAGCATGCACTCGGATTTCCACTCACAAGCAGGACTGTCGGTGGCAAATCCGGCGGTGGAAGCACTCTGACACAGGAAGGAAAGGAATGGATAGAAAAATATGAACGGTATCGAGATGCCTGCATACAGGCCAACCGCAAATTGTATCTGGAGATCTTTTCGCGCTAGCAGCAAAAAGCATCTGATTCTGAACGGAAGCCGCGGAAGCGGAAAGTCCACGCTTCTTTCTGCCCTTTTCCCACAACCAATGCCCGGGCTTACATCCTATGTAGTACCCGAAGATGGTGTCTATATGAAAGAAAACCTGTCAGGCGAGACTGTCCAGATTGGAAGATATCAGGCAGATGCACCCGGAAACACAAACAAAATGCAACCGGTTCCGGAAGCATTTCTCACAAAAGGCATCGAATTTCTGGATATGTGTATCCGTCATCCGTCCGACTGGGTAACCATCGACGAAACCGGTTATCTGGAACAGACAATTCCTGCGTATCAGGAAGCAATTTCCCGTCTGCTCGCAGCCAAACATGTACTTTTAGTTGTCCGTAAACAAAAACTTCCTTTCCTGGACTCTCTCTGCAAGCGGGATGATTGTTTTCTCGTAGATTTAGATAAGCCTTATGGAGACGCGTTCTGTATCATCATGGCATCCGGAAAAAGCAAACGCTTCGGTGCCAATAAACTCCTCACAGATTTTAATGGGAAACCACTGATTGCATACGCGTTTGATGCGACCGAAATGCTTGGACAAAACCGGCTGGTTGTGACGATCCACCCGGAAATTGCACATATATGTAAGAAACAGGATATCCCATTTCTTCTGCATAATCTGCCGGACCGGAACGATATGATCCGACTTGGAACCGGTGCAATAAAAGACAAAGCAAGCCACTGCCTGTTCCTGCCTTCAGACCAGCCGCTCGTCTCACGGGAGACAATCGGTGCATTGCTTTTCTGCGCCAAAAATGCACCCGATACAATCTGGCGGACTTGCGATCAGAATACTGCCGGTTCCCCGGTTGTTTTTCCATCTGCTTACTTTGATGATCTTTCTGCACTACCTCCAAAAAATGGCGGCAATACTGTGATTCAAAACCACAGGGAACATGTAAGACTCCTACCGGTTACACAACACTATGAGCTAGCAGACATCGACACACCAGAGGATATGCAGGCAATGGAGGTTATTGCAGCGCATGCACTGGCAAAGTAAATACACCTCTCACCGCAGCCAGATACTCCTCCGGTCGATCTGCTTTCTTTACCTTCTTCAGCTCCCGCTCTGCTTCTGGAAACATCTTACCCAGATAAAACCACACTTCCTTCATCTTAAAGAGCGCATCCCGCTCACAGTCCATCTCTTCCCGGTACCCAGCATACAACCGGTCATGGTACTCCTTTAGCTCTGCCGTTGTTACCGACTGCCCTGTCCGGATCTCCCGTACCAGTCCCGGATTCGCAATTACACCTCTTCCAAGCATAATGCGGTCTACCTGTGGAAACATCTCCCGGAACACATGATAATCTTCCACCGTAAAAATATCTCCGTTATAACAGACCGGGTGCACACATTCCTTCAGTGCTTCCGCAAATACATCGAGATTCGGTTGATTGTTGTAGAAATCCTTCTGCAGACGTGGATGAATGATCACTTCGGAGATAGGATACCGGTTATAGATCTGCAGGATATCCGCAAACTCTTCGGGAAACTCCATTCCGATCCGCGTCTTCACAGAGATCTTGCAGCTTCGCTCCTCCGGCAGTCTGGATATCCCCTCAAATACCGCATCAAAGAACCGGTCTAATCGATCTGGTTCCTCTAAGAATCCACTTCCTTTCTTCTTCGATACGACCATTGCCATCGGACAGCCCAGATTCAGATTCACTTCCTGATAGCCAAGCTCCGCCAGCATATTGCACGTCGTAAGGAACTGTTCCGCATCGTTCGTCAGGATCTGTGGAACAACATACATTCCCTGATTGTGCTCCGGTGCCACGTCTTTCCGCTCTCTCGTCTTCAATATTTTTTTCTTTGATGGTGCGATAAACGGCATCACGTACTTATTCATATCGCCAAACATCGCATGATATGCATTCCGGTACACGTATCCCGTCACGGATTCCATCGGTGCCAGATAAAATTGTATTTTCTCGAATTCTGTAATACTCACCGTAACGCTCCTCTATCATCAGCATTTTCTTCCACATGTTTCGGGCGGAATATATACAGCAAAATTGCTTTACATATATTGTCTGCGATCATGCAAAGCCAGACTGCCTTTAAACCCAGTCCAAACACATTCACGCATAAGAACGTACCAAATATCCGGATGCCCCACATGCTGACCGCCTCACACGCGAACACATGCTTCGTCCGACCCATACCATAGGAAATACCCTCTAAGACAATCATCAGTCCAAAAAACGGCTCTGAAAACGAAACCAGACGCAGCATCTCACTTCCGATCCGCGCCGCATTGACTGAGTTCGTAAACAGACGCATAAATGGATATGCGAATAGGTAGAGTCCGATACCATTTACTACCATAATCAATAATGTGATCAGAATCGATACCCGCTCCGTTGCTTTTAATTTCCGGATATCCTTTTCTCCGAGCGCATTACCAACCAATGTGCTGGTCGCCACCCGCAGTCCATATCCCGGAATATAGACGATCTGCTCCGCTGTAATGGCGATCGAATGCGCCGCAAATATCGTCGTTCCCATACCAGATACCATCCGTGCAAACGCAATGTATCCAAAACAGCTTACAAAGGTCGTGCCAAGTGCCGGAAGCCCAATCGTAAATGTCTCTGACAGAATCTCCCGGTCGAGTCTCCTGTCCTCTCGCGTTGGTCGAAGCTTCGTCTTGCTGAGCATCAGCAGAAACATCGCAATACCGCCGATTCCAAAACTGATGCAGGATGCGATTGCCGCACCTGCCACGCCGAGATTCAGACCATATATAAATACCGTATTCAATAGGATATTTAACACATTTTCACCCACGCTGATAAACATCGGCGATTTCGTATCCTTAATGGATCGAATCATCGCGGAAAAGACGCGGGAAGACGCCCGGAACACAAGTGAAATGCTTGTAATTGTGAAATACACGCTTGCCGGTCTTACAATATCCGGTTCAACGCCCATCCACACCGGAATATACGGGGACAGCACAAGCGCGATCACTTCCAATAACGTTCCGATTGTAAATGCATATAGTATTGATTGTCCAGCCAGTTTCTTCAGTTTGGCTTCGTCCCCGGCTCCATTTGCCTTCGATGCAATCGCCAGCACAGCAACCGCAATCGCACTTGGAATTGAGTGGATCAGCCAGCCGATGGTTGTTGTCGTGCTGACTGCTGCCGTTGCTTTCTCACCCAGATGTCCCACCATCGCCGTATCAACATATTGAAGCAGCGTCGACAGCACCTCTTCTAATACGGTCGGGATGGATAAGGTGATCAGCGATCGAAACGCTTCCTTATTGTATGTTTGTTTCATTTATTTTCAAATCCTTCTGTTTACTTAAAAGAAGGGCTTATAGAAAGCCCTTCTTCGTAAAACTTATTTACTTATCGCTTCGTTTCTTTTTGGAAACACCAAGTATGATTATTCCAACAGCCGCAACTATCATTATAATGGTGATTGGCGCAATCGGCGCTGTATCGCCTGTTTTCTTCACTGTATTGGATGATGTCGTAGTAGTTGTCGTCGTGGTTGTCGTACTCGTAGTACTTGTCTCCGTCGTCGTAATCTCTGTGGTTGTATCTGTTGTTTCTGTGGTTTCCGTTGTTTCAGTCGTTTCCGTTGTTTCGGTCGTCTCAGTTGTTTCTGTTGTCTCAGTCGTTATCTTGTCATACGTATTTGTATACGCAACATTTGCTGTCGCATGATCTCCGATTACAACCGAAGCGGTTTTGCCCTCCACTGCAGTCTGCGCGTCTACAACATATGTGATCTTGCTCAACGTATATCCATCTACATCTGAAGCAATCTCATTGACTGTATAGCTGCCTGCATTGCAACTGATTTCCTTTGACCACGTCTTACTAGCAGTATCATAAGAAAAATCTGCAAGACTATATGTTGTCTTTGTACCGGTTGCATCCTCAACAACCTCAAAGCGAATTGTCTGCTCCGCATCTGTTTTGGATACACCACCCGCTATGGTCTTTGTCAACACAAGCTTAGCCGGAGCATATGTATTTTTCACAACGATTTTATCTCCAATGCTTCCACTTGCTGGTTCGTAGGAAGTCGCATAATTTGTAACCTCTGTCTCTCTCACACTATACGATATCTCAACGCCATTCTCGTATTTGTCGAGATCTGTAAATGTACCCTTCCAGTTATTTGTCTTATCCAGTTTCAAAGTCTTTGCTGTTGCAACACCATTCTTATAAAGAGTTACTGTGATCGTACTATGATCATCTGCTGCCAGGTTATCGCCAACCCACTTCTTTTCAACCTCGATATCACCCTTTTGTGTTGTATATGAATTTCTAACCTCAAATACACCGTTTTCACCAGCATCTTCTGCTGTCACAGTTGTACCAGAAGCATTCTTCTTCACATAACTTACAATATATCCGGCTGGCACATCGACTTCTTTGACTGTATATACATATTCTGTATTTGCTGCTACATCACTGTACTTCGGAAGCTCTGTCCATGTATAAGTCCAATGATTTGTTTCACTCAAAGTTACCGTGTCATATACATTTCCATCATACATTAACTGTACCTGTATGCTGGTTGGTCGTTTCCGATCATTATTATTCTGATCATCCCATACCTTTGTCACCGTTCTTGTCGTAGACGGATAAGAGTTTGTAACTGTAATAGATCCATTTCCTGTTGTCGTATCAACTGTCATCGGGCTGTAAGATACACCATAGCCCTGTGGTACAGCTACCTCTTTGACTGTATACGCAATCTCCTGTCCAGCCTCATTATATGGAAGGTCATTCCATGTATAAGTCCAGTGATTTGCATCTTCCAGTGTTACAGCAGTTCCAAATGCAGAACCATTTGCATACAACTGAACATTTACACTCGTTGGACGGGATGTAGAATTATTATCCGCCCATACTTTATCGACTGTAATGTCTCTTGTACGAACTGTATGTGTATTCGTAATCGTTGTGGCTGATCCTGCTGATACAGTAGCTTTTGTATAGCCTGTGACTGTACCAACTTCTTCGACCGTATACACGATATTGTTTCCTCTTGCATCCTGCTTATTCAGATCATTCCATGTGTATGTCCAATGGTTTGTCTCATTCAATTCCTGCGTTGCATCCGGATCTGTTACAGCCACGCCATCTGCCATAAGCTGTACCGTAATTGGTGTCCGCAAACCATCGCGGTTGTTGTCATCTTCCCATACTTTTGTCACTGTATGACTGACTTTATCCATCGAATACTGGTTTGTGATAACCGCCAGATACGTTCCATCGCTCTGCTTCTGGATTACAGAAGACTTCTGTGAATATGAAGCAGGCATGCTTGCAGTATCCTCAACAACCGAATACTGAATCTCTACACCATTCTTATAAACCGGCAGATTGCCCCAGCTTGCCGTCCAGTTATTCGCTGCCGTCAATGTAATATCCTTCGACAGGGAAACTCCATTTTCCATTAAGGAAACCTTAAGATTCTGTGGTCTGTTCCCATCTGCGTCATTATTATCATCCCAATCCTTCCGGATTGACACCTTCGTTGTCTGTAAGGTATTCGTGATATCATAGCCATTCGCTGCATATGTCGTCGTATACCCAGAAACCGGTGTCTCTTCTACCTTATACTGGATTTCCACATTTGTACCTGCATAGTATTTATCCAAATTATCAAAGGTAAAGTTCTTCGTCGTTTCTGTTGTACTCAGACTCTGTGTTTTTACCAACTTCCAATCGGCTGTCGTACCCTTCTTCAATCGATACAGTTTCAACTCAATGCTGGATGGACGATACGCTTCATATCCCGTATCTACCCATGTCTTGGTGCCCGATACAGATGTTTTTTCCGTTTTATTCTCGAAGATGACTGCACCTAAGCTTGTGCCTGCACTGCCGCTCGCAGCTCCATTCACATATTTCTGTACGGAAGTAACTGCGACATCCAATTTGTTGCTTGCAGTATTCTTAGTCACATTTACCTTGACTACATAATATGTATCATCTTTTGTAACACCTGCATAACCAGATTCTTTTTCATAAATCTTGTAAATGTGCTCTCCGACATTTCCTGTCACTGCAGAATCATATGTTAGTGGTGTGAATGTTACGGTTCCATTTGTACTTCCATTTGTTGTTCCTGTAGCAGCCCCTGCCGTCTTTATTGACAGATCTGCATTCAGCTCATCCACTGCAAATCCCGCAAATGTATAGTTAGCTGAATAGTTCGTTGCATTATCCAGCTTCTTTAATGCAGTAAATGTAATGCTGCCAGATGTCTGAATCATTGTATTCACGATATCATAAGTACCTGCAGGGTAACTTGTCGTATATCCAGCGACCGCTGTCTCTACTACCTTATATGGAATCTCAGTAGCCATTCCCGGATAATACTTTGGCAATGTTCCAAATGAATACTTCCATGCACTTGCTGCATCTACAGTCCTGACTGCTCCGACCTGCTCCCAATCGGCATCGTCATTCTCGTTTCCACCCTGTTTCAACTTATATAACTTTACCTGAATGCTAGCCGGACGATCTGCTGTGGTATCACCAACCCATGATTTTGTACCCTGAATCGTCGTAGTCACGGTCGTATTATTAAATACAACCTCTGAAGCCGTGGTACCGGTTCCTGCACTGTTATACTTCGTAATCTTACTGCATGTTGCAACCAGCTTTGTCGGATTTGTAGCATTATCCAATGCAACATCTACCGTCAGAATATAATAGTTCGTATCCGTTGTTACATCTGTGTACCCAGAGCTTTTCTCATAAACCTTGTAGTAATGTTTTCCTACATCTCCTGCTGTTGCAGAACTATAACTTACCTTATCTGCAAATGTAATCGCTCCTGTTGTATTTCCAGCAGTTGTTCCGGTTGTAATATCCTTTACCTTGGTAGCGTTTGCAGCGTCTGCTGATACCTCTTCCACTGCAAAATTCTTAAAGGTATAGGTGTTGCCACTTGCATAAGCGGTTGTGCCATCCAACTGCTTTGTAGCTGAGAAGTCGTAGGAACCTGTATAGTATGTAGACTTTTCATTCTCATATGGAAGATTATATCCCGTATCATTTGTAAACGTCTTTCCCTCGTATCCGCTCGGAATCGTTATACTGGATGACTTTTGAAGCACGAAGTAGAACGAATCCGCCCGAACATCAAATCCCTCTGCAGCAGATACTTCGACCAACTCATAAATCTGATCATAATTCAATCGATCAATTGTCAACTTACCAGCAACCTCATCGGTTACTTTCAGCACATCCGTATCCCGTACCAAGTTACCTCTCGTCATGGTTCCCGTCGCAGAATCATAGGTTGCTTCATACAAACGGAATGTAGAATCTTTCAGTGCATGTGTCGTTCCAGCCGCATCTGTCCAGTATTTGTATAACTCAATCGAGCCATAATTGGATTCTGCCTCATGCTGTCCTTTTGTGAACACCTGTCCCTGGAATGTTTTCGATCCACCCTGATCCGCCTGATATCCGTTCAACGTAAATGTATTAGAGGATTGTTCATCCGTCAAAGTAATCGAACTATTGCCTTGTGTAAACTTCAGATTACACCTCGTTGTATAAGTTATCTTCAAATACTTGCTATCCGGTAATTCAAACCTAAGTGAATTCGAAGATCCATCATAGCTGACTGTATAATCGGTTCCACTTGTCAATGGTGTTTCTGTACCGCCATTTACTTCGTATACCTTGATACTCTGCATATTATAAGAGAATGCAGTACCAAGTTTATCCACAGCCGTTAATTTTCCATCTCCCGGTACCAGATCATAAGCACCCTTGTTGACTTCGATCGTATACTCCGCTGTATTATATTTACTGTTATCTGCACCTGTCGTGTTATCATAGGTACCGTAAAATACTCCGTCCTTCGATACCAATGCAGGTGCTTTCAACGTCGTTGTCGTTGATACTGGTGTTCCAACATTCGTACTTCCTATCTTTAGCTGAGCAGAATTCGTAAAGGTTTCCGATCCCTTCTTTGCAAAATCCTCCAAACTTGTTACTTCTGTCGTATACTCAATCCGGATATGTGTCTCTGTTCCCGCTGAATAGTTGTCAATGGCATTCATCAAAGCAATATAATCCGCAGTAACCGGAATCGTAAAACTTGCAATTCCATTCGTTTCACTTGTCTGAAGACCAATGTTCGGTATCGTTGCTCCACCTGCATAATACGACATATCCGATAACTTACCCGCTGTATTATGCGCTACATCCCTGACATAGAAGTATGCAGTTATCATGCTGGAAGATAATTTCATATCCGTTGGTAATGTATCCGCAATCGTAACAGATTCTCCACCTGAAAGCGCCATGGAATTCAATGACACATCTAACATGTAGCTGATTTTACCTGTTTCGTCTACCTTCGCTGTAACCGTCTTATTCAAAGGCGGCAATGGATTTTTATATATATCCTCACCAGACTTTGACTCTTCCTTACCATTTGCTGAATAATAAATAGTCGCCACATTTTTAAAATTCCTCTGCACCTGGTTCAGGTCCGTATCCAAAACCTTAGTTTTATATTCTAACGTTATTTCCTTTACCGGACTGCTTCCTGTAAATAGACTGTCTTTAAATTCAAATTTATAATCATATCCTCCGTTATTACCTGCAGTATCCGGTGTATATATCACATATTCATTCTCAATATTGGCATCATTGGAATCTGTCGCATCTACAGCAAACGTCGAATTGTCTTTTCTTGTAAATGTAATCTTTGTGTTATATATACCTGACATGCTTCCCGGATTATTCCAATATTTTTGCATATTATCCTTGATATATACATTTGTCAGGTCTTCCGGAATGTCCTTCACAGAAACCGTCCAGTAAATATATCCATCCTGCATTTTCACCGCATGCTTTTCGATAGTCCAATCTTTTCCTGGTGTCTGCACAGTTCCGGTTCCCATATATTTATAGCCCTTATCTGTTGTAAGAGTTACATCATTTTTCACATCCAGTTTGGTCGCAGAATCCATATAATTATCTGTTACCTTTGTATAAACAGTCGCCGTATATACACCATTGTTTTCCTTAAAGGCAGAAGCAGGCAGCGTCTGGCTTGTACCTCCCTGCAGATTGCCATCCTTATCACATAATGCTGATCCAATCTCCGGCATATCTACGATAGTTCCAGAGCCAAGAAGTGCATCCAAAGAAGTATACTCTCCTGCATAATCCTTCAGATCAATCGTAATCGTCCATGTCACAACCTTAGAAGTTTTATCCAGTGACCCTGTTTTCTTTACTTCCGGTCTTGTCACATCGTAAGTTGCCGATGTAGTTCCCGTTTTTGTCTCTTTTTTATTATTCTTATATGTATAATCTACTGTATTCGTATAAGAAGTACTATTCGCATTATCCGGATCAAAAATACCTTCATCTGTCTCTACATCATAAGTAACTTCCACGGTCGTAGTACTGCCATCCGATGAACCAAGTTTGTTCAAAGCATTTGCCAGAGCACCAAAGCTTCCATATATGGTATTCGCAGTGACATTTGAATCATTGCTGCTTGCAATCTTGATATTGGAGATATTCTTTAAGTTTGCACCTAAACTATCTGTCAAAGATACCCCGGACACAGAGCCAGTCGTTTTTAATGTCAACTTATATGACTGCTTCCACGTATTTGTACTCTTGTCATAGGTTGCTTTTCCATCGGTTGCTTTCTGTACTGTCAATGTACTTGTTGCGGTTCCATCATCGTAAATCACATCTGAAACTTTTTTCTTTGCAGTTCCAATCGTTATTTTATCTCCGGATCCCTTATCGGTTTCCGTCAGCTTTACATTTCCATATATTGTTCCATCTCCCTTTCTTGTGTTTTCCGTCAAGAAAGTCTGATTATCAAGGCATATATATGCATAACCATTACTAATATAAATATAACCTACTTTTTTTCCTTCAAGCATAATATCCTGTTTTCCGGATATCAATTCAAGGTTATTCAAATCATTAAAATTTACTTTGATATAAATAGGATTTCCATCTCTTGGAATGGCACTGTTATCTAACTCCCATTTATATTTTAAGTTAAACTCATCACCTTCAAATACTTTTGTTACCTGATCCAAATCCGTCTCCTGCCCATTATGTTTAACACTGGCAGTGAAATTCATCGTTATTCCATTTGACGTATCTGTATATGCATTGTTCCAAAGTGAAAGATCTACGGAATCATCTGCCACATTTTGTGAGGTTTCATTCAGATTCTCTTCTTCTAAAGGAACACCATTTTGATTTTCTTGTGTTCCTAAACTTTGCTGCCCTGTTGCGAAATTTGCATCGCTCTCCGATGCGACACTCTCTGTCTCCCCGCCTTCCGCAATCGGTGTATAGCTGATGTTCTGGAATAATGAAATTAACATCAACATAGAAAGCAGAAATGCAATCACTTTTTTCTTGTTTTTTTGTTTGTTCATAAACTCCATCCTCCATTTTCTTTTTTCCTAATGCATCCTTGCATTTATGCATTGGAACCATTTATGATAAACTCTGACATCCCTCTGTGCAGAGTAAAATTAAGTTATGAATTATTACTGTTCAATTTTTATATCGACAGTAACCCACTATCGCATAATATTTTACATGAAAGTGCTTGTGTTTTCAACATATTGCGTCTATAAATTTGTGTTTTTTTTGACTATTAAAACACAAAAAACCTGCCACACCAATTCTAGTGTGGCAGGTTTTGTAACCATCTTCCGAAGTATGTTTTATTCTTCGTCCTTCTTCTCCTCTGTGGATGCCTCTGCATCGTCATCATCAAAGAAGCTATCATCAAAGTCATCATCGTAATCATCGAAATCATCTAAGTAATCTGGTGTCAGGTACTTGTAAACTGCTACGCAGATACCTACGATGATTGTCAGAATACCAACGATCAATGCAACAGAGAGAAACGCGTTCTTTGCTTCTGTTACGCATTCGTCTTCTTTTACAACTTTTACTTCGTCACAACACTTTCTCATAGTTTTCTACCTTCCTTTCATCGCTACTGATAAACTAATTTTACCACAGCTTATCCGATATTTCTACCGTGATTTACAACTTTTTCATTTTTACAAGCGATGCAAATAAATGTTTTTCACCAACACGGTCGAAATTCACGACGATTTCCTGATCGCCGCCCGATGGAATCACATCAATCACCTCGCCATTTCCAAATTTAATATGGCGTACTTTATCCCCTACTTCATAGCTTGCCGGTGCCGACGCTGTATTTCCCATCGGGAATGCCTTCCCGAATCCCGGATTGGCGCTCGGGTTCGCAGTAGCTGTGGCAGGTCGTGTATACGGGTTGTTCTTTCCGTATGCCTTTAACTGAATTACCTGCTCTGCCGGTTTCTTCGACGGAATCCGATCCATATTTGCTGGAGCATAGCCAAAGGCTTTCTCCTCATATTCCAAATAATGCTTCGGAATCTCCTTGACGAACCGCGATACTTCCTCGAAATTCGTCGAACCATGCACCATCCGTTGTCCGGCAGCCGTCATATACAGTTTCTCCATCGCACGTGTAATTCCGACATAGCAAAGTCTCCGCTCCTCTTCAAGTGCATCCGGATCATCCGAATCCAGCGACATGCCACTTGGGAATAACCGTTCTTCCATACCAGTCATAAATACATACGGAAACTCCAAGCCTTTCGCACTATGTAAGGTCATCAGCGTCACCTTTGCGGTTGGCACACCATCCTCGTCTTCCTCCTCGGTATCTGCCACCAGCGCGATATCTTCGAGAAGTCCAGTCAGTGTTGGCACCTCTGCACTCTCTTCATAGGTAACGATCTTATTCTTTAATTCCTCTAAGTTATCCAACCGGGTACGCGCTTCATCCGTAGCTTCCGCCTCCAATGCTTCGCGATATCCGCTTTCATCCATGATTGCATCGAACACTTCACTGATGAATTCTCCATGTACCAGTCGTGCTTTAAATCCTTCCATCATATCTGTAAATTTCCGGATTTTCTCCACATTCCGTGTCATGTCAGGTACTTCTTCGATATCTAACAGTGCATCATACAGATTATATCCATTGGACTGCGCATACATATCAAGCTTATCCACGGTCGTCGCACCAATACCACGCTTCGGCACATTGATGATACGCTTGATTGCCTGATCATCGATCGGGTTTGCAAGCACCTTCAGATAACTTACGAGATCCATGATTTCTTTTCTTCCATAGAAGTTCTGTCCACCATAGATTTTATATGGGAGATTCTCATACAGAAGTTTTTCCTCAAGCACACGGGACTGCGCATTGGTACGATACAAGATTGCGATATCATCGAGTGATACCCCCTGATTCTTCAAGATCTTGATCCGAGATGCAACGCCGTTCGCCTCCTCGTACTCCGTGCCGTACCGGGTAAATGTTACCTTCTCACCATCCTCCTGCTCTGTCCAAAGACGTTTATCCTTTCTTCCCTCGTTATTCGCGATCACCGCATTTGCAGAATTTAAGATATTCGCCTTGGAACGGTAGTTCTGCTCCAGTTTTACTACCTTGGCATCCGGATATTCTTCCTCAAAATTCAGGATATTATAGATGTTCGCGCCACGGAACTTATAGATACTCTGGTCGTCATCACCCACGACGCACAAATTCCGGTATTTTGCAGCCAGCATCTTCACCAATATAAACTGTGTATGGTTCGTATCCTGATACTCGTCCACCATAATGTACTTAAACCGTGTCTGGTACTCGGCAAGCACATCTGGATTCGTCTCAAAAAGAAAGATCGTCTTGAAAATCAAATCATCAAAATCAAGCGCATTGTTGCTCTGGAGACGTTTCTGATACTCCCGGTAAACCTCCGCAATCTTCTGATCCCGGAAGCTTGCCGCATGTGCTTTCTCATAATCGTCCGGTGTCATGTACCCTTCCTTTGCCTTCGATATCGCCGAAAGCATCGCCCGCTCCGGATAGAGCTTCGGGTCTAGTTGCAGATATTTCAACACTTCTTTTACAACAGTCTTCTGTTCACTTGCATCATAGATCGTGAAACTGCTTGTTCCACCGATCTTGTCAATATGTTTCCGCAGAATCCGCACACACATGGAATGGAAGGTCGATACCCACACACTCTCAGCGCCAAATCCTACCAGATTATCTACTCGTTCCCGCATCTCTGCCGCAGCCTTGTTCGTAAATGTGATTGCCAGTATATTGTATGGATTGACTGACATCTCATCGATCAGATATGCGATCCGGTGCGTGATCACTCTGGTCTTTCCAGAACCCGCACCTGCTAAAATAAGTAAAGGCCCGTCGGTTGTACAACAGGCCTCTAACTGTTTGTCATTTAATCCCGGCATCGGTTTACTGTAAACCTAACTTTGCCTTCATCGCTGCCAGCTCATCCTGTACAGCTGCATTTGGAGCTGCATCATACTTGGCTGCTAAACTGTCGATGCCACTCTCCTGTGTTGTCTGATTTAATTCGGTCATGGCATTTGCCTGATCAAGCATTGCGTTCGCCTTTGCTTCCATACGATCAAAGGCAGCCATGCTGCTTGCTGAATCTGACAGATTGTTCGTCATCTTGTTCAGACGATCCTGAGTCTTAGCGACCTTCATCTTCGCCTTGATTGCATCACGGCGGGAGTCAAGCTGGTTGATATCTGTCACAAGCTTGTCATGCATCTGACGCATCTTCATCGCATTTGCAGCTGCAACATCATAGGTCTGCTGCAAGCTTGCCTGCTTCGCTGTAAGCTGGTTCTTCTGCTCTAAGAACTTCATGGCATCTGCTTCGTTTCCGGCAAGAAGTGCCTTCTCTGCGTATGCCTGCATCTTCGTAATCTCAGAATTCACTTCATCCAGCTCGCGCTTGCATCTCTGCTCATCTGCCATAACGGCAGCTGTTTCCTTCTTCACTTCTGCCAGATCCTTTGTCAGGTTACGAAGTGTCTGATCAATCATCTTCTCCGGATCTTCTGCCTTATCGAGAAGTGCATTGATATTTGAAGCCATAATGTCTTTAAATCTCTGTAAAATTCCCATTGTAATAAAACCCTCCTATAATTCTCATCTTCATACCGTGAAATCCACGTTGCTTTTATTATACTTGATAAAGATAGTAAAGTAAAATGGAATTTTGTTAAAAATTGGTGTTGTCTCTGCAACTTGTCTTAGTTGTATTTTGCAATCACTTCTTCGTTTGCCTTCATGGCGCTTTCTTCCATCTGCTTTCTCTCTGCAAGGAGCTTTTCCTGCACTTCCTTATGCTGTACACCGATGATCTGCAATGCGAGATATGCGGCATTCTTTGCACCATTGATTGCTACGGTTGCAACCGGAATTCCGGATGGCATCTGCACGATAGAGTAAAGTGCGTCCTGTCCATCGAGTACGGAACCTGAGATTGGAACACCGATAACCGGAAGAACCGTCTGGCTTGCAACAACGCCCGGAAGTGCGGCTGCCATACCTGCGGCTGTAATAAACACTTCTGTGCCGTTTCCGTTTGCTTCCTCGATAAATGCGGAAAGTCCTGCATGTGCACGGTGTGCTGACAGGCAACGCACATCAACCTGTACGCCATAGTCCTTCAGAATCTTAATTGCTGGCTCTACCTTTGGAAGATCACTTGTGGATCCCATAATCACTGCTACTCTCATTTGTTCTGCCTCCTTGATGTTAAATATATTGTATTGTATCACTATCTCCTGATAAAGGAAACAGTATTTGTTGCTGTTATGTTATCGTATGTTCTTCCGGGTTCCGGAGATCCCTTTGGAACCAATATGATTTGTATACCTTCCAGTCTTTTTGCCAGTCCGGCAGTTCCGGATGCTTCTCCGTTTTTTGCCCACGACAGCCAGCCAAACGACTGTGCATGTACGCGGTAATAAATATCATAGTGTTCTGCCATCTCTCCATAGAGCGAAATCCGGATTGCTTCTAATCGTTTTGCCTGTCCGCTTGTACCGGACATTTCTCCATCTTTTTTCCATGTATTCGGATCATTTTCATTTCCCTGCCATCCATAAGATTGTACATGCGTTGTGTACCTTACACCACCTGAATATGATGCGTTCGACAACTTGATATTGATTCCTTCCAACCGCTTTGCCTTGCCGCTGGTTCCGGACATCTGTCCGTTGGTTTTCCATGTCTGCCAGCCAAAGGATTGTACATGGGTCTTATACATTATATTGGCGTTATACGCATCCCCCGGAATCTGAATCGAACCATTCTGCAAAGCAACATAAGCACGGGTATTCACAGATGACGGATTCACATTCGCATACGATTGTCCTGGCGCCGGTTCTCCTTTCTTCACTACGACAATCTGAATTCCTTCCAACCGCTTTCCATACCCTGCTGTTCCTGATGGTTCCCCATTTTTTGCCCATGCAAGCCAGCCGAATGACTGTGCATGTACACGGTAATAAATATCATAGTTATCTTTATCTGCTCCGGTCAGACGGATTTTGATCGCTTCTAAACGTTTTGCCTCACCGCTCGTTCCGTTTTTCTCGCCATTTGCAGACCACGGCAGCCAGCCATACGTCTGGCAATGTGTAGTGTACTGTACACCAAGATTTGCATTTCCGGATACACGTACCCAGATATTTTCCAATCGTTTTGCTTCACCACTTGTACCTGCCATCCAGCCATTTGACATTGCCGGTTGGGAATCACCATATGTCTGGATATGCGTCTTGTAGCTGACATCTACTTGTGGAATTACCGTTGGTCTTGGTACCGTAGTTCCATATGTAAATGTACTGCTTCCACTTACCGCGCCACACTGTGAACAGCTATAATAGTACACAGCTGGCGAATCATAGGTTGCATCCGACTTTTTCGTTGTATTGCTTACTATCTTCGCCGTAAATTGATGCGGCAATTTATCACCATACGTAAACACATCTGTACCTGTTTTTCCGCACCGACTGCACTCGTAATAATATGTTGCCGGTGACGTACATGTTGCTGCACTTGCCATGTAAGCATCAGATATATGCTTTACAGAATACGCATGCCCCAATGCTGTTCCATACGAATATTGCACATCTCCCTTCTTATTACATCCACTGCATGCATAGTAATATCTGGCTGATGATGAACAATTCGCTGCACTTGCAAGATATGTATCGGATATTATCTTTTTAGTATAAGAATGATCCCCTGCCGTACCATATGTATACGTTTTTGCATTTGCAGACTTATCTACTGCTCCGCATCTCGCACAACTATAATAATAAATTGCCGGCGATACGCAATTTGCCGGTTCCTTTAACGCAGCTTCCGTCTGAACTTTCTGTGTATACTGATGGTTCAGTTTGTCTCCGCTATAAAATGTTGTCGTTCCCTTCTGTCCACATCCCGCACAGCTATAATAATACGCTGCCGGCTTTTCACAGGTTGCTGCACTCGCGAAATGCGCTGTATCTACATGCTGTACCGTATAAGAATGTGCTGCCAGACTGCCAGATTCAAAAGTCTCTGTACTTAGCTTTTTACAGTTGGAACAGCTCTTGTAATATGTTGCTTTCTTCGTACACGTTGCATTGCTTTTTAATGCTCCTGTTACTGTCGGATCATTCACATATGTATGTGTAATGGTGTATGTTTTCTCAACTGATTTTGAAAAGATGCCTTTACCCGTAATCTTGCATGTACCTGTTGTTCCACTCGTCGAATGACTCACGGTATAATCTGTTCCGCTTGTCAGCTTAATGCCATTATAAGTTACTGTTGGAGCAACCGCAGATGTACTTGTTCCACATGATATAGACGTCTTCGCCAGTGTCACTACCGCATTACTGATATCTACCGATCCAGTTGCTCCTACTCGAATTGTGTAGGATCTTTTTATAGAAGGGTTGTATTTTGGGTATACAGAAATCGTAACAATTCCTGCTTTTTTCACTTTCAAAACAGCATCGTTCGGTTGTACAATACTCTTTTTGGGAGCCTCTACAATACTGTCATCTGAGCTTTCAAACATAACATCTCGATAACCGCTATCTCCATTCACATCTTTTACATAACACAAAATATTTGAACCTACTGAATTTTCAGTTGGTACACTTAGATGATAATAACTATCCGACGATTCACTATTTCTCCAACATAACAACATTGATGTCGGAGGAACAATCGTAATCGTTGCGTTACAGAAAGAGCAGACACCGGTTGCCTTGCCTGTACTGTCAGCCGTACCATAGACGTAGGAATGTGGTGCTTTTTCTATTGTTTCTTTTATGGTCATCCCGCATTTTGAACACTTGTATATGTTCTCTCCGGTTGTCTGACACGTTGGTTGAACTGTTGACTGCAATACTTTATTATGATTACAGCTCACAGTAAGACTAAATGTACAAAGTACGGTACTTCCTTTTTTGCAAGTAATCGTTGTAGTTCCGGCTTTCTTTGCAGTAACTACTCCATCCGCTGTCACGCTTGCTACTGTTGTATCAGAGGATGTGTATGTAACAGTATCAATCACCCAGAGATCAAGAGTCTTTGATCCATTTACCAGATGAACCATCGGTGTGAGTTTCTGCGTTTCTCCTAAATACTGTGTTGCTTCCCCCTTAAGATAATACTTGTTGATATATGCGTCTTTTACTTCGACTTTCTGCATAATATCTGTATGTCCTGATAAGGCAGACTGGCTTAAGCTCTGGGAAGTGCTGTTAAACTCACCCGCTAACGTATTCGGATAACCAGAGGCAGTTGTATAAAAATCCCCCAGTCCAACATAGGTATTCCTTGGATCAATCATGCTTGTATAGTGACCGGTTACGGCATCTGATGTCTGCTTTACCCAGTCAGATTTCTCGTCATACCACTGGTTAATCCCCGATACCAGATTTCCCTTATTCCAATTATACGCTAACACTTCGGCATATGTTGATACACCATTGTATTTTACAGTACTCAAGCCTTTCCCATTCAGACGGTTATGTCCACTTCCCACAAATCCGAAACACAATCCACCTTCCACCGCACGGATTCTCGCAATCCGCTCCAGATCGGTCGACCATTTGATTGGTACATAATCGGATGCCGTAAGCATCCGGTTTGAATTTCTCGGATCTGGTACATTTCCTGCCTCGCATGCTTCTTTTCTTATTTCATTAATCCGGTTCAATGCATTTTGTGCATCTACATAATACGTTCCATACACCCCGAACATCGTACATCCTGTCGATGGCGCACTTACATCCGTCTCCAGTATTGTGTACTGTGCCGCCTCTGCGATTGGCGACAGTTCCGTCATACCCATACTGAATATCATTGCAAATGCAATGATATATGCAACAAGTCTCTTCCCTCTACGTTTTTTCATTCGCCCCTCCTGTAATTTTCCCTACACCACTATATCTTTCACAAGTTTCTCTGGTTTTATTTGTCTCTGCTCAACCGTATATGCCCCAAGCAACCGTTTCTTTGCTTCTTCGAATACACCCATATCATCGATATACATATAAGCAAGCACGTCGCCTTTTCGCACTGCGTCGCCCAGATGTTTTCTGATATCCAGCCCGACACCTAAGTTGATCGTGCTGTCCTTCGTTGCACGTCCGCCGCCTAAGATGAGGTTCACCATGCCAACCTCGCTTGTGTTGCAGGCTGCCAGATATCCATCCTCTTCACAGACGATCGGAACACAGTTTGCCGCGAGCCGGAATTTGTTCACATCGTCGATGTATGTGCCATCGCCACCCTGTGCTTCCACAAACTCTTTGAACTTGGCAAGTGCCGCACCGCTCTCGATTGCTTTTTCACACTGTGCCTTCGCAGCTTCAAAATCATCGGATTTTCCTGCCGCCATATACATGTATGCCGCCAATGTGAGTGATACAGTAAGCAGGCGGTGAATACCATGCCTGTCGTAGCCCGCACAATTTTCCATACCCGCACAATCTGCCTTGTCTGTGCGGTCCGCACCATATCCCTGTTGCGCTATATTTTCGATTGCACTATAGGCATCACACCGGCTCTGCAAGTCTGTATCCCCGCTTGTGTCATATGTGAGATATGGCTTCACATCCTTCATCGACAACACCTGCACCGCCTCGATCACTTCGAGCGCATTGCCAACCTTGCAGCCGATCGGTTCGTTCATATCCGTAATCACACCATAACACGTTCTGCCAGCAGATTTGCCGATATCAACCATGATCTGTGCCAACGCCTTTGCATCTGTTTCGTTCTTCATAAATGCGCCGCTGCCACATTTCACATCCAGCACGATTGCATCCGCACCTGCCGCAAGCTTCTTGCTCATAATCGAAGATGCAATGAGCGGCAGACTGTCGACTGTCGCCGTCACATCGCGCAGCGCATAGATCTTCTTATCTGCCGGTGCCAGATCTCCGGTCTGTCCGACAAGCGCCAACTTCATCGAATTGACGTGTTCAATAAATTCTGTCTCCGGGATACTCACACAGAAACCCGGAATCGCCTCTAACTTATCAATCGTACCGCCCGTGTGTCCAAGTCCTCTGCCGCTCATCTTCGCAACCGGTACCCCCAGACTTGCGAGGATCGGCGCCACGATAAATGTCGTCTTATCCCCGACACCTCCGGTACTGTGCTTATCGACCTTCACACCGTGGATGGCTGCAAGACTGAGCTGGTCGCCGCTTTCCGCCATCGCATGTGTCAGTGCGCAGGTCTCATCGTGCGTCATGCCTTTGTAGTAGACACACATCAGCCACGCACTCATCTGATAATCAGGGATTTCTCCCTTCGTAAACCCTTCCACGATAAAACGGATCTCATCTGCAGTATGCTCTGCGCCGTTCCGCTTCTTCATGATCATATCGTACATTCGATACATCTTACGTCACCCCCTGTGTCGTAAATACATCCTAGCGATTGTCATATCATGCTACATAATATCCTGCAGGAAACTCTTCCCAATTGCCTTTTCATCATCCACACAGCTTCCAAGCAGGTACTCCTCCACGGTCTTTCCAATATCCGCAAAAGTCGGTCTTGTGCCAAGATCCGTTCCCTGCTTCAATCCCTTTCCATACATCAGAATCGGAATATATTCCCGTGTGTGATCGGTTCCCTTAAAGGTTGGATCACAGCCGTGATCCGCATCCACGATCAAAATATCCTCGTCCGTCATCTGCGCATACAGTTTCGGCAGCCATGCATCGAATTCTTCGAGCGCATTCTTATAGCCAAGCGTATCTCTTCGATGTCCGTATTTCATATCAAAATCAACCAGATTCGTGAAGATCAGTCCCGCCGGTTCTGTCTGCATATAGTCAAGCGTCTTCTGCATGCCATCGGTATTTCCGGTCGTATGCACCGACGCACAGATGCCACTGCCATGGAAGATATCACTGATCTTACCGACTCCGCATACCCGCACGCCCGCATCTGCCAGATGCACCAGCACATTGTGTTCCGATGGTTCTAACGCATAGTCACGCCGGTTGCTCGTACGCTCGAACCCATCGCCTTTTCGTACAAATGGTCTTGCGATCACACGTCCGACGCCATGCTCACCAACCAGAATCTTTCTTGCAATCTCACACATCTCATACAATCTTGGAAGTCCGACCTTCTCCTCGGACGCTGCGATCTGGAATACCGAATCTGCCGACGTATAGACGATCGGATATCCGGTCTTCATGTGTTCCTCGCCATATTCTGCAATGATCGGAATGCCGGATGCGACCTTGTTTCCGTAGATGGCTCCACAACCGGTCTGCTCGATAAATGCATCGATAATCTCCTGTGGGAATCCATTTGGATACGTCGGGAATGCATGTTTTGTATGAATCCCAATCATCTCCCAGTGTCCGGTTGTCGTATCCTTGCCGTTGGATAACTCCTGTGCCTTTCCATACACGCCGATCACATCCTGCTTTGTTGCTGCATCGTAAAACGATGTGTTCTCAATCGCACGAAGTCCAAGCTTCGTCAGATTGTCAAATTTTGCATCTGGATATGTCTCTAAAATATGTCCAAATGTATCGGAGCCAACATCGCCGAACTTATCTGCATCCGGTTCCTCTCCGATTCCTGCACTGTCAAGTACGATCCATATTACACGTTTTGCCATATTTCACGTCCTTTCTGCAAAAGTTCTATGCTTCTGCCTTGTTTTTATTTCTGTAAATCAGGTACAGTGGTAACGCTACAAATACGACTCCACCCACGATATTTCCAAGTGTTACCGGAAGGAGGTTGTTCAGGAAGAACTTACCAACTGTCATCGAATCAAGCTGATCCGGTGTCATGCCTGCCATGATTGCCGCATTGTAGTATGCCTCACCGTGCTTTGCAAGAAGTCCGGCAGGAATGTAATACATATTTGCCACGCAGTGCTCATAGCCTGCAATAACAAACGCCCAAATTGGGAAGAAACATGCGAAGATCTTTCCAATCGCATCCTGACATACACCTGCCAGAAGCACTGCCAGACATACAAGGATGTTACACATGATTCCAGATGTAAATGCCTTCATGAAACTTAAATTCATCTTATTATAAGCCGTCTTGATCGTCGCTGCTGCAAGTGCGCCATTCCCATAATCAAGCTGTCCACAACGGTTTACCAGCACAACTACGATACACGCACCGATCAGATTCGTGATAAATACAACTACCAATACACGAATCATATCGAGAAGCCTGATCCGCTTGTCAAATACAGCAAATGACATCAAGCAGTCACCTGTGAAAAGCTCTGCGCCAATCAGCACAACAAACATCAATCCCACCGGGAATATCGCACCTGCTAATGACTTCGCAAGTCCTGTATTGCTGATTCCGTAAACTGCCGCGCTACTGCTCGATGCACCAATCGCAATGAAAGCACCTGCCAGCATACCGAGCAATACCAGCTTTCCGAACGAAAGCTTTGTTTTTCCTTCGTATACCCCCATGTTATCTGTAATCAGATCACCGATCTTTTTCGTACCCATTTTTTCTTCCTTCCTGTGTCTTCCATTTTATAATTTTTATATTCTATCAGAAGTCAACAACCGGCTTCCGCAGAAATCTTTCTCTTAGCACGCTTACTTCAGTGCTTCATTCAGTGCTTCTGTACCCGGAAGCACAAATCTTCCATCCTCAATGATTGCCGTCTTTGTGCCATCCGGCTTCACGGCATAGATTCCACCAATCTCCTCATATGGGATCGTGATATCGGTATGGCAGTTAAAATATGCACCTGCCCGCGCCTCCTTGTCCTCTGAATTGCGCAGCGCGGAGCACTCATTTTCCTTCGCTACGATCTCTCTGCCATCCGGGTTGTACAGGCGGCTGTCCTCGCTGTAGCTGTAACAGGTATCACCGACTGCAAAATGCGGTCCCATCTTCTCTACAATCAGAATCGGGAGCTTGTATAAGATGTCATATTTTCTTGCCATCGCATATGCCGTCGTGTTCGTACCGATCGCGAATTCACCGATTGGAAGTGTCTCATGGTGGAATAGCAGATTCTCCTTGATAAACCGCTTGTTCTCTGCCTCATCCTCGAAGTTCTTACAGGTATAATCGGCAACCTTTCCATCCTCGAAGGTAAGCTTCAAGTCTGTGTATTTGAGTTCGTTCAAATACACCTGGCTCACATGCAGCGTTCCCTTCGTACCGTTGAGTACCGGGGAAGTAAATACTTCACCAAGCGGGATATTCACATCTGCCAGACAATTCTCGAAGTTCGTCTGTGTCTTGCGGTCGATCTTGTGCAGCATCACCTTCATGTCCGTCTGGTTGCCACCCTTGCCAAGTACCTGTACATATTCTGCATCATCGAGACAATCAATCATCGTCTGCTGGATGGATTTGTATTTCTCATTATCGAGCGTATTCACTTCCACAACTGCATCGAAGATCTCCTCGAAATTCTCACCGATCTCCGGGATTGGATATGCGATAATCGTGAAGCTGTACTGGTCATGTGGAATGTAATGATTTGTGATCTCCGCCGCCTTCGACGCATATTCCACAGACATCTTCTGCTGCTTGTCGGATAATTTCCAGACTGTCGGCTTCGTCTGCGGGCTGAACGGATCTTCGCCGAACACCTCAATGACCGCCGGACCTGCATAGACAAGCGCAGCTTCTTTCTCCTGCTCATAGGTCTGCTCCATAACTTCGAGCTTCCGCTCCATAAACGCGCGGTCGAAGAACACTGCATCATCGCCCGCATGGTCATACTCATACTGCTTGTTCGCCGGTGTCGCAGCATATCCGGTACGGATCGTTGCCTTCCGGTTCATACGGCTGACTGGATACCGGAACAGTATTGATGCCAGACCTTCTTTCTCAAACATCTGGATTGCCGCTTTCACCATGCGCTCCTGTCCGATTGCATAGCGGATATTCACAGACTTCTTCGGGCTGATATCGATCCGCATCGTCTCAAAGCCCTTGATAAAGCCCTGCACATACGTGCGTGCCAGTCTTTCGATCTTCTCCTCCGGAAGCTTCGCCAGATACTGCGCCATCCGAAGCTCATTTTCACCGATATATTCGCCGTACGCATACAGATAATCCGGTGTCATAAGGTCACTCTGCATGATGATATCATACGCAAAAGGATTCACGCATGTAACCGTCTCCCGGATTCTTCTTGCAACAAGCACATCCGCATAATCATACATATAGTAATAGATAGCTTCCTTGATCTCCTTCTCGTCTGGAAGCTTCTCTCCTTCGGATGCAGTAAAGATTCCATACACCTCTAAGAAAAGCTCCATCAGGGAAATCATCGCCTGCATCTCATCTTCATACGCGTACGCAATCATAGCACGGATCTCTGCGTATAACATGCATAAATATTTGCCATATTCACCAAGTTTTTCCACGGCATAATCCGGGTTTGCAAAGCTTGCGCCATAATGCTCCGGCAAAATGTCTACATATAAATTGTGATTGATCTCCTGTAATTTCGAAAGTGGAAGGTCGATCTTTCCCGGCTGTGACACAATCTCGTACACGTCATACACATACAGAATAAACTCTGCCACACTGTCAAAATATGTTTTGAGATTCTTCGCACCTGCATCCATCTTCGCAAGTGTATCCCAGATTGTCTGATCCTCTTCCTTTATTTCACTGATTCGTTCTATCGCAAGCTGCATACGCTCCTGCAAATCTGCGTCGTTCATAGTTTCCTCCTACCTCGTCCGAAGACTTTAAAATCTGCCTAATAAAATGATTATGACCGGAACCACAAAGGATACGATGTTCAGCCAGATGGAGATCCGCTTGCCACGCACGCCGCCCTTCTGGGACTGTAAACCCATGCGTGCAAAGATCTCTCCAACGATCGACAGCAGCATGGCGATGATATACAATAACCCGAATACCTCCGGCACATGCCCCGCCGTCGCGATGGACACGATCACACTGACAACTTCGATAATCAGCGCGATTCCACCCATGCAGTCAGCGATAATCGTATCGCTCGCAAACGATGAATCTGTAAAATAATATCTTCGTTTCTTGAACAAACTCATAATCATTTATTTTACACAGCCAATCAGGGTGTTGATATCATCTACCCCGTTTGTCTGCATATATTCCTCAATTCCTTTTATAATCTCAACGGTTGCATATGGATTGTGGAAATTCGCCGTTCCAACAGCAACTGCGGTCGCACCAGCCATGATCATCTCCAGTGCATCCTCGGTATTCATTACGCCGCCCATACCGATGATTGGCAGTTTCACGGCATTTGCCACCTGATATACCATACGCACTGCGATCGGATGGATTGCCGGGCCGGATACACCAGCCGTCTTGTTTGCAACTGCAAACGTCCGGCGTTTCACATCGATCTTCATACCGGTCAATGTATTGATCAGAGAAAGTGCATCACTTCCGGCTGCCTCGGCTGCCTTCGCCATCTCCGTAATATCTGTGACATTCGGAGAAAGCTTCATGATGATTGGCTGCTTCGCCTTCGCCTTGATTGCCTTCGTGATATCATACAGTGCTTTTGGATCCTGTCCAAATGCGATACCACCCTCTTTCACGTTCGGGCACGATACATTAATCTCCAGAAGGTCAACCGGCTCATCACCAAGCCGTTCCACAACGTCCAGATAATCTTCGGTACTCTTGCCACACACATTGACAATAATCTTCGTATCCTTCTCCTTTAAGAATGGGATATCCCGCTTCACAAATGTATCGATTCCCGGATTCTGCAATCCGATTGCATTCATCATACCGCCATAGGTCTCTGCCACACGTGGTGTCGGGTTGCCCGGCCACGGAACATTCGCCACGCCCTTTGTCGTTACCGCTCCAAGGAGATTTAAGTCCACGAACTCATCGTATTCCATACCAGAGCCAAATGTACCGGATGCAACGGTGATTGGATTCTTAAGCTCCACACCTGCAATACTTACCTTTGTATTCATTACAGCTCCACCTCCTCAGCATAAAATACAGGGCCATCCTTGCATACACGCTTATTCTTCACCTGTGAATGGTCGTCAATCTCCTTCGACTTGCATACGCAGGCAAGGCAGGCACCCACACCGCATGCCATACGCTCTTCTAAGGATAACTGTGCTTCGATGCCATGTTCCAGTGCATAGCTCTGAATCGCACGAAGCATCGGTGTTGGTCCGCAGGCATAAATCTCTGTGCCCTCGATGCCGTACTGGCGAATTGCATCCATAACCGTTCCTTTGACACCGATTGCGCCGTTGTCGCTGGATTTGTATACGGTTCCATATGGTTCAAATTCCTCTGATAAGAATTCCTCATCACGGAATCCAAGCACGATCGACTTCTCGCAGGTAAGCTCCTTCGCAAGCTGCAGCATCGGTGGAATACCGATTCCGCCGCCGATCAGGATTGCCTTCTTATCCTTCTTCGTAAATCCGTTTCCGAGTGGTCCGAGTATCGTGATTGTATGATCGGAAGTGAGCATCGAGAATTCCTTTGTGCCCTTTCCTGCAATACGATATACGATCCGGAGTGTACCTGCTGCACGGTCAATCTCACACAAACTGATCGGACGTGGAAGCAGCTTGCTTCCATCTGCAGAATACACGTCGATAAACTGTCCCGGTACTGCCTGGCTGGCAATCTCCGGTGCCTGTATCACCATTGAATATATGTCTGTGGCGATCTCGTCCTGACGGACGATCTTCGCCTCCATCTTTATCTTTCCCATTTTCGACTCCTCTTAATTCTCTTAACGGTTTGCTCTGGCGCCGTTAATGTCGGCGATCATGTCCTTGACTGCCTGGCGGCTCGCATCTGCATATCCGGTCTCACCGAAGGATGCGTATTTGTCCTGCTTGTAAGCAGCGATGATGCCACGGGAAGAGTTGACGATCGCACCAAGTCCATCCGGATTGAAGTAATGTACGAGATCTTCTGCCTTGCCGCCCTGCGCACCGTAGCCCGGTACAAGGATGTATGTCTTCGGCATCAGCTTCCGGAGTATCTTACCCATCTCCGGATATGTCGCACCAACCACACATCCGACATTGCTATATGTATCGCCCATGCAGGCTTCACCCCACTCAACGACTTTCTCTGCAACAAGCTCGTACAATGGACGGCCATTAATAAGCTGATCCTGGAACTCGCCGGAAGATGGATTGGATGTCTTCACAAGTACGAAGATACCCTTATTGTACTGCTTGCATACATCCACAAATGGCTTCACACCATCGGTTCCAAGATATGGATTGACTGTCACGAAATCCTCATCGAATCCAGCATATTCTTTGCTTCCTACCTGCACCTTGCCAAGATGTCCGACTGCATATGCCGTTGATGTAGATCCGATGTCACCACGCTTGATGTCGCCGATGATTACAAGTCCCTTCTCCTTTGCATATGCACAGGTCTTGTGGAATGCAATGAGTCCCTCGATTCCAAACTGCTCATACATTGCGATCTGCGGTTTCACTGCCGGAATCAGATCGTAAGTTGCATCGATAATTCCTTTATTGTATTCCCAGATTGCCTCGGCTACACCTTTTAAGGTCTCTCCATACTCAGAAAATGCTTTCTTCTGGATATACTCCGGTACATAGGAAAGCATCGGATCTAATCCGACTACAATCGGTGCGTCCTTCTTCTCAATCTGTGCTACTAATTCATTAATCATTTATTTGTCCTCCTATTATGGTAATGCCACTCGCATCCGCTCAACGGCCTCCTACTGATCTTCTATAATTGCCCCATTGTAGCGGAGCTCACCATCTACGATGGTTGTCAGAACCTTTCCAACTAATGTCTGTCCGGTATATGGGGTATTGTGTCCCTTCGATTCAAACTTGATCGGATCAACGACCCATGTTTCTTCCGGATCGAAGATTACGATGTCCGCCTTCGCTCCCGGTGTCAGTCTTCCGTACTTGTCATCGATGCCGATGATCTTCGCAGGATTGTAGCTCATCTTCGTCGCCATATCCATGATATCCATAAGGCCCGGTGCTACAAGTGCCGTATACGTAAGTGCGGCAGACGTCTCTAATCCGACGATTCCAAATGGTGCCTTATCAAAGAACTGATCCTTCTCTTCTGCGGAATGTGGTGCATGATCGGTAGAGATTGCAGGCATCGTTCCGTCTACCAGCCCTTCCACCAGTGCCTTTACATCCTTCTCTGTCCGGAGTGGCGGATTCATCTTGTAGTTGCTGTTGGCTTCCTTGATATCTGCATCCGTCAATGTGAAATGATGCGGACAAACTTCGGCTGTGACATGCGCACCAAGCCGCTTCGCCATTCGCATAAGCTCGACCGTTCCAATTGTGGAACAATGGCAGATATGAAGCTTCGCCCCTGTCTCATGTGCAAGAAAAATATCACGCGCGGTGATGACATCCTCCACGGAATTCGGAATACCCGGCACACCGAACTTCTCGGATGCAACGCCCTCATTTAACACGCCTTTTCCAACGAGATCCTTGTCCTCGCAGTGCGCCATGATCACTGCACCAAGCTCGGCTGCTTTCTTCATCGCCTCGCGGTAGACACGGATATCCATAACACTTTTTCCATCTTCGGAAAATGCAACAGCGCCTGCCTTTAACATCGCTTCCATATCGACAAGCTCTTTTCCTTCCATCCCTTTCGTAATAGAGGAAAGCTGCTTCACATGCACATATGCATGCTCCGCACGTTGCAAAATATCCTGCAATACTTCCACGTTATCGACAACCGGTTTTGTGTTTGGCATCGCACAGACTGTCGTCACACCACCCGCGGCTGCTGCACGCGAACCGGTAATGATGTCTTCCTTGTATGTCAGTCCCGGATCACGAAAATGTACATGCAGATCAATAAACCCCGGCATTACATATTTACCCTTTGCATCGATCACAAGATGTCCATTTTCCTGGGCTTCGTTGTAATCTGCCTGCTCGCCGCGGCTTCGCACGTAAATCTTCTTTATACAATCCTGTTCAATCAATACGTCTGCGATCTCGTGCAACCCGGTTGCAGGATCGACGACGTGACCATCAACTATGAGCATAATAATCCTCCTGTGTATTTATACTACATACATCTTATACGTCACACTTTCCTTGTATAACATGTAAAATAACCTTCGTTGTGATTCGAGTGCATCCGTACCGGAAACACGCACGGTTACACTTACTTTACTGCCCTCGTACTGCAATGCAGTCACTTCGGTTCCGAAGTCGCCAAGTACGGAAAGCATATCCTGTATAGACATCCCCTGTTCCGCCTGTGGATTGGGTGTCAGCTCGATCTTCACAGATGCATCTGTGGTGTCTCTTTCGTTTATCGCTGCCTGAACTGATCTATACTGCGTCTCAAATTCCGTATCCACATTTCCTTTTCCAAGGAAGATTCCATACTGATGATACCGCGATAATTGCATAACCTTCCGCACATACAGACGGTACAGTTTTTCCTCATCTGCATCACCGGGGAAACGTGCGTACACCTGCTTTTCGCGCTCTGGTTTGTATACGCTGTCCTGCGTTTGAAGCTTCGCTTCTGCCACATCTTCCGAGCAGCGCAGGCGATCCGTAAAATAGCGATGCATCGCATCATCCACCGCGTTGATCTGTTTTCGTATCTGATCTAATTCCATATTCTGATTTGTATTCCTTCCTGAATCCTTTTTCAAACCATAATTATTTTTTATTTTACCATAAGTCGACAAAAAAAGAAATGTTCTTGCTAGAATTTAACAGGATATCCCTGCAAAAAATTCTCATACTATCCATATATATCAAATCAATCAGAAAATGGAAGGGAATGTATTATGAATCAAACAGAGCACGCAGAAACAACCGTATATCTTTCCCTCGATGCAAGCACGATGGTTGCGTCCAAGCAGGTACACATTGAAGATATTGCTTCCGTCTTTTGCAGCCAGCCGGATATCATGCACGACGTGAAAAAAATCAAGCTGTTTACATTTCGTGACAACGAGCAGGGGCAATTAGTCGTCAATGCCCTTGCAATCATTGGAGAAATTCTGAAATACGATAAATCCGTGACTGTCCAGAATATTGGCAGCCAGGAATGCGTCGTCTACTATCGGAACTTAAGCGACGGACACAAACGAACCGGAAAAATAAAAGCCGCATTTCTGATGCTGCTCGCCTTTTTCGGAACCGCCTATTCGATCATGTCCTACAACGGGGACGTCGGTGCCATTGATCTGCTGCAGGATCTGTATCAGATGTTTACTGGAACGCAGGCAAGTGCAACCACTGCCGGATATCGATTTGGCATTCTGTTTTACTGTGTCGGGCTGTTCTTCGGTATGCTGCTCTTCTTCAATCACGGTCTGAACCACAAGAAAGCCGATGATCCGACACCGCTGCAGGTACAGATGCGATTATATGAGCGGGATGTCAACGATGCAATCGTTGTAGACAGCGCACGGGAGGGAACGAGTCTCGATGTTGATTAAAACGATTGCTTACTGTTTCTTTTGTATCTGTGCCGGTAGTGCTGTTTCCGCTGGTTTTGTCGCATTTATCACGATGCTTGGTATCTTCGATAAACTGGCAGAGCAGATGAAATCCGGCAAAGGTGTCCACCGAATCGAAGCTTTGATCATCGCCGGTGTCACGATTGGAAATGCTGCGTATCTGTTCGGACTCCGGATTCCGATCGGGCTGGCAGGATTCAGCATCTTCAATCTGTTTGGCGGCATTTTTATCGGGTGTCTCGCCGGTGCTTTAGCAGAAACCTTACAGGTCATGCCAATTCTATCCCGCCGTTTGGGCGTGCGGACATGGCTCCCTTATGTGATTGCCGCGGCTGCCATCGGAAAAGCACTCGGCTGCGCCTGGCAGATTCTGTTTTTCCCTTCTTAAATTATAGCGAAAGGAGTTATCTCTATGAAAGTAAAGCAAAACGACCAGGAATATAATCGTTACGTCGAAGCGATCACGCCGAAGCACAGTTGTTTCAAAAACTGCCTGCACGCCTTTCTCGTTGGCGGCTGTATCTGTCTGCTCGGGCAGGTGATCTTCAACGTATGTACGACGCAGTTTCATTATGAGGAGGCAGATGCAATGAGCGTCTGTTCTATCCTGCTTGTATTTCTCTCCGTCCTGCTTACGGGGTTAAACCTCTACAAACCACTCGCGAAATATGGTGGTGCCGGTGCTCTGGTTCCGATTACCGGATTTGCGAATTCCGTTGCCGCCCCAACGATCGAATACAAAAAAGAGGGCGAAGTGTTCGGAAAAGGTGTCAAGGTGTTCACGATTGCCGGACCTGTTATCTTATTCGGTGTCGTAGTAAGCTTTGTCGCCGGTTTCATCTATTGGATTTTCAAACTACTGTAATAACAGATTATCCAGAAAGGAGTTATTATGAATCAGAATGAACAAGAAAAAACAAATCAGGCTGTCGGAAAACAGACCATACGCTTTGCCTGTCCACCAGCAATTTTAAGCCGCGCCTCAATCGTCGGTGACATGGAAGGGCAGGGACCTCTCGCCTCCTATTTCGACCAGATTGAGCCAGATCCTGCCTTCGGCATGGACTCGTGGGAAGAAGGCGAATCCGAAATGGTGCGCCGCGCAGTACAGACTGCCATCACGAAATCCGGCATCGCCAAGGAGAATATCCGCTATATCTTCGGTGGCGATCTGCTTGGACAGTTGATCGGTTCTACATTCGGTCTGAAAGATTTTCAGATACCTATCTTCGGTCTGTATGGTGCCTGCTCCACCTGTGGCGAAGCATTGTCACTTGCAGCTATGACTGTCAATGCAGGCTATGCCTCGCATGTCATTGCCGTGACAAGCAGTCACTTCGGTGGTGCAGAAAAACAGTTCCGGTTTCCACTGGAATACGGCAACCAGCGCCCACTCTCTTCTACCTGGACAGTCACTGGAAGCGGCGCATTCCTTGTATCTGCAACCAGTCCAGATCAGCCGATGAAAGAATACCCTCGCATCACTTCTGTGACAACCGGAAAAATCGTTGATTACGGCGTACGGGACAACATGAACATGGGCGCCTGTATGGCACCTGCCGCAGCAGATGTCATCTACCAATGTCTCGAAGATCTCGCCGTCAAGCCATCTCATTTTGATAAAATCATCACTGGCGATCTTGGAAAAGTCGGCAGTGAAATTCTGATAAAACTGTTACGGGATAACGACTACGACATCGAGAAACAGCATATGGACTGCGGCGTCTGTATCTTCGACAACGAGGAACAGGATACCCACAGTGGCGGCAGTGGCTGCGGCTGTGCGGCTGTCACACTTGCCGGCTATATTCTGCATCAATTAGAATCAAACGAATGGAAACGCGTGTTATTCGTCCCTACCGGAGCATTGCTTTCTACAGTCAGCTTCAACGAGGGACAGACGATCCCCGGCGTCGCGCACGCCGTTGTCATTGAACTCATCGATTTATAAATTGGAGGATGTATATATGGACTATATTCTTGCTTTTGTCATCGGAGGAATCATCTGTGTACTGTCACAGATTCTCATGGATACAACCAAGCTTATGCCCGGACGGGTGATGGTAATCTTAGTCTGCACGGGTGTGATCTTAGGGGCAGTTGGTATCTACGAACCTTTCATGAAATTTGCCGGAGCGGGAGCTTTTGTTCCCCTGACCGGATTCGGCTACAACCTGTGGAAAGGAATCAAGGATGCAGTAAACGAAGATGGCTTTCTCGGACTGTTCCGTGGTGGTTTCAAAATGGCAGCCGTCGGAACCTCCGCCGCTTTGATCTTCTCTTACTTTGCATCTCTCATCTTCTCTCCAAAGATGCCAAAGAATTGAAGCTTTATTTATAACAAAAACAAAAAGAAGTATCTGATTGCAGTCATAAACAACTGTTCTCAGATACTTCTTTGATTTATATTACGTTTGCGGCTCCGGTGCCTGTGTCGTCGGCTCCGGTTGCTGTGTTGTTGGTTGCTGCGTTGTTGGCGCCTGTGTTGTCGGCGGTTGTTGCGTCGTCGGTGCCGGCGGCTGTGTTGTCGGCGGTTGTGCCGGATCGGTACCTCCAGTCTTCTCAAAGGTAACACTGATCGTTCCGTTTGCCTGTACATCGTTAAATGTAAAGCTTGAAACAGCGCCCTGACTCTGTCCATTTACAATGACATCCTTGATCCGGTATCCATTGTGCGGTGTGATATAGAAGGTTACATTCGCGCCCTTCGCGACTCGAACTGTCGGTGAAATTGTTCCACCTTCACCCGCCGAAGAAGCAAGTTCAATCTCGCCTTCCTCTAACGGTGTATGAATATCACACACCTCATCCGTGTACTCGTATCCATCGGTAGATTCTCCGCTGGAGCCTACCAGTTTTTTATTACCATTTTCATCAATCTCGACTGTGAATGAAACGGTCTCCGGACATCCACTGTTTGCACGTTTGTGTGACTCTGTACAGAACTCAATCGCTTCATGTCCACTGCATCGCTGTGATGGAATATCTGCCTGTGCATAATAATCCGAAGAGGTTGGACAGCCTTCACCCGGAAGCAATCCGGTGATCTCGCAGACGCTGATTGTCGTGATTCCCTCCGGACGTTCAAAGTCTGCAGATGTATCCTGTCCCTCTAACTCTACAATCTGATCCATGATATCACGCCACATATATTTATGCGTATTCTGACCACCCATATCAACATTACTGTCATATCCCATCCAGATAGATGCGGTATAATATGGTGTCATACCACAGAACCAAAGGTCATAGTTTTCAGAGGTTGTACCTGTCTTACCTGCACAAGTCATACCAGACTGTAATCTTGCCGGAGTACCAGTTCCGCTTGTAACTACGGACTTCATCGCCTCGATCAACTGCCATGCAGTTGTCGGCTTGATTACCTCATGGGAGGTTGGTGTCGTGTTGTCAACTACCACATTTCCATCATGATCGATAATCTTGGTAAACAAAATCGGCTGATTATAAACACCACCATTTGCAATCGATGCATAAGCGGCTGTCATCTCATAATTCGTAACACCATAACTCAATCCACCCAGTGCACACGCCTGTGTCTTATCCGTGAGCAGCGTACCATTGCTGTCCACTTTCTGGTCTACCAGTGTTGTATATCCAAACTTTAGCAAATACTCGAATGCTGCCTCCGGTGTCTCTTCGGTAATTGCCTTTACCGCACAGACATTGATGGAGCTCGCGATGCTCTTACGGATCGTACAATATCCACTGTGTCCACCACCGGCATTCCGGACTTCATTACCACTTGCATACTGATATGGCTCATCGTTAAACGATGTTGCAAGACCTGCCTTACCACTGTCGATCAGCGGTGCATATGCTGCTACGATCTTGAACGTGGAACCCGGCTGTCTCTCTGCCTCCGTTGCACGGTTAAATGCACGGTTTACCGTCTTTTCACCACGTCCGCCTACCAGTGCTTTTACATAGCCGGTATGCTGATCCATGATCGTGAACGAAAACTGTGGCTGTGGCGATACGGAAAATGCCTCAGCGACATACGTTCCGCCTGTCTCTTCCAGCATCGCTTCCTTGAATGTATCGGCTGCGGCTCTCGCATCCTGTTCACTCGGATAAATATTGTTATACTTCGAATTACCTGTCTGTTCTGCAAAATAATTAGTCAGATCACCAATACTATAATTATAATTGGTTTCTTTATCTGCTCCCAGCAGAGTCAAACGATAACTTAAACCAACCTTCGTACTGTTGCTCACATATTCCGGATTGTTGATGACATCATCACAGATCTTCTGAATTGCCTTATCCTGTGCAGAATAAATATCATATCCACCTGTGTAAAGTTTATTTTCTGCTTCTGCTTTTGTACAGTCATACATATCCATAAACAGCTCTACGACACCATTTATGATAGCATCCTGATAGTAACTGTTTACATCAGACTCTGCAAGCTGAACCTCATGCTCGGCATCGATTCTCGCATAGACATCATCTGCAACCGCCTCATCGTACTGCTGCTGTGTGATGTATTCCTGTTCTAACATCTTCTTTAAAACTTCTGCCCGGCGCTTTTTGTTCTCGTCTGGATTGGCAACCGGATCGTAACGGCTTGGGTTCTGTGGAATTCCCGCAATAACTGCGATCTCTGAGATCGTAAGCTCCGTCATATCCTTGCCAAAATATTTCTCGGAAGCTGCCTGAACACCACTGACACCACGTCCCAGATAGATTGTGTTCAGATAGTACTCAACGATTTCTTCCTTTGTGTACTGCTTTTCGAGCTCAATTGCCAGATACTGCTCCTGAATCTTACGTTCCAGCTTGTCCATAAATGTCGTCTCATCCAGACCGACATTAAATACCTGATTCTTGATGAGCTGCTGCGTCAGCGTCGATGCACCCTCATTAAAGTGACCGCTTGCCGCGCCCTTTGCAAACGCACGGAAGATACCGCGCACATCAATACCATTATGCGTCCAGAATCGCTGATCCTCGATTGCAACAAATGCATTGACCATATCTTTCGGGATTTGATCATAATATACATAAACACGGTTGGAATCAATCGTGGAGATCTCTTTTTCTACCGTGCCATCCTGTGACCGGATATTCGACCGGTATCCCTGTGGAACAATATTGATACTGGAGGTATCCGGTGCATTGTCCAAAATACCCTTCATCATACCGAATCCAGCTCCGGCTCCGGCTATGATCACTGCAATGATACCAACCAATATGATCTTAAAAAGTATAACCAGCACTTTTCTCGTATTTCGTTGTGTTTTGGAAACAAGTTTTCTCTGTTTTTTCTCAGTTTCCGCTTTTGAATAGCCCATCGAGCTACCTCCCTTTATTTTTGCATATAAGTATCCAGATAAACGCCATTATAGCAAACTTTTACCACAAATACAAGATATTACCTATTCTAAACATTTTTCTTTTCCTCTATTCTTTTTCTCCATTTTTTGGTAGAATAAGTTTAGGTGCCGCGGATTTTTCCGCGTGTAAATTCACTGCGCATTTACATGCCCCACAAGTATAGTCGCAGTCGGAGGCTTAAGATGAAAGGTTTTGTAGGCATCGGTCGCGCAGACCATGTGGAAACAGCCATAACGGAAGCAACCGCCGGATTGAAAAAAGCTGATTTTCTAATCCTGATTGCTCCTTTTTCAAAAATAGAAGCTGCCGCCGCCCTGCTCGGCGAGAAATATCCGGGCACACCGATGATCGGTACCAGCGGTGAAGGCATTGCGAAAGAGATGCGCCTGACACAGGCGGTCATCGTCATCGGATTTGCAGGCGTGGAAGTATGTACGGGCGTGATTGAAGATGTCCGCACAACTCCGGTCAAATCCATGCACACTTTTCTTTCCAATCTGCAGGCGATCGAACCGGGGGATTCCGATACGATCTGTCTGGAATTTATGACCGGATGCGAGGAACGCGTCCTGTCAACCATCCACGATTCCCTGCAGGAAGCCGGTGTTCCGTTGATCGGTGCCAGTGCCTATGGCGTCCTGCTCGGCGAAAAACACTGTGTGATTTTAGACGGGAAGGTTCATACGCGAAGCTGTGCGTATGCGTTTATCAAAAACAAAGGTGGCAAGATCCATCTATATAAGGAAAATATTTACAAACGGCAGAGCCGCCGTGCGCATTTCGCCAACTTGGTAGAACCGGGAACCAAAACACTGTTTCAGTTAGATGGCGTTCCAGCATTAGAGCTCTACCAGGAGGAAACCGGCGTCCAGCTCGAAGATATCCTCTCTGCCATGCCGCGCCATCCACTTGGACGCGCCCTTGGCGATGATACCTGTATCATCCAGACAATGTCGGTCGACCGGAACGGCGTCATGTTCAACGGCAAGGCAATCTATGAAAATGACAGCATCTATATCATGGATGTCGATGATTACCGGCAGATTCACGAAGAACTGCTTGCCTCCATACAGGCATCCCCGGTTTCATTCCTGCTTGGCTTTGACAGTGCGAACCGTCTGCGCCTATTTGCAGAGGACGATGTCCTGACCGACTATGTTGCTTCATTCCGTACGGTTGCACCTGCTGCGATCTTCGTCGGCGACGGCCAGCAGTTTAACAACCAGCATATGAATCAGACACTTGTGCTTGCAGCATTTGAATAATTACACGCAGGAGGTATAACCACGATGTTTAAAAAGAAAACAGAAATACATGCAGTTCCAACAGAAACGGTAACCGGGCTTGCCTTAAAGCAAAGCTTAGAGCCGATCACCCAGATTACGAAAAGCCTGAAGGAAAACCGGAAATCCCTGATTGAAGAAGAAATGCAGACCGCAAGTCAGATCTCTGATATCCAGGGTTCCTTTGATACGATCCTCGCGCAGTCCGATCAGGTTGCTTCCGGTATGGATTCCATCAAGCAGGAATTTGCCAATATCGTAGAAGTTTCTTCCCAGATTGAAACGAGCGTCAGCGGCGTACTTACCGCGACCGATCAGGCAAACGAAAATGTCGACAGCCTGCAGGAAAGCTCTTCCAATGTACTGAAGGATTTCCAGCATGTCGTGGAAGTCTTAAATAAATTCCAGAGCAGCTTCGACGAGATTCAGGAGACAATGTCCGGTATTATTGGTATCGCCAACCAGACAAACATGCTCTCCTTAAACGCTTCGATTGAAGCCGCCCGTGCCGGGGAGCACGGTCTCGGGTTTGCCGTTGTCGCAACCGAGGTCAGCACCCTCTCTGCAGAGATCAAGAAGCTCGTCGATACTGTAAATGCAAACATGGCACTGCTCCGCGAGGACGCTTCCAACTTAAACGCTTCGATGGAAACAGCAAACCGGATGCTCTCCCATGAACAGGAGCAGGTAAAAAAGACAACCGAACTGTTTGGCAATATCAAAGAATCCGTCAACGGTGTGATTGAGGTTCAGCAGCAGATTGCCGCTGCCGTTGACACTTGTAACGAAACCGCTGATCAGATTCAGGGAGATATCTTAAGTGCCAAGGACGGCTATATCGGCGTGTCCGAGACAGTCAACCAGTTATCCGGCGATATCACACGCAAGAATCAGTTGTACGAAAACATGATCAACCTCTTAGATCAGGTCGATCCGATCGTCGAAGAAGTACAAAAAACACATATCAATATTTAATGGCAACAAAAAAGTGGCAGGGATTTTATATCTCTGCCACTTTTTTTGCGGTAACTTCCACCAACTGTTCCAGTTCCGGAAGTACAAATATCTGTAATTGCGGGATGATTCCCGGCTCGGCGATTGCAACACTCTGCGATAACTGGGCTTTTGTCCGTTCCATCGCTTCCGGCGCATAGTCCCAGTCGATCTCTGTAATCCGCCGTATACGTTCCCATTCTTTCGCATTGAACTCCAGATTCGGAAACATTACATTATATCTATTCGCGAAATACGCATTCATCCGGTCGTAATCACCATAATACCATTTCTTAGAGAAAAATTCCTGACGATCATACATCTGCTGCAGTTCCAACACTTCTACAAAAGTAACCGCATCATATAACACCTCCGGTTGCTTTTGCGCATTATAAAACCGGAAATGTCTGTCCCAGTACAGATCCAGAAAATTATAATCAAGCAAAAGATGCGCATAATATCCACGCACATACGGCTCCTGTAATGCATCACCATATTTCTGTAAAAACCAGTCCAGATCCGGTCGGCGCACCAGCTTGTCATAGGTCACATCGTTCCAGAAATGTGTGTAATGCTTATCCCTGCACATATCTGCGATCATATTTCCAAGAAAAAATGCATTTTGCTCCTGTGCGTTCATCTCCGGCAGCATCTCCAGCGCGCGTTTGGCACAGGATAAATGGATTACATAGCTTGGCATATCCGAACCTCCGACAACAAATCATCGTCCAGAAATACATTCTTGATATTTGGCATCGGCAAAATCTTCGTTTCCACCAAAGCTGTCACTTCCTTCCGCTCTGCCACATGCTTTGTCCGAACTGTCGTGCGCTTGTCTGTGACAAACTGCAGCTTCTGTTCTTTTACTGCCTTCATGCTGTAAAAAAGCAGTCCCTCCATCACATCGGCAATCCGTTCTGCCGTTGTAACCGAGCGCATCAGCTTCTCCTCCGTCGTTGTAAACTCGCGCTTGTAATCGATACAGCGGATGTAAATATCTGAGATATCCCCCAGTCTCCGGCGCTCAAAGATATCCTGAAACTGTCCAAGTGTCTCCATCCGTACATTTGCGGTTCCATTTACTTCTGCAGATAAGACCTCTCCCATCGCGACTGCATACACATAGGTCGACGCAGACACCCGCAGATTCTGTAAAAATGCATATACCGCAAGGGAAATCCCCCACATCTTCGATGGGAACAAAATTCCCACACTGTCTGCATCCAGACATTCTCCATGATATTCTGTATATTTCATCACCTTGCAGTTTGGAAGATTCTGTACCATCTGTTCAGTCATTGCCTGCCGGCAGTCCATCTTCCATGCATGTCCTGCAGACACATCAATATAATCAGACACGTAAAAAATATAATTCCGTGCCTCTTCTATCTCATTTTTCAATTCCATACCCCTCATTTGTATCCTCCCACTACTCTCCCGAAGCTTTCTTCTGTACAAGTGATTCATACAGTGTGCGAAAAGCAAAGCTCCGATATTCTTCCATCGTCATCCCGGTCTGCTTCGTGATCTCTTTTTTCTTCTGTGCCGAAATCTGAATAATACCGCTTAAGGATGACCAGAGATACAAAACCGTCGGCTTTGTATCGAGTGTTTCCTGTAACACATTTGTGTTTTTTCCCTTCTGGACGAGCGCTTCCATCAATCCATATAATTCCTGCAGGATCTCCGGCAGAATCACCGTGCCCTGCTTCCGGCTGTTGGTTGCCTTCTCCTCAAACATCAGAGAAGCATAATACTTCGGATATCGTTCACAGAAAGAAACCAGCCGTTCACACAGCTTGTAATAGCTGTCCTCAAAAGAGGTATCTCCCTCGATATACACCGTCATCTCACCAATCAGGATATCGAGATAATCAACCACTATGGAATTATAGATATCTTCCTTGCTCCGGAAATATACATAAATCGTCGACTTGCTGTAATCTGCCTGCAGCGCGATATCGTCCATCGTCGTGTCCTGAACGCCTTTCGTCTCAAATAACTCCCTCGCCGCCGTCAAAATATTGTCGCGATTAAACTGTTCCAGTGCAAGCTTCTTGCGTGCTCCCATATACTCTCCCGCCAAATACAACTATTGTTGACATTATACAACGTGAAGTATGTTTTTTCAACTATAAGTTTTATTATCCTACTTTTATTTCTAGCATTGTACTTTTTATATGTAAATCATACTTCTAGTTCGATTTATAAAAATCCAGATTCTGACGCATCTGAATCAGTATTTTCTTCTCCAGCCGGCTGACCTGCACCTGACTGATTCCCAGCACCTTCGCAACCTCTGTCTGTGTCCTATCCTCGAAAAACCGCAGCCGGATCAATTCCTGTTCCATCTCCCCCAGCTTTTCCATTGCCTGTCCGACCAAGATCCGATTCATGATATTTTCCGCTGCCACTTCCGACTGTGCTTCATCCACCAGTCGCTCCACCAGACTGACCTGTGTCCCATCCTTGCCACAGATTGTCTGCTGGATGGATTCCACCTCCCGGTTCGCCTCTGTCGCCATCACGATATCCTCGACACAAAGTCCCGTATAGTCTGCCAGCTCATCCAGCGTTGCCTCTCTTCCATATTTGTGCAGCAACGCCTCCTTCGCTTTGCTGATCTGATAGCCATTTTGTTTTAGGATACGCGATACCTTGATCGCACCATTATCACGCAGAAACCGTTTGATTTCTCCAGCGATCAGCGGCACGGCATAGGTGGAAAACTGCACGCCATAACGGCTTTCAAACCGGTCACATGCCTTGAGCAGTCCGATACAGCCAATCTGATACAGTTCCTCGAGATCATAACCACGGTTGACAAACCGCCGCGCAATGCTCCACACCAACCCGGTATTATCTGAAACTATTTTTTCCTTTGCAGCCTTGCTCCCCATCTGTGCCTGTTGAAATAGTTCCCATTCATTCATTTATTCATAATGTGGTGCCGGTGCACCGATCTCCTTCCACATTTTTACCACGGTACCTTCGCCTGCGGCGGATTCAACCTCCAGCCGATCCATAAATGCCTCCATAAAGGAAAACCCCATACCAGATCGTTCCTCTTCCGGTTTTGTTGTGAAAAGTGGCTCCATCGCCTGTTTGACATCCGCGATGCCTATTCCTTTGTCCCGCACTTCTATGTACACCGAACGGTCTTCCACGACTGTACGAATCCAGATTTTCCCCGCACCTTTCTCATAGCCATGAATGATTGCATTTGTGACCGCCTCGGAAACTGCCGTTTTAATATCCGACACTTCTTCGAGCGTTGGGTTCGTCGACGTGATAAATGATGCCACGATCACACGGGCAAAGCTCTCATTTTTCGCCACACTATCAAATTCCACATTCATTTCGTTTGCACTATTCATAATATCCTCCCTTTACCATCTCCTTTTTTATCGCATCCAGGGAATCCATCTTCTTTAAGATGCGATAGATTCCTGACATCAACAAAATGCGATCGATCGTTTCATTGACATGCACCGCATATACACATCCTCCCTTGTCATGCACCATCCGAAACCGTCCGGTAATCAGCCCGATGCCGGAACTGTCCATGAACTGCGTCTTCGAGAAATCAAAGATCAGGTACCTGATCTCCTCCTCATCAAACACATGTGCCGTCTTTCGCTTGAGCATATCCGCCGCATAGTGATCAAGCTCCTCCGGCAGATAATAAATCAGCACACCATTTGCTACTTCATACACCATAAATTGCCTCCTATATCCATATATCCAGAAAAAAATGCAAAAGAAAAAGAAAGTGAAATCATTTCACTTTCTTTCGTAATTTCGAATAATCATCGATTACTCTTTGTCTATCATATTTTGTAAATCTGTATCTGACATGCCCGACACAACATTGGAATAATCAGGAAGATCCGTCTCCCCCTGTGCGGCTCCATTTTGCAGTGTATCAATCTGTTTTGTCAGACTGTCCACCTCTGCACTCAGGCTGTTGATCGTGGAATTTTTCCCGGCAAGCTCCTCACTGTATGTCTTAATCAGCTGTTCATTTTCTACCCGCAGCTTCTTTTTCTGTCCAGGCAGAATGAAAAAGCTGAAAAGAAGGACGCCAAACACCAGCCCAAGCAACATATACAACCCAGAGTATTTTGCAAGGCTGACCTGTCCAAACTGTCCGGTTCGCACAACGCTTGTATCTTTCTTTGCCTTGATCTCCTGAAACAGATTCTTCTTCTCGATCTTCTTCGGTGCTCTGCCATCCTCGGTCACAACGATCTCCTCAAGGTAATCGTCGTCTAAGAGTCCATCATTATCCACGTTCTGTTTACGCATCTCAATGATGTTTTCCTCGGTATCTCCCATCTCCCGCAGATAATGCACCGCAAGGGAATTCGCCTTATCGATCTTTAAGACACGACGCAGAGTCACTCTTGCCTTCTCGTAGTTATCTGTCCCGATATACAAAAGGGCAAGCAGCAAATATCCTTTCACAAAATGTGGATTGTCCGAGAGTGCACTTTTGAGCTGCAAGATTGAAAGATCATAATCTTCGCTGTGCGCATACTGGATTGCCATGTTGAACTTCCGCGCAAGCTGATCGACACTCTCCAACCGGGCTGGATCTTTTTTCAGTTCTTTTAAGTATTTTGTCGCAAGGTTATTTTCCTGTTGATAGTTGATGCTCATAACCCATTCGCTCATCGCCTGCACAGCCTCACCCATCTCATAATAGATGAGTCCCAGCAGATTGCGTGCTGGCACATTTCGCTTGTTATACCGCAGTGCCTGCAACAGAGATTCAATCGCACCGGACAGATCTCTCGCCGATGCCCGGTCATACCCAATATTGTAATAATAATTGGATGTATTCTGCGCTTTTTTAAGCATCGACAACGGAAGATAACATTCCGAACAATATCCATTTTTCCGCACCTGTGCACCACAATGGGGGCACAGCACCGGTCGCATTGTTGTTGCCATCTTATCTTCTCCTTGCCCGCACAGATACTGCATTATCCAATATGCTGCCTGTATTTCTCAAGTCCTGTGTCATCTGTAATACAATATCACTGATATCCTTCAAATCATTGCTGTAAATGGCTTCCTCCGCCTGATTCACTTCCGGAATCGGCGAGAAACGCTTCAATTCTTCTTCAAAATTTATCATACGGTTTCCTCCCATATGTCTTTTATCTTTCCTATCAGATACAGAGAGCCCACGCAAAACAACATGCCGCCGCGTGCCTCCACAGCTGCATATGCTTCCGCGAAACAGCTTCGGATGTCATTATCTGCATAGACATGTACATTGCGTTCCGTCTTCTTCGCACAATCGCGGAACAATGCCGCAATATACTCTGCGGAGATTGCGCGGTCAGAATCCAGCGACGTCACATAGACCGCCTCCACTTCCAGATTCTGCATCAGATATGCGATCATCGGTTCGTAGTCCTTATCCCCGGCGACTGCAAAGAGAAGTGTTTTCTCCCGGTCTGCATACCCGGCATTCACGCTCTCAGTAAATCGCTCGATGGCACTCTCGTTGTGTGCCCCATCGATCACGATATTCCCATTCAGCTTCTCCATACGTCCCGGCCAGAAAAACGCATCCAGCGCAAGCTGTATTTTCTCCTGTGCGATTTGCCTGCCTAACAGCACCGTACCTGCTGTGATCGCAGTCACGGCATTGTCTACCTGATAGGTGGCCACACTATCAAGCCGCAAACCATTGTAACTATAATAGCGGCTATACATTGAAAAATCAATGGTTTTATCTGTAAATTCATCGATATTATACTCCACATTTGCGACATTTATTGCTTCTGCCGCAAGTGCTTCTGCCTGATTTTTTACGACGGCATCCGCTTCCAGACTGCCCGTGTGGTACACAACTGGAACGCCTGTTTTTATAATCCCGGCTTTTTCTCCAGCAATCGCCTCGATCGTGTTGCCGAGATATTTCATATGATCGAGCCCAATCTCTGTAATGATCGTCAACACCGGCACAAGCACATTGGTCGCATCCAGTCTGCCGCCAAGTCCGGTCTCGTAAATCACATAGTCCAGCTCCAGCTTGGAAAAATACACCGCTGCCATCGCAAACAGGAATTCAAAATACGAGAGATGCTGCAGATTTTTCTGCACCGCATGCTCGCATGCATTCCGTACAATCTGGTAGCATTCGACGAATTCTTCTTCTGTGATTCCCTCGATCCGTTCTGTGATGGAGATCAGATGTGGGGACGTAAAGGTACGCACCCGGTATCCCTCCTCTGTGAGTATCGCACGCAGGAACTGCACCGTAGAACCTTTTCCGTTTGTACCAGCCACATGAATCGCCTTATGTGCAAGATGTGGATTGCCAAGCAATGCCATGACCGCCTCTAAGTTCTCATTTCCTGATTTATTTCTTCCCTCTGTATGAGGTCCAAACAGCGGGATCTGGTTAATATAATCTTCTGCCTCTTTCATACTGTTGTTCATAATTGATTACTTCCTTTTTGTCCCGCAATCACCTAGCGGTTATCCACTTTCTCCGGATATAAATCATGATGTACCAGACGATCGTAAGCGACCTTTTCCCAATTTGTGCCCGGACGTCCATAGTTACAATACGGATCGATAGAGATTCCTCCACGTGGAGTAAATTTTCCCCAGACCTCAATATATTTCGGGTCCATTGCCTTGATCAGATCCTTCATGATCGTATTCACGCAATCCTCATGGAAATCTCCATGATTTCGGAAACTGAACAGGTACAACTTCAACGACTTACTCTCCACCATGCGCACATCCGGCACATAGGAGATGTAGATTGTCGCAAAATCCGGCTGTCCAGTAATCGGACAAAGACTTGTGAATTCCGGGCAGTTGAATTTTACGAAATAATCATTGTCCGGATGTTTGTTGATAAATGTCTCCAGAATATCCGCAGAATAATCAGACGGATACGCTACGTGCTGGTTTCCCAGCAAAGAAATTCCTTTTTGTTCTTCCTCTGTTCTAGCCATTTCTATCACCTCATAATCGAATCATTTTATCTAAGTGGAAGGAATAGATCACCTGCTCCTTCACCTTTTTTCCTGTCAATCGTTCCAGCACCTCTGCATACGAGGCAAGCTGTGCCCGGTATCTGCCAACCAGAGTCTCCTCGTCTGCGGCATCGGTCTTATAATCCATGACCACCACGTCGTCATCCTCATAAAAGTATGCATCAATAATTCCCTGTACAACTAGTACATCCGGCTCCGTGACATCATACACCTCCGATGCCGGAATACCCGCAGAAAACTGCCGTTCCTTGTACAGATTGCCCAAGCGCGCAGCTTCTATCATACGGCATCCAAGCGTAGATTGCAACATCTTCCTGATTTTGGCTTCCCGGATTGCCACAAGTTCCCGCTCCTCGAAAATGCCCCGCGCAAGCAATGCCGCCTTTTGCTGTGCGATATACGCATCCAGATCTCCGTCTGTATCCACCGCTTCAAATGGCAGCATTTCCATAAATTTATGAACGATCGTACCACGCTCCGCACCGGTAAGTGTGCCTGTTTTTCCTGCAGACTGTGCTCGTTTCGGAAGGTTTTTTTCTATTTCCTGCTCCGCAGTATCCGGAAGGGCAAATTCCGTATTGATATCATACCCTTTTCCATCATAGGCTTTCATCTTCTTAATATCCGAGATTGACAGCTTCGCTCCCAGGGTCGTCATCGGCATATGTGGATATACATAGGATACACTCGCCTCGTTTTTCGCATAGAATACATCTTCCTCTGCCTGCTCCGCCATACGGCGGATGTCTTCTAACTGTAACCGTTTGTGAAGCTCCATCGGAATCATCGCTGTCAGAATTTCCTCCTGGTTGCAAATCTCCATACGAATCTTCCCCTGCACCTTGCAGGCTGCCGCCAGCCGGTTATAACGCACCATACAGGCAAGCAGATGCTTCGCATAGCTGTCGGCATTTTTGCGGACATTATACGGAAGCAGCAACGGCTCCATATCTTCTACATAGGCATATTTTGCAAGCAGACGGTCCGCACCGCGTATTGCACCTGTAAGGATCAGCTTTTCCTTCGCACGCGTCATCGCCACATAGAGCACCCGCAGATTCTCTGCCATCATCTCCGCATCCTCGAGTGCCGCATAGATGCTCCGAATCGCAGTATTATGTTTATACCGTCCTTTTATGTGCATCGCCATTGCAGCCAGATAATAGTCCGGATGCACCTGCACATTATCCTTTAACTCCATCCGGTTAAACTGCCGTCCCATCCCTGCGACAAACACGACCGGATATTCAAGTCCCTTACTCTTGTGGATACTCATAATCCGCACAACATCCGCATCCTCGCTCAGCACGCTTGCTTCGCCCTCATCCTTTTCCATCAGCTTCAGCTTATCGACATAGCGCAAGAAATGAAACAATCCTTTGTAATATCCATTTTCAAACTGCACTGCCTTTTGCAACAGCATATCGACATTGGATTTGCGGATATCGCCTGCCGGCATTGCTGTCACGTATTCATAATATCCCGTCTGCTCCAACAGCTCCCAGATGAGATCCGATACTGATAAATGCTGTTTTTTCTCTTTTAGATCTTCGATCAGATCAAGCAGGCGTCTGACTTTTCCGCCAAGTTCTGTATCTGCCTGATCCTCTGCATAATATTCACAGATATCGTACAGACACAATTTTTCAGATACGGCATTCCGCACCGCAGCACATATCTGCGCAAGTTCTGACTCATTCAAGCCACCGATCGGCGACAACAGCACTGCCGAAAGTGGAATGTCCTGCCGGCTGTTGTCAACCACGGAAAGCATCGCCATGATAACCTGTATCTCCACTGCCTGAAAATATCCCTTGGACTTTTCAAGATATACCGGAATCCCCTGTGCCGTGAGCGCATTGTAGATCACATCGCCATAATCCTTCAGGCTTCTTGCCAGTATCACAATATCCTTATACCGAACCGGGCGGTAACATTCTTCTTCCTCGTCATAGACCTGCATGCCGGTATCCGGCTGCATCAGCGATCGAATCCGGTTCGCGATCATATAGCCCTCCACCGTATCTTTCTCCGGAGATCCATACTGGCGAAGCTGCTCCTCGCTCAAATCCCCGGTATCATCTACATCAGCAAACAACAGTTCCACATCCTCGGCAATATGGACGCCCTCCGGTGGCTCCGGAAACTGCTTGCCCGGTACAAGTGCCTGTTTCTCATCATATGTGATACCACCTAAATCGCTTCCCATCAACTGATAGAAGAAATAATTGATTGCGCGCAGCACAACCGCACGGGAACGGAAATTATGATTCAGTTCGATCTTAATATCGTTTCCTTCCGCCTGATATCGGTTATATTTTTTGACAAATATCTCTGGACGCGCCATACGGAAACGGTAGATACTCTGTTTCACATCGCCCACCATGAACATATTATGCACGTCGCGGGATTTGCCCGATACTGCAGTCAGAATATCCTCCTGCAGATAATTGCTGTCCTGATACTCGTCAATATAGATTTCCTCATACCGGTTTGCAATCGTCTTTCCGATTTCTGTTGGAACTGCTGTACCATCCTCATCATAGCCGGCACACACAAGCTGGTATGCCATATGTGAGATATCCGAGAACTCCAGCATCTTCCTTTTCTGCTTTTCTTCCATAAACCGCGTCATGAATTCCTCAGTCAGGGAGAGTAACGGAAGCAGATATGTTTTTAACAGCTGCATATCTTCTAAGATCTGTGCTTCCGACTGCTTAAAGCTGTCAAGCTTTTTGCTGTCAAATTCATCCTTATATTCCTTGCGGAGCGTCTTACAGGCTTCCTGTAATTCTTTGTCTCCGGTAAACTTCTTTCTCGAAAGCGTCGCCCATTTACTCTCGATTGCCCCCTTCATCGCAGCATAACTGTCCGCCTGCCCGATTGCCTGCAGCTTCTCGATATCCGATTCGATCTGCTCCCGGTACTGCTCCGGTCCATCCGCCTCCTCGCAGATCGCAAGGCACCGCTCTGCAAGCTGTACGGCTGCCGCCGCCTTTTTATGCAGGATATCAAGCATCGCCTGCATCCACGGTGCATGGTTTAAATCCTCCGCCGTGTCAATCTGCAGTCCCATTCTCGCTTCCTCTAAAAACCGCTCCGGTGCTGGAAAACTTGTGATCTGCCGATAGATCTTGTCTAACACATCTTTGAGATTTTCGTCCCGTTTTCCATCACAGAACACCTCCAGCAGGCGCCCAAATTCTGTATCGCCCTGTTCCTGCAGCTGTGCATACTTTTCCTCAAAAAGCGCGGTCATTACATCATATTTCAACATTTCCAGCATACCCGGATCTCCGATTCCAACCGCCGGGTCCAGATTCAGATAACTGAAATACTCCTTTACGATATTCAGGCAGAAACTATCGATCGTCGTGATATCCGCACTCTGGATCAACATGTTCTGCTTTGCAATGTGCTCCGATTCCGGATACTGTTCCTGTGCTTCCTCCAGCTTTTTCAAAAGCTTCTCTTTCATCTGCGCCGCTGCCGCCTTAGTAAAAGTCACGACCAGAAAAGACGTGATATCGACCGGATGCTCCGGATCAATCATCTTCTGGTAGATACGTTCCACGAGCGTTGCCGTCTTACCGGAGCCTGCGGCTGCCGATACAAGAATTGTCTTGTCTCTCTCTGTAATTACCTGTTCTTGTTTTTCTGTCCATGGCATACGCTATGCATCTCCTCCAATAACTGTTCCTTCTCCTTTGCGCTGTGCTTTGTGTAGTGATAACGGTTGTTTCCGTATTTTTCATCAAACCGGCACACATCTTTGTATGCGCAGTTATCGCACGCGGTCTTGTTGGACTCCCGCATCGGATTTTTGTCGATCACTCCCGATTTCATCTGCGTGACAAGTGCAGATGCCTTGTACTCGGCATAGGCAAGCACTGTGTCAAATTCCTCCGCGTCATCCCGTGCCAGTCCTTTGTATGTCAGCTGCTTCTCCCGTGCTTCCTCCGCCTCTGTCTCATTTTCCGCCTGCACATATGGATCCTGCATATGATAATAATACATACTATCCGTCACAATCTTATAGCGTTCTGTCTCCGCGCGGTTTTTATTCCACTCCTGATCGACCAGTTCACGCATCACATCTGTATAGATTGCAAGCTGCAGTTCCAGTCCCTCGTATAGATCACCAAGATCAAACTCATGTGCCCCGGATTTGTAATCGATCACACGCAGGGAAATCGTCTGCTCTGCTTCATTCACATACAAATCTCCGCGGTCCACCACGCCAACTAAGGACAACTGTTCATCTCCAACCTGCAGTTTTTTTCGGAATGCATACTCAAAATACCGCGGTTTGTAAGACGAATCCATCATCGCCTGCAGCTTCTGCACGGTCCGTTTTCCGATTCGGATCAAACTCTTCCGTAGCACTTCATACTGTCCGGCATCCAGCTCCTGTCCGGCGTATTCCTTCGCAAAGTTTTCATTCACGAATTCCTCTGTCTTCGCATCCCGCTCCTGCTCGGACAGTGTCTCCCATGCATTGTCCTTCTGATCCCGCACATAGCAAAACATCTGCTCCATCGCACCGTGCAGGATCATACCGACGTTCCGGTTGTCGATACCATGAATCTGCCGCTCCTCTAACCGTAGAATGTATCGAAGGAAAAATGCATACGCACAGCTTGCATACTGTTCCAGCTTCGATACGGACATCGCCATATCCTGTAACCGGATCAGCTGTGTGACCTGTTCCGCCAGCTTCTCCGGCAGATTCCGGTACTGCATCGCCTGTTTCATCCGTTCGAGTGTCCAGGCATCTCCATGCTTCAGATACAGCTTATATAACTGCAGTGTCTCTTTCTCGTGGCTGTGATTACCCTCGAGCAATTCCCGGATTCCTATGATTAAAACCTCCAGCCCGGATTTGTCTGTCACGATCCGGTTCTCCATCCGCTGTCCCTGTAATTCCTTCTTGTCCGGAAAAATTCTTCGAATCCGGTCTAATATATAAGATGGTCGCATTGTCTCATTCGTGGCACTCATACACACATAGGATAAATGCAGACAATCCTTTGGCTTCGTCATGTTCTGATACAGGTAAAACTGTTCGGTGTAGCTGTTCACCCGCTCTGTCGGCGCCATATGGATACCAAATGCACCCAGTCGTTCTTTCTCGCGGTCATTGATGATCTGACTGCGTCTGGCACGTTTCGGAATGACGCCGTCATTTACACCCACGATAAACAGCGCCCGGATATCACCCAGTCTGGTTCGCGTGATATCGCCGACTACGAGCATATCCAGTGTCGGTGGCACCATACCAAGTGTGACATCCTTCATTCCTACGGCAAACAGTTCCTCAAACTCCTGTACATTGACCGTGTCCTCCGGCATGATCTCCACCATCTTATCAAAGATCTGCCGCACCTTCTCATACAGTCCGGCATCTTCAAACTGCGTCTCCATCGAAAGCGTCTCCATAAGCGCATAGATGGCTTCGACAAACACGGAAATCTTCTTTTTTCCACCGGAGACTGCCTTGTAAAATGGCTGCAATATTTCCATCACAACCTGCCGCAGCTCATCCACGGTGTCATCCTCGCCGTTTAGAAATGGCTGGCTCCAGCTCCGGATTCCCTTTCGTCCACGCGCCAGCACGTAGTTTTCCAGCATCTCGATCTCCGATTGTTCCAACGACTTTACAACTCCGGATTTTAAGAACGCAAACACACTGTCATAACTGAAATTCTCATCGACGATTCGAAGCACATGCATAAGCGCATCCACACATGGATGATTCTTCACCGGCATCGTCATATCAATAAAATATGGAATCTCATATTGCGGCAATATCCGCTTCGCAAATTCCGCCGTCTCCTCCAGATTTCCACTCACGATCGCAATATCCCGGTAACGATAGCCCTGCTCCATCACAAGGGTACGAATCTGTTCTGCAACGTCGGTCAGCTCCTGCGCCGGCGTATCATACGCCGTAATCGTAATCGCCTGTTCCTCGTCTTTCCCGACACGGTACGGATAGCGGAACAGATTCTGCTCCAGATGTGCCAGCGGATGTCCCTTGCTCCACCGTTTACAGCCATCCTTTCCTAAGAGCAATGCCGGTTTCACAACCACATGTGCCTGCTCGGCAGTAAGCAGCAAATGCTCGATTGTCTGCTTCGTAAGTGCAAACAGTTCGTGCTCTGCCACGTGCTTTTTCTCATAGGTTGCCGCGTCAATCGTCAATACGATCGTCACTTTTTTCGCCCGGCGCAGCAACACGGAAATCAGATTCAACTGAATCGGTGTAAATCCGGTAAATCCATCTAATACGATCTCACTGCCTGCAATCATCTCCGATTGTTCCGCTGCCGCGGTCAGGAGTTCCAGCATCTGTTCTGCTACGATAAAAGACTGCCCTTTCTTCTCCTCAAACGCATCGAAAATTACCAGCATGTCCTGCAGCTTTCTCGCAAGCACACGTGCCTCCTCCGAATCGTCCAGCTTCTGTAACGCCTCCCACAGCCGTTCCCGTGGAATATCATACTGGTAGATCTCTGACATCAACGATTTTGCCTCGTCGATAAATCCTGCCTTATCCAGACTTCCGGCATACAGAGACAGCTCTTCTTTGTGCTCCTGTGCTGCCTTTCGCAGCAACATAGATTTTCCGAAATCCTCCAGCACTTTCTTCGGCTTGATATGCAGCTCATCAAATATCCGATATGCCAGCCGATTAAACCCGATGACGTCAATCTGGAAGCTGCCGCCGCGCGGATGCTTCTGCACAAGCTTTCGTTGAATCTCCAGCGAATACTGTTCCGGGACAAGCACGATCACATTTTCCCGCTCATCCTGCATTGTCCGACGTATAATGTCCTCGTAAATATATTCTGATTTTCCTGCCCCGCTTGGGCCAAGGATAAACTGTAACGCCATGTACTCCTCCGTCAAAAAAATAAGCCGGAAGTTTTTCGCTCCCGGCTTTTTCTTAATCCTGTTTAAACAACTGATCCTGTACCTCTTCGATATCCGGATACCAGACGCCTTTGATCTTGATGAAATCAATATTTACTTCCAGATACTGTCTCTTCACGCCATTGCGATCCTTCATCGTTCCACGCAGTCCAAGCTTCAGGGTAACACCCTCTCTTGCATCTGCAGTCTTACCATGCTCCAGCTGGATCTTGTCGTTGAATGCATTTACCTCAGAAGTGCCCCAGATGGATGTATCAATAATCTTGATCGATGTGTAGTTTGTCTCCTGCACATATGGTAAGATTTCCTCAACCAAGGCTTTGTTTGCTGTTATGTATTCCGGTACTAATGCCTGTAATTTCTCACTGTCATCCTCATTGACCGCTGTCTGGAATGCTTTGACTGCATCCTCATAAGTCTCCGGTCCGTTCGGCTTTAACACAACCTTTGTCACAAACATATAAATACCAAATACGATTGCTGCAAATATGATGAACTTGAAGATCGTGCCAAACACTTTGCCGACGCCGCTTCCGCCGCCCTGTTTCTTGTTCAGCTCTTTGTATTCCTTTACGTCTTCCTTCGTAATCTTGACAGGATCTGTTCCCCCGATACTGTTCCCATCATAGATGTCACCATAATCATCGGTTGGTGTATATGCCCTTTGCTGTACCGGCTTCTTTCCGTTCTCACCTTTCAGCCCAAGACTTGTCTTCATCTTCACCACCGGGCGCCCACATTCCGGACAGATCGTAATTCCATCCTGCACCCTTGCTCCACATGATTCACATACAGCCATATTACTAACCCCTTTCTTCTGTATCATATGTAGTATAGTATATCTCACGGAGGCATTTTCTTCAAGTGATTCTTTTCTTATGAAAGGGAAAATCGCGAAAAAAAAAGGATACAATCTGTATCCTTTTAAAAGCAGTTCGTAGGGGAATCGAACCCCTGTTTTCGCCGTGAGAGGGCGACGTCTTAGCCGCTTGACCAACGAACCATCTTGAAACCTTTGTTACTATAACAAATATATAACATGTTGTCAACAACTTTTTTTAATTTTTTTAATTTTTTTTAATTCATGGCATATTTTCGTAAAGATATACGTCCATATGCCATGATCCAACATCCTTATTTCGACTTCTCCGGCCGGTACAAAATATCCACGAATGTATTGACACTCTGCTCGCAGACTTCTCTTGTCGTCTCCTGCTTCACAAGGATATAACGATCTGTGTGTCCCTTCATGACATACGCCGGCTTTCCATCCTTGTCGATACAGTCATACTCCTCCATCAGCACCGGAAGCAGCTCTCCGGAAAACTGTGCTTCAAATGCTGCCTTCTGGTTCGCCGTCAGCTCTAACAGCACATTGCTTCGCTTCTCCTTCACTGCATCGCTCACCTGATGCTCCATTGTCGCTGCGATCGTGCCGCTCCGCTTTGAATATTTAAATACATGCATCTCATAGAGATTCAGCTTCTCCAGATTTGCCACCGTTGTTGCAAATTCCTCCTCGGTTTCCCCCGGGAATCCTACAATCACATCTGTCGCGATCGCCGGACGATCATATGCCTTGCGGATCATCTCGCATTTTTCCATATATTCTTCGATTGTATATTTCCGGTTCATCCGCTTTAACGTCTCATTGCAGGCACTCTGCAATGACAGATGGAAATGCGGACACACCTTATCAAGCGCTGTGATACCATCCAGGAATTCCTCTGTGATCACACGCGGCTCCAGCGATCCCATCCGGATACGCTTAATACCATTCACTTTGGCAACTGCCTGTAACAGCATCAGCAGCGATGCACCATCCTCATCCTCATAGGAAGATAAATTGATTCCTGTAATCACGACTTCCTGTACGCCTTCTACTGCCAGCCCTTCTACCTCCCGCACGACATCCGCAAGCTTCCGGCTGCGGATTCTGCCACGTGTATATGGGATGATACAATACGTGCAGAAATTATTACAGCCGTCCTGCACCTTGACATAGGCACGGCATCGCTCGTTCGGCTTTACGAGCGTCATTTCCTCATATTCGTTCGTGTGATTGATGTCGATCACAACCTCATGCATGGACGTATCCTCATAATATTCACTTAAGATACGGGCAACATCCTTCTTGCAGTTGTTTCCGATCAGAATATCGATGCCTAGATCCTTTGCCAACGCTTCCTCGGCTGCCTGCACATAGCATCCGGCTGCCACAATGACCGCCTCCGGGTTCTTCTTTTTCGCGCGGTGCAGCATCTGTCTCGACTTTCGCTCCGCCATATTCGTGACCGAACACGTATTGACGATATACACATCTGCAAACTGTGAAAATGGTACAATCTCGCATCCATTTTTCTTCAAAATATCCATCATACTGTCTGACTCATATTGATTCACCTTGCATCCAAGTGTGCAAACTGCTACTTTTTTATTTAAAATATTCACATACATTTTACGCAAATTTCTCCTGCTGATTCTTGACTTTTATAGTGTAAACTTTTATTATAGTAACATAGATAAAAAAAGTGCGAAAGATATATTTTTGAGATTATTTTTCGCTTTCATAATATACAAGGAGGTTTCTATATGTTAAAGGTTAAAATTTCTCTCAACTCTATCGATAAGGTAAAGAGCTTTGTAAATGACATCAGCGGTTTTAATGCTGAGTTTGACTTAGTATCTGGTCGTTATGTTATCGATGCAAAGTCTATCATGGGTATTTTCAGTTTGGATATTTCCAAGCCAATCGACTTAAATGTACATACAGATAAGGATACAGAAGATATCATGGCAGCGTTAAAGCCATATCTTGCTGAGTAATCTCATAGTTCGATAGAAAGCAAAAAACCTCCCGGATGGGAGGATTTTTTGTTTTATTCTTTATTTTTCTGTCAGATACTGAATCATACCCGGTCCAAGTGCATCGGTCGGTCGCTGCATAAATCCATGTTTTTCATAAAATGGCTCTCTGCCCTTGGCACACATCAGACATAGCATCATCGTGCTTTCCTCTTCCCGCAGAGATTCCACATACGCTTTTAATTTCTGTATAATCTGCGAGCCAATGCCCTGTGCCTGCACCTGTGGAATCACGATCAGATCCTGAATATAACAGACCACGGCACCGTCTCCAACGACACGTCCCATACCAACGACCTGTCCGTCCGCATCGACCGCTTTTACTTTATACAGACAATTCGCAAGGGCATGTGCCGCCTGCTTGTCTGTCAGTTTCTTCCAGCCAACTTTCTCCCGAAGTGTCAGATACTCTTCCAGAGAAATATCATTTTCAATGAGTGTTATCATGTTTTAAGTCCTTCTTCCACCGTCGTATATCGCTACATACGCATCGGAATTCCACGCTCCGCCAGATATGCTTTGAGATCCATGATCTCCAGCTCCTTGTAGTGGAACAGGGATGCTGCAAGTGCTGCGTCTGCTTTTCCCTCTGTCAGTGCATCATAGAAGTGCTCCTTCGTTCCTGCACCGCCGGACGCAATTACCGGAACGGATACATTTTCGGCAATCAGTCTGGTCAGCTCCACGTCGTAGCCTGCCTTTGTTCCATCACAGTCCATACTCGTAAGCAGGATCTCTCCTGCGCCCATCTTATCTGCCTGCATCGCCCACTCGATTGCATCAAGTCCGGTATCGACACGTCCACCGTTCTTGAACACATTCCAGCCGCTTCCATCTTCTCTTCTTCTCGCATCAATCGCAACGACCACACACTGGCTGCCAAACTTGTCTGCAGCATCACTGATCAGCCGTGGTGTATTGATAGCAGAGGAATTGATACTGATCTTATCGGCGCCCTCACGTAAAATCGCCTTAAAATCATCAACTGTACGGATACCGCCGCCAACCGTAAACGGAATAAATACAGTCTCCGCAACCTTCCGCACCATATCGATCACGATATTTCTCGAATCCGAAGATGCTGTAATATCCAGAAATACAAGCTCATCCGCACCTGCCTTATCATAAGCAGCACCAACAGCAACCGGATCACCTGCATCCTTCAAATTCACAAAATTGATACCCTTTACAACCCTGCCATTGTTGACATCCAGACAAGGAATAATTCTCTTTGTATGCATACTCTCTTCCTCCCCGTCTCTTATAAGTGTATAAAGTTATCCAATATTTTCAGTCCTACCGTCGAACTCTTCTCCGGATGGAACTGACACGCAAATACATTTCCCTTTTCCACAGATGCATGAATCTCCACGGAATAGTGTGTCCGCGCTGCAACATCTGCTTCGTCCTTCGATTTCAGGTAATACGAATGCACAAAATATACATATGGGTGTTCCTCCACACCGGCAAATAATTTTGCGCCCGGTGTGATATCGAGAGAATTCCATCCAATCTGTGGCACCTTCAGATCCGGTGCATCTGGAATCCGTAAAATCTCGCCGTCCAAAATTCCAAGTCCCGTTGCTCCCGGGCTTTCCTCGCTTGTCTTATACAGAAGCTGTAAGCCAAGGCAGATTCCAAGAAATGGTGTCCCGGCATCTACCACATCGTAGATCACCTGATCCAGCTTGTACTCCCGCAGCTTACCCATCGCATCACCGAAGCTTCCCACGCCCGGCAGGATCACCTTGTCACACGATAAGATCAGATCCTTATCCCGCGTGATTACAGCTTCTTCGCCCAGATAATGCACTGCTTTTTCTACACTTTTAATGTTGCCTGCATCGTAATCTAAAATTGCTATCATCGTCTCATCCTCTGTCACATTCATACAGTCAATAGTTGCATTTATTACTGTCCCTGCGCATCCGTCGGTGTTTCTGTCTCCGCCGCTTTTGCGCCAAGCTCCGACAAGGTTTTGGTATATTCCTGTCCTTCCATTGCTAAGATCTGGTATGCCGTCTCCTCAGTAATACCATAAGTATTCCACAAGGCATTTATAATCTTATCCCGGCAGGAATCAATATCTTTTACGATATCCAGTTCTACCGCCTCATCGTAATGCTCATCATATTTCTGAATACCACGGAGCAACGCATCGAGTGCCTTGTCCGCTCTACCAAGCTTCATGTTATTCTCATAGGATTCGTAGAGCCGTTCTACATACATAACTGTATAGATACGGTCTTTCAGATCCTGATCTTTTTCTTTGACTTCCACGCCAGATACTTCGTCATATGCCAGACGATATCGATGCCGTTCGAAATAATTCGCCGCTTTTTTGATTACCTGCGAATAGTTAAACTGATTCGTACCGAGTACGACTCCTGCCGCAAGTGCAAAAAACAGAACAAATACAACAATAACGGTCGGTGTCGAAACCTTTTTCTGATCTTTTTCGGCTTCAAGCTCTGCCGCATAGGCTTCATCTTTTTGTCGTTTTTTGTCGGCTTTTTCCTTCTGCTTTGCTTTATCCTTCGCCTGCTTCGCAGCAAGCATCTCCTGCTTGGCTGCGTCCTTTTCTTCTTTTTTCGCTTCCCGCTCTGCCTGTTTTTTCTTCTTTTCAGCTTCCTTCTTCGCTTTCTTCTCCTCGAACAAAGCTTCCTCTTCTAAGTCATCCTCATCCGGCTCACCAAAAAGAATCTCAGAAATCGTTTTCTTTTTATGTTCTGTCTCTTCTTCCTCGATTTCCGCTTTTTTCTTCTTCTCTGCCTTTTTCCGCGGCTGCTTCACCTTTTTTACCGGTTCCTCCGTTTTTTCGCCAATATCCTCGATATCAGCCAGATCCCCGTTCAACAAACTTTCTGCCATAGAGGACTGCAACAATGCATCCAGGCCATCCTCATCTGCCGTATATGGATTTTTTTCCTTCTCTGACAGTTCTGGTTCTTCTGACATTCCCATATCCATCGAACCAAACAAAGCATCATCGAACACGCCCTCTGGCAACGCGGTATCTTCCTGCATCTGCAAGTCTGCTTCTCCAAAAACATCGGTATTGTCCGCCTGCGCCGACGGCTCTTCCTGTGACGGTTCTGGTTTCACATTCTCCTGATTTGCCTTCTCGATCAGGGCATCCAGACTCATATCGTCCGTTTCCTGTTCCTGCGGCTTCTTCTTTACGACCGGATTGGCACCGGCATCCAGTTTCGTGATATCAACATCATCAAAATCAATATCATCGAAATCCAGATCTCCAAGATCCATGCCATCTAAATGATCCAGTTCATCGAGAGAAATGTCATCCATATCATCTGCATCGACATCCACGCCGGAATCTATATCAATATTCTCATTCAATTCTCCATCCATCGATGATAATTCATCCAACAGACTATCCAGATTGTTCTCGTCCAAAATGTTCCTCCATGTGTATCACAAATTCCACAGATAAAAGTATCATATCACATTCATTTCTCCAAGACAAGTAAAACCACTACATACCAGCACGCAAAAAGGCACCATACAAACTGCTGTATGGTGCCTGCCTTTTTATTCCCAATCATCAAAATCCTCATAATCATCATACGCGCCATTGGCATAGTTCTTCGTATAATTGATATTGCTTGACCGCTTCTGCTTTGGCTGCGGACGACTGGATTCCCGTTTTTTGTTGTTCTGCTTCTTCTTAACCGATTTCTGTTCCTTTTCTAAGCGCATCTGGACCTTATTTTTGTCCGGAATTGCGATCGTAGGCTTACTCTCCTTTGGACGGGATGGCTTGCTTCTTCTGCCTCTGTCTTCCTCATCCTCATCCTTTTTCGGAAACTTAGGAGCACCTCCGTAGTTTCGGTTTGGACGCTCATTTCTCGGTGGTCTGTCTCCATATGGTCTGTCACCGTATGATCGGTTTCCGTTTCCACGCGGTGGTCTGTCTCCACCTGCCTGTCGGTCACCTCGCGGTGCGCCGGAACGATCGGATTTCTGGAATCTTGTTCCTCCACCTGGTCGTTTCTCCCGATCAAAATATTTTCCTTGTCCTCTGTTCATGCTGGAACCACCTTCTCTTGTTCCTTCCGTTGCCACGTCTTTATCTCCTTTCGTAACTTTTGCATGGATTTTATTTTTTAGCTTGCATGCATTTTATACTCAATCCTCAGCTTGTCCGCGATCAGGGCAATAAACTCGGAATTCGTCGGCTTTCCTTTTCCTGCACTCACCGTATAGCCAAACATATCCTCGATGACTTCGATCTTGCCTCTTCCCCATGCCACTTCAATCGCATGACGGATGGCACGCTCCACACTGCTGGACGTCGTCTTGTATTTTTTCGCTATACTTGGATACAACAGCTTCGTTATATAATTGAGCATATTCATATCATTGACTGCCATCATGATGCCCTCACGTATGTACTGATATCCTTTGATATGCGCTGGAATACCGATCTCACGGATGATCTCCGTTACGTCGTTCTCCATCGTATGCATACCATAGTCATACACATTGTTGGCTGGCAGTTTGGTATCCTCATCTTCGCATCCTTCCATCGGCTCCCCAACCTTTGCAAAGTCTGCAATCTGTATAATTCGTTTTGCCAGTACCTTCGGATTACAAGGCTTCATCATATAATAATCGGCACCCAGATTAAATGCCATATTGATGATCCGGCTCGATCCCACGGTCGACAGAAAAATAATCTTCAGCTCCGTCAATGACGGATTCTCCCGCAGCTGCTCTAATACTTCCAGTCCGTCTACGTTGGTAATGAACACATCCATCAGCAACACATCCGGCTGTGCCTGCAGCACCTGATCATACACCTCATTTCCATCCGCTGTACAGCAAACGATATCGAATCTCTCCCCATTATAGGCTTCTAACTGCCGGCCAAGCATCTCATACCCGGCGTCCGCAATCATCACCCTGATTCTCTCCGTATTCATATTATCCTCCCCTTCTTGGAACCAACCTCCTATCAATCAAAATTAACCATAGGAAGATGATATAATTTCAAAATACCATTGTCAAGCGCATTTCCACAGAAATTTTCTTTTTGTGGATAATTTTGTCTACGCGCTTTTCATCTTCGATTCGAGTCGTATTTTGTCGGCGATAAGTGCTATAAATTCCGAGTTCGTCGGCTTCAGCTTTCCCTGCTGCAATGTATATCCAAATAGCTCATGCATCGTGTCGGAATTACCTCTGCTCCATGCCACCTCAATGGCATGCCGGATGGCACGTTCCACACGGGATGGTGTCGTTGCGTATGCCTTTGCAATCGAAGGATAGAGCTGCTTCGTGATGGAATCGAGGATATCCATATCCTGTACTGCCATCAGGATAGAGCTGCGCAGATACTGGTATCCCTTGATATGTGCTGGCACGCCTACCTCATGAATGATTTCCGTAACCTTTACTTCGAGCTTTGTCTGCAGTTCTTCTCCTGCATCCTCCGGCTGGCAGATACTCATCCCCGTCTGTTTGCCACGCGCTAAGGTCAGGATTTCCTTTTCCAGATCAAGATCATTATATTCTTCATCGATAAAACGGACGAAAATATGATCAACATTTCCCCGGCATGTATTTTGTGCAAATCGAATCTGACTGGCATTCCCCTGCAACAGGAAGCGGTATCCACGGGTTCCCCATCCGTCGACCTCTTCCATCACTGCCAGTCCATCCAGATTCGGCAACAGGAAATCCAGCAAAATGACATTTGGATTTTGTGCGCGAATTGCCGAAACTGCGTTTCCGCCGTCTGAAATAATATCGCACACGCAAATATCCTTATTCTTTGCAAGCTGCTGTCTTAATTCCGTCGCTGCCTTTGTATCATGTTTTATGATAAGCACTTTTGTCTTCATAAAACTATCCCCCTCTAATCTTGATATCAAAGACATTATAGTTTCATTATTTTGCGAGGGCAATACATAATAAAACGCAAGTTGCGACAGTAAATATTGACAGCATTTTCGGTCAATTTTTCCCATTTTTTACTGCATCATTTCTTCGATGAAAATGCCGTAGCCTCGTGTCGAATCGTTGACAAATACATGTGTCACTGCCCCGATCAGCCTGCCATCCTGCAGGATTGGTGTGCCGCTCATTCCCTGCACAATTCCGCCGGTCAGAGAAAGCAATGTCGAATCGGTTACCTTAAATTCCATACACCGTCCGTTCTCATTGTCAGAATCGACTGACACAATCTCGATTTCGTATTGTTTCGACTCCCCGGATACCGACGAAAGCAGATACGCGGTTCCGACATGCACCTCTGATTTTCGTCCAACTGCCACCTGGATGTCCTGCGTATGTGTCTTTTGCTGTCGTTTTGTCAAGTATCCGTGAATACCAAAGGCACTATTTTCCTCCACGCGCCCGATCACATACCGTCCGGTATAATTGATGATGCCCTCCAGTCGTCCCGGCTTATCCGCTTCCGGCTTTTTGATGCGCACGATCGTCGTCTCATACACCGCGCCATCGGACACGCGGAACATAATTCCTGTGTCGTTGTCGTTGATGCTGTGTCCAAGTGCAGCAAACCGTTCTCCATCTGTATAGGTGATTGTTCCGATTCCGGAAATATCATCCTTTACCCAGAGTCCAAGCGCATAGCTGCCATCCTTTTTCTTTACCGGTGTTACACGCACCGTCCGGTACTCATTTTCCCGGCAGACACGAAGCAGCAATTCGTGTCCTTCGCTTTGCTGTACCAGTTCCAGCATTGATTTTTTATCGTCCACACTCTGTCCATTGATACGCATTACATAATCGCCCGGCGACAACAGATTCTCACATGGATTGCATGTGATTCCCTGTTCGTCCACAACCGAATTGACGCCGATCACCATTACACCTTTTGTTTTCACATAGATTCCAACTGGTTCTCCTGACGGACAGACCATGCATTCGTTCTCCCCTTCACTTGATACAACCGGCAGTGAATCCGCCTGCGTCTCCACATCTGTATCTCCTCCCTTTGCGAACAGGAACTCCCGGTTATGATACCCTAAGATGCCAAGCACTATCAGCAACAGTACAACTAAAAAGATTCGATACTTTCTCACATCGTTTCCTCCTCTCCTGATTTCATTTCTTTATTTCAAATCGCTTTATTTCATATAATTTGTGCTATAAAAAAGAGTACATAGATTCCTCCATGTACTCTTAGTATCGAATATTTCATTCTATGTAATTCAGTTTATTTTTGCCTGTTCTGCCAATCCTTTCATCTCGGTCACAGTGTGAATCGTCGTCTCCGTGATTTTTGCACCACCGATGAGTCTTGCCAGTTCTTCAATTTCCTCTTCCTTTGAAAGTAACCGGATGCTGGAAATTGTTTTCTCATTTTCCACATTTTTTTCAATCAGATAATGTGCATCTGCCATCGCTGCGATCTGGGAAAGATGCGTGATACAGATAACCTGATGCTGCCGTGACAGGATCGACATCTTCTCTGCCACCTTCTGTGCGGTTCTGCCACTGATACCGACATCGATCTCATCAAAGACAAGTGTCGGTGTGTCGTCCTGATTTGCAAGACAGGATTTCATTGCCAGCATGATTCGCGACAGTTCACCACCGGATGCAACCTCATGCAGCGGACGCATCGCTTCACCTACATTCGTCGAGATATAGAAGCACGCATCATCGTAGCCATTTGCAGAATAATTCGGGGATGTCTCAAACCGCATCTCAAACCGGACCATATTAAAGTTCATATCCTCCAAGGACTCCCGGATCTTCTTACAAAGCTTTTCCGAAAGTGCCCGTCTGTGCTCGGATAATACCCGGCAGCTCTCTTCAAGCTTCGCCGTCTGTTTCTTCCATTGTGCCTCAATCTCCTGCATATGCTCCTCATAGCCAGAAAGAGCATCATATTCTTTCTCGAAAGCTGCAAGGCTTTCCAAAATCTGGGAAATGGAATTTCCGTATTTTGCCTTTAAGGAATTGATCTGATCCAGACGACTTTCCATCTCACGAAATTGTCCTTCATCAAACTCCATATCCTTCATATACTCACTGATCTCACGATTAAAGTCTGACAGCAGACCATCGGCATCCTCTAAGATACCAGCCGCATCGGCAAGCTCCTCGTCCAGTTCCGTGAGTCTGCGCATATCCTTGATCGCACGTCCTAGCTGTTCTCCCGCAGAAGTAGCTCCATATCCGGTCAGTGCATAGATGTCGTTTGCATATTGCAGGATTTCCTTTGCATTGACCGCCTTCTTGTACTGCCGTTCCAACTGGACATCCTCGCCATCGACCAGCTTCGCATCTTTGATTTCCTTAATCTGATACTGCAGAAAATCCATGCGTTTGTTTTTCTCTGCCTCGTCCATGCTGCCTTTTTTCTTTTCTTCTTCAAGTTCCCGGTAGATATGATAATCTTCCTGCACCTGTTTTTTCAACTTCTGGATATCCTCCCCGCCAAAACGATCGAGTATCTCTAGATGCTTTGCTGGCTTTAACAGTGTCTGCTGCTCATGCTGTGCATGCAGATCGATCAGAAGCGATGCGATTTCTTTTAACCGCGTAATCGTCACCGTCGTATCATTTACCCGGTTGACGGTTCTGCCATTCGGCGATAACCGCCGGGATATCAGCAAAGTACCGTCCTCATCCGGTGTCACCTCCAGCTTCTCAAGCGCTTCCACAATTGCTGGCTGGTCAACCGAAAATACAAGCTCGACCAGTCCATCCTTTGTGTCATCCCGCAACAGTTCTTTCGGGAATTTACCGCCCAGACAGATTCCCAGAGATCCAATGATAATAGATTTACCAGCACCCGTCTCTCCGGTCAGAATATTCAGCTGCTCGTGAAAATCAATGTCAATCTCCTCGATCAGCGCTATATTTTTTATGTGCATTGTCAACAACATTTTTTTATCTCTCCAATTATATGTTCTGCCTGCTGCCCATCTTTGATCGCCAGAAACAGCGTATCATCGCCTGCAATACATCCCATAATGCCTTCCACCGACAGATTGTCGATTGCAGCACCAACCGCCATCGCCATACCGGATACAGTTTTGACTACAATAATATTCTGTGCGGCTTCAATCGAAAGAATACACGATGCCATCACATGCTGATAGGATGCATGTGTTCCGGTATCAGGTTCCAGACTTGCAGCATAACGATGCTTCCCACTTCCGTAGGAAACTTTTTCCAGTTTCAATTCCCGTATATCTCTCGATACAGTTGCCTGTGTTGTCTCAAATCCAAGTGCCTGTAAACGTCTGGTAAGCTCTTCCTGCGTGTCTATCTCATATTCCGATATCAATTCCAGCAATGCCTGCTGGCGTCTCTGCTTACTCATGTTAAGCGCCTCCTATTTTTTCCCGAAGTACACTATAAAAGCTGACATCATACATTTTTATCAATCGGATCTCACGCTTCGAGCAGGTCACTTCCACGCTCTCACCCGCAGATAATTCGATATTGTCTGCTCCGTCAAAGGAAACGATTGCTTCTGTCTCCTGTGTTCTCCGTTTCTTGACAACCTCGATCCGTATACGGTCTGCACTGTCAAACACGACGCTCTTGGAGGTAAGCGAATGCGGAGAAATCGGTGTCACAACGACTGCCTTGGATTTCGGGCTGATGATCGGTCCACCGGCGGACAAATTATATCCGGTCGAACCAGTCGGCGTCGCCACAATCACACCATCTGCCTCATACGTGTCTAACAACTGCTCATTTACATAGATATTCAGACCAATGATCCGGGAAAATCCTGCACGTGTGATCACCACATCGTTCAGGCAGGAAAAGGATGTCTCTCCCTTGCGTCCCTCAATCATCATCCGTTTTTCTATGCTGTAATCGTCCGCCAGCAGACGGTCGATTGCTTTATATGCGTTTGACTCTTCCACCTCAGTTAAAAAACCAAGCGTTCCGAGATTGACGCCCATAAGTGGAACATCATAGGTTCCAATGCTGTGTGCTGCACGGAGCATCGTTCCATCCCCGCCAAGCACGATCACAGCCTCTACGCCTCCCATGTATTCGGGCTTGATCGTCGTGCCATTGTAGTGCTGCTCATCGCTCACCACAACCGCCTGCGCACCTTTTTCCCTGATGTACGCAACGATATCCTGCGAAAGTTTTAAATTGATGTCTTTGTCAGTATTTGCGACGATTAAAAACTTATTCATTGCCCGGTTCCTTATCTAACGTATCATGTGAAGCTGTAACAACTGCTTTTATATCAATGGATGAAGCATCCACGATTTCCTGATCTTGTTTATTCTTGGATAAGAATAATAAATACTCAATATTTCCCTCTGGTCCCTTCACCGGAGAAAAATCCAGTGCCAGCGGATAAAAATCAATCGAAGAGGCATAGTCCATCACCATGCGGATCACCTCTTCATGGACAGCGCGGTCACGCACAACGCCCTTTTTTCCTACCTTTTCCCGTCCGGCTTCAAACTGCGGCTTGATCAGACAGACCACCTGTCCATCCTCCGTCAGAAGATTCTTCACCGGAAGCAAAACCTTCGTCAACGAGATAAACGATACATCAATCGAAGAAAATGCTGCCAGCTCGTCAATATCCTCCGGCACAACATAACGGATATTCGTCTTTTCCATGCAGACTACCCGCTCGTCATTGCGAAGCTTCCACGCAAGCTGTCCATGTCCGACATCGATTGCGTAGACTTTTGTCGCTCCGTTTTGCAACATACAATCTGTAAATCCGCCGGTCGAAGAACCGACATCCATGCAGACTTTGCCAGACAGTGTGATCGGGAATTTCTGCATTGCCTTTTCCAGCTTCAGACCGCCGCGGCTCACATACGGCAGAGTTTTCCCCTTTACCTCGATCACCGCGTTCTCTGGAAATGTCGTCCCAGCCTTATCTTCTTTGTTGCCATCTACATATACAATTCCCGCCATAATGATTGCTTTTGCTTTCTCTCTCGAAGGCGCCAGTCCTTTCTCCACAAGCAATACATCCAGCCGCTGTTTCTTCTGCTTCTCCATCGTTCTTCCTCTATATTATTTCTATTTCAAATGTTTCTTATAACACGGTACAATCTTTTCTGCCAGTCCCTCTGCATCGATCTGCATATGGTGCCTTAACTCCGGAATTGTTCCCTGTGGCACACTCAGAAGTGGAATCGCTCCGCTGATAAATGTATACTGTTCCGGACTGTTTTTCTCTGCCAGATACGCATGCAGCTTCTCGCCATATCCGCCCTGCATGATCGTATCCTCCAATGTTACAAAGACGGTATGCGTCTTCATCAGCCGGTCTAAAAGCTCCGTATCAAGCATCGACTGGAACCGCACATTGACCAGTGTCACAGGAATCTGCTTCGCCTCTAACCGTTCCACAAGGCGGTCTGCTTCCTCCATCATATGTCCACAGGAGAACACTGCCACGCCAGATGCCTCCTGTATCACTTCACTCTTTCCATAGACAATCGGCGTCTGAATATCCGCATGTCCCTTATACGCACTGCCTCTTGGATACCGGATTGCAATCGGTCCATCATATGCATAGGCATAATCAAGCATTGCCTCCAACTCATACCGGTTCTTCGGAGCCAGTACGATCATATGCGGCATATGCGACAGATACGCCAGATCATAGATACCCTGGTGCGTCTCTCCATCCTGTCCGACAAGACCGGCACGGTCAATCGCCAAAATCACATGCAGCTTCTGCAAGCACACATCATGTAGAATCTGGTCATACGAACGCTGCAGGAACGAAGAATAGATTGCCACGACAGGCACCATACCTGCGGCAGCCATACCAGCAGCAAAAGTTACCGCATGCTGTTCTGCAATTCCCACATCGAAAAACCGCTTTGGGTACGCCTCTTCAAATCGTACCAGTCCGGTTCCCTGTGCCATCGCAGCCGTGATCGCTACAACATCCTCATGTGTCTCTCCAAGCTTCACCATCTTCTTCGCAAAAATATCGGTGTAACAGCTTGTCTTTTTCGCGGCAAGCACCTTACCGGATATCCGGTCAAACGGCGCAATCCCATGGAAATAATCCGGGTGCCGCTCCGCATAGCCATAGCCTTTTCCTTTTTTCGTCTTCACATGAATAATAATCGGTTTATCCAGCCGGAATGCATGCTGAAATGTCGTGATCATCTGATTGATATCATGTCCGTCAATTGGTCCGACATACGTGATTCCAAGCTCCTCGAAAAACATGCCCGGCACAAAAAACTGTTTGATATTATCCTTCGAGCGCTTCAGTACCTTCGCAATCTTCTTTCCGGTTTTTGACCCCATCAGACTGCTTTCCACACCGGTTTTTAACTCATTGTACGCATTTCCAAGCCGGATTTCATTCAGATACTTGGACAGACCGCCGACGTTTTTACCGATCGACATATTGTTGTCGTTAATGACAACGACACACCCGGTTTTCAACTGCGCAAGCCCGTTTAACGCTTCATACGCCATACCTCCGGTCAGTGATCCGTCACCAATCACAACGGCGACCTTCTCATCCCCGCCGCACAGATCTCTGGCGATTGAATACCCCATCGCCGCTGAGATACCAGTCGAACTGTGTCCGGTGTCAAACGCATCGCACGGACTCTCGTTGCGTTTTGGGAACCCGCTTAAGCCATCGTACTGCCGCAGTGTCTCAAACGCATCCTTTCTTCCGGTCAGGATCTTATGTGTATAGGATTGATGTCCGACATCAAAGATCAGCTTATCTTTTGGGAAATTCATCACTGCATGCAGTGCCATCGTAAGCTCCACCGTACCAAGATTGGACGCCAGATGCCCACCATGTATACTTACTTTCTCAATCAGAAAATCCCGGATCTCTGCTGCCAGTGCCGGATAATCCTGTCTTTCTATCTGCTTAATATCGTTTTCTTTTGTTATCTTCTCTAACATATGCATTTGCCTTTACCTGTCATAAATATGCTTATGCGATCAGGTTAATGGTCCCGGTTGATCAAGCTTTTTACAAGCGCGATCATATCCGCTTTTGCCCCCTCATCCCACGCTTTTATATTCTCCAATATACGGATCGCTTTCTCGGACATTTCTTCCACGTACTGCTTTGCAGCATCCATTCCGTGCAATGTCACATAGGTCACCTTATGGTTTTTATCATCCGAATGTAATGGTTTGCCAAGCAACTGCTCGTCCCCGACCAGATCTAAGATATCATCCTGCACCTGAAACGCAAACCCGACTGCATAGGCGGCCTCATCTAACTGTGCGACAACCGCATCATCTGCACCAGCAAGATATGCACCACACATACATGCCGCCGCGATCAACGCGCCTGTCTTATTCTCATAGATAAACGCAAGCTGATCTTCATCCATCGGAAGTCCGGCACGCTCCACATCAAGCACCTGTCCGCCAACCATACCATAGATACCAGCTTTTTTTGCAAGCACCGCAAATGCCTTCTCCACATTGGCATCGCCCGGCTTCACCGCAAATCCCTGACACGCAGTTTCAAATGCAAAGTTTAACAATGCATCTCCGGCTAAAATCGCCATATCCTCACCAAACTTGACATGCACGGTCGGAAGTCCCCGGCGTAGCGCGTCGTTGTCCATCGCCGGAAGATCATCATGCACAAGGGAATATGTATGGATCATCTCCATTGCCGCCATAAATGGGCGCACCAGTGCCTCCTGCGGTTCCTTTGCAAACATCTCATAACACAGACGGAGCATCATCGGACGCAGCCGTTTGCCGCCTGCTTTTACCGCATAATTCATCGCAGCCAGCACAGTTTTCTGATGTCCGGTCTCCTCCGGCAGATACGCCTCTATCATCTCTTCAATTGCCTTGGCATCATACTTCATCTAATATCTTTATCTCCTTTTCCACACCTGCAAGTTCTTCCTTACAGGCATTCGCAAGCTCCACGCCCTCTGCATATAACGTCATGGAGTCTTTCAGATTTGTATCGGGATTTTCCAGAAGCTTGTTGATCTCTTCCAATCTGGCAAATGCTTCCTCTATGTTTAATTCCTTCTTTTTTTCTGCCATGTTGTTTTATTCTCCTTGTACACCATTTGTATCTGCTTCCACAGAAACGACCGTCGCATGGATTCTGCCATCATGCAGAGTAACATGAAGCGGATCGCCTGCCTGCATCTGTCCCGCTGACATTACAGGCTTTCCCTCTGATTCAAGATATCCGAACCCACCTACCAGCTTGGCTGTCGGTGCGTTGCCATGCAGTCTTGTTAACAGCAGATGCAGTTGATGTTCATATTCTTTAAACTTAAGCTGGATCCGGTTTTCAAGTCGTTCTCTGCTTTGCTTCAGCTTCTCCTGCTGCTTTTCGAGTTTTGCTCTCGGATTCAGTGCTGCCAGTTGCTGCATATACATCTGCAGCTTTGTCTCTTTCTCCTGCAGACGTCCCTGCATCCGGAGCCGTAATTCCCGCTCACAGGAATCCAGACGTGCCTGATAATTCTGTTTCTTATTTGCCACGTGATAATTCATTGTCCGCAGCCGAAGCTCGATTGTCCGTAAAATATCATCGATCAGTGGAACGGCTGCAGTTGCTGCTGCCGTCGGCGTCTCGACACGCAGATCTGCCGCATCATCTGCCAGCGATGTATCACCCTCATGTCCAGTTCCAGATATGATCGGCGTCTTCGCCTCATAGATTGCACGGACAACTGCCTCATCGTCAAAGACCTCCAGATCTTCCCTCGATCCACCGCCTCGTCCAATGATAATCGTATCCACGCCCAATCTGTCGAGTCTGCGGATACCCTGCACGATCAGCTCGCGCGCATTTTCGCCCTGCGCCCGCGCATCACAGACGATCATCTGCACATAGGGATTCCGCCGATGTGATACGCTCATAATATCCTTATACGCATTCGTACCTATGGAGATCACGACGCCGACTGCCCTTGGATATTTCGGAATCGGCTTCTTGATCGCCGTATCGAAGATACCTTCCTGTCCCAGTCTGCGTTTCAGCTCTGCATAAGCTTCGCCATGCCAGCCACGCTCTTCACGCCGCTGTACAGACACGGCATTCACACTGTACTCACTTTTCGCATCATAGATAGAGCAGCTTCCCTTCACAATCAGGATATCGCCCTGCTTGACCGTCGTCAGATTGAGCTTTGCCGCGACACTTTTCCACACATTCACACGCAGGATTCCGTTGTACGGCGCGCCCTCTGGCAGATCGCCCGGAGCTGTACAATCCTTGAGTGTGATATACAGATGCCCGGTCGGACCTTTGCTGAAGCTTGACACTTCCCCTTCAAAACAGATGTTTTTTAACAGATAATCATTTTTTATTATATTGCCAATATACGAATTGACTTCCCGGACAGAAAATACTTTCTTTCCATTTTCTACTCTCATGGTTCCTCAACCTTCGCCAATACTGCGTTGATAAATCCGCTTGCATCTGGATTACAGTATTTCTTTGCCAGTTCTACCGCCTCATTGATCGCTACGCGGAATGGAACTTCCTCATCATAGAGCATCTCATAGAGTGCCAGACGCAGGATTGCAAGTTCCGGCTTGCCCAGTCTGCCGATCTGCCAGCCATCAGAGATCTCGCTGATCTTCTCATCGAGTGCCGGAAGCATGGAAAGAATCTTGTGGGACTTGTCTGCAATGTAGGCAAGATCCCCCTCTTTTACCTTTCCCGTTTCTGTTATCGCAACATCCTCCGGATCTTCTTCCGGTTCTTCGATCTTACTGATTGAATAACGGATCTGTTCTTCCATCTCTTCCTGATTGTTGAATTCTGCCTTAAATACGATCAGAAAAATATTTTCTCGTATGCTTCGTCTTGTCATAATTAACCGCCTTACTCTTTATTCATCTTGATGCCGGATACGACAACATTTACCACGCGCACATGCAGTCCGGTCATATTCTCGATTGCCTGCTTTACCTTCTCCTGCACGCCCTCGGATACTTTCTTGATGCTTGTACCATATTCAACTTCCAATGAAACATCTACGACTACATTTCCATCTGTGATCTCTACCTTCACACCGTTGGCAAGATTCTTCTTACCAAGCTTTGCAACAAGCTCCTTCGAGATATTTCCAGTCAGCTTGGAAACACCTTCTACCTCGATGGCTGCAATCCCGGCGATGGATGCCACCACGCCGTCTGCTATACTGATTTTACCAATTTTTTCTTCTTCATTTATCATATCGCTCATAATTGCCTCCTTATCTTATCCTTCCTACTTTATTTCATTGCATATGTAAAATATTATACCCAATTTATGCATATTATGCAACTAAAAAGCCTTGCAACTGTGCAAGGCTTTCTGCTGATTTCTACAATTTTATTACTGTGCCAGTGTGATGACGATTGCGTCCACCGTACATCCGGTCTTTCTTGTTACAACATCCTCGACCTGTGCCCGTTTTTCATCCGGCAGATCGGTACAATTTAAGATAACATCCACGCCAGAATCGCCAATCGACACGATCGCTTCTCCGAAGCCCTTTGCCGCAAGGATTGACTCTGCTTCCTGTTCTTTCTCCGCATCCTCAGTCAGCTTCACATATGCATCGGTGGCTGCCTGTACCGCCTGTGCATCCATGCCATCCCCGTTGATGATCTCCAGCAATGTCTCCTTGTTCTGGCTGCGGCTCTGCTCCCGGTTTAATTTGATTGACACGAAATTATTTGCCGCATTTGCTGAGGTCAGCACTGCTTCCCCGATTTTTTCCTCCTCCGAGTTCAGCTCGATATACTCATCCTCCGGAACATCAGAGACCGTCAGCTCGCCGGACACAATCTCCGCTGGTTTTGCATCTGTCTCCGTCTGCTCCTCTGCAAAGGCAGATTCAGTCGGTTCCAGCTCGCCCGGTGCCAAATCCAGTTTATTGCCGGAGAAATTTATGTAGCCTGCCACACCAAGCAACACGGTAAGTGCCCCGATAATAATCTGGTTTCGTTTCATGGTTTTTTTCTTCATAAAAACCTCCCTAATTTTTTACCAAAACCGCCACCTTATGTGCCGGCAGATCAAAAAGCGCGCATACCGCCAAGGTAATATCTGCAATCGTGGTACCTGTGACCGCTTCCTTTTTAATTGTGATCAACACGCCCGTGATCGTCTCTGTGCCGTCAGATCCATAATACGTCTGTGTGCGATCCCCTGCATAGATCAATACGTCAACCATGTCCGCACCGTAGGTATCCGCAAGCAGCTCCCGCAGACGCACCTCATAGGAAGCGGTTGTGTCAGACGAAGATCCGGTCTGCCCCACCGCGGTCTGCACCGTCTTCTGCGGCATCACGATCACAAGCAGTAAAATCCCGCACAGTACAACCAGAATTACCTTGTTCCATTTTTCATTTTTCTTAAATTTCCACTCCATATTCTCACCGTCTTACTACATATATACGAGCATCCTCCAGATTATAGACATCCGAAATGTATTTTTTTATTTCTTTTTCCATCTCTTCTGTTGCCTTTGCCTCACTTATGTAAATCGTGCATTGCAATAGCTCTCCACCGGCATCCGTTATGATCGCAACATCCTCAACCGAATAACCTTGAAGTTCTTTTTTGAGTCCCTCCCGGATGCCCATACCATAATAATCCGTGATGCTTCCGCCGACTCCTGCGACGGACTCCTGTCCTTCCACATGCTCGATCTCCTGCAACAATTCCTGCAGATCTCCGCTTCCAAATTCAAACAGGAATTTGAGCGGACTTGCAAGCAGCACAATCACGACCAGTCCAATGAAATACCGGATATATTGCTTATATTGATTGGACGGCGCCATATGCGTCACAATCGTTGCGAGCAATAGATAAAAGATCAGACTTTTCATCCAGCCAAACAGCATAGCTACCCTCCTATTCCATTCGTTGCCCCCGACATGATCGCGAGAGTTATGATAAATAAAACGAGTGCACTTGCCAGCGCCTGCATCAGCATGCCGATTCCATTTGCCAGCGCCGTCGTGCCATCCACATACCGCTTATCGCCCATCGGCTGAATCAGCGCGGTTGTGATCCGCACCGTAAACATCAGCAAGAAAAGCTTGATGATCGGAATCAGACAGATGCCGGACAGAATCAGGATACCTGTGATACCGATACTATTTTTTACGATCATGCCACACGCAAGATAGGTGCCTGCAAGCACCGATACGACGCTTCCCGGAATCGCAGTTAATGCCCGGTTCACCGCCGTTTTCCCAAGGATGTCCATCTGCGGCTCCAGCAAGCCCTTGATCACATTTAATCCGATCACTACGACGATGATCGTCCGCAAAATCCATTTGATCAGGCTCTGCACAAGCTCACACAGTTTCGAGAAGCTGTCCTCTTTTTGCAGGTTGTTCACAAGTGCCACGATTACATAGAATTCAATGAGCGGCAGCACCAGCCGGATAATCACCGCCTGTATCAGCCAGATTCCGACCAAAACGAGATTGTATGTGCCGCCTGCCGTCGTAGCATGTCCGATAAACTGCAACACAAGCAGAAACGCCGGAACTAACAGCCGTACTGCAACGAGCACCTTGTCGAGTGCCGCAAGTGTAATCGAATACGCCATCGAAAAGGACGTCAGCAACAGCGATGTCATCAGCATATAAGTAATATAGAATCCATTTTCACTGATAAACCCTCCCGCAAAGGAGTTCGACAGATTCACAAAGATGCTTCCGATCAGGACGATACCGACCAACTCTAAGAGCAGCCCTTTGTTCTGCGACAGCTCGCCGAAAAAAACGCTGCTGATTGTCGCAAGCAATGCCGATAACACCGACTTATTGTCACCCTCCACCTGTTTTTTTACCATCTCCGTAATTGGCATAGCCGTCTGAATGCCCTGTTGCTGCAACGCACGCTCCACCTCATCCAGATTCAGTTCATCGAAGATGGAGTCATAAATCACATTCGTCTGCTGTCCTGATTCTGTTATTGTCTGAGAATTGTATGATTCCTGTGTTGTTTCTGTCGTGGCTACCTGTCCACTCTGCTCTTGTGTGGCTTCTATCGTAGTTGCCTGTCCATCCAGCTCCTGTGTAGTTTCTGTCGTGGTTTCTGGCAGTTCCTGCGCCCGCGCAGGCAGTACATGGATATCCACAAAAAAGAAAATGGCCAGTACCACTACCAGCCATCTGCAAGTGAAATATGTAGTTGTATGTGTGGTTCGCGGATTCATTCGGCGGTTTCCTCCATCAATTGATCAACGACAGTACCGTCTGCACGACCTGCATGAAAACCGGAAGCGACACGACCAGCATCGTAAGCTTTCCAAGCAGCTCAATCTGGGATGCAACCGCACTGTATCCGGCATCCTTGCTGATACTCGCCGCAAACTCACAGATATAGGCGATCCCGATCAGCTTGACCAGGATCACCAGATAGGTACTGTCCATCCGGATCTTGTCCGTCAAGACTTCAATACCTGAAAGCATCACACGCATCCGCGACACGCAGATAAATAACAGCACAAGGCACACCGCCACACTGATAAATGTGCTGTACTCTGGATTTTTAGATTTCAAGGACAACGCCAAGATTACCGCCACGATTGCAAATACCATCGTCACTCCCAGATTCATACTCTGCCCCCTTAAAATCCAAACAATGTGTTGATGTCCTGAAACAGCTGATTGACATAGGGAATAATCCACGTCAGTACGATAATCAGACCTGCAAGGCTCACCAGATATGCCTGATCGTCCCTGCCAGAATGCTTCAATACCTGATTGATGAGTGCCACGACAATTCCAACGGCTGCAATTTTAAAAATCAACTGAATCGTCATTTCCATTCCCCTGCATCTGCTAAATCAAGATTATAATCAATAACACACCTGCGACACTTCCCACCACAAGCGACAATCGCATACGATCTTTTGCCTCTGCCTCCAACTCCCGAATATGCCGTCCCAGATCTGCCTGCAGCAATGCCAGTCCCTCTTCCTGTGCCTGTACATCCAGATATCCGATAGTCTGTCCCAGGTTATATATATATTCCATATCCTCTTGTTTTAGACCGGAACTCTCATACAGCTTGTCTGCATGTTCTATCCAGATCTGATCAAAATCGGCAGCCACTTCCGTATAAGAATATGCCTGTCTCTGCTGCGCCTCCATGAGTGCCTGTGAAAGCTCTGACAGCCACGCGGCATATGGCTGGCGGCATTTTTTTGCAACACGGACAAATACCTGTGCCAGAATATCTCTCCGATACCGAAGCTCCGCCGTGGCAACGGAAAGCACGCGGGCGTATTCCTGCATTTCCTTTACACGCCTGCGAATTGCCATCGCGCGCAAGATTCCCATTGTCACACAGCCACCAAGCACACAGATGATTCCAATCAGTTTGCAACCGACAGCGAACCAATGTATAGCTCATTTCCCCTCTCGTCAAAAATCGACTCCACCGTTCCGATGCCCGCACTTCGTCCAAGCACGATGTAACGTTCAAACACCTTCTCCTCGACCAGCTTCCGAAGCACCGGACGCGTCCGGATATCATCGATCGAGTCGCCATGGATTGTCGCCAGAATCCCACAGCCACAGTTGATGACATAGGAAATTGCATCAATATCCTCCCGGCTGCCGATCTCATCGACCGCAATCACCTTCGGACTCATCGACCGAAGCAACATCAACATCCCCTCCGCCTTGGGACACCCATCTAAGATATCCGTGCGGAGTCCGACATCATTTTGCGGAATTCCCATGTAGCAGGCGGCAAGCTCTGAGCGTTCGTCCACCACGCCGACATTCATCCCTCTGCAATAACTGTTCCCATCCGATATCAGCCGCACCAGATCCCGCAAGATTGTCGTCTTTCCACATCCCGGCGGCGATATGATCAGTGTGTGCAACAACCTGCCATCCTTGATCACATATGGCAGCAGGCAAGTCGCACAGCCCTTGATCTGATGGGATACCCGAATATTAATAAACGATATATGCTTCACGTTTCTTACTCTCCCATGCTCCAATACAACCTGACCGGCAACGCCGACGCGATGCCCGCCACACACTGTCACAAACCCCTGTCTCACTTCATCCTCATATGCATACAACGAGTAATCGGTCACTGCATCAATAATCCCCCGGATATCATCCGCAGTTACACGATATGCTTTTTTTCGATCGAGTGTCAGTCCCCCACAATTCTGCACAAAATATTCTCCCTGCACAAAAACCAGTATCAACGGCTCGCAGATCCGGAACCGAAGCTCTATCAGGGAATTATAATCTATGTCAATCTGATTGATTATGTACCGAATACAAGGGGGGAGTAATTTCAAGATTTCATTTTTCACAGCATTCACCCCTACCATATATATATGCGGGATGCGGAAATATATGATTGTAAATTTTTGATTTTATCCGGATTGCAGATCGCACAATTTCTGCATGGCGGCATATTACACAAAAAAGCACGCTCCGAAACGGAACGTGCCTTTGATCATTCTGATTCAATTCGTAATTTTTAAATTACTTTGCTCTTGAAAGATACTTTCCTGTACGTGTATCGATCTTGATAATCTCACCCTGGTTGATAAACAGAGGAACATTCAATGTTGCACCTGTCTCAACTGTACATGGCTTTGTAGCGTTTGTAGCTGTATTTCCTGCTACACCCGGTTCACACTCTGTAATCTCAAGCTCTACAAAATCAGGACCTTCTACTGCAAATACATTTCCTTCGTAGATAGAAATCTTACATGTCATGCCTTCCTTAACAAACTTCATAGCGTCACCAACTACGCTCTCATCGACAGGAATCATCTCGAATGTCTCCTGATCCATGAAGTAATACAGGTTACCATCTCTGTAAGAGTAATCCATATCCTTACGCTCGATATATGCAGAATCGAACTTTGCTGTAGGGTTGAAACTTGTCTCTCTGATTGCACCTGTGATAATATTCTTATACTTTGTACGAACGAATGCAGCACCCTTACCCGGCTTTACATGCTGAAACTCTATTACCTGACAAGGCTGACCATCACATACAAAAGTCACACCATTTCTGAAATCACTTGCTTCCATAATTATCCTCCTAAAATAACATATACATTCGAAATTAAATACATTCAGTATCTTTGTTATTCTAATATACCTAATAAAAATTTTCAATAACTTTTCCGGAATTTCTGAAATTTTTCATTAAAAACCTATAAAATCCCCTATTTTACCATTCGGTATGCATCCAATTATGCTGTTTTTTTCGTATATTTTATATTCAATTTACATTTTTTGTATAATTTTCACAATTTGTTCACGGGAAATGGTTTGCCAAAATATTGAAATTATAGTATGCTAGTATACAAGTTATCGCAAACCGCGATAAACATATAGCATAAAATTCGCATATATCATATATGTGCAATTATCAGACTGTGTCATTGTCTATCAGCATGTACTTATTGCATTGTTACATTTGCTGGTTTCAGCGTCTGCAATGCATCATTAACAAATCAGATAAGGAAGTGAATATATGAATCAACAGGAATTTTCAGCAGTCACACCGGAGTTCGAGCGTTTGGCAAAATTATGTGAAAGCCACGATGTGATTGATCCCGAATTGTATACAAAATATCAGGTAAAGCGCGGGTTGCGTGATTTAGATGGTAAAGGAGTTCTGACAGGCCTTACAGAGATCTCCACAATCATCTCCTCCGAGGAGGTAAACGGTGTCACCATACCAATCGACGGCCAGCTCTACTACCGGGGAATTAACATTTATGATCTGGTCAGAGGCTTTACTTCCGAGAAACGTTTTGGTTTTGAAGAAACTGTCTATCTTCTGCTCTTCGGTGAGCTGCCGAACAAAAAAGAGCTTGCAGATTTCAACACGCTGCTCGGTTCCTACCGGAAGCTGCCACATTATTTTGCAAGAGACATTATATTAAAAACACCGACACCCGATATCATGAATGCTCTTGCGAAAAATATCCTCACACTCAGTTCTTACGATACAAACGCCATGGATGTCAGCATTCCGAACGTCCTTCGTCAGAGCATTGAGCTGATTGCGAATTTCCCGGCGCTTGCCGTGTACTCGTATCAGGCATACCGCCACTACGAGCTTGGGAAGGGACTCTATATCCACAAGCCAAAGCCGGAGCTTTCCACTGCCGAGAATATTCTGCGCCTCCTGCGTCAGGATAAATCTTATACCGATACCGAGGCAAAGGTGCTCGACTTAGCGCTCGTACTCCATGCGGAGCATGGCGGTGGTAACAACTCCACATTTACAACACACGTTGTTACTTCCTCCGGTACGGATACCTATTCTTCGGTCGCCGCTTCTCTCTGTTCTTTAAAGGGGCCAAAGCACGGCGGCGCCAATGTCAAGGTAAAGCGTATGTTTGACGATCTGAAAGAGCACGTCCGTGACTGGGATGATAAAGATGAAATCCGCCAGTATCTGTGCGATATTCTGGACAAGAAAGCCTTCGACCGTTCCGGACTGATCTACGGAATGGGACATGCCGTATATTCCATCTCCGATCCACGTGCGAATGTATTCCAGACCTTTGTCGGAAAACTATCTGAGGAAAAGCACAAAGAGAAAGAATACAAATTGTATATGGATGTCGCTGAGATTGCGAAGGAAGTCATCGCAGACAAGCGCAAGATCTATAAAGGTGTAAGCCCGAATGTCGATTTCTACAGCGGTTTCGTATACACCATGCTTGATCTGCCGGAAGAACTCTTTACACCGATGTTCGCAGTCGCCCGTATCGCCGGCTGGAGCGCCCACCGTATTGAGGAGCTCATCAACGTAAACAAGATCATCCGCCCGGCTTACAAATCGATCGCGGAAAACCGTGCATATACACCGATTGCAGATCGGTAAGAAATTATCGAACCAGAATCTAATCAGGAAAATGGTAAAGGGGAACGATTTCTCGTTCCCCTTTGTTTTTGATATTCCACATTCTTTTTTCTTAACTAACTTCGTACCCAACGGGGCCAAAGTTAAAATCAGACGTTTTCTCCCGTTTCTACAACCCTCGTTCTTTAAGCTTTGATACAAGCTGCACATAGAATTCCCGTACATCAAATCCCGGAATATCCTCGCGGTTCAAGTCGATCACATCGCCGTGTGAAATTCCCCGCTTGCCCTTTACAGTCAGGAACTGGTAGTCTTCTCCCCACGCAAAAGACTTCTCTCCAACCAGACCATCATTCGGTCCGTCAAACCGCTTAACAAGCAGATACGACAGATTGAGCGGGAATCGTCCGGATGATGGACGGTTCAATTTCGAGCCAAAAGACTGGTAATAAATCCCCGGTGCATCCTTTGCCTCTTCATTAAATTCCGCACAGTTTGTAGAAGTGAGATCATGGACGGCTGCCATGAAATCCGGATTCGTATCTCCAAGCTTTTCCGCCCCTACGTTGTATGCTTTTTCAATCGCCTTTTGCTGTGCCTCCGGAATATTGTCTAATAAATAATCGGCAAATTCACAGCCTCTGTGTGGCGTGTTGATTGTCGTAAGTGACGCAATATAATCTCCTGCGGAAGTAAGTGCGATTGCCGCTCTCGTATCAAGTCCACCTTTGGAATGCGCGATCACATTTACCTTCTCACAGCCGGTTTCCTCGACAATCTGCCTGATACGTGTCTCTAATTCCTTTGCACTGTCCCGCACAGCCGCGGCACTGTTATGGTTTCCGTAATAGATCTTCGCACCATTTTCCGTAAGCTCCGCCGGTATTCTGCCCCAGTAATTTAGGTGTTCAAAATCCCGGAAGAACACGCCATGCACCATAAGTATCGGATATTTTGTTTTACATATCTGCTTATCTGCCCGCGCAGCATTTCGCTTCGCACGCAGCTTCTCGAACTTTACTTCCCGTCTTACCGTCCGGATAATGATATGCAGCATCACCAGATGCGCAATCGGAATCCAGCCACATATAAGCCCCAACACACGCCAGCGGATTCCCAGCTGCTGTGATGTCAGATACACGCTGATCATTCCAATCCAGAATATCGTAATCTCAACCAGGAAGATAATACACAGACGGATCAGCCAGTATTTTTTCTCTACCGTAATTCCTGCCGGACCATTCGCAAACCATCGCTCATAGAATCCGCAAAACCCAAGAATCAGATAGATGGCTGCAAGCAATGTTGTCACATAAAATATCTGCAGCATGTTTTTACCAAAATTACATATCTTCAATTTTCCTGTCATTGTTTTCTCCTATCGGCATCTATCCCTGCAGTCCTGCTGACTGACGGATCATATCCTCGACAACAATATCGTAGATCTCGCCAACTGTACTGCAATACTCCAGCACCTTCCAAGGCTCATTTGTATGAAAATGAATCTTCACCAGATCCTCGTCTCCAGCCGCGATCAAGCTGTTTCCCTCGATATGATCCGTGATATAATCTGCAATTTCATCCTCATCCAAATCCTTATCTCTCCGGTCGATCAGCAACTGCGTATCATACCGATATGCAAACTGATCATCTTCTGCATCAATTGAATTCATTCCCATATTCGTTTCCTCCATCTTCAATCTTTACTCTGCTTCCGTTATTTCCTTCGTAAACACATGTCTTCTCCAATTCCAGCGTAGCCGCTTCTAGTTCAGCAATATCCAGCTTGCAGTGTTATCTGCGTCGCTCCAGCTTCGCTGCACGCATCATGTAACTTACATTGTTCACAAGCAGAATCATACATACATATACAAATCCCATAATATCTGTCTTAAACAAAAATGTAAAGATAAATATGACAATACACAAGATCAGGCATACCACATTTGTGCTCAAAAATGCCTGATACCCTGCACGGTACACAATCAACCGTTCTGCTTCATCACAAGAACTCATCCACACCTTATGAAACTGGAAGTCTAATGCATTTCCACGTTTTTCCGGATTTAACTTTTTCTCAATATCAACAGTAAGTTTCGGAATCAGAATCTCAATTGCCATCGTTATCACGAACAACGCAACAGCAATCACCCACATCGCGGACTGATATCCGCTCACTTTTCCATATCCTTTTTCTACATCATATAAGAAGCAGAAAAACAGACAAAGCTCTATAATCGAAAAAATGTTTGACATGATCATCGGTACATTCAACTTATCCTCCAATGTATCCCACAGATCATCATTTTCACGATCTTTCTGTAACTGTTTATATAATGCACTACATCTTGTATACGCGATTACCGGAAGCAAGCATCCAAGAAACGATACAACCGCGAAAAGTATCGGAATCGCATCAAACGCAAATGCTCGGATTGCTGTAACAACCGCGTCGAAACTCTGCGTCTTTTCTACCTTTCCCATGATTTTACCTACAATATATCCCGCCAGAAAACAAATTGCCAACGCGGAAATCAAAATGATTAATGCCTTTTTTGTTGATTTTTCCTTCGTTTTCTTATCTTTACTCATCTTCCGCACCCTCCGTATATTCAAAGATATCTTCCACAGTCACGCCGCATGCTTTTGCAAGCTTCAACGCTAATGTGACCGACGGCGAATAATCGCCACGTTCAATCTGACTGATTGTCTGGCGCGATGTCTGCACCAAAGCACCCATCTCCTGCTGATTGACTCCGAGCTTCGACCGGTATTCCTTCAAATGATTATTCAGTGGCATCGTGATTCTCCTCTCCACCATGATATTTCGGATTCACAAACACAAAGGTTTCCCACACCTTTTTATTTTTCACTCCTCCAAAAATCATGTTTCCGTACAGATTTGAAAATATCACTGCATAGCAGATTCCAAAAGCAAGATTATCCATTGCCATCCAGCCAACAGTGAACCCGACAACAGCCCCAAGAAGATATCCGAATGCAACATTCTTTTTCTCCTTTGGATCCATATTCTTCTTGTAAACAAGTTCATCTCCCCACTCGATTCCAGCCCAGAATCCGTCGCTCATACAGCCTTTCATGTAGTTGCGGATCATATCCTCAATCTTATTTTTCTGGTCGGACAACGTATCCGGCAGATACCATAAAATAAGCTTCATCGCAGCTTTACTATCTTCAAAAATCTCTTTCAATTTCCTGACAGCTTCCTGACTCTCCATCCGCCGTTCACCTGCCATAGCTTCTGTCTCTCCGGCTTCTATAAAATAATCCTCAATCCTCTCAAACACATATATTCCGACCAGTTTTTTCTCCTGATAAATGCCGCACACCTTTCCGTTACTTACCAGTGCCTTGTCTACAGCTTTTTTTATATTCTCACTGGATGCCTCAATCGGTACTGCCTCGCCCACATGGGCGCCCAGCTGGAAATCCTCTCTATCCACACGCTTACCCTTGATCGTATAGATTTTCAGCTTCTTATCCGCTTTTACAGTTCCAATCTCCATATCACACACTCCATTCTTCCGCGCCCTTACATAATTGCATTGCCCGGTTATTTATACTCACTCTTTTTATACTTGACAACTATTCTTGTCATTTGTGCACGATCTATATATAGCATATGACAAGTTTTCTTGTCAATATATTTTGACAACTTTCTCTGTCATTTTTTCGTTTGCTTTCCTCTACCCCGGGTGTCACCACATCGTGGGTTTTTCCGCTCGCATTCCACTCCTCACGCCCAGTTTTCTCTCCGTCACCTGCCTATTAGTTTCCGGTTTGGGTTGTCTCACTTGCTTTTCTCTCCCCAAACCCACGCCATGGGTTTTTCCTCTCGTTTCTTACCCCACACGCCCAGTTTTCTCTCCTCCACCTGCCTATTAGCTTCTAGTTTGGGGTTTCTCGCTTACTTTTCTCTTTCTACGCCCACGACGTGGTTTTTTCCGCTCATATCCTTCTCCTCACGCCCAGTTTTCTCTCCGCTCCCCATCAATCAGCTTCCGGGGTGGGTTTTCACGCTTGTTTTTCTCTTCCTGCACCCACGACGTGGGTTTTCTCCCTTGCAAACACCCGCGCACACCAATTTAATAAAATGTATCTAACCATGCGGTCAACTCATATATAATATGTTTGGAATTTAGAAGTTCTTGATGTTCTGTTTGATACACAGCAATACCTGAACACGATGTTCAGGTAAGCCGCCACTGAGCCATGGACGGCGAATTGGCGGCGGTTGCGTGCATGTTTATTACCTATATCAGAACATCTTAGAACTTCTTAATTTCAATACATCATATATGAGTTGACCACATGGCTAGATACAAAATTAACAGGATGCGCGGGGATTCGCTCATAAAAAAACGCCATGCAATTGGGAATCCCAAACGCATGGCGTTTCATAAACTCTAAACTTATTCTGCTTTTCCGATTGAAAGGAATCCATTGTCGTTCGACTGAAGCAGGAACGAAAGTCCAATCTTCTTCTTTGCTTCCTCGGTTGCAACATAGATCTCGCCAGTCTCAACCAGAGACTTCGCAATCTCAAGCACCTTATCCTTGAACATCATCATCTCACGACGATCTCTGGAGCTCAGTTTGAACAGATACTGGTTCTTTGAACTGATCAACAGGATACTGTAAGAATGTACGTTGTTCTTTGTCTCACGCATACCGGAACCGATCATACGGGAGTTCGCAATGATAATCTCTGCATTCTCATCCGGCAGGTACTCAGACAGGATCAGCTTGTAAATCTTCAGGTAATCTTCCTCCTGATCTGCACTGACTGGCATCTCAGCAACTGCAAATTCTACAACGGAATCTGCAAGTTTGATCGTACCACCCTCGTCGTTGATTACGGCTGTACTCTCCTTCGGAACGCACAGACGGAAGAACTTGTTCTCGATCACCTTCTGTCCACTCGTTGGCTGCTTGATAACAAGGTCTGTATACTTCTTCTCCAACATATTCATAGAGATAATCGCGCTGTCATCACCGGTCTCCGCAATCTCACACAACTCACGATACAAGTCTACGATATCCGGTGTGATATACGCTACCATCTCAACAATCTTCTTCACGGCAGGGACATATGCCTGTTTAGCACTCTGCATATAAAACTCGATCTGCTTGCTCATATCGCTTGTCTTGCCAGCCTTATACTCGATGACCTTGAACAGGTTGTCCTTATCGAAGTCCTCATATCCATTGTCGTAAGCTTTCTCAAAGTACTTGATACTCTTGATCTCGCCACGATAATTCTCATCTGCCTCCTGCTGCTGGTAGATCTTACCAAGCTCATAAGCAGCCTGATAGCTTCCCAGTCCAAGGGCTTCCAAAAATGCTTTCTCAATCTCATACGAATTTGCAATGTAGAACACCTGACTCTGCTTGTACAAGGCAACCTTCAAAGCTGCCTGTCCGCTTCCGGCTTCTACGGAACGCTCCCATGTCTCCACAGAACGCTGCAAATCCTCGTTGCCAAGCTCCTGAATATCCTTGATATAAGCTTCTGCTTCCAGAATACCATTTGCCTGCGCTTCCTTGAAATACTCTAACGCCTTGATACCATCACGCTTCGTACGAAGTACACCATAGTAATAAAAACGTCCGAGATAGAATGCAACCCGTCGATGACCGAGACGATGTGCGGTCTCGTACCAGTTGAGTGCCTTCATGTAATCCTTCATCTTCTGATCGTAAATGTTACCAAGCAGGAATGCCAGATCCGGATCTTTCGTCGCATCAAACAACTGCTTTGCGTAACTGATCGTCTTCTCGAGATCCTTATACGGTGAATCATCATCGTAATACAGCTCGATCAACAGATAACTTGCCTTAATACTACCAAGCTTCAATGCCTGCTTTGCAGCCGCCATCGCGCCCTCGTAGTCCTCTAAGTAATAGCAGTACAATGCCTCACTATAATACTGGTTATCCTTACGGTTCAAGCTCTGGTCACTAACCAGGGTTGGATCAACGAATGCGAACGAGTTCGCTGTCTCGAAAATGATCTCCTCGTACTGCTCGATGATCTCCATGGATGCACATACAAAACGCATACATGCAAGACGCTTACCCTGATAGAACGCAAAGGTTACAATACCCTTTTCCATCTCCTTGTGGTAGAACGTTGTGCAGATACCATCTGCATATTCTGTGATGTATGCTTTCAACTGTAATTCCTCGTCAAATGCATCGTTGCAATAACGAAGATAATTCTCCAATGTCTTTTTGGAATCTCTTGGAATACTGTCATAGCTTACATACATCGCAAAATCCTTGTAAGTAAGGCTTGGTGCATAATATTCCTCGTCCGTATCGCTGTTGATGGTCTTTACCCAGTCCTTAGGAAGCTTGTGGATATAACCATCAATCTGGTTATGTACATAGGTGTACTGATACTGCAAACGTGCCGGATCGATTGCTTTATACTTTGGTTCCTTGCCTTTCGCACGTCTTGCCTCTGCAATCTCTGTATACAGTTTGTCCTTCTCTTCGAACTCAATACTGTCTGTATGCTGACTTGCATAATCGACACGGTCATACGCAGCCTTTGCTTTCGTATCTCCCATATCTGCAAGCTTCTTGTACCACGACATTGCCTTCTCGTAATCCACCGGTACGACAAAATCACTCTTGTTTCCATACTGATCGATACGATTTAGACCATTCTCATAGATACTACCGAGATTCATGTACGCTGCCTTGATACCACACTCCGTTGCCTTCTCAAAGAATGTAATCGCCTTTGAGAAATTCTGAATATCCAACAACATCTGTGCGAGCTTGTAGATCATCTCGCCATCCTTACTCAAATTCGTATATTTCTCATAGTACTGTGTCGCCTTATTCAAATCCACATCGACAATACAGTTGCTATACTTTCCGGTCTCATACAGCTCCCCTAATATTTTCAAGGCATCCGTACCGAAATTCTTATAATTCGGATCCATGATTGCAATATCTACAATCTTTTCGAATATCTCTACGGCGTCCTCGGCATTTCCATTTTCCATCAGGTTGATTGCCTTATCATATTGAAGTTCTACGTTGCTCTTGGCTGACTTTTTCTTGCCGCCAAGACCGGACAAAAACGGAATCTTGCTAAAAAAACTGCTAAGCTTTCCCATCTGATATCCTCCTTTGTGGTCTTTCCCCCTGCATAATTATTTATATAATAACATAGTTAAAATTCTTATGCAACAAAGACTACTTGACAGATTCAATATAATTTTTCATTTCCTCGACAGCAACCTCCTCATCCGGTCCATTGGCTTCGATTTCAAGCGCATCCCCGTTACCGAATCCAAGGCTCATCATTCCCATGATGCTTTTCGCATTGATTCTCCGGTTCTGAGAATTGATTGTAATTTTACTCTCATACTTGCTTGCAATCTGCACGAGAACGGCCACCGGTCTTGCCTCTGCATCTGCTGGTAAATTCACAACGACTGTCTTACTGATCATTTTGGTTCCTCCTTAGCTCATTGGCTATATCACTTATTTTTTTCAATCTATGATTGACTCCGGATTTTCCAAGCGGTGGATTTAATTTCTTACCAAGCTCCACTAGACTCGTATCCGGTTCTTCCATACGCAGACTTGCGATCTCCCGCAAACGCTCTGGAAGATATTTTAATCCCTTTGTCTGTTCAATATACGTGATGTCTTCCATCTGCTTGACGGCAGCACTCACAACCTTGTTTAAGTTCGCAGTCTCACAATTTACACGCCGGTTGACGGAATTGCGCATGTCTTTTAAAATGCGTATATTTTCCATATCCATCAGGGACACATGCGCCCCCATGATATTTAACAGATCAACGATCATTGATCCATCCTTGATGTAAACCACATAATATTTTTTGCGCTGGATCTGCTTCGGTTCGATTGAAAAATCACGAATCAGTCTGGCTAACATATCCGCCTGTTCCGCATGGTCACAGACGATCTCGAAATGATACCCCTTCTCCGGATCAGTCAGGGAGCCAGTTGCCAGAAATGCCCCGCGGATAAATGCCTGCTTACAGCAATTCCGTTCTACCAGAATCGGATTCACCGAAAGATAATCTCCATGATCCGTCAGCTTTAACATCTGTCTGCCCTCTGGTGTGTTAATATCCACATCCAGAAGTGCAGTAAGCTTCGTGATTTTCTCCTGTAAGATCGTGTTTTCCCCGCGCATCGTCCAGACACCATCCCGGTATTCACCGGACATTGCGATCATAGCAGCAAGCTCTGCCATCCGGCAATGTCTGCCTGTGCTGATATGGGAAAGCAGTTCCGCTTTCACCTTTGATGAAAACGACATACCTACTCCCCTTTCACAATACGGTCTTTGCCAATATCTCTATGATACAGACGTACCGTATACGGAAGCTTCTCCAATGTCTCGTACAGTGCATTTGCCACTGTCACAGAGCGGTGTTTTCCTCCGGTACATCCCACGGAAATCACTAACTGATTTTTACCCTCTTTCAGATAATTGGGAATCAGAAACTCCAGCATATCTGTGAGCTTCTCCATAAATGCCGGATATTCTTTGCAATCCTTCACCATATCAGAGACTGGTTTATCATTTCCTGTCTGCGGGCGAAGCTCCGAAACATAATATGGATTCGGCAAAAAACGTACGTCAAATACAAGGTCGGAATCTCTCGGGATTCCATACTTGAATCCAAAGGACATCACAGTCACAATAATGTTATTATACTGTTTGCCCTCCACAAATATCTTCTCAATCTCATGCTTTAACTCTCTTGTAAGCAGATTGCTCGTATCGATAATATAATCCGCACGCTGGCGCAAAAACTCGATCTTCTCGCGTTCCTTGACGATGCCTTCGTTGATCCTGCCATGCTTGGACAGCGGATGCGCTCTTCGCGTCTCCTTATATCGCTTTACAAGCACCGGTTCATTGGCATCAAGGAAAAGAATCTCGTAAGTAAAGTTACGCTTTTTCAAAGTCTCCAGACACACGGACATCTCACCGAGTGCCTGCCCGCTTCGGATATCCACACCGATAGCGACATTGTCGACCTCAAGCTTATCATCATGCGCAATCTCTGCGAATTTTTCAATTAACATGACCGGAAGGTTATCAACGCAGAAGAACCCCATATCTTCTAACATCTTCAACACCGTTGATTTTCCTGCTCCGCTCATTCCTGTTACAATTACAAATCTCATCGGATTATTCTTACCTCCGGTTCCAACATCACACCGTACTTCTCATTTACAACTTCCTGCACATGCTGCATCACTGCCAGCACATCTGCACTGCTTGCCTGTTCCACATTCACAACAAACCCACAATGCTTCTCCGATACCATCGCACCGCCGACCCGGTATCCACGCAATCCACTGTCATCAATCAGCTTCGCTGCAAAATACCCTTCCGGACGTTTAAACGTCGATCCTGCACTCGGATATTCGAGCGGCTGTTTACTTCGTCTCGCCTCCGCCAGTTCATTCATCCGGTCAAGAATTGCTGTCTTATCTCCGTGTTCCAGTGTCAGTCCGACACCAACCACGATTTTATCTGCATCGATGATGCTATGGCGATAAGCAAACTCCATCTCATCACAAGCATAGCTTCGAAGTGTGCCATCCATCGACAGCACCTCCACATACGATACGATATCCTTCATCTCACCACCATAGGCGCCTGCATTCATCACAATCGCGCCACCGATGCTTCCCGGTATACCTGCAGCGAACTCCATGCCTGTAAGTCCCGCCTCATATGCCAGATTCGCCACGCGCGCCAGAATCGCTCCTGCCTGCGCATACACGGAAGTCCCATCCACCCGGATTTCACTCATGGCACTGCCAATCTGGATAATCAAGCCATCATATCCGGCGTCTGTAAACAGGACATTACTTCCATTTCCAAGTACACAATAATCAAGCTTGTGTTCCTTGCAATACGCGATCAATGTCTGGATTTCAGCCGTATTTTTCGGCATTGAAAAATACTTTGCCGCCCCGCCAATGCGAAATGTCGTATGCTTGCACATCGGCTCCTGCTCCAATATTTTAATCTCTTCTATCTTCAAACTCATACGTTCCTCACAAAAATAAACATAAAAAAGCCCATAAGCTCTGCTTTATCATAGCTTATGGGCAAAATTTATTCAATGTGTAAATATATAGAAAAATACTAAGGAAAACTGCTTCCCTTCGTCATTTTCACGATTAGGCATCACTAATCGTTCATAATCGCACAGGCTCCACCATACATACCGGCATCATTTCCAAGTGTTGCAAGTGTGAACTTCGTGTTCTTGCATGCGTGGAATGCATACTCCTTGAAATATTTCTCTGTTGTATCTGTGATGATCGTACCTGCCTTGGATACACCGCCACCAATAACAAAAACCTCTGGATCAACCACACATGCGATCTGTGCCAATGCTTTGCCAAGGCACTTTCCATGTCTGTCTACGATCTCAGCTGCAAGCTCATCGCCCTGCTTTGCTGCATCGAACACTTCCTTTGCAGATACATACTGTACGTTGCGAAGTGCAGATGGACGATCCGTTGTGTTGAGCAATGTATTTGCCATTCTTACGATACCAGTTGCAGATGTGTACTGCTCCAGACAACCCTTTCTGCCACATCCGCAAACCTCTGTCTCATCATCGTTCACCTGAATATGTCCGATCTCACCGCCAGCACCATTCACACCGGAAAGCATCTTTCCGCCTAAGATGATACCGCCGCCAACACCGGTTCCAAGTGTTACCATAACGATGTTACTGAAGCCTTTTCCACCGCCCTGCCACATCTCGCCGAGCGCTGCCATATTTGCATCGTTACCAACCTTGACTGGAAGTCCGATAATCTTGGATAACTCATCTGCTGCATTGAAGATTCCCCATCCAAGGTTTACACAACGAAGAACGGTTCCATCTGCCTTGACTGGTCCCGGAACACCCATTCCGATACCCTTTACTTCGCTCTTGTCAATCTGCTTTTCTGCAAGCTTATCCTCGATGGATGCTGCGATATCGCCTAAGATATACTTTCCGCCCTCATCGGTGCGTGTTGTGATCTCCCACTTGTCAACCATCGTTCCTTCTGCTGTGAAAAGTCCGATCTTAACTGTTGTTCCTCCGATATCTACACCAAATACATACTTTGCCATCTTCCTCTATATCCTCCTTATTTCTCTTAGACATTATGTGAATTTTTCGCTATATTCTGTGTTACACGGTTATACAATTCCTGAGCCGCATTGTATCCCATCTTCTTCTGTCTGTGGTTGACAGCTGCGGCCTCTACGATAACCGCAATATTTCGTCCCGGTCGAATCGGAATCGAATGACTGACGATCTTATTTCCGAGAATCTCTGTATACTGATCCTCCAGTCCCAGACGGTCATAGTTCGCATCCTTATCCCACTCTTCCAGATTCACGATCAGGTCGATGCTCTGTGTATGCTTGACACACTCTACACCGAACATACTCTTGACATCGATAATTCCGATTCCTCGAAGCTCGATAAAATGTCTCGTAATATCCGGAGCCGTACCGATCAGCGTCTCATCCGAAACCTTCTTGATCTCTACAACATCATCCGATACAAGACGATGTCCACGCCGAATCATCTCCAGAGCCGCCTCACTCTTACCAAGGCCACTGTCTCCGGTAATCATGACACCCTCACCATATACGTCCAGCAAAACCGCATGAATGGAAATACGCGGTGCAAGCTCCACATGCAGCCACTTTACAACCTCATGCACGAAGTCAGACGTCGTCTCGGAAGTATCAGTCAGAATTGGGATTCCACATCGTTTTCCGGTCTCGATGATATAATCATATGGCTTGATATTACGACAGAAGATCAGACACGGAATCTTGAATGCAAATAACTTCTCAAATATCTGGATATTCTCTTCCTCTGTATGCATATTCGAAATATACGCAAACTCTACATTTCCACATATCTGAATACGTGCGGAATCAAAATGTTCAAAAAAGCCCGCCAGCTGGACTGCCGGACGGTTCATATTTGGATCTTTGATCAATATATGATCGGTATCAATTTCAGGCGTATGATTGATCAGATTCATCTTTTGAATCAATTGTGTCACACTTACGCTATATTCTTCTTCCATGCCCTCTTACGTCTCCTTACTTATTTTGAAAAAATGGGCTGTCGCAGACGCAACAGCCCTTTGCTATTTTACTCTTCATCCTCAGACTCAGACGCTACTTCCTGATACTTCTCAAGAATGAGACTCTGGATTTTGTCTCTTGTCTCAGAATTGATCGGATGTGCAATATCCCGATATTCACCATCCGACGCCTTTCGACTCGGCATCGCGATAAACAATCCCTTCTCTCCTTCAATTACCTTGATATCATGTACTACAAATACATCATCAATTGTAATCGAAACAACTGCGCGCATCTTGCCTTCTTTTGTAACCTTACGTACCCTTACATCTGTGATTTGCATATTAGTCCCCCTTTTACGCAACTCTTTTTGTGAAATTATAATGCGTATCTAAAATTCTTCTCAACGATGACCTTAATCTCGTTTGGATCTCCTGTATGTACTGTATTTGCACGAAGTGTATCACGGCTCTCCACGATACAGTTCTCAATATAACAGTTATCCCCGATATGTACATCATTCAGAATAATAGAATTCTTGATGACACAGTTATTACCGATATAAACTTTTTTGAAAAGAACGGAATCCTCTACCGTACCATTGATGATGCTTCCGCTTGCGATCAGGCTGTTGCTGACAGCTGCATCTCCATTGTATTTTGCTGGTGGTAAATCCTCCACCTTGGAATATACATCCGGATGCTGACGGAAGAAGTAATCACGAATATCCTTCTTCAGGAAATCCATATTGGTCTTGAAGTAAGAATCAATCGTACCGATATTTCTCCAGTAAGAATCCAGCTTATATGCATAAATCTTCTTTACGTTCTTGTAACGAACAAGAATGTCATTTACAAAATCGCTTCTGCCTTCTGCAGCACATGCCTCCAGCAACTCAATCAACTGACGACGTCTTACAACATATACACCGATGGATGCTGTATTTGTCTCTGCCACGATTGGCTTCTCCTCAAAGCTGATTACACGATTATCATCTGCAAGCTTTACAACACCGAAACGGTTGATATCATCCTCGCCCGGCTGGATATCCTTACATACAACTGTGATATCTGCACCTGTTGCGATATGCTCTTCCAGTACCTTATTATAATCCAGCTTGTACACTGCATCACCACTGGCAATAACTACATATGGCTCATGCGCTGATTTCAGGAAACTGATATTCTGATACAACGCATCTGCAGTTCCCTTGTACCAATAGCTGTTTGTCGCTGTGATCGTTGGTGTAAACAGATAAAGTCCACCCTGTTTTCTACCGAAATCCCACCACTTGGAAGAATTCAAATGCTCGTTCAACGAACGTGAATTATACTGTGTATAAACAGCTACCTTCTGGATATGGGAGTTTGTCATGTTGGAAAGTGTGAAATCGATTGCACGATAGCTTCCCACGATTGGCATAGCTGCAACTGCTCTCTTTGCAGACAGCTCTCCCATTCTGCTGCTATTTCCACCTGCTAAAATAATACCGATTGCTCTCATTCTACTCACCTGCCTTTATAATACTAGACCCACTCTTTAACAATCCATCCGGATATTCGTCAATGGTTGTCTCACCAAAGATGGCAACGTTCTTACCAATCTTAACGCCTGCCGGAATTACGGAATTCTCTCCGATTGTTACAAGACCATATGAGTAGATATGTGGTGCAAGTTCATTTGGAACTTCCTCGCCGACACCAAGTTCTGCGTTGTCTCCAATATGAACACCCTCTGCGATAATTGCCTTGTCCATAACGACACCGTCACCAATCACTGCACCATTCATAATAATGGAATTCTTGATTACAGCGCCCTTTCCGATCGTAACGCCGGAACCGATAACGGAATGCTGTACAGTACCGTAAACTTCCGTTGCCTCACCAACGATACTCTCTGTCACAGATCCTTCCGGATCAATGTACTGTGGTGGAAGCTGATCGCTCTTTGTGTAAATTCTCCAGAACTCCTCGTAGAGATTGAACTCTGGGATAATATCAACGAGCTCCATATTTGCTTCCCAGTAAGAACCAAGTGTTCCTACATCCTTCCAATAGCCCTTGTACTCGTAAGCACAGATCTTACTTCCACGCTCATGGCAGTATGGAATGATATGCTTACCAAAGTCACAGGATGGCTGATCTTTCAGTGCTGTCAAAGCCTCACGAAGCACCTTCCAGTTAAATATGTAAATACCCATAGACGCTTTGTTGCTGCGTGGATGCTCCGGTTTTTCTTCAAACTCCTGAATACATCCGGTATCGTCTGTGATAACAACACCGAAACGGCTTGCTTCCTCCATTGGTACCTGATAGGTTGCCAATGTGATATCGGCCTTGCTTGTCTTGTGATAGTCAAGCATCGCCTCATAATCCATCTTATAGATATGATCTCCGGAGAGAATCAGTACATAGTCTGGATTGTAGTAGTCAATATACTCAAGATTCTGATAGATTGCGTTCGCAGTACCTGTATACCACTGGCTGTTTGCACTCTTCTCGTATGGAGGAAGTACGGTTACACCACCAATACTTCGATCCAGATCCCATGGGATACCGATACCGATGTGCTGATTGAGCCGGAGTGGTCTATACTGTGTCAACACGCCGACAGTATCAACCCCCGAATTAATACAGTTGCTGAGTGGGAAATCGATAATCTTATATTTTCCACCAAATGCAACCGCCGGCTTAGCAAGCTTAGAAGTCAAAACGCCCAGACGACTCCCCTGTCCGCCTGCTAAAAGCATAGCTATCATTTCTTTTTTAATCATAATGTCACCCCTTTTAGCATAATATGTTTGTATTATAGCATTAAACCTAAAAAAGTGAAACACTTTTAGGCAATTTTTATAATTTTTTCTTAAAAAAGCTCATTGGAATGGTAAATAATACTAAATTTTACATTTTTTTACACATTCATCGTCTCTGCAACACGTTTCATCGCCTTTAAGAACGGTAAAAAGTCCACCTCCAGAGACGCTGCAAGCTTAATATCATCCTTTTCCTGCAGCACTTTGCCGAGGCGTCCGACTGCGGACGCCATCCTGCCTTTGTCAATTCTTTGTTCATCCCGGTTAATCAGATCCTCACAGTTATTAAACACTTCGATCTCCCAATTGATTCCCTGAATCACCAGATTGAACAGCTCGTCCGTATCGGACTGCCGGTTGTGTCTGAGTTCTGCAATCAGTGTCTCCGTTCCGGGAATGATAGTTGCACTGTAGTTGTATAGCTCCTTTAGTAAATCCTGTTGTGCAGATGCCTTATCACTCATTCAAAACTTCCTCCTGTCTACGACTCACTATTTTTCGTCACAATCTCTGTCAGGGAAGACGCAAGCCCTGCAATACCGGAAATCTCACTCGGAATAATCAGCTTCGTTGCTTTTCCGTCTGCTGCCTTGGCAAATGCCTCAAGACTCTTCAATGTAAGAACCGCCTGATCTGGTGCAGCTTCATTCAGGAACTTGATACCATCTGCGTTTGCCTGCTGTACTTTCAGGATTGCTTCTGCCTCACCTTCGGCACGGCGGATGGTTGCTTCCTTTGTCGCCTCTGCACGCAGAATTGCGGACTGCTTTTCTGCCTCTGCGGAAAGAATCAGAGACTCCTTCTGTCCTTCTGCGCGAAGAATTGCGGACTTCTTCTCACCTTCTGCAATCAGGATCTGTTCACGTCTCTCACGCTCTGCCTTCATCTGTTTTTCCATCGCATCCTGAATAGCTGCCGGTGGAATGATATTCTTCAGCTCGACACGGTTGACCTTGATACCCCAAGGATCTGTCGCCTCGTCCAAAGTCGCACGCATCTTTGTATTGATCGTCTCTCTCGATGTCAGAGTCTGGTCAAGTTCCAGCTCACCAATGATATTTCGAAGCGTTGTTGCTGTCAGATTTTCAATCGCCATGATTGGCTTTTCCACACCATATGCAAACAACTTCGGATCTGTGATCTGGAAGAATACGACTGTATCAATCCGCATCGTAACATTATCTTTTGTGATTACCGGCTGTGGTGCAAAATCAACAACCTGCTCTTTCATAGAAATGCGGTGTGCTACCTTATCAATCAAAGGCGTCTTCAAATGCAGACCTGCTGACCATGTCGTATTGTATGTTCCCAGACGCTCAATGACATATGCATGTGCCTGTGGTACAACACGTATAGAACTGCAAATCACTACAACAACCAAAATTACAAGAAAAATACCTAATATCTGTGCTCCATTCATCTTTCTGCCTCCCTTTTTCAATCAACTCTTCTATACTATCCTATGCCTGTGTGCTCTTCGTCACGATGAGCTTCACGCCGTCGATGCTCTGCACGAGAACCTTCTCTCCCGCAGCAATCTTCGAATCATCTGCGGAACGTGCAGACCATTCCATGCCCGAAAGCTTCACAACACCCTGTGCCTCCAGATTGTTGATCTCCTGCTTGACGATTCCTTCTTTTCCAATCAGACTGTCTACATTCGTCTTCTCCACATTCTTCATCAGATGCTTCGCCGCAAATGGCCGGGTAAACACAAAAAGCAACGTCGACACAACCGCAAACACAAGAAGCTGCACCAACCAGTGTGCACCGGTCAGCGAGATCAGTCCTGCCACAAATGCACCGCCTGCGAACCATATGGACGTAAGTCCGAGTGTAATGATCTCAACCACGATCAGTATCACAGTTATAATCAGCCATATTGTTAAACCCATAGTAACCTCCTCCTGTTATTTTTCAGCAAAATACACATCTCCTATGTATTCCGCTCCGTCTTTTTTATTTTATCACACCGCGCATAAATCTTCCACAAAAAATAAAGAGAAATCCGTCAATTTTGCACAAATTTAACGGATTTCTCACATTGTTTTTTAATATGATGGTTTTCGACAGATTAATTCGACTGCATTGCACGCTTTGCACGCATACGAAGTGTTGGATCCAGAATCTTCTTACGGATACGGATGGACTTCGGTGTGATCTCCAGAAGCTCGTCAGTATCAATGAAATCCAGTGCCTGCTCCAGAGAAAGGATCTTTGGAGGTGTCAGCTTCAGCGCATCATCGGAACCGGATGCACGTGTATTCGTAAGCTGCTTCTTCTTGCAGACATTTACTTCGATATCCTCTGCCTTACCGCACTGTCCAACGACCATACCGCCGTAGACCTGCTCGCCCGGTCCGATAAAGAGTGTTCCACGCTCCTGTGCATTGAACAGACCATATGTGATACTCTCTCCTGACTCAAACGCGATCAGAGAACCCTGACTTCTGTAATTCATATCGCCCTTGTATGGCTGATAACCATCAAACATCGTATTGATGATACCATTTCCCTTGGTAGCGGTCATGAAATCACCACGGAAACCAATCAGTCCACGGGATGGAATTGAGAACTCCAGTCTCGTTGTACCATTTCCAGTTGGTGCCATACCCTGCAGCTCACCCTTACGCTGATTCAGCATATTGATAACGGTACCGGAGAATTCATCTGGCACATCAATGACTGCAATCTCGAACGGCTCTAACTTTTTGCCCTTCTCATCTTCCTTATAGATAACCTCTGCCTTACTTACTGCGAACTCATAGCCCTCACGACGCATGTTCTCGATCAATACAGACAGATGCAGCTCACCACGTCCAGATACCTTAAAGCTCTCAGTCGTGTCTGTCTCTTCCACACGCAGAGAAACATCAGTATTTAACTCACGGAACAGACGGTCACGCAGATGACGGGAAGTAACGAACTTTCCTTCCTTACCTGCGAGCGGTGAATCATTTACCATGAAATGCATGGCGATCGTAGGCTCAGAAATCTTCTGGAACGGAATTGGTTCCGGATCATCCGGTGAACAGATTGTATCACCGATGTGGATATCTGAAATACCGGAAATCGCTACGATCGAGCCGATACCTGCCTCGTTCACTTCCACCTTGTTCAGGCCTTCAAACTCATATAACTTACCAATCTTTACCTTGCGGTACTTGTCAGGCTCATGATGGTTTACGATGATTGCATCCTGATTCAGCTTGATCGTACCATTATCCACCTTACCTACACCGATACGGCCAACATACTCATTATAATCAATCGTACTGATCAGAATCTGTGTACCTGCATCTGGATCACCGGTTGGTGCCGGAATATATTTCAGGATCGTCTCGAACAATGGCTGCATATCTGTACCCGGCTCATCTGGTGAAAGGGATGCAATACCTGCCTTTGCGGATGCGTAAACAAATGGGCAGTCAAGCTGCTTCTCATTTGCATCAAGCTCTAATAAAAGCTCCAATACTTCCTCTTCTACTTCTGCCGGTCTTGCCTCCGGACGATCGATTTTATTGATACACACGATTACGTTCAGATCCAGTTCCAGTGCTTTTTTGAGCACGAACTTCGTCTGTGGCATCGCACCTTCAAATGCATCTACCACGAGGATAACGCCATTTACCATCTTTAAGACACGCTCTACCTCGCCACCGAAATCAGCATGACCCGGCGTATCAATGATGTTGATCTTTGTATTCTTATAAGTAACTGCGGTGTTCTTAGAAAGGATTGTGATACCTCTCTCTCGCTCGATGTCATTCGAATCCATGACACGCTCTGCGACTTCCTGATTGTCACGGAATACACCACTCTGCTTCAACAGTTCGTCCACGAGGGTTGTCTTACCATGATCGACATGGGCGATAATTGCTACGTTTCTTACATCTTCTCTTGTAATCTGCATATCTCTTTCCTCATCTCTATATACATACTCAACTACAACAAACTTAGGTATTTTAGCACATTCTTCCCTTACTTTCAATATTTTAGACAAAAAAAGCTCCGGGGATTTCACTCCCCGAAGCCCTGTTTTTACTGCTTATTTTTTGATATATGCCTGTGTTTTCACACTGGTGATACCCTGATAGCTTCTCGCTGGTGCATTACCACCCTTTGGTACAAGCACGATCTGGATTCCTTCCAGTCTCTTCGCAAGTCCTGCGGTTCCTGCTGCTTCGCCGTTCTTTGCCCAGCCAAGCCAGCCAAAGCTCTGTGCATGTACACGGTAATATACATCGTAATGCTCTGCCATCTCGCCAGTCAGTGCAATACGGATTGCTTCGAGACGCTTCGCCTCTCCACTTGTACCAGACATATCTCCATCGCGCCTCCAAGTATTTGGATTGTTTTCATTTCCCTGCCAGCCGTAAGTCTGTACATGGGTTGTGTAAACAATGCTTCCACTGTATGGCTTATTTGTAAGCTTGATATTGATACCTTCGAGTCTCTTTGCCTGTCCGGAAGTACCACTTATCTGTCCGTTATACTTCCATCCCTGCCAGCCAAAGGTCTGTACGTGTGTGCGGTATGCAACATTGACATTTGCCTCTCCAGCCACACTTGGATTTGTATTTGAAGTTGCCTGATTGCCAACCACTGGAGAAGAACCAGCCTTTGCAATATAACTCTTTGCCTGATGTACGCCAGATGCTGCGTTAACACCTGCGTAGTTGACACCCGGTGCAGCTGCGCCCTTCTTCACTACCACGATCTGGATTCCTTCGAGTCTCTTTGCATAGCCTGCGGTTCCAGATGGTGCACCGTTCTTCGCCCAGCCAAGCCAGCCATAAGACTGTGCATGCACTCTGTAATAAACATCGTACTTATCCTTATCTGCGCCTGTAAGCTGGATCTTGATTGCCTCTAATCGCTTTGCTTCACCCTCAGTTCCGTTCATCTCACCATTTGCGGACCAAGGCAGCCAGCCGTAGCTCTGGCAATGGGTTGTGTACTGGATTCCAAGGTTGTCATTTCCGTAAACACGGATCTTGATGCCTTCCAGTCTCTTTGCCTTGCCACTTGTACCAGCCATCTTACCATTTACAAACCACTTGTTTGCATTGTTCTCATCACCCTGCCATCCAAAAGTCTGTACATGGGTTGTGTAACGGATTGTCACATCCGGTATTACAACTGGTTCTGGCGTCGGTGTTGGTGCTGGAAGCTTTGCGATTGCTTCCTTTGCAAGAACGGTCTTGCAGACGGTACATTCCTTATGTCTGCTTCCCTCTGCATCGACGGTTGCTGCCTTATCTACGATCCAGTCGCTGGATGTGTGATCTTTCTTAGCGATTACTTCACCTGTTGCAAGCTTTGCGTCACAGTCTACACAGTAAGTATCACCGGTATAGCCTGCTTCTGTACAGCTTGCTTTCTTTGCGTTTCTGACTTCTGTTTTCTCATGCTTACAAACCTTCTTGTCGCATATTACATAATCAGAGCAATGGCTAAGTACCAATGTAACCATGCCATTTTCTACTACAACACTGTCGATCGGTTCTAATATATTTGTCTCTTTGTTGATATGGTAGTAATAAACCGTAGTTCCATCTGCATATTGGTCACCAACTGCGATTGTTACCTTCGTATTCTTTGGAAGTTTACCATCATGTGCAAATGCCACTACACACTTCGTTGCATCTGGATCAGTCAATTCATCGACTACCTTCTGATCCTCATAGCCTTCTGCATCCTCAAACACTTCCAGCTTCGTATTCACGCCACTTGTGACATCCGTTTCCTTCAGGGAGTCTGCATCAAAGCTCCATGTATATTCTATCGTTCCGTCCGATGCTTTCTTGCTGACCTCCAGAGAAACTTCTGCATCCTTCAAGCTGTTCAATACATCTGAAGATACGGTTGCCTGCGCACCATCTGTATAAGAAGTCTGAATGCTTGTTATCTTTGTCTCACCTTCGTTATCCGAATTGTACTGATTTGCTATTTTTATACTTTCCTCGATTGCTTCTGAAGAAATACCCTTATCCTCTGTAGATGAAGTCTTTATTGTTGCTTCGTTTGAGTTCTTATCCTCTTCGATTGTAACAGTCGTTGTCCCTGTTGACGGAATTGTTGTTTCTATTTTATTTCCATTTTCTCTTTTCTCCAAAGGCGTTATTTCAACTGTTCCTGTTACATCGTCATTCTCTCCGGTGATCCAAATATAATAGACCTTCGTGTCCTTTGACAAATTGTTAAATACAACCTCTTTATTTCCTCTTGCAAAAGGAAGTTCTAATAAATCGTCAAATACCGATAAATCCGAATCATCATATTTAATATCAACTTTGCTTTTTGAATCTACTGAAAGCTTATACAATTTTCCCCTTGAACGTACTTCATTTATATATCCATTCTCGTCATAATCATCTGGCATCATTACCCAGTCAACCCCATCTTTCGATGTTGTAAAGCTCCCCGGCTTGAGTTCTGTTGCCTGACTTTGTTTCAGAGTAATATCGCCAGCCAAGCTATATGCATCCACGGTAATAACATTTACCGCTGGCGTATAACTCGGATTTTGCTGTACACATATATACAATTCACATGGTGTCATTTCTTCATTTTTATATTTATATGTATAACTTCCTCCATATGTTTCAATATATCTAATTGCTGGTTCTTCTGGATTTGAATACACATACATTTCTCCGCTTAATGGAACTGTAATTTCAACCTCTGTATAGGCATCCAAATTATACTTATACCATACTCCAGATAACTGATTGTAAATGTTATACCCGTCTCCTGCAGTTACAACCGTATATATATCATGCTCACTAATACACTCATTTTCTCCATTATAAATTTCACAAATTTCATCTGTCTTTTGAGACAGGCGATTATCCTCGTCCTTATTTAAAGTAAGTACGATTGATGAATCCAGATGACTTGCATCTCCTGAAATCACAAGATATCCTTTGTTCAACAATTTGATTGGAACATTTTTTTCCTCACTCAAATTCAGTTTTGTACTATAACCTGATTCATAATCTAGCAAATCCCCTGTATGTACATGCAAATCATCTGTTTCAAAAAGATATAATTTTGCATTTACATCTGGATTATCTGATTTCACATTTAATGTATAAATTCCTGGATCAACCGCGTACACCTTAGCATTCTCTATTACATATGTACTTTCCCCATAATTGTAAGCCAGCATGCTTATATATGTGTCATCAGAATCATCGTATTGATATGTTTCAGATGTTCCAACTTGTAACAAAGTGGCATTTGTTTTTTCTTCAGCCAATTTTGAAGTGATCGTCTTAATCTGCATATTGGCATTCTCATCATATGAATGAGTTACTTTCCATACATAATAAGACTTCGCTTCATTTGATGTGTTCTCCATTTTTCCATTATTGGTTACATAATTAAACTCACTGTCATACACAATTGCATAACCAACTGTTCCATCAACTACATATATCGCTCCTGCAGGAACCGTAATTTTATATAAAACTCCAAGCGATGCCTGATAATTTGCCTTTCCATCCAGCATTGCTGAACAATACTTATAAAACTTTGAACCATTTTCATGCTCAACCTGACCATTTTTTACATTTTCTTCTGTAATCTCAACGGCATTTTCTTTTATTGTTGACACATCCGAAAGTTCGGTAACGGAAATATTAGCTTCATTGTCGTTCGTACTATAAAAATAATATGTTCCCTCTGTAGCTTCCCAATAATCCCCAGAATTTCCATATTCAAGATTTAATCTTTCATATACATTCCAATTTGAATCATATTTCATCATAGTAATATTACCTTTTGGAATAATTACTTCATATACACACCCTTCCGGAACACACAATCTTGCCCAATGTGCCTCCTTTTTTTCTGTTGTTATAGTCGACGCATCCTTTGTTGTATCTCGATATTGCAAATAATCATATTTCAATCGCTGTTTTTTTTCTTTACTAAGAGTAAAATTTTCACCTACCTTAATATCTGTAACTGTAGCTTTGTCAATATCAATTGGCGTAGTTTGTTTTATTATTTCTCCAAATACAACTCTAAATTCCTGCATACATCCATAATATCCTGAATAGATATAATAAGTTGCTTCCTGATCAGTTAAATTTTCCAAATAATTGTCTTGTATGCCTGCATATTCCAATTGATTATCATTTTTCTTTAATACATTAATGCTCAGTGCATCATCATCAAAACCAAATGCCTGTATTTTTACTTTAGTATCTGGACTTAATGTAATCTTGTACATTTTTCCGTTAATCTCTGTTCCCTTAAAGCTTCCAAGCATATAATCGGTTACTTTTATGTTTTCTTCTAATGCACCAGTAACTTCTGTAATGTCACTTTCTTCATATTGCGTGTTTTTTTGCAATTCTACTGTAATATCATTTTCTTCCGTCTGATCTTCAGAATAAAGATCATTCCTAATATTTATCCAATATTCATATCCACCTTGCAGATAGCAATACCCTTCATCACTGCCAAGTCCTATTACCATGATGGAACCATGTGGAATCATGCAACCATTTTCATAACTATACATGTCTACCTCATAAACAAGATTTGAAGTATCCCCATCATACTTAAATTTCAAAGTATAACTTTCATCATCTAATTTGTCTATATGCAACACCTTTCCTGTCCATGTAGAAGTTTCAGAATTTGAAATAGGGTATGAAACCGTTTCCTTTTCCCACCTCACCTTGTTCGTTCCAATTTGTAAATCATCTACATCCATATAGGATGTCGTTGTCCCGGTTCCGGTCTCTTCCGCCCGTACAACCAGGTACTGGTTTGAAATCAACGGCAGCGCCATACAGAGTGTCAGTATGACCGCCATCAACTTCTTGCAAACTTTCCATTTTTGCATACGCTTCTCTCCTCTCAGCTTTTTATTTTTGTTTCTGGGATTACCCATTGTTCGTATCATAGCATATAAAAATGGCATTTTTTACACTTATGCAAAATTGGCAAGGATTTATGCAAAATTGGTATTTTTTACAGATTCTTTGCCATATAGCCAGAAACTGGAAACCAAAAATTGTATAGCTTTCCACAGATTTGTAAATCCTTTCTAGTAGTGAACAAAAGGATTACAGGAGATACGAAATTATGGCTGGAAATAAAGTAGTAATCTGTGGAGTCAACACAAGCAAGCTCCCACTGCTTTCTGAGGATGAAAAGCGGGCACTCTTCGCCCGCATGAACGCAGGGGATAAAAGTGCCAGAGAAGAATTTATCCGTGGAAACCTCCGACTTGTTCTGAGTGTGATCCAACGGTTCTCCGGCAACAACATCGAAAGCTCCGATGACCTTTTTCAGGTCGGCTGCATCGGGCTGATCAAAGCACTGGATAATTTCGATCAGACACTGGATGTCAAATTCAGTACCTACGCTGTACCTATGATAATCGGTGAATGCCGCCGCTACATGCGCGACAACAACACGATCCGTGTCTCGCGCTCGCTCCGGGACATCGCCTACAAAGCAATCTACACGCGGGATATCCTGACAAAGAAAAACGACCGCGAACCAACGGTTGACGAGATTGCCAAAGAATTAGAGCTTCCAAAAGAAGATATTGTGACCGCCTTAGATGCGATTGCCACACCAATGTCCCTGTTTGAGCCAATATATCAGGAGGGGCAGGATGTCTTATATCTGATGGATCAAGTCAAAGACAAAAAGAACAAAGAAGAAAACTGGGTGCAGTCGCTTGCTTTACAGGAAGCGATGCAACGGCTCGACGAGCGGGAATTAAATATCATCCGCCTGCGTTTTTTTGAAGGTAAAACACAGACGGAAGTTGCCGATGAGATTGCGATCTCACAGGCACAGGTCAGCCGATTAGAAAAAAATGCTTTAAAATCCATGCGGCATTATCTGTCGAACGAATAAAAAACAGGTTCCATGAAAGATCTTTCATGGAACCCATTTTCTATATTTCTATTATTGATTATTTCTTGATATATGCCTGTGTTCTCACACTGGTAATACCCTGATATCTCGTTGCTGGAGCCTTGCCGTTCTTCGGTACAAGCACGATCTGGATACCTTCCAGACGTTTTGCAAGTCCTGCAGTTCCTGCTGCTTCACCGTTCTTTGCCCAGTTCAACCAACCATAGGTCTGTGCATGTACACGATAATAAACATCGTAATGCGCTGCCATCTCGCCAGTCAGATTGATACGGATTGCTTCCAGACGCTTTGCCTCTCCGGAAGTACCACTCATCTGTCCATCGTGTCTCCATGTGTTCTGATTGTTCTCATTTCCCTGCCAGCCATAGGTCTGTACATGGGTGGTGTAGACAATACTTCCACTGTATGGCTTGTTCGTGAGCTTGATGTTGATGCCTTCGAGTCTCTTTGCCTGTCCAGAAGTACCACTCATCTGTCCGTTGTACTTCCATCCCTGCCAGCCGTATGTCTGTACATGTGTCCGGTATGCAATATTTACATTTCTCTCACCTGCCACACTTGGGTTGGTATTAGACGTTGCCTGATTTCCAACCACCGGTGAAGAACCAGCCTTTGCAATATAACTCTTTGCCTGATGTACGCCAGAAGTTGCATTCACTCCTGCATAATTTAATCCCGGTGCCGATGTATCCTTCTTTACGACAACAATCTGGATACCCTCCAGTCTCTTTGCATAACCAGCAGTTCCGGATGGTGCACCATTCTTCGCCCAGCCAAGCCAGCCGTAAGACTGTGCATGCACTCTGTAATAAACGTCGTACTTCTCTTTATCAGCGCCTGTGAGCTGAATCTTGATTGCCTCCAGTCTCTTTGCCTCGCCTTCGGTTCCGTTCATCTCGCCATTTGCCGACCAAGGTAACCAGCCGTAGCTCTGGCAATGAGTTGTGTACTGGATGCCAAGGTTTACGTTTCCGCTGACGGAAATCTTGATACCCTCCAGACGCTTTGCCTGCCCGGAAGTACCAGCCATTCTACCATTCGTAAACCACTTGCTTGTGTTGTTCTCGTCACCCTGCCAGCCGTAGGTCTGTACGTGGGTTGTATAACGGGTTGTAACATCTGGCGTCGGTGTCGGATCTGGATCTGGGTCTGGGGTTGGATCTGGATCTGGGGTTGGATCTGGATCTGGAGTTGGATCTGGATCTGGAGTTGGATCTGGATCTGGGGTCGGAGTTGCCTTTGTAACTGTTACATAAAAACGTTGTGTACGTTTTCCATCATTCGAACGGGCTAATACAAAAGTTTTTCCTACTCCAACTGCCTTTGCTTCACCAGTTCTCGAATCTATTGTAACAATATCTTGATTTGCACTAAGATAGTTAACACCTTTGTTTGTTGCATTTTCCGGAAGTACCGTTCCTGTTACTTTAAAGGTGTCTCCAACCTTCAATTTTGTCTCATCTACATCTGCAATTACTTTTATATCATCTGCATAAATCGTTTCGTCATCATCACTGATTAAATTGAAATGATAACCGTTTTCCTGTGCATATTTATGAGCAGCACTATTTTCTACACAGTTAATGGTTAAAAATTCACTTACTGACGTTACAGAATGTCCTAAGTCAGAATTCCATCTTGTTTGGCAACATAAATTTTTGCCAATATTTTTTACCGTCTTTGGAATCGTCAAATTCGCTAAGCTACCACATTCGTCAAATGCATAGTCTTCAATGGTTGTCACACCAACAGGGATTTCAAGTGTACTCAGCTCATGACTACTTTCAAACGCATGACTTCCAATCGTTCTTATCGTTTCTGGGATTTTTGTTCCATAGATTCCTATTATCAGCTTATCCGTATCTGTCTCGATGACTGCATTACAATTATCACGACTATCATATACAGGGTTTTCAGGTGAAACCGTAAGCGTTGTAATTCCACTGCTCATAAATGCATTTCCGCTAAGCTTCGTCACATTCTTTGGTACTTCAAACGACTTCAATCCCTTACAGCTCTGAAATGCCTTTGCATCAATCTCAGTCACAGAGTCCGGAATTGTTAATGATGTCAAATTTTTACAAAATCCAAATGCACCTTCACCAATCTTTGTGATATTGTCTGGAATGTCAAGTGATGTAATATTAGCCCATTCAAATGCATATGCCGGGATTTCTGTAATTCCCTTCGGAATATTGAACGATGTTAATTCATCGCAATCGCCAAATGAGCGTGGTTCTAAATCTGTTACACTATCTGGAATGTGTACGTTTTTCAAATTTTTACATTCGTAAAACGCACTTTTCCCTATTTTCTTAACAGTATCTGGAATCGTGACACTCGTCATTGTTTTTTGATAAAACGAATATTGATCAATCGATGTAACTGGCTTTCCATTAATCTCTGCGGGAATCTCCACGGCATCTTCATTCAGCAAATAATCATAAATCATATATCCGCCATTTTCCGTGTCTTCCACATATTCGAATCTTCCATCTTCTGTTTTCATAGCAGATTCTTCCGCTTTCACGTCTACTTTGAACACCGACATACTAGAGATCACGCACAAAAGTGCGAGTAACACAGCCAATACCGATGCTCTTCTTTTTCTTTTTTGCATCTTTTTCCTCCCTTTCTTTTATCCCTTCCACCCAAAAAATTGCACGCAAAAAACACCACGCACACATCGACTGCTCCTGCATCCCTGTTCTGCCTGATCTCGTACTATGTCTCTATGAAGTTTTTTCCGTTTGCTGATATTTTGAAATGGAAATAATGATGCTGTATCCTGATTTCTCAGTGACTGCAAAGAAACTGCATTCTGCAGTAAATTATCGTCTAAGCAGTACCCCCCCCCGAAGAACATTTGTTCTTATCGGGTGAACGGTTGTGCATACATCTGCTTTTATGAATTTAAGAACGTTATATTCATGCTGCATCTTTTGCACCCCCATCTTTTGAATCAACATACAAGTTTCATTATATATTTATTATTTGCATTCTGCAATAAGTGAGTGAAAATTTACTATCTGAAAAAGGGAGAGCTGCATGACGTTCACACATCATGCAGCTCTAAAATGAGAAAGCGTATTAAATTATCGTACCCAATACTTAAACTCTTCATCACCCATACGGATATAGTCATCATTTTTCAGCATGACATCAAATCCCGGCTGGATCATCTTTCCATTCACATAAGTATGGTTTGTTGAGTTCTCATCACGGATATAACATTCTCCATTGCTGATACGGAAACTGCAATGCTTCCGGCTTACCTTCCGGTTATCTGGAATCTGATAATCACATTCCGAAGACTTTCCTACTAAGAACTCTGTCTTCTCAATCGGAATCAGCGCGTTCGTTCTGGAACGAACGAGATATGGAGTGATATTGTTGTAACTCATCTGCTGTAAGACAGTTGTCTCGCCCTCGCCAAGATCAATATCATCCTTCAAAATATCTTCTTTCTGCAATTCAATAATGAATGTATAGAACTCACGCAAAGAGAACATTAACCGGCTATCCAAATAATGCAGGATCTGGTCAACACAATTGACACACTGCATATCTGCAAACCGGATCTTGCTGATGAAATTCTGTACAAACTCACAGACATTGCAGTCTGTAAATTCCTTCTCAATCGGCATGTAGATCAACTGTACATGCAGATTGGACAGTTCAATATACATATACTTCGTGTTCAGAAGTACTTTCTTGATTGGCATATTGCGGTCTTCAAAATACAACAACTGATTCAATATATTCGACAAGATCGAAAGAAACTCGCCCTTGTACAACTGCTTCTTCAAGAACTGACCGAGCGGCAACGTTGCAGGAATCTTGTAAGACAGAACACGCACGCCCTCTACAACACTCTGCTGACAGGTGGACTGGTTTCCAAGGAAAAATGCATTAAATCCTTCCATCTCTGTCTGATTTACGATCACGGTATCTTCTATTCTGAAATTCAAATTAAATTCGTCATAACTTTCCTGTACTTGATCCACGGTTTTTCCCCCTGTTACATTTTATTGCAGGTGAAACTCTGATATCGCACCTTCAATCGTCTTATCAGCAGCTTCCTTACCATATTTTTCAACATCCATACGGCTCTTCGCCATATGCGTCAGATTTCCGTTTCCGTTGACACAGCCACCCTGACATGCCATGCCCTCCATGAAGTTTCCATCCAACATATTTCTGCGCAGCTTCAACAGCGCAATCTTACATTCTTCAATACCATCGCAGACAACCGGCTTCAATTCGAAGTCCTCTGCACCCTGTTCTTTCATTCCCTGCTTCACAGCACTGCTCAGACCGCCTGTGTGAGCAAAGATACGTCCAAAGTAAGAAGCATTCTCCAGACTTTCCTCTTCCAGTGTCGTGATGTCGATCTCCCGGCTGTCAAGCACTGCCTGCAACTCTTCAAAAGTCAGTGCACTGTCGATATACGGTGCAACCGTCTCCTTGCGGATCTCCATCTTCTTTGCGGTACACGGTCCGATAAATACGACCTTCGCCGTCGGATCCTGCTCCTTAATATGTTTACCGATCATCGCCATCGGTGACAAAGTAGAAGATACATACGGCAGCATATCCGGGAAGTTCTTCTCCACATAGGATACAAATGCCGGACAGCATGAACTCGTCAGCATACCCTTCTCCCGCAGCTCCTGTGATTCATGCCAGGTTGTCATATCTGCACCAAGCGCAACCTCCACAACTTCATCAAAGCCAAGCGCCTTGATTCCGCTGATGACCTGTCCACGCTTCGCGTAAATAAACTGTCCCGCGATTGCAGGTGCAACCGCCGCGTAGACCTTATAATTCTTGCCATGGTCACTGTCCTTGATCATGTTGATGACCTGTAATATGTATGATTTCTCATTGATGGCACCAAACGGACACTGATATACGCATGCGCCACACGCGATACATTTATCGTTATCAATCTTCGCTTCCTGATCCTCGTTCATCGTGATCGCGCCAATCTTACATGCCTGCTGGCATGGACGCTTAAAATCTGAAATGGCACTGTACGGACATGCCTTTGCACAGGCACCACACTCTTTACATTTCGACTTGTCGATATGGGCTTTCTGATGCTCATCAATCGTGATCGCACCAAACTTACACGCATCCGCACAGCGGTGTGCCAGACAGCCACGACAATGCTGTCCGACTTCATATCCGCCAACCGGACACTCATCGCAGGCGATCTCCATGACTTCAATGACATTGTCATTGTCCGGATTGCCGCCCATTGCCATCTTGACCTGTTCACTCACGATCGCGCGTTCCTTGAATACGCAGCAACGCATCGTTGGCTTCTTGCCCGGAATAATCTTCATTGGAATATCCAGAATTCCTTCGAGCAATGTGCCATCCCATGCCATACGCGCAACCTCGCGCAACACTTCATAACGAAAATATTGGGTTCTGGTGTCAAATTTTCTCATATTCTTTGTAGAGAGTATTCTCTCCTTCTCCTAATTCTATGTCATATCCTAAAACATATATAATTATCTTAATATTTCTGATAATTTCTGTCAACGGATACCGCATATTTTTAAATATTTTTTAGTGAAGCTCTCCTTGTCCCTGTGAAAGCATCTCTTCTTTGACTTCATACAGTTTTTTCGACAGATCCACGTAATGGATATGCGGATTCGTAAATCGCTGTTCCTCCTCCCATATCTGATGGTCAAGCTGTTCCGTCACATATGCTTTGATTGCATCAAGCTCCGGCTTGTCATAAACCAGCTTTCCATCGCGGAAGATCGGCACCTGCAGCTCCTTCACATCCACATTTTCAAACTTCATCTTCTTCCAAGGCTTCACCGGATCCACGTAGGCAAATGGTTCATCTCCGTTTACTTCCTCGTCGTACATCGTGATCAAATCGGCAAGCGCATATCCGGTCTCACGGCTGTAAATACGCCACAGCTTCTTTCTGCCCGGATTCGTGATCTTTTCGACGTTCTCAGAGATCTTGATCTTCGGCACAAATTCCCCGGCATCATTCTGCACAGCAGCAAGCTTGTAGACACCACCAAAGACCGGATCGGATTTCGACGTGATCATACGTTCTCCGACGCCGTAGGAATCAATGCTTGCGTTCTGCTTTTTCAGTGACTGCATCAGAAATTCATCGACACTGTTCGACACGACGATCTTGCAGTCCTGCATATCACGTGCATCGAGTGTCTTACGGATCTTCTTCGAGAAATATGCCAGATCACCGCTGTCAATGCGGACACCCTTCAGGCGTTTCCCGGCAGGCTCTAACACTTCCTTTGCGACACGGATGGCATTGACCAGACCGCTGTTTAAGATATCATAGGTATCGATCAGCAATGTACAGTTGTCCGGATAGACCTCTGCATATGCCTTAAACGCTTCGTATTCATTGTCAAAAAACTGAATCCAGCTATGTGCCATCGTACCGATTGCAGGTACGCCAAACCGTTCATCTGCCATGACCGTTGCTGTCGCAGCCGCGCCACCGATATAGGCTGCTCTTGCACCAAGAATCGCTGCATCACCACCATGTGCACGTCTCGCGCCAAACTCCATAACAACCGCACCACTCTCAGCCGCTGTCCGGCAGATGCGGGAGGCTTTTGTGGCAATCAGCGACTGGAAATTCATCGTAAGCAGCAGCATCGTCTCAATTAACTGTGCCTCGATCACCGGTGCCGTCACCGTGACAATCGGAGTATTTGGATAACAGATCGTGCCTTCCGGCAACGCATCAATATTTCCTGTAAACTTAAAATCAGCAAGATACTGCAGGAATCCTTCTGAGAACTCGCCCTTGCTCCGCAGGAATTCGATATCCTCCTTAGAAAAATGCATGTTCTCAATGTATTCGATCAACTGTTCCAATCCGGCAGACACAACAAATCCACCATTATCTGGATTCTTCCGGTAGAACATATCGAATACAACCATCTTATCTTTGAACCCTTTTTCAAAATATCCGTTGGACATTGTCAGCTCGTAATAATCCATCAGCATTGTCAGATTTCTCATAGAATAAACCTCTCTATTAAAAAACTGCTGCACCAAAGCGTTTGGTGCAACAGCCTTTGTTTTATTATTTCGTCTTAGTTATTAAATCCACGATAGATGATATCAGATCTCTTTGGTCCGTTGGAAACCATCGTGATTGGGAATCCGATCTGCTCTTCGATAAACTCGATATACTTACGACAGTTCTCTGGAAGATCCTCATACTTCTTAATTCCGCGGATATCCTGCTTCCATCCCGGAAGTACCTTATATACAGGTTTTGCTTTCTTTAACTTTGCAGTTGTAGGGAAGTCCGTTGTTACCTCTCCGTCAATGTCATAGCCGACACAAACCGGAATCTCATCGAGATAACCAAGTACATCCAATACGGTAAATGCAACATCAGTTGTTCCCTGAATCCGACAACCATACTTAGATGCGACACAGTCAAACCAACCCATACGTCTTGGACGTCCGGTTGTTGCACCAAACTCGCCTCCATCACCACCACGGCGGCGAAGCTCATCCGCTTCTTCTCCGAATATCTCACTGACAAATTCACCTGCTCCAACAGCGGATGAATATGCCTTACATACTGTTACGATCTGCTTGATCTCATATGGAGGAATACCTGCTCCAATCGCGCCATAAGCAGCCAGTGTGGAAGAAGATGTTACCATCGGATAGATACCGTGATCCGGATCCTTCATGGAACCAAGCTGTCCCTCTAAGAGGATATGCTTTCCTTCCTTGATTGCATTATACAAATAAGCAGATACATCACATACGAACGGAGCTACCATCTCCTTGTACTCCATCAATGTGTTGTACACTTCATCCACGGTCAGAAGCGGCTTCTTGTACAGATACTCTAACAATACGTTCTTCGATGCGATCACACGCTCGATCTTGTCGCGCAAGGCTGCCTCATCGTCAAACAACTCACTTACCTGAAAACCAATCTTTGCATATTTATCTGAATAAAACGGTGCAATACCGGACTTTGTAGAGCCGAAAGACTTTCCTGCCAGTCTCTCTTCTTCATATGCATCAAATAATACATGATATGGCATTACCATCTGTGCACGATCCGATACGAGGATCTTTGGCATCGGAACGCCCTTGTCTGTAATTGACTTTACTTCATTGAACAACACCGGGATATTCAATGCAACACCATTTCCGATAATGCTGGTTGTATGGTCATAAAATACGCCGGAAGGAAGTGTATGCAATGCAAACTTTCCATAGTTATTTACGATTGTATGACCTGCATTTGCTCCACCCTGAAAACGCACGATAATATCTGCCTTCTCTGCGAGCATGTCTGTAATTTTACCTTTTCCTTCGTCACCCCAATTGGCGCCTACTACTGCCTGTACCATAGTCTAACCTGTTACCTCCGTTTTTATCACTTTGCAATTAATAGTGTATCGACCGCAGTCGACCTTTCTATTCTACTTTATTTTTACAATAAAATCAATACGCATCGACGATTACGCATCTTATACGTTAATCTCTGCCTTTACGCCGAGGATATCTTTGTTTGCATCGAGAATTGGATGAATCTGCTCTGCCAGGAACTCGGCTGTCTGCTCCGGTGCACGACCAACAAAGTTCTTTGGATCAAGCAGAGCTTCGATCTCTTCGCGTGTCATGCCAAATGCAGAATCGCATGCGATCAGCTCTACCAGGTTATTCTCGTTTCCATACTTCTTCACCTGCTCACCCGCGATCATCGAATACTCACGGATCTTCTCATGCAGCTCCTGACGATTTCCGCCACGCTTTACGGCATCCATCATGATGTTCTCGGTTGCCATGAAAGGAATCTCCTTCATGAAATGCTGGTAGATCACCTTGTCATATACGACAAGTCCATCTACGACATTCAAGTACAGATCCAGAATACCATCGATGGCAAGGAATGCTTCCGGTACAGAAATTCGCTTGTTTGCAGAATCATCCAGTGTACGCTCAAACCACTGTGTACTTGCCACAATTGCCGGATTTAAAGCATCTGCCATCACATAGTCAGACAGGGATGCGATACGCTCACTACGCATAGGATTCCGCTTATATGCCATCGCTGACGAACCAATCTGGTTCTTCTCGAACGGCTCTTCTACTTCCTTCAGATGCTGAAGAAGACGGATATCGTTAGAGAACTTATGGGCTGACATCGCAATGCCGGAAAGTACATTTAAGACTCTCGCATCGACCTTTCTGGAATAGGTCTGTCCGGAAACCGGATAGCAGGCTGCAAATCCCATCTTCTCAGCAATCTTTCCATCGATTTTCTTCACGGTCTCATGGTCGCCCTCAAACAGCTCTAAGAAACTTGCCTGTGTACCGGTTGTTCCCTTACAGCCAAGCAGCTTCTGCTGTCCAATCATATATTCAAGGTCTGCTAAATCCAGCAGTAACTCCTGCATCCAGAGTGTCGCACGCTTACCAACTGTCGTTGGCTGTGCAGGCTGGAAATGTGTAAATGCCAGAGTCGGAAGATCCTTATAGGTATCTGCAAACTTTGCAAGCTCATTGATGACATTGATCAGCTTTGTACGAACGAGCTTCATTGCCTCTGTCATAATGATGACATCTGTGTTATCGCCAACATAACAGCTTGTTGCACCCAGATGGATGATACCTGCTGCCTTCGGACACTGCTGTCCATATGCATACACATGACTCATAACGTCATGACGCACGAGCTTCTCACGCTCTCTTGCCACATCGTAGTTGATATCCTCTACATGGCTTTTCAGTTCTTCGATCTGCTCGTCTGTGATACGTGGGTTGCCATCGGCATCTTTTAGTCCAAGCTCCTTTTCGGTCTCAGCAAGTGCGATCCATAATTTTCTCCATGTCTTGAACTTCATGTCCGGGGAGAAGATATACTGCATCTCCTTGCTTGCGTATCTCTCTGAAAGTGGGCTTACATACTTGTCTCTGCTCATAAAAACCTCCAAATTTATATATTTTCCTCATATGTTCTTCTATTATACACCTTATGCGTCATATTCGCCACGAATATCTTCTTTTGGTGGATCAATTGGCCATTTTCCTGTGAAACAGCCCTGACAGAACTGTCTGCCACCGGTCAGTTCCGGCAGCCGTTCCAGCTTCAGATAGCCAAGGGAATCCGCACCGATGATCTGACGGATTTCCTCAATGGTACGGTTGTATGCGATCAACTGGTCACTGTCCGGTACATCCGTTCCGAAATAACATGGATACAAAAATGGTGGGGATGAAATCCGCACATGCACTTCCTTCGCACCGGCTTCCTTGAGCATACTGACGATCCGGTCACTCGTCGTTCCACGCACGATGGAATCATCGATCATGATCACACGTTTTCCTGCAACTGCATCCTTTAACACGTTTAACTTCACGCGCACACTGGATTCACGCTGACTCTGCTTCGGCTTGATAAAGGTTCGTCCAACATAGCCATTTTTTACGAAAGCAGTTCCGTATGGAATACCGGATTCGAGCGAATAGCCAAGTGCCGCTGCATTTCCGGATTCCGGTACACCAACAACCAAATCCGCGTCCACCGGGCTGTCCTTTGCGAGACATCTTCCGGCAATGATACGCGACTGATATACACTCATCCCATCAATCACACTATCCGGTCTTGCAAAATAAATATATTCAAACACACATCTGCCGTGTTCCTTCTGGCACAACTCTCTGTGACTTTCAATCCCTTTTTCCGGTGATATAACAACCATCTCACCCGGTTCCACATCCCGAACAAATTCTGCACCGATTGTATCAAGTGCGCAGCTTTCCGATGCAAGCACGTACGCATTGTCGCGTTTTCCGATGCAGAGTGGACGGAACCCAAACGGATCACGGGCACCGATCAGTTTTCTCGGACTCATGACAATCAGGGAATAGGAACCGACCAGCTTCTTCATGGCATTTTGAACTGCTTCCTCTGCCGAAGATGTCTTTACACGTTCCCTGGCAATATGATATGCGATCACCTCGGAGTCGATCGTCGTCTGGAAGATTGCACCATCATGTGCGAGTTCTCTTCGAAGCTCCGGTGCATTGACGAGATTCCCGTTATGTGCCAGGGCAAGGGTACCCTTGATATAATTCAGTACAAGCGGCTGTGCATTCTCTCTGGTACTCGCACCGGCTGTTGAATATCGTACATGACCAACTCCGATATTGCCTTTGAGCTTATCTAAGTCTTCCTGTGTGAATACCTCATTCACAAGTCCCATACCCTTAGAAGACAGCACCTTGCCCTTTGGTCCTTCGGTATCAGATACCGCAATACCACAGCTTTCCTGTCCTCTGTGCTGCAAAGCGAACAATCCGTAGTAAATCGTTCTAGCCACATCGTGTCCGTCAAAGTCATACATACCGAAGACTCCACATTCTTCGTGCAGACCATCATCCTGATAGTGTTCCATTACATCACTCATATCGCACGTTCCTCTCATTATAATCTTATTATCCGCATATCGCTTCTTTTTTTGATAATTTTTTCAAACCTTGCTTATTATAACCTAGATAACTTAAAGTATCAAACAGTTTATGTGTTTTTTTCGAGTTTTCGTGAATTTATATAGCGTTTCACTTGTTTTTTTGATATAATAGTGCCAATCTAATAAAAATTCCAAGCTGGAGGGTTCGTATGCAGGAAAAAAGAAAGAACGTCAGACTTCCAATCAAACTCAAATTGGAAGTTTCTAATTTATTTAAGCAGGATGGTGTAAAAATCGAAAATCTTGATGCCGAAATCGAGGTCTTCGATATATCCAAAGCTGGTATCGGCTTTATGTCCCTGTCCAAGCTTCCGGTCAATTATTATTTCAATGCAACGATTGAATTCGAGAACCGGGAAGAAGTAATCTTATCCGTTGTGAAGATTCTGTATGTAACACCAATTGGCAACGCCGGCTATCGTTATGGCTGTGAGTTCGTCGGTCTGCCGTCTATGTACGATTACATATTTGAGGAGTATGCGCAGAACCTGTAAGTATTCCAATTCCGTTATATAGAAAAAGAAAGAACTGTACACGCATTTTCGTGAACAGTTCTTTTTTTTATTCTGTTCCCTCAACCGGGGGATTCACCGACTCTGGTGGCTGATATTCTTCAAACACCAGCTCTTCGCCTCTGTGGAACGCTTCTGTACTGTCCTTCTTAAACAGGACAATCAACGTCTGGAACAACAGCTTGATATCCAGCCAGAAGCTGTATTCTTCAATATACGTCAGATCTAAGATCAGCTTATCCTTCGGGGATGTGTTATACTTTCCGGCAATCTGCGCATGTCCGGTGATACCTGCTTTCACACGCAGACGGTACTCGAACTCTGGCAGAACCGATGTATAGTTAAATACGTTTGCCAGCATCTCCGGTCTTGGTCCAACGACACTCATATCCCCCTTTAATACATTGAAAAACTGTGGGATCTCATCCAGCCGGTATTTCCGCAGGAATTTTCCGACACGCGTCACACGCTCATCATCTTCCACCACAGAATAATTCTCTACATTCTCCCGCATTGTGCGGAACTTGTATACAGAGAAGATCTTTCCGTCCCGCGTCGCACGGTTCTGCTTAAAAATGAGGCTTCCGTGGTCATCGAGTTTGATCATAATGCTGACAACCAGCATAATCGGCGAGGTAAGGATCAACGCAATCACAGAGATTACAATATCCATCGCCCGCTTGATAAACCGCTGCTCCAGAGTCAGCCCCTTGGAATAATTACAGTATACCGATACGTCGTCTAAGATAAAATGCTTCGCACTCTTCTCGATCACATCATGCATATCCGGGTTGAAATACACATTCTTCATATTCTGGTAACAGTACTCTAAGATCTTTGTCCGATCCTGCACCGGAACGTCATAGATAAATATCGTATCATGCTCCAGAATGTATTGCTTGAGGTTTGCGTCCCGATAGTCCGCTACCTTGTTTACCTTGTATTGCAGCTTGTATTTTAAAACGCCGCGCACAATCTCATTTAAGCTCTGCTGGGAAGATGTAATGATAATACAATCCTCCGGCTGATAGATCTTAAAATACAAATGATTGCCGCCATACACGAAAATCAGGATCGTCACAAACTGGATTGCAATAATCGGCAAAAGCAGATATGGCTGTTCCAGCTTGAAGCTCTGGTTTTTCATCTGGTTTGTATTCATGATCGACAGAACGATCACAGAAATCACATCTGTAAATACCTGATTCAAAAACAGGGACAGCACGATCGGTTTACTCTTTCGTTTTCCTATGTCGTAATGTCCATAGATCGTCGAAAACATATAATGCATTACTACATACGCTGCGATTGTAATACCGGATGTTCGCGACAGATTCCACAGCTGCCAGTTTGATTTCGCATAAATTCCATACAATACAAAGAACAATATCAAATTCAAAATCGCCTTGAGAAGAAATACAAGTGAAGTCTCAAGTTTTCTGGTATTATTCATTCTATATCCTTACTGTACTTCGTATCCTTTGCTTCGGATAACATCGACTACCGCATCTACATGTTCTTTACAGATTTCATCGGTCTTGGCTTCCACCATCACACGGATCAGTGGCTCTGTACCACTCTGGCGAAGTAGAATTCTTCCATCATCTCCAAGTGCTTCCTCCACCTTCTTTGCGGCTGCAAGTACATCTGCGTCTTCCATAACTTCTTTCTTACTTGTAACTTTAACATTCACCAGAAGCTGTGGGTAGATCGTCAGTCCGCGTGTCAGTTCAGAAAGCGGCATCTTCTCTTCCACCATTGCTTCCATGATCTTCAGGGATGTCAGAACGCCATCACCCGTTCTTGCATTCTTCGAGAAAATGATATGTCCACTCTGCTCACCGCCGAGGATATATCCGTTCTCCATCATACACTCATAGACATATTTGTCTCCGACTGCAGTCTTCTCATAGCCGATGCCTTCTGCATCTAATGCCTTGTACAGACCAAGGTTTGACATGACGGTTGTCACGACTTTGTTATTGTTCAGTCTGCCACGGTCACGCAGATATTTTCCACAGATGTAGATGATCGCATCGCCATCCACCAGATTACCCTTCTCATCAACAGCCAGACAACGGTCTGCATCGCCATCATAAGCAAATCCTGCATCTAAATTATTTTCTACAACAAACTTCTGCAGCCCCTCAATATGGGTAGAACCACAGTTCGTATTGATATTCGTACCATCCGGTGTGTTATTGATGACATATGTCTTCGCGCCAAGTGCATCGAACACTGCTTTCGCAACCGTCGAAGATGCACCGTTTGCACAGTCGAGTCCGACACGCAGATTCTTGAATGCACGTGTTGGGAGTGTCATCAGATAACCGATATAACGGTTTCTACCCATCGAATAATCCGTCGTCCGTCCAATCTTTTCTTTCGTTGCAAATGGAATCTCCGGTACCAGTCCATCGATATAATCCTCAATCAACTTTTCAACAGCCGCATCCATCTTTGCACCGTGACTGTTAATGATCTTGATTCCGTTATCATAAAATGGGTTGTGGCTCGCAGAAATCATAATTCCACAGTCAAACTCATCGGCACGCACGATATAGGACACACTCGGTGTCGGTGTGACATGCATCAAAAATACATCCGCGCCACTCGCTGTCAGTCCGGCAACTAAGGAATACTCAAACATATAGCTCGAACGTCTCGTGTCTTTTCCGATGACGATTCGTGCCCGGTCATCCCCCTGCTTCTCCTTACCAAAATAATATCCGAGATATCTTCCGACCTTGTACGCATGTTCCACTGTCAGGTCTACATTTGCCTCACCGCGGAATCCGTCTGTTCCGAAATACTTTCCCATTATTTTCCCCTTTCAATTTAGCTGTCTAAATTTTATCTTCATCGTTTTATGCACGTGTGCATTATTCTTATTATATTCTTTTTTCTCTTACTTGTAAAGAATTGGCATAGCAAAGCGGTTCTCACTCTTTTTTATCCGGCTCTGTCTGTGCAGATTCCTCTGGATAATGCAGTGCATACCGGCTATACAGATCTTCAAGATCAATATCATCTTCCGTGTAAGCAGTCTCCTCGTCACGCTCTTCATCCATCGCGTCATCGTCATCACTCGGCTGGTTTGCCATTTCCTCAATGTTGATCTGCGGCAGCATAATATCAAGCGCCTGCTGCTGGTTTAAGATCTCCACATGCTTCAAACTTCCGCCAAACTCCCCATCGAGTGTCCATGCGATCTCCTGTTCTCCATCTACAACAACACGGGACGCCTTGCATTCAAAGAACATCTCATTTCCCTCAACTTCATTTTGCAGAAGTCCACGGATGATCTGCTGCATCTCCGCCGGTGTTGATGGCATCTTGATAAAGAGGCAGTCAAATTTTCCGTCATCCAACACGACATGCTTGGCTCCTCGCAGCTTGAATCCGCCAACCGAAAGCGTATTGGTCACCATACCATACAGATATTTTCCAGTGATGACCTTCTCGTCAAACTGTGCCGTCAGATTAAAGCCTTTATAATTTCCGATATTTTTAATTCCTTCAATAATATATGCCGAATGTCCGATTGCCTTCTTCAGGGACTGATTCGTATTATATGACACATCGGTGAAAATACCGAATGCCGCAATGTAGATAAACGACTTGTCCGCGAACTGTCCGATATCAACCTTCGTACATTTTCCATTTACAATCTGATTTGCCGCTTCAATGGGTTTTCTTGAGATACGAAGGCTTCGTGCGAAATCGTTTGTCGTTCCAACCGGGATATAACCAAGCGGCACTTTTTTGTGTCCCATCTTGGAGTATCCGCAGACCGTGTTATCGAGCGTTCCATCGCCACCTGCGCACACGATCAGATCGTAATCTTCGCCGTCGACACGCACCTTGCGTTCTGCATCCTCCGGTCCCTGTGTCGGATACGTCACGACCTCGTATCCAGCCTGTGAAAATACCATGATAATCTCAAACAAATCATTTCTTATCGCCGTTCGTCCGGCTTTCGGATTGATAATAAATAACAAGCGTTTCATGGCTTCCCTCCATTATCCTTTATCGTCTGGCAAGATATGCATCCAAGCCTTTTTTCCGCAGCTTACATGCAGGGCAGTTGCCACAGCCATCGCCCTTGATGCCATTATAACATGTTAATGTCATATTGCGAACCAGATCAAATCCACCGAGCTTATCGGCAAGCTCCCATGTCTCTTCCTTGTCAATCCACATAAGCGGTGTGATAATGTCAAATTCATAATCCATCGCCAGATTTAAAGATACATTTAAGGACTTGATAAACTCATCTCTGCAATCTGGATAACCAGAGAAATCACTCTGGGATACACCCGTCAGGATATCCGTGACACCCTTCTGCTTTGCGAATACCGCTGCAAATGTCAAAAACAGCATATTTCTTCCATCGACAAATGTATTTGGTGTACCCTCTGCCGGTGCATCGCTGTCCACCTTCATATCATCACGGGTCAGAGAATTCGGTGCGAGCTGATTTAACAATGTCATATCCATGATTGTCTGCTCCACATCCAGCTTCTCACAGATTTCCTTCGCTGCATCAAGCTCTGCCACATGTCTCTGGTGATAATCAAACGATACGGCATACACCTTCTTATAATGTTTCTTCGCATACAGCAGACAGGTTGTGCTGTCCTGTCCTCCACTAAATACAACAACGGCTGCTTCTTTGTTCTTCTTATGCTGCATAATAATCACTCCTTCTTATCCTCTGTTTTCATCTTCTATGTTCAGCTCTTATTTCAGTAACATCATCAGTTTGTTCTGCAATGTCTCATTCTTCTCGAACTCACCGGTAAATGTCGTCGTGAACGTCTTTGCACTTGCGTTCCGGATACCTCTAGCTGTCATACAGCTATGGCTTCCCTCGATCACAACTGCCACATCCTCACTTCCAGTCACCTTACTCATAATATATGCGATATCGGTACCGATTCTTTCCTGCAACTGTAAGCGTTTTGCGACCATATCTGCAATCCGTGCGATCTTGCTAAGTCCGAGCACTTTTCCCTTCGGAATATAAGCGACTGATACATGCATGTCATACATCAGTGCCATATGGTGCTCACAATAACTGAACACCTCGATATCCTTGACCAGGACCATGTCACTCGTATCCTTGCCCGGACGCTCGAACGATTTGTTGAACATCTCTGCAATCTCATCGTTCGTATAGTTCATTCCTTCAAATACTTCCTCATACATGCGGGCAACCCGGTCGGGTGTTTCCTTTAATCCTTCTCGGTCGGGATCATCGCCAAGGGCAACTAAAATCCCGCGGATATGTTCTTTGATTGCTTCTTTATCGATTGCCATCTTATACTCCTTTTTTCTCCGGATCCCAGATGTATTTGTGCATCTGTAGCTGTAACCGGACATCCTTCATGTTTTCCTGTATCATGTACTCTACGATCTGTGCCGGTGTGATCGCTGAAAATGCGGAACTCAAATATACGGTTGCCTTCGCACACAGATCATATGTCTCAATGATCTTCTTCGCCGTTTCCAGATCTCTTGTCGACGAAACAACGAATTTCACTGCATCCTGCGGTTTTAACCATGCGTAATTTTCTGTGCGCATAAACTGCTCCATCCCACTGTCTGGAAGCTTATAGTCAAGCGTCATGCAGACATTCTCTGGGCGTGCATCGTATCCGGCAATATCCACGCTTCCGTTCGTCTCGATCTCTACGCGCAGGGCTTTATCCGCTGACAGAAGTGTGATCAACCATTCAATTTCCGGCTGGATCAACGGCTCTCCGCCCGTCAGCGTCACATTTTTCACGCCACAGGATTTGATATACGCATAGATTTCTTCCGCACTCATACTCTTGTATGGCACCTGCGGTTCATTCGCCCATTTCGTATCACAGTATCCACAAGTAAGATTACATCCGGCAAACCGGATAAAGCATGCAAGCTCTCCAGCATGGGTTGCCTCGCCGTTGATACTGACAAACGTTTCTACTACTTTATACTTTCCCATATTACTCCATATATGCGGCACAGTTATTTGGTGTCTCATACACCGTTGCCTTTAAGACATGATAGCCTTTTCCTTTCATCTCGTCATAGAAGAACTTTGCAAAGTTCTCTGCAGTCGGTCGGAACATCACTTCTACAACCTTGAAATGCTCTTCTTCGAGCACATCCAGCGTTCTGCGTTTCAGACTTCCAATCTCCACGATCAGACAATGGTCGAGTGCATCTGCGATGTTCTTCAGATCTGTTTTTAATTTGGAGAAATCCACGATCATACCACGGTTATTTCCTCCCATCTCCAGACTGTTGCTTCCTACCTCGATTTCCACTGTCCAGTGATGTCCATGAATGTTTGAACATTTTCCCTCATAGCCTGCCAGAAAATGTGCACTGTCAAAGCTGGCATTTGTCTTTAATGTATACATACGAAAACTCCCTTCAATAAAAAATGCGGGCGCACAAAGCACCCGCAACATAAACTCTGTCATTTATGGTTTGCCCTAGTTTTGTTTAACGGCAGGATGGTGCGAATGAACTGCCGCGCGTATTCTCAACGCGTCTATGTTATTAAATATTCAAAAACTTCTTTACTTCTGCAAGCATGTCTTCCTTGTCGCAGACGATATCGTGACGAACCTCTGCCTGACGGATGTCTTCGATTGCCTGTGGTACCTTCACGCCAGAAAGCTTATTCAGCTCATCGACAAGTTCGAAATCAGACTGCTTGTCATATGCACTGTCGATTGCATTCATAACGCTTCTCGTAAACTTGTATGGGCTTGCTGTACTTGCGATCACAGTTGGTGTTGTATCGCCAGTCTCCTTCACATACTTGTCATATACCGATGCTGCTACGGCTGTATGGGTATCCATGATGTACTGATCGGACTCATATACACGCTTGATCGTAGCGGCTGTCTCTGCCTCAGATGCATAATTTCCGTAGAAGTCTGCCAACTGCTTCTTCATATCGTCTGTGATCGTGTAAGCACCCTTGCCGTTTAATGCCTGCATCAAAGCCTTGTTCTTCTCTGCATCATTGCCTGCGATACGGTAGATCAGACGCTCCAGATTGCTGGAGATCAGAATATCCATAGAAGGAGAAGTTGTTAAGATGAACTCTCTCTTTCTGTCGTATGTACCTGTACGGAAGAAATCGTACAGAACCTTATTCTCATTCGATGCACAGATAAACTTGTTGATTGGAAGTCCCATCTGCTTTGCATAGAAAGCAGCTAAGATATTTCCGAAGTTTCCGGTTGGAACAACGACATTGATCTTGTCGCCAGCCTTGATCTCTCCATTTGCAACGAGTCTTGTATATGCATATACATAATATACCATCTGTGGTACAAGACGTCCGATATTGATGGAGTTTGCAGAAGAGAACTGATATCCCTTGGATGCCAGATACTCGTTCAACTCCTTGTCAGAGAACATCTTCTTGACGCCTGTCTGTGCGTCATCAAAATTACCTGTGATACCGATGACACATGTATTATCACCCTTCTGGGTTACCATCTGCTTTTCCTGAATTGGGCTTACACCATGCTTTGGATAAAATACGATGATCTTCGTTCCCGGTACATCTGCAAATCCTGCAAGTGCAGCCTTACCTGTATCACCGGAAGTAGCAGTCAGAATCACGATCTCATTCTTCACATCGTTCTTCTTTGCTGAGGTTGTCAGCAGATATGGAAGAATGGAAAGTGCCATATCCTTAAACGCGATTGTTGCGCCATGGAACAGTTCCAGATAATACGCACCTGCCTTATGTACGAGCGGTGCAATCTCCTTTGTATCGAACTTCGAATCATATGCACTGTTGATACAATGACGAAGCTCTTCTTCTGTGAAGTCTGTCAGCATCAGCTTCATAACCTGATATGCAACCTCACGGTAATCCATCTTGGAAAGCTCTTCCAGGCTCTTGTCAAATGCCGGAATTGTATCCGGTACAAATAAGCCACCCTCGTTTGCAAGTCCTTTCAAAATCGCCATAGAAGCGGTCGCTGTCTCTTGTGCATTTCTTGTACTTCTGTAAACCAGTTCCATCTTTTTCTCCTTTTATTCAACTACCAGATAGGCAGAGGTTGTTCTCATGTTAAAGTTCAAAGCTTCCTGATGTGTATTGCAGAACACATCGAAATGATTTCCTGTGATCGCACCACCACGATCCTGTACTTCATAGATCTGTCCATCGATCATGATCTTTGTACCAAACGCAAAATTCTTCGGTGCAGCAATTGTCCATCCGGCTGTCGCACGTGCACCACTTGCTGTGATCGGATTCTCCATATTGCTCCACTTACCACAACAGATTGGACATGGACAGTATGCAGTCAGCAGGTATTCACCCAGATACTGATACTTTCCGTTCGCATCGGCTGGTACATACGTCGGTGTAGAAGCGGTTGTCGTAGTAGTTGTTGTATCGGTCTCTGCGGATGCCACAACGACGGCATTCGGATCGTACTCGCCAATCTCACCCGGTCCGCTATGCACAGCGGTCAATGCCTCCAAAGCCGCCTGATCCCGTTTATCCTGTCTTCTGGCTGTCAGAATCTCATCAATCTGCTGTTCTGCACGCTCTAACTGTGCAAGCTGGTCTGTCTCATAATTTACGTTTACCATATCATTGTAGCTGATTGCAGTACTTGCAAACAGATCTCCTGAAAATGGTTCTTTATCCTTCGTCAGATCTGCAACGGTCATCATAACACCGGTTGCAACCTCACGATTTGCGATCCGGTCTGCCAGTGAGACTGCACAGACAATGACCAATGCAAGTGCCACAGCGCCAGCACCTACATACTTTCCGTATGCCTGCAGGAAACTTTTCATTTTCCCCGGTTCTCTCTGTTTCTTATCCTTTTTTTCTTTGGAATCCATATTCAATTCAATCGTTGCGATTTTACCTGCGTCCATATTGTTCCTATTCTCCTCATGCAATTCCGATTTGGAATTTATGATAAAATTGTTACAAAAAGGTTACATTTACACTTTCATGATTATAATTCAAGAATGCCGTTCGGTCAAGTAATTTCGCGACTTTTTCACGACTTTTTTCGATCGGCAGACTGGACTTTTTCCTGTGCAGCCGTTATACTGATTTTATGTGCGGATTTTGTATTTTTATGGCACATAATATCACGGAAAGGATTTCCCCTCACTCAGATTATGGCAGCTTTACCTGGTATCTATACAGCAACCAAAAAAGATGGCAGCACCTATTACCGTGCTTCCATCACATATCTGAAAAAACATATCAGCCTTGGCAGCTTCGCAACAGAGGAGCTTGCTTCGCGCACCTACAGGGAAGCACGCCTGATCTTGGATCACGCAGAGATCACGCTGTCAGAATACAGCCTGTTTTCCTGCCTTTCCCATGACAAATTCGTATGTCTCATCAACTTCCGCGACAACGGCATTTATTTCAAAACACCGATCTACCTGCGCAGAAAATATTTTGAATACCATATGTCTGCCACAGAGATTCTGAAGTTCGACCGGGATGATCTGTTCTTCTATGCATCTAAGAAAATCCAGAAAAAAGGCGGTTATCTCTTCGTCAGCGACTACGGAAGCCAGTACAGCATCCTGTCCCGCTACGGCATCCGTCCGTTTTCTGTCTACGGCAGAGACTACCGCATGACAAACGGCGATGCACTTGATTTCCGTTATTCCAACATCGAGATCATCAACCAGTATGCCGGCGTCCAGAGAAAAGAATCCGCTTCCGGTCAGGTGCAATACCAGACTAAAATCCACGTAAATGGCGATTTCATCGTCGGCACTTACGCAGACGAGATTTCCGCTGCCATCGCATACAACAAAGCGGCGGACACACTCGCAGCACATGGAATCAGTAAGGCATACGCCAGAAATTACATTGTCTCCATGACAAACGAGCAGTATCACACCGCTTATACTTCGATTTCTATCTCCAAAAAGCTTACAGCGCCTGCACCATAGCCGCAAGTGCATCGTAGGTTTCCACCATATTGATCTTCGCGCGCAGCTTCGCCGAATCCGGCATGCCCTGCGTGTACCAAGCCACATGCTTACGCATCTCATGTATCCCGGTGAATTCCCCTTTGTATTCCACCATCAAAGACGCATGGCGCAGCATCATCGCTTTCCGTTCTTCCACACTCGGCTTTTCCAGATGTTCTCCGGTTTTCAGGAAATGACTGATATCCTGAAAGATCCAAGGATTTCCTTTCGCCGCCCTTCCGATCATCACACTGTCACAGCCCGTCTGTGCCCGCATTGCAAGCACATCCTCCGCACAGGTAATGTCACCGTTGCCAATTACCGGCACAGACACTGCTTCTTTGACCTGCCGGATCACATCCCAGTCTGCCTGTCCGTGATAATACTGTTCTCTTGTTCTTCCATGCACCGCGATTGCAGAAACGCCTGCCTGCTCCGCGATCCGTGCCACCTCCAGCGCATTGATATGCTCTGCATCAAAGCCTGCCCGGATCTTGATCGTAACTGGAAGCGAAACCGCATGCACCAGTGCATCGACAATATCTCCGATCAATTCTGGCTGTTTCATCAGCGCGGAACCTTCGCCGTTGTTGACGATCTTCGGAACCGGGCATCCCATGTTGACATCGATAAAAGAAAATCCCTTATCCTCCAGTCTTTTTGCCTGTGATGCCATAAGCTCCGGTTCACTGCCAAAGATCTGCACGCCAATTGGCGCTTCCTCCGGTTTTGTCATAAGCAGCGGTCCCGTATTTTTGTTGTTATAATACATGCCCTTGGCACTCACCATCTCCGTGTATACGATATCACAGCCCATCTCTTTGCATAAGAGACGAAATGGCAGGTCACAGATACCTGCCATTGGTGCCAATGCGATTTTACCAGTAAAATCCATCGTTTCGTCCTTTATTGTTTCTCGTAAATTAACTGCAAGCCTTTCAGTGTGAGGTCTGCATCATAATAATCAATACAATCGGTATTCTCTGAAATCAGCTTACCAAGTCCGCCAGTTGCCACAACCTTGATGTTATCCAGTCCGGACTCTTCCTTGATCCTGCGGATAATATACTCAGTCTGACCAACATAGCCATAGAATACACCTGCCTGCATACTGCTGACTGTATCCTTTGCCAGAATCGTATCTGGTCTCTTGATTTCGATTTCTGGAAGCTTTGCAGTCCCGGACCAGAGTGCTGCTGCCGCCAGTCGGATTCCCGGCGATGTCGCCCCCGAATGGAACACGCCACCTTCCAATACCAGATCATGCGTCGTTGCAGTTCCAAAATCTACAACGATTACCGGGCCGCCATACAACTCATACGCAGCCACTGCATCGACCAGACGGTCGGCACCCAGTGTCTTTGGTTCCGGAATTGCAATATTGATTCCAGTCTTGATGCCTGGTGCAACAATAATCGGCTGAATGTTCAGATACTTGATGATACCACTCGTCAGAGAGTGCATAACCTTCGGTACAACGGACGCGATAATAACCGCATCGATCTCTGAAACATGTATATCCCGTACCCGAAGCCAATCCACAAAATACACGCCATACTCATCCGATGTACGTGCCGTACCAGTTGTGATACGGAACGTCTTGATCAGCTTTTTTCCATCAAACAGTCCTACTGTAATATTCGTATTTCCAACGTCTACTGCAAATAACATATATCTTCCCCTTAGCTAAGGAAAAATGTCTGAAAATACAGCTCCAGCTGTTCAAACAATTCCTTCTTTTCCTTTCTGATCTGCTTGATTTTTAAACCACAGCCAATCTCGTCGTACAGGATATCTTCCTCTGCCGCGTCAGTGACAATATTCAGGTTTCCCATACTGTCAAACACAAGCATAATGATTCCACCAACATCTTCTGTGAACAACGTGCACAGAATCCGAAGCTCTTTTTTAACCTCAGTCGGCAGATTGTCAAAATCTTCATTCAAATAATACTTCTGCGTGTACTTTGAAGCACTGCACAAAATAATTTCATCCTGATACATAATCGTTCCTCGCTTATCCAATCACATCTGCCATATCATAAAAGCCTGCCGGCTTTCCTGCCAGAAACTTTGCTGCTTCCACTGCGCCCTTGGCAAATACAGACTTCGAATAAGCCGTATGCTTAAACTCGATCACTTCGTCCACACCTGCAAAAATCACCTCATGCTCACCGACGATCGTTCCGCCACGTACCGCAGAGATACCAAGTTCTTTCTTGTCACGCTTCTTTCTTACCTGCGAACGGTCATAGACATACTCATACGCATTGTCTCTGGCGTCGTTGATCGCATCGGCAAGTGCCAGTGCTGTTCCCGATGGTGCATCCACTTTCTGATTATGATGCTTCTCTACGATCTCAATATCATAACCGGCTGGTGCAAATACATTTGCTGCATCCTTCAGGAGCTTCATCAACGTATTGATACCCAGACTCATGTTGGCAGACTTCAAGATTGCTACCTTCTCAGAGCAAAGAGATACCTTGTTGAGCTGCTCCGGGGAAAGTCCGGTCGTACAAAGTACAACTGGAACCTGCTTATCAACTGCATAATCAAGCAGCTTATCAACCGCAACGGCTGCTGCAAAATCAATAATCACATCTGCCTTGACATCACATGCGTTGATATCTGTAAATACCGGATATCCGTTTTCTCTATTATCTACGACATCAATGCCGGCAACGATCTCCACATCCGGATCTTCCTTGCAAAGTCCTGTGATGACCTGCCCCATCTTACCGTTACAACCATGCATAATCACACGAATCATTTGTTTTTCCTCCCGGTCTGTCTATCTGTATTACTGGATTTTTACACCAAATCCTGTCATTGCTTTCTTTAACTGCTCTGTATGCTCTGGCTCAAGCTCTGTCAGTGGCATACGAAGGTTGCCTTCGCAAAGTCCCATCAGTTCCACTGCCTTCTTGACAGGGATTGGGTTTACCTCACAGAACAGTGCCTCACACAGAGGAATTGCCTTGATCTGAATCTCTCTGGCTCCAACCACATCACCATCTAAGTACTTCTGTACCATATCATGTGTCTCCTTCGGAGCTACATTTGCAAGTACAGAAATCACGCCCTTTCCACCAAGGGACAGGATTGGCATAACCTGATCATCATTTCCAGAATATACATCGAGGCATCCATCTGCCAGGCTTACCAGACGTGCAACCTGTGACAGATTGCCAGTTGCCTCCTTGATCGCTACGATATTTTTTACATTCTTAGCCAGATATACGGCTGTCTCCGGCTGGATGTTCGTACCGGTTCTGCTTGGTACGTTGTACATGATAATTGGAAGTGTCACGCTGTTTGCAACGGCTGTGTAATGTGCGATCAGACCTTTCTGTGTTGCCTTGTTGTAATATGGTGTTACAACAAGCAGACCATCCACGCCATACTTCTCTGCTTCCTGAGACAGATAAATAGCTGTCTCTGTACAATTTGAACCTGTTCCTGCAACAACCGGAATACGCTTGTTGACAACCTCTGCACAGAAACGAATACAGTCAAGATGCTCTTCATGGGATAAGGTTGAAGACTCACCTGTCGTTCCGCATACAACGATACAGTCGGTTCCACCAGCGATCTGATACTCGATCACGTCACGGAACTTATCATAATCCACCGAACCATCCTTCTTAAATGGTGTTACAATCGCAACTGCTGAACCTGTAAAAATTGACATCTTTCTCTTCCTCCTAAATAATTATAAGGTATAACCATAAATAAAGCTGGCACCCGATAAAGTGCCAGCTTGAAATGTCTCAATTCCGGTAGCGCTCCATCTGCATGCTTACAAATGACAGTCATACAATTCTTCATTGCACAACCAGGATTCCAGTGCTTAGACATCTGTCGTCCTTCGGCGGTTTCCCCTTTTCCATGCGATCCACTGCTCTAAGTCATCCCGCAAAGTACTCTTGAATTCCGCACCTCTACTCAATCAAAATCAAGGATAGTATATCATCGTTATACAGGTCTGTCAATCATTATTCCAAACATTCCATCTTGCTGACTGACACCTCGTATGCGACCTTATTGACTATCTCATCATTTCCTATTTTTTTCTGATATTCCCGGCTCTGGATACGTCCCCAGATTGCCACATGCTCACCAACTGCGAGCTTTCCTGCAAATCTGGCATTTCTGCCCCAGCAGATACAAGGAATATAATCTGATTTTCCGTATGCCCGGTTCACAGCGAGCAGAATATCTGCAATCTCTCTGCCAAGCGGCGTCATACGGTAGATCGGCTCTTTGCATATGTATCCGTCTAAGTATATCTGGTTCGGTTTGTTCTCCTTGTCATCCACCGCGTCGATCACCTCGATCTCACGTACAAACACAGACAGGATCAAACGGTTCTTGTTCTCCTCGTGCTTGTTGTACGACCGGAACTGTCCCTTCGCCAGTACCTTTTCCCCGATGTGGGATTTTTCTACATCAAACAGGCGATCGGAAACCATCAAAGGAATCACGTCATGCGCATCGCTTAATCTGCTGACTACCAGATCCACCATATAGAATCCCTCTCCGAATATCTCATGGCTGAATCGGAAATCTGATACGATTTCTCCTGCTACTACCACCTGATTGTTGTTCAAAATCTTCTCTGTCATATTTTTTCCTCCCTCTTGTCAATGTTCACAGCCTCATTTATATCCCCATATAAACTGTGAATTTTTAATATTGTACATTTACAATATATGCGTGCCTATATTGTAATATTCCAAACTTTTTCATTTTTTTCCTGTGCTTCGCTGTCGCAATACCTCGTATGCGATCACCGCGGTCGAAATCGCTGCATTTAACGACTCCACCTGTCCGCACATCGGAATCCGGATCAGATCATCCGCTTTTGCGCTGATTTCATCGGACAGACCATTTCCTTCGTTTCCGATCAGAAATGCACAGCCACCGGTAAAATCTTTCTCATAGAAGGTTGCCCCATCCAGATGCGCCCCATAAACCGGGATTCCACGTGTTTTCACGCGATCGATCGTCGCTGCCAGATCCTCGGCTACGGCAATTGGCATCCGGAAGATCGATCCCATCGTAGAACGGATCACCTTCGGGTTGTAGATGTCGACCGTATCTGCACTCAGGATAATACCCGTCACCCCAGCACCCTCTGCGGTTCGTATAATGGTACCAAGATTTCCCGGGTCCTGCAGTCGTTCGATAATCAGAAGAAACGGTGCCGCATCACCTGCAAATAAATCATCCTCCGTTGTGGCTGTCTGATATACCTCCGCCAGAATTCCCTGCGGCGTGTTTGTATCCGACATACTCTGGAAAACCGAATCCCTGACAATTTCCACCTCTGCCGGTATCTGGTTGCAGATATCTGCGAATTTGTCTGTCATGCTTTCCGCCACATAAAGTGTCTTGACCGCATCTGCCGGAATCTCCCGCACCATGCGGATGCCCTCCACGATATAAAGTCCGGTCTCTTTGCGCCGGCTGGCGGATTTGATCAGCTTTTTTATTTCTTTGATTTTGTCGTTTGACGCTGACGTTATCACGATTTTTCTCCGTTTCCTTTCTTATCTAAGAGAATGACATTCGCCTCTCCATATGTCTGTTTCAATTTCTCTACCAGAGTCTCACTGGCATCGACCCGGTATAAATCCGGTAACTGCTTGAGCTTGATATTTTGCTCCTGTCCTTCTCCGGCTGGTTTGATCAGTACCTTCACGACCACCCGGCCCGGATACTGCCGGAGCGTCGCATAGAGTGCCTGCTCCTGCTGCATATAGGTCTCTAATTCTGTGAAGCGCAGCCACAGTTCCTTACCGGCTGCTATACGTTCCTGCCGTATCTCGTCGAAGGTTGTCATCTTTGAGAAGAGCAGCTTGCCGCCCCGCTCATCGACCGATGCATTTCCTTTGATCAGCACCTTCGCATCCTTCACAAACCGGTCTTTATTCTGCCGGTAATCTCTGGCGAACACGACAACCTCAACCGAACCATACAGATCCTCCACAGTAAGGAATGCCATCTCATCGCCGTTTCGTGTTGTCTTCTTCGTAATCTCCGTGAGCAGACCGCCAATCGTGTAGCTGGATTTATCCACGACACATTCACGCTCTTCGAACTCCATCTCCGTTCCGGCATTCTCGTCCTCCTCGGTATCTGCCAGAAATGCCGTCGACTTCGCGGTTGTGTATTCTTCTATAATATCCAGATCATCCTCCAGCGGATGTCCACTGACATAGATACCCAGAATCTCCTTTTCCTTTGCAAGCAGCTCATCCTTCGGGTATTCCTCCACATCCGGATAGCGCACCTGAAATTCCGTCTTTTCTTCCTCTCCAAGGAAATCCATCAGCGACATCTGTCCACTCATGGCATTTTTCTTTTCTTTCGCCGTCTGCTCTAACACAGCCGGATACACCATCATCATCTGATGGCGGTTATAGCCGAAGCTGTCAAACGCTCCTGCTAAAATAAAGCTCTCGATCGTCCGCTTGTTTGCTTCCTTCCCAGAAAGTCTCGTACAGAAATCCTCTAAGCTTGTAAATGGACCGTTCGCAACAACCTCCTGGTGCACGACTTCTGTCACACCGTCTCCGATACTTCTTAATCCTGACAAGCCAAACCGGATCGCATTTCCATCGACAAGGAAATCTCCGCTTCCTTTGTTGATATCCGGCGGCAGGATTTTGATGCCAAGCGATTTACACGTCTGGATATAACTGCTCATCTTCTCCGTATTTTCACGGACAGACGAGATCAGCGCTGCCATGTATTCAACCGGATAATAGATCTTTAAATATGCGGTCTGATATGCGACCACCGCATACACTGCCGCATGCGACTTGTTAAATGCATAGTTCGCAAAATCGACCATATCGTCGAAGATTTTATTGGCGACGGATTCCTGGATACCGTTTTTGACACAGCCCGGCACGTTTAACTCCTCGTTACCATATACAAAATACTGCCGCTCTTTGTCCATGACGTCCGCTTTTTTCTTCGCCATCGCACGGCGTACCAGATCCGAACGTCCCATCGAATATCCGGCAAGCTCCATTACGATCTGCATAACCTGCTCCTGATATACCATACATCCGTATGTTGATTTCAGGATCTTCTCCAGCTTCGGTGTATCATAGACGATACTTTCTGGATGCTCACGGTTCGCTAAGTACTTCGGAATGAAATCCATCGGTCCCGGACGATACAGCGAGATTCCGGCAATAATTTCATCCAGATTCTTCGGCTTCAACTGCTTCATGAAAGACTTCATACCGGCACTTTCCAACTGGAACACGCCGTCGGTCTTTCCTTCTGATAACAGCTCATAGACTGCCGGATCACTCATATCCAATTCCGACATATTGAGCTTCACACCATGATTTTCTTCAATCCGGTCTAACGCGTCCTTGATGACAGTCAGATTCCGCAATGCCAGAAAGTCCATCTTCAAAAGCCCCAGCTCTTCCACCGGGTCTTTCTCATACTGGCAGACAATACCACCATCCACGCTCCGTGCGAGCGGTACATATTCCTCGATTGGCTTCTGACCGATGATAACGCCTGCGGGATGTACACCCGTATGCCGTTGCAGACCTTCGAGCTTCATTGCCATGTCAAGCAGCTTTGTTACATCCGGTTCATTCTCATACATTTCCTTCAGGTCTGGACTTACTTTCAAAGCCACCGGAAGAGTGACATCTTTTACGCCCGGAACCTTGTTCGGAATTGCCTTTGCAACCTTATCACACAGACTATATGGAAGTGCCATCGCACGACCGACGTCGCGCACACACATCTTTGCTGCCATCGTACCGAAAGTGACAATCTGGACAACCTTTTCCTTGCCGTATTTCTGTACGACGTAATCAATGACTTCCTGTCTTCGGTTGACACAGAAATCAATATCAATATCTGGCATCGATACACGTTCCGGATTCAGGAATCGTTCAAACAGCAGATCGTACCGAAGCGGCTCGATATCCGTAATATACAGACAATAGGATACAATTGATCCGGCAGCAGAGCCTCTGCCCGGTCCAACCGGAATATCATGACTTTTCGCGTAATTGACAAAATCCCACACAATCAGGAAATAATCAACAAAGCCCATCTGTTTAATCATGTCAAGCTCATAATGCAGACGGTTCTTTACCTCATCTGTGACCTCTGGATACCGCTTTTTCGCGCCCTCCTCACAGAGCATCGTCAGATACGAGAAGGAATCATACCCCTCCGGCACATCGTATTTTGGAAGCTTCCGCTCACCAAATACGATCTCGACATTACACATATCTGCGATCTTGTTCGTATTCTCCAATGCTTCCTTTGCATATGGGAACAGCGCCTCCATCTCCTCCGGAGATTTCAGATAGAACTGTCCTTCCTCATAGCGCATACGATCTTCGTCATTGACCGTCTTTCCCGTCTGGATACAGAGCAGAATATCATGTGCCTCCCAGTCCTCTTTGTTGATATAATGGGAATCGTTCGTAACAACCATCGGGATGCCGGTTTCTTTGGACAACCGCATCACGCCCATATTGACGGTACGCTGATCCGGGATGCCATGATCCTGCATCTCCAGATAATAATTGCCCTCGCCAAAGATCTTCAGATGACGCAATGCTGCTTCTTTTGCTTTCTCATACTGCTCCTGACGCAAGTCAGTCGCAACCTCACCAGCCAGGCATGCCGAAAGTGCAATGATACCCTCATGGTATTTCTCCAGCACCTCCATGTCCACACGCGGTTTATAATAATAGCCCTCCGTGTAGCCACGTGTCACGATCTTACAGAGGTTGTGGTATCCCTCGTTGTTTTTTGCAAGCAGAACGAGATGGTAATACCGGTTTTCTCCCTTTACCACCTCACGGTCAAACCTGGAACCCGGTGCCACATACACCTCACAGCCGATGATCGGCTTGATTCCATTTGCCTTACATGTCTTATAAAATTCGATCACGCCATACATCGCACCGTGGTCTGTGATTGCCAGCGCATCCATGCCAAGTTCTTTCGCACGCGGAACCAGCTCCTTGATCTTTGCCGAGCCGTCCAACAGACTGTACTGCGTATGCACATGTAAATGTGTAAATTTCATCTTATCTCCTAGTAATCTTCTCCATACGGAAACAAATATTTCAAAAATGGCAGATACTTCGCAAGCTTCTTCCGACGCAGCGGAATCACCTCATAATTATGAATATAACGAAAGGTATAAGCCTCGCCCTTTCTCGCAAGCATATTCAGATACTTCTCCAGAAGCTTCGCGGAATCCGGATGCAGCAGACGTCTCGATCTGCCATTCATATAATAATCGAGTGGCTGCTTCTCATAATAATTTTCCTTGTTGTAAATCTTGCAGGCTGCCACACGGTCACAGAACATCTCAATCACATATTCCTTCGGCATCTTACAGCCAACCAGCAAATGTTTTGTATCGCTTCTGTCAACATTGTAATCCACCCAGTACTCCAGATGGTGTTTGTTTCTTCCCTTGTGGTGCAGCCACGAAGAGGTGTATCCCTTATCCTCACGCTCTGCATCGTTCGGGCTGCGGTTTCCCTGATAGTATTTCGCGCCCATCGAAAACTCCGTCCATGAATATTTGGACAGGTCGTGCAACAGTCCCTGCTTATACAATCCAACCGCAAAGCAATGCCGCATCACCATAATCTTATGTGCAGTAATCGTCTTTAAATGTTCCAGCCACTTCATTTTTAACATCTCTTTTCGCCTTCTATTTTATTTCTGTGCAGCCTGTGCCGCATGATACTGTTCTTTCAGTCCATCCGTCACAGTCACCTGATTTTCTTTGTCAATAAATACTGCCTCTGCCTTGTACTTCTGCAACAACGGCAAAGACTTCTCATAGCCAAGCACATAGCATGCCGTCGACAATGCATCGCTGTACAAGCCATTTTGGCATACAACTGTCACCGAAGCAAGTCCTGACTCCGCCGGATATCCGGTTGTACGATTTAAAATATGATGATACCTCGTACCATCCTTCTCGATAAACTTTTCATAATCACCGGAGGTGGATACACAGGTGTTACTGTTCGAAGCAAATTCCAAATAACCGATCATATCCTCTGCGTCACCCTGCGGATCACGGATGCCTACCCGAAATGAACTGCCGTCCTTTTTTGCACCATACACAAGCACGCTTCCGCCGACACTGATCGTTCCGCCGCTTACTGCATCTTCTTTTAATATCTGTTCTGCAATATCCAGTGCGAATCCCTTGCCAACCGCGCCAAGATCTAACACCATATCGGACTTGTCGATCGTCACCGTCTGCGATTCACCAATCGTCACTGCCTCATAGCCTGTCTTTTCAAGCACAGTCTTAATCTCTGTGTCAGTTGGAACCCGGAAATCTTTCTCCGTCGCCGACTCGATATTCCAGAGATTCGCCAGTGGACGGATCGTAATATCCAGTGCGCCCTGGCTGTCCCGGCATATGTTATACGCCTGCGTCAGCGCCAGATACAAGGTATCCGAAACCTCTGCCGCTTCTCCCGCTGTGTATGTGTGGTTCAGCTTATATAAGGCACTGCCCTCCTGCCGCCATGATATCTCCTGCTCATCTAAGTCTTTGATTGCCTGTTCAATCTTTGCATACTCCGTATCCTGTGTCCCATACAGACTGACCGACACTGATGTTCCCATCGCGAAGCTGTACGTCGTCTGTCCATCGGCAGGCTGCCTGTCCTTTGATGTATCCTCCCGTGCATTCCCCCACTGGTACAGTACGATCAAAAGTCCTGCAACTACAAGCATGCCGACCGCAATCACTATTTTTCTACCAATTCCCTGCTGCATATCAATGATGATATCCTTCCATTCGTTTTGTATATTCGTCGAGCTGCTCTTTTAATTTCTTATATTCCTTTTCCTTTAGCTCCCCGGCTGCCTGATATTCAGCCAGCTTTACCTCCGCCTGCTTCCGCGCAGAAATCGCCAGATCCTTGTAGTTGTTCTCCAGATTGATCTGCACTTCATGAAACAGTGCTTCTATCTCTTTTTTTGCCTGACTCGTTTTCCCAAATAACAAAACCTTCACTTCCTTTTTCATGGAAATTCTCAAAACATTTGTTCGCATAATTATATTTTAGTATACCATTTTTTCGTGCTTATTTCAATGTATGATTGAAAGTCCTCCCGCTTTTTGATAAAATGCACTGGTAGAATTTGTTCGAAACACGCAGGAGGAATTTATCATGCTGTTAGCATGCCAGAATATATCAAAAGCATTCGGCACAAAGGAAGTTTTGAAGGATATCAACTTCCATGTCAACGAGAAAGAAAAGATCGCCATTGTCGGTATCAACGGCTCTGGAAAAACGACGCTCCTAAAGATTATCATGGGCGAAGAATCCGCCGACAGCGGACAGGTCGTGATTGCCAAGGATACCACGATTGGGTATCTGTCCCAGCATCAGGATATCTCCTTTGACAACACGATCTATGGCGAAATGCTTGCAACCAAACAGTACATCCTTGATTTAGAGGCGAATATCCGCCGTTTAGAACAGGATATGAAGCATGCAGAAGGCGAAGAATTAGAGAAGATCTTAGAGACCTACAACCGCCTGAGCAGCAAATACGACCGCGACAATGGGTATTCTTATGAGAGTGAGATTACAGGCGTTTTAAAAGGACTCGGTTTTGGTCCGGAGGACTATGACCGCCATATCAATACATTATCCGGTGGTCAGAAGATGCGAATCGCACTGGGACGTCTGCTTCTGACACGCCCGGACATCATCATCCTCGATGAGCCGACAAACCATCTGGACATGCCAAGTATTTCATGGCTCGAGTCTTTCCTGTCCTCTTATCCTGGTAGTGTGATCGTGGTCAGCCATGACCGCTATTTCATTGATCGGATTGCAACGCAGATCGTAGAAATCGACAACAAAAAGGCAACCGTCTACCACGGAAACTACACCTACTTTGCATCCAAGCGCGCAGAGATCCGTGCCAATATGATGAAGGCCTACTTAAACCAGCAGCAGGAAATCAAGCATCAGGAAGCTGTCATCACGAAACTCAAGCAATTTAACCGTGAGAAGTCCATCAAACGTGCGGAAAGCCGTGAAAAGATGTTAGATAAGATTGAAGTCTTAGACAAGCCGACCGAGGTTGCCTCCGAGATGCGGCTCACCTTAGAGCCATCTGTGGAAAGCGGGAATGACGTCTTAACCGTCACGCATCTGGCGAAATCTTTCGGCACAAACTGTCTGTTCCAAGATCTTGACTTTGATATCAAGCGCGGCGAAAAGGTCGCCCTAATTGGCGGAAACGGAACTGGAAAGACCACGATCTTAAAGATGGTCAATCATCTTGTACCGAAGGACGCCGGAACGATTGCCCTTGGCTCGCGCGTACATATCGGCTATTACGACCAGGAGCATCAGGTACTCTCCCTGCATAAGACGATCTTCGAGGAGATCAGCGATGCCTACCCTGATCTGACCAACACAAAAATCCGAAATGTACTGGCAGCCTTTTTATTTACCGGAGACGACGTATTTAAGAAGATTGAAGATTTAAGCGGCGGCGAGCGTGGACGTGTGTCCCTTGCCAAGCTCATGCTCTCCCCTGCCAATTTCTTAATCCTAGATGAGCCGACAAACCATCTGGATATCCAGTCCAAGGGTATCTTGGAGGATGCAATCCGCAGCTATACCGGAACCGTATTTGTTGTCAGTCATGACCGTTATTTCATCAACCGGATTGCAACCCGGATTCTGGAATTAAAGGACGAACAGCTTTACAGCTTTATCGGAAATTACGATTATTACGAAAGTCACAAGGATCAGGTGTACGAGGCGGCTGCACCGAAACAGACGGATACTTCCGCAGACACCGCAACAGCACCTTCTGCCACTCCTTCCGGCAAAGATGATTACAAAAAGCAGAAGGAAGAACAGGCACGACTTCGTAAGAAAGAAAACGATATCAAAAAAACAGAACAAAAAATTGAAGAAACAGAGGCAGCGATTGCGCAGATTGACGAGGAATTCTTAAATCCTGAATACGCAACAAACTCTGCCAAACTCGGCGAGCTATCAAAAAAGCGCGAAGAGCTGGAAGAAACGCTCTCCGCACTTTACGAGACATGGGAAACCCTGCTCGCTTAAGTTAAAAATAAGTTTTCTCGAACTGATTGACCGGCATCGGTTTTGCAAAATAGTAGCCCTGGAACAATGTACATCCAAGCTCCTGCATATACTGAAGCTGGTCTTTTTGTTCGACGCCCTCTGTCACTACATGGATATCCAGCTCCTTTGCCAGATTCAGTACCATTTCCAGAATCATCCGGCTACGCTCCGGATCTTCATTTCTCCGCAGGAATTCCATATCAATCTTGATTGCATCCAGATTCATGTCCTGCAGCATATTCAATGACGAGTATCCACGTCCAAAATCATCCATCACCACACGGAACCCATATGTCCGGAGATCATCGATCAACGCCAGATGTTTATTCGCATCTTTCATGACGGACGTTTCTGTAATCTCCAGACGCAGCTTATCCGGATCAATCTCATAACATTCCACCAGAGTTGTCAGAGTTGTATAAATATCTAAGAAATAAAAATCCTTCGGTGATACATTGACCGATATGTAATACTGCTCTTTTCCCATCGCTTTCCAACGCTGCAACTCCTTACAGGCAAGCTCCCATACATACTGATCCATCGCGCTGATCAGACCGGATTTTTCAAACACATCGACAAACTCCTCCGGCAGCATCATGCCATGCACCGGACGGAACCAGCGCACCAATGCCTCCGCGCCAAGCATCGTTCCCTGCTCATCTACCTGTGGCTGCAAATATAGCCGAAATTCCTGTTTTGCTATTGCAGAGCGAAAATCACTGACCATATGCTGTCGCTCCAGCATCTGTTTTCGCAATTCATCATCATAATATGCAATGGACTGCTGATAATCCCCCTTAATCGATTCAATTGCCAGAAATGCCCTGTCACAGTAGACAGATATCGGTGTTTTGATGTTCCGGATTGGACAGATTCCGGTATAAATCCGTGCGTGGTAAGAATTATTATCTCCAATATGGCTAATCAGATCCAATTCCTCCAAATATCGCTCATGGTTGAGCTTCTCATCGCGCACGCAGACTGCAAATCGATCTGCCGAAAGTCTCGCCAGTACTGTATCGCCCGTCGCCAGATTTCGGAACATGTTTGCCAGAGACCGTAACACCGCGTCGCCACGCTCAATTCCAAACACATCGTTGATGATCTTAAAGTTCTGAATATCCGCACACAGAATGCTATACTTTACATTTGGATTTGCGACGATCTGCTGCTCAACAGTTTCATAAAAATGCTCACGGTTGAACAGACCTGTCAGCGAATCATAATTACTCCTGTAGCGTTCTTCCTCCAGTTTTTTCCGATGTTCTGTTTCATCATGCAGTACATAATAACAACCGATAAAACGGTTGTCTTCATCCCAGATTCCCCGATATCGTGCAGCAAAAAAATTCTGTTTACCATTGATTTCTGTCTCGCCCTGCCAACTGCATTCCTCGATTTCTTCCGGTTTGCGATCACCCTTCCACGACCGGTAATAGTTCTCGATCACACGAGTATCTTTATCTACATGAAATACCTGTCTGGCATACACATTGGCATAGATGCATCGTCCTTTGATATCCATGCAGACAACACCATCTGTGAAATTTTGTACCACCATAACAAGTGTTTTCTCCACCAACCCCTTCGGCACATACTGAAATGTAATATAATAGATGCCGGCAGCGGTAATTCCGTAAAATAACACGGAGTAATCAAACTCCAGGTTGAGCACCTCATAAACAACATTTGTTGCAATCATCAGCAAAAAGCAATACAAAATTGCATAATACTGTTTCACATAAATTCGTGCCGCCTTATAGATTTCATAAGCTAACAGCAGAAATGTCATAACCGCAAACATATACACGAACAACTTGTGATATGAATAAAGCCACGTTCTTGAGGTGACTTTGTAATAATATCCCTCTGCTTTATCTCCGGATAATACAACCGAAAATAACATCTGATTATATACATTAATGCCACACAGAATCCCGTCAATCGCTATCAATATCCCAAGGATTAAACCTCCACGTTTGTTGACAAACGTCTCCTGTGTAAAATCATTAATATAAATAAAAAACAATATCAACAGGAAATCACTGCACCAAAAATACAAGCCATACGACGCCAATGCAACTGTATCATTGATATCCAGAATCGTCATGGCATAAAACAAAATGGTTGATGCAGCTACAGTATGAAGCCGTACCACATCCTTCGCAACCTGTGTCTGTTCTATCTGCTTGATCATAACAATGCGATATACCAACAAAACAATCATAATCAGCATAATCGCTAACATCGCACTCTTCAATCCTATCTCCCCTATCCTTCGGTTGAAATATATTTGTCTTCATAATCCCAAACCGACATTGGTTTTGCAAAATAATATCCTTGAAATACATCGCACCCCATCATGGTTAATGCATCCACCTGTTCCCTGGTTTCTACTCCCTCGGTAACAACCTCCATCCCCAGTCGTTTCGACAAATGAATAACATTGCTTACGATTGACATACTTCGTTCATTATTTCTGGTCTTACGTAAAAATCCCATATCCAGTTTGATTGTATCCATCTTGATATCCTTCAACATATTCAAAGAAGAATATCCGCTTCCAAAATCATCCATCTCCACCTTAAACCCATACTGCCGCAGTTTGTTTACCAGACGGATTACTTTTTTCGTATCCGACATGACTGCCGTTTCCGTGATTTCCAGATGAAGATTCTTCGCTTCGAAGCCATGCTTTTGTACCAGTTGAGTAAACACTTTATAGATATCCATATAATAAAAATCACGTGGTGAAATGTTTACTGACAAATAAAAATCTGCATGTCCCTGTCTGCACCAGTCGCGAAGCTGGATACAGGCTTTCTCCCATATGTAACGATCCAACTCACTGATCAGACCGGTCCGCTCAAACAGCTCAATAAACTCTCCCGGCGGAATCATACCACGCTCTGGATGAATCCAGCGAACCAGTGCTTCTCCACCACGCACAACACCGTCCGCAGATATCTGTGGCTGAATATAAAAGCAGAACTGTCCGCCCTCTAACGCATCATGGAACTGACTGATAATTCCCTGTTCCTTGAGTGCAGTCTCCCGCAGCTCCTTATCATAATAGCTGATACGGTTTGAAACATCATCCTTGATGGTTTTGATTGCCATAATAGCCCGGTCACACATAACTGCAACCGGTGTATTCCTATCGTCTACTTCATAGATTCCCATATACATACGCAGCCTAAAACTGGAATTACCTTCTATATGCTCAATTCGCGAAATCTCCCGTCGAAATATGTTTTCCTGAAATAATTCCTTTGGCAAAAGCAGTGCAAACCGGTCACCTGCCAACCGCCCATAAATACAACCTGCCGGAGTTTTCTGTTTCAGACTTTCTGCCTGTTTTATTAAAATATCATCCCCCTTTTTACTTCCATATACATCGTTCACAATCTTAAAATCACGGATATCACTACAAACAATATAAAACGCCGTATCTGAATTCTCCCGTAACATCTGTTCTGCGCACTCATAAAAATATTCCCGATTATAAATACCTGTCAATGCATCATGGTTTGCCTTATACTGTTCAGATTTCACACGCTCCACTTCTTCCGTTCGGTCATGTAACAAAAAAAAGCTTCCAATCTCGTGATTCTCATATATCATCTTCTTATATTGAAACTGAAAGAAATGTACTTTTCCATCTATTCGAAATTGTTCTTTCCATGCAATATCATGAATATCCCGAAGATTTTTTCCATTCAGCCAGCCCTGCAACTTTTTATCAAGTGCAGAAAGCTCAGACACATGAAGAATCTTCTTTGCCTGTTCATTTGCATGAATGCATTTCCCTTTTACATCATAACAGACAACTCCGTCATCGATAGTCTTAATAAACAAGGCCAGCATTTTTTCTACAAGGCCCGCCGGAATATGAAAGAATGTAAAATAAGTGATTGCACAACATAATGCGGTATATCCGATCAATGAAAAATCGTAAATGAATTCAAACTTGAAAAACATAATATTTGCAATTGCGGTCAATATAAGCGTAATAATGATCGAAGAATAATTTACTTGAAAAATTCTTGGGCATTTTGACCTGCGGACAAGCAGAACAATCAGACATGCCGCAGCAAATGCATAACAAATCAATGTATGAACCCCATACAAGATACCATAGCTTTTTACACCATAATAAACATTACCGAACTGGTCTGTCATCGGAGCCACATGGAATACATTCTGCACTCTAAGATTTGAAAATAACACAATCGCATCTGTAAGCAACAGGATATACGTTACCGGACGCATCCATACTTTATGCCGATAGGTGTCAGCATATACACGACTATAAATAAACAGCAACAACGTCATAAAATCTACACAAAAATAAAAAAGTGCATAAAAAAACAATGCCAGCTTCTCATCGACTGTCATCAACGCCATACCATACAGCATAACCATTCCTGTCTGTGAAAGCAGTAATCCAAACACCGAATTCCGTAAAGCGTTTTTTTCTATCCGTTGTACTGTATATATACAAAATAAGAGGGGAATCAATAAGATAACCAAACTCCCAAAGAATATATATTTCAATATAAACACCCCAAATCATATCATTTCATATTTTAAAAATACTTAATATTATTTTATAAAATTCACTACGTACTGTCAACTTAAATGGCACAAAAAAAAGACCTCATCGGTCTTTTCTTTCTGTACCTTCAGAACTTCATACAAAGATCTTATATCTAACCTCTTAACAAATCATCTTTCCGTTCTCAAAACCTCTAA